>CAYQVO010000008.1:82820-105131 GCA_964421085.1 uncultured Bdellovibrionales bacterium | reverse complement strand
GGGTGAAGCGAAGCGAGGGGCGGCAGCCCCTGGGCACGAGCGCCGAGCGGGAAAAAAAGCGGGTGAAGAGATTCGAACTCTCGACATCTACCTTGGCAAGGTAGCGCTCTAGCCAGCTGAGCTACACCCGCACCTGAAATTTTCTATGACGGCACTGCTCGCCATCCGAAGCACCTTGCGAAGCAAGGGCGAAGGATGGAGCTACACCCGCAAAACCGAGATTCCAATTAATAGAGTAAAAGCCGTAACAATGTCAAATGACCCCTTTTTCTGCCCTTCGAACGCCTCCGAATCGATGTTCTATCCACTATGAAAGCACCCTGCGACATGATTTACTGGTAATAAGGGCAAGGAGCGATGAAAGACGTGTGGAAGAAAAAACAAAAAGCTCAAGAGGAGGATTTTTTCGAGAAAAAGGAAAAGGAGATTCTGAACAAGCTCCGGAACAAACTCGAAAAAAGCGTGTCGAACGGTGAAGAGCAGAAAGACAAACCGCCGGCTGGTCAGCAGAAGAAAGAAGGAAACACGCGCACCACGTGGGACGACGATCTTCTGTAATCAGGAATTGTCGAGAACTTTCTCGATTGTGGCTCTGAGGTCTTTTCTCTGAAACGCTGGATTCTGCGCCTGTTGAACTACTGATTGAACAGAAGTTATTCCATTGCTCTGAGCTGCGGCGGCAGTTTCAGGCGCCTTCTTCGAAATCAAAATCTGCGCGAGCGAATCATGCCCGGCAAGAATATGCTCCCTGATGTTTCTGAGAGTGATTCGCACACCCGACACGCTCGCTGCGGAGCTGCCATTTTTCGAAGCCATAAGATCATCGAGCATTGCTATCAAGTCTGCACATTCGAGAAGGGAGTTAAGAGCCTTGTTCTGATCCACGGTATTGTCTCCTGCCATAAAGAATCGCGCTGCTGGAAAATTAGATGCATCAGCTCCCGTTTTCGTCGCGGCTTTCTCCCGCCGTGCCAGACTACTGAAAATCCGGGAGGTTTTTGTTTTCCGGATCACCTGCTACAATTTCTTTCATGCGGTTTCTTCAGCTCGATCTCTTCTCCAAAGCAATCTCTCTGATCCGGGGCGCCGCATTCCCGGAGCCGGTCGAACTCGAGCCGAAGAAGCGCCGGCGGGCGCTCAGGCCCGGCGATTCGAGGCTTGAAGCAGTGTGGCGTCAACTGCAGGAGGAGTATTTTCCGTCCATTCCGGGGCTGAACGAATACACAGTCGGATGGAGCACCCGCCGGCAGCTTAGAACGCTTGCTTCATGCAATTCCACTTTGCTCAGAATCAACGTCGCGAAAGAGCTGAGCACACCTGAGTGCGAGCAGTGGCTGCCGGTGCTGCTTTATCATGAGATGTGCCACGCTGTGCTCGCTGATCAGGTAAGAGCGTCGAAAGGCGAAATGAAATATCACGGTCCGGAGTTCAAACGGCTCGAGAAAAGACATCCTCGAACGAAGGAACTCAATCAGTGGATTAGAAAAGGCGGGTGGCTTCATGCCGTCAGAAGTCACCGGGCGAAGGAGGCGCATTTCAGGAGGAAGTCGCAGAAAAAAGCCGCATGACGATTTCAAGACGACAATTTCTGCTCTCTTCTCTCAGCGGCGCCGCGTTGCTCGGCGCCGGGCTCAACGCGGGAAAAGCTGTCTATTCGATCGAACCGGTCACGCGCGAAATTCTCATCCCGGATCTTCCGAAAGAGTTCCACGGCTACAAAATCGGATTCCTCACTGATTTCCATCTTGGCCCCTTCGTCAAGGAAGACTGGATAGCGGAAGCCTTCGACATTGTCGGCAGGGCAGAAACGGACCTTTTGATCCTCGGAGGGGACTACCAGGGAATACCTGACTCCCCTCTCTCGAAAACGTTCCCGGTGAACAACTCAGTTGATCACTGCGGAAATAAGGGATTCTGTCAGGCTGAGTATGTCTTTGGCCGCTTCCTTGAACTCCTTTCAATCCTTCGTCCGCCTGACGGTGTTGCCGCAGTACTCGGCAATCATGACAGACGCAACAGCCCTGATGTATGCGCCCGCACCTTTGCGAAACGCACCGATATCCGCCTTCTCGAAAACCAGCGGTTTGCCGTACGCCGGGGCGCCGCCGAACTCGAAATACTTGGAATCGCCGATTACCTTGCAGGAATCCCGGTACTGCCTGAAGCCCGAAGCTATGCCACAAGCATCCTTGTTTCGCATAATCCGGATTTTGTCTCTGCTCTTCTTCAGGGCGGTCCCGAACGATTCGGACTTGCCCTTTGCGGCCATACGCACGGCGGCCAGATTCGCCTGCCCCTTGTCGGAGCTTTAACCTATAATATCAATGATATACGGCTTGGCGAAGGCCTCGTGGATTTTTATGGGACCCCCGTCTATACAAGCCGGGGCATAGGCATGGTCGAGATTCCAGTCCGCTTGAACTGCCCCGCCGAGGCAACGGTCATAACCCTCAAGACAGCGTAAAACCAGCCGTTTCTTTACAAACAGCCAAAAATAAGCATAATTTGGGTTCCCCTTGAAGGGGCGATATGCTGCCTGCAGCGCCGGGTGAGCGGACGGCGGCAATAAAACACAAATCGAGGTGATTTAATTGGACGACAAGGAAAACGCAGAGACGAACCAGCCATCGGAGCGCGAGGAAGGATCCCCTGCCCCACAGTTCGGTCAGACAGGCGGCTTCGGCGATAAAATGAGGCCATCCCCCATGGAAGTGGTCGTTGAGCACAACATCGAAAAGGCGATGAAGATACTGAAGAGGAAGCTCATCAAGGAAGGCCTCTTCAAGGAGCTCAAATCGCGACGGTACTTCGAGAAACCGTGCGAGCGCCGCAAGCGGAAGCTCAAAGAATCGATGAAGAAGCTTCGCAAAGAAGAAGCCCGCTCCCGGAAGAACCCGTATTTTTAGCCCCGTGGTTGCGGCGCTCTCAGACTACCTGCCTGCGCTATTGCTACGGCGCGGCAGGCCGTGGCAATCTGCTGTTTACAGAACCGCGCAGGTCTGTCTTCAGGAACGCACCCCGTGAAAATTCTCAGCCGGTATATATGGAAAGAGTCGGTGATTTTTTTCGGAATCGCCCTCTTCGCATTTACCGCGGTCCTCCTCACCGTCCAGATGCTCCGGTTCACCTCCCTTATTATCAACAAGGGTGTGGGGTTCCTTCAGATAGCTCAGGTCTTCATCTCCATAATACCCACATTTCTCGAGATCGCCGTTCCCATGGCGGCGCTCCTCGGGGTAATGCTCGCGTTCGCCAGACTGTCCGGCGATTCGGAAGTGGTAGTAATGCGGTCGAGCGGCGTGAGCCTTTATCAGCTGATAAAGCCGGTAGCATACTTCGCGCTTTCGATTCTTGTTCTGAGCCTTGTCGTTTCGATTTATCTCAGGCCCTGGGGATACGAGCACCTGAACCGGACGCTCTTCGAAATAGCAAGGTCGAAAAGCACTGCCGGCCTTGATTCAGGCGTATTCAGCCAGCTTGGAAACCTGACCGTTTACGCTGAAGAGATCGAGCATGAAACAGGCCTGCTTCGCAGCGTCCTCATAGACGACAAACGGGACGAGAATTTCCGCCGGCTCATCATCGCAAAGACAGGCCGTATACTCTCCGACGAAGAAGCAAGGACAATAACGTTCCACCTTTATGACGGTGACTACCACGAACTCATCGAAGAAAAATACGTGGTGACCAGTTTCGACACGAACAGTCTGATTGCGAATGCGGGAGATCTTCTTGCGGCGGACAGCAGTCAGAAGATGCAGAAAACTCAGGAACTCTCGATCGGTGAAATTCATCACCTTATCGCCGACTTCAAAAACAAGATCGAGCAGTATCAGAAAAGCTCGAAAAATGATTCGGACTTCGTTTTCATATTCGGAGGTAAACTGAGGAATCTTCAGGCTGTCGCGCGCAGAATCAGCCGGCTGTACATCGAGTCCGGACGCCGGTTTTCAATCCCTGCAGCCTCGTTTCTCCTGGTATTTCTTGGAATGCCTCTCGGGATACACCCGCCAAGGACCCAGAGAACCTGGGGAATCGGACTTTCTTCAGTACTTGGACTCGCCGTCTTCATTGTCTACTACGGAGTGCTCTCTCTCGGAATCGCCATGTCGGAGAGCAGCGACATCGATCCCCTTCTTGCGCTCTGGATTCCGAATGCTATCGTCCTTCTGTGCGCTCTTTACTTCACTCGCAAGGTATCATCGGAGCAGTGGACGTCCGTGGCTGAAGGAGTGATGGACCTGCCTCTCAAGCTCTTCAAACGCCGGAGAAGGAGCGCCGAAGCCGCATGAAAATCCTGCACCGCTACATTCTGATCCAGTTCCTGAAAACTTTCTTTCTCTGCCTCGCAGGCTTTGTGTTTCTTTTTCTCATCTTCGACTTCATGGACCGTATCGACAATATTCTGTCGGAAGACGTTACGGTCGGAATCGTGCTGCAGTACTTCCTCTTCAAGATACCCATGACGCTCAACTTGATGCTTCCTGTCGCAGGTCTTGTGTCCATGCTCCTTACCTTCGGTATTCTTTCCAGGAACTCGGAAATTACAGCAATGCGCGCCGCGGGAATACGCGTGCTCTGGCTTGCGAAACCCGTGCTCCTCACAGGCGCCATCATCAGCATGTTTGCCTTCACCCTCAACGAAACACTCGTGCCGTTCAGTCAGCAGCGGGTGAGAGAGATTTACAATATCGACATAAAACAGAAAGACAAACGGGGAGGCTACAGCGGCTCGAATCTCTGGTGGCGGGAGGGCGGACAGTTTTATTCCGTTGCGCTTTTCGACTCCCGCACGAAGTCTTTCTTCGGCCTGACGCAGCTGAAGATCGACGAGAAAGACTTCTCAATCCGGTACCGGACCGACGCCGGGAAAACCGTGTGGGTGAATAAAGAGCTCGGCTGGAACATGGAAGGAGTCACTGAGTATGATTTCAAGGACCGAAGCAATCCGCTGGTTACCAGGCAGTCGCGGCTTGCGCTCCCCATTGCGAAGCAGCCGAAAGATCTCTTTGATTTTGCGTCCGATACAGAGACAATGAACCTCTCGCGAATCAGAAAATTCATCCGGCAGCAGCAGGAAAACGGCCTTCCTGTCAGGGCCTATCTTGCGGACATGAATGAAAAAATCGCCTTCCCGTTCGTGAATTTCATCGTGCTGCTTGTGTCTCTCCCGTTCGCGCTGAGACCCGCGAGAAGCGGCAGCATGGCGGGAAGTTTTCTTGCCGGAATGATCCTCGCGTTCACTTACTACGCAGTCCATTCTTTCAGCGTGGCGATGGGCCGCGCTGAGATGTATCCCCCCCTTCTTTCGGCCTGGCTCGCCAACATCGTGCTTGGAGTTGTGGGCATTGTCCTGAACCTCGGCGCCGAATCGCCTGCGTGAAATCTTTCCCGCATCTCAGAAGCATAGTCACGGCTCGAACACGAGCACTCCGTCCTGCGCCCGTTTTTTGAATTCTTCCAGCATTTCGCCGGTCCGTGACGCGCCGCATCGTGTACACCCGGCTGCGATGACACTGAGCAGCATATCGAGTTCTCTTACACCTCCTGCCGCCTTCACCTGGACGTCTGCAGGCGAATGCTTCCGCATCAGTTTCAGATCTTCAATCGTTGCCCCCGAAGTTCCGTACCCTGTGGATGTCTTTACCCAGTCGACACCGGCATCTCCGCAGATCCTGCAAAGCTCGATTTTCTGCGCATCGTTCAGATGGCACGTCTCAAAAATCACCTTGAGCTTTGCGCCTCCTGCATGGGTCGCATCATTTATCGCCCTTATTTCCTCCTCTACAAACTTCCAGTCGCCGCTCAAAACCCGGTTTATGTTCACAACCATGTCGAGTTCTTTTCCGCCGTCGGCGAGTGCGAACTCGACCTCTGCGAGCTTGCTTTCCGTGGTGTGCCCGCCGTGAGGAAACCCGATTGTGGTGCCCGGAACGACAGAGCTTCCCTTCAGGATTTCACTGCACCGTTTCAGATAGTGGGGCTGAATGCAGACACTTGCCACATCATACTCCACCGCGAGAGCGCATCCTCTCTCGAAATCCGATGTTGTCATCGTCGGATTGAGCAGCGAATGATCGATGGTTTTAGCGACAAGTTCATATGTATATTGCATCACATCTCCTCTCGTGACTGGTCAAAGCACGCCGAATGTACCACATGGCACCTTGTTTTTGACCCTCCCCCGTAGTAAAGAAAAAGCGGTTTTTGCATGCTGAGGAGCTTCTATTATGGCCCCCAGGATCCCCACTCTTCTCAAGAAAGAACATCTGCTGGAACTTTTTCCGTTTGCTCAGAAGATCGCGAGAGAGGCCGGCCGCTGCACCACGGCGCCTGCTATCGACTGCGATCCAAGCTTTATTCCCATGGCAGCCGGCGCCGATGTTCCGGATACGAGTCTTCTGATCATCGATGTCGGCGGTACGCATATACGGTGCGCCGTCCGTACAACCGCCGCCTCGGGCATCTCAGAATGGACTCTGCTTGACGATATCCTCAACAACGACCTCAAAGGAACAGCTTCCGGGAATCCTCTTGACCGGATGTTCGGCGCGCTCGCCCCTGTCGTCGTCACAGGTCTCGACCGCCGGAAGATAAAGAGAAAGGCTGTGAAAGGGATTGGACTGATATGGTCCAATAAACTGGCGAGTGAACCTCTTGACCCGTCTAATGGCGGAATCACCGGTGTTACCGGTAAAATTTCGGGACTCGGTGCCGGGACTTCCTACAGGAAAGGCGAATGGTTCACTGAGGGTCTGAAGGATGGAGATGATGCCGGAGGAAGCTGCATTGAAGCGTTCCGGCATGTCGGCATTTCCCCTTCGGCCTTCATCATCGGAAACGATACGATTGAGACCGGGAACGCCATAATTGGCGCGGATGCCGGCATGGTCGCTTCAACGGGCGCCAATGCCACAATCATCCCCCCTGGAGGCAGTTTTTTCCACAACTCCGAGGCCGGCGGCAACTTTGAAATCCCGGCAGGCTTCCTCCCCGGGCTGTATTCTCCTGACTGCTCCTGCGTGAAGCTCGAGGATGGAATGGCCGGGGTGGGATTACCCGGAATATTTTCGCAGTTCATCCGCATTACAGCCGCGGGCATTCCAGCCCTGCAGAAACCGGCAGCGATGCTTTCCAGCCTCGATGAGCCTGCGGCATGGAAGCACTTCAGGCCGGAGGATCTTTCCGCTCTTCTCAACGAAGATTTCGCTTTTTTCAGCAGAGGAAAAGATCCTGTTTTCTGCACCGACGAAATTTTTTCTCTCTTCGGGAGCCTTGCCGCAGAAGTCATCGATACGGGCGGCCGTCTTGCAGCCGTCCTGGCTTATATTTCAATCTGCAATCAGCTCCCGGAAAGAGATCATTTCATAGTGGCGCTCGACAGCACTATGGCCCGCACCATGAAGGGGTATCTTGTAAATATGGAGGAGACTATTGATTCAGTTCTCAGGCCGCAGGGAAAATCCTGCAAGATCGTGCTGATTGAACCGATCGGAAAGATCTCGCCGCCGATGATTGGGGCGGCAAGGTCGGTAAATCATTTCCTGTAAGAAATAGGAACCGTCCCCATTTCTCCTACCGCTTCGAGAACTGCGGTTTCTTCCTTGCTTTGTGACGGCCGAACTTCTTGCGCTCAACTTCGCGCTGATCCCGTGTGACAAGACCTTCTGCGCGAAGACCCTTCTTCTGGGATTCATCCATTTTTATGAGAGCGCGGGCTATTCCGTGACGGAGCGCGCCGGCCTGGCCCGAAAGACCGCCGCCGCAGATATTCGCCTTCACATCCATGGTGTCGGCCTGATTGGCGACGACCAGAGACTGCTTCGCTATCTGCTGAAGAACGGCGCGGCCGAAATACTGCTCGAACGCGCGGCCATTAACGACAATCTTGCCTGAACCGCCGGGCTTGAGGAAAACACGCGCAACGGCGCGCTTTCTTTTTCCGACTGCCTGAATTGAACCCTTCATTGAAACTTTATCGACTTCTTTTCTCATCTCTGTTCACTCCGCGCGTTACGCAGCACGCCTCGCATATTTTAATTCATAGGGCTCGGGCATCTGGGCTGCGTGTGGATGCTCAGAACCTTTGTATACCTTCAGTTTCTTAATCATCTGATGACCAAGCGCCCCTTTTGGCAGCATACCTTTGACGGCGGCTTCGAGCACTCTCTCAGGATGCTTTTCGAGCATTGTTTCTGCTGAAATTCCTTTAAGCCCCCCGGGAAAGCCTGTGTGATGATAATACACCTTTGCAGAAAGCTTCCTGCCGGTAAACACGGCCTTCGATGCGTTTATAACAATAACAAAATCCCCACCGCTCACGTGTTTGGTAAACTCCGGATGAGTTTTGCCGCGGATAATCGAAGCAACTTCCGATGCAAGCCTTCCAACCGGAACCCCGGCCGCATCGACGATCAGCCATTTAGAGGCAGATCGAGCTTCCTCTTTCGTTTGAAAGTACGTTCCCATAAACCACTCATTTGTACAAAAAATCGAGAAGGGAAAGATTATCATAAGCTCTCGAAAATGCAACTAAAGGGCCCGAAACATCTGATTCGAGTCATCCGGTCCGGCAACTAAGCGTTTGATTTTGCTTGAAATATATATGAGAGTACTCGTCGCGTATGGACTATACAAAACTGCTCCGGCTGCCCCAGTACTTTCGCAACATTCAACGCCTCAGCGAAATCGTCGCGGTCCTTATAAAGCATGGCTTTGGTGACATCGTAAACAGAATAAAACTCCCCCGTTATCTCAAGGGAAGATTTGTTTCCGCACCCAGGGAAACGGAAGCGAAGACTTCAATAGACCTGGCAGTCCGGCTCCGCATGGTATTCGAAGAACTTGGTCCAACCTTCATAAAGTTCGGGCAGATCATCGCGACCAGACCCGACGTCTTTCCGGACGCAATCATCCGCGAATTCAGAAATCTTCATGATCGGGTCCCTCCCTTCATGATCGAGACTGCAGGTGAGATCATAAAAGCGGAGCTGGGGAAAGACCCGGCGGAAGTATTCCGGAAATTCGACACCGTTCCAGTCGCAGCCGCAAGCCTTGCGCAGGTTCATAAAGCGGAACTCGCCGATGGAACTCCAGTCGTCGTAAAAGTGCAGCGGCCGAACCTTCAGAGGATTCTCGACACCGACATAGATATTCTCAAGGGAATAACGGCGCTTCTTGAAGAAAATATTCCCGAGACAAGAGCGCTTAATCCGTCGAAGCTGGTGGATGAATTTGCGCGCGCACTGAAGAAGGAGTGTGATTTCGAGAGAGAAGCTTTCAATGTAATCCGGTTTGCTCAGAACTTCCGCGGCGAAGAGGGTCTCAGAGTTCCGCGTGTATATATGGAATCAACAACGAAGAAACTGCTCGTCGAGGAGTTTGTCGACGGGATCCGGGCGGATGATATCGAGACACTCCGCGGCCGGGGAATCGATGCGGCCGCTGTTCTTAAAGTGCTCGAACGTGTCGTTCTGTCGTCGATTTTCGAGCACCGCTTCTTCCATGCAGACCCCCATCCTGGAAATATCCTGATTACACCGGAAGGAAAGGCGGCATTTGTCGACTTCGGCAAAATGGGCCGCATCGAAAGAGGGCGGGTTCAGAGCATCCTCCGCTTTCTTCTGGCCGTCACAACCGGCGATATCGACGGCATCTGCAGGTTTCTGTATGAAAATCAGATGGCCACGCTTCTCCTCGATGAATCGGCCCTTCGGATGCAGATTCATGAAGTGCTCGATTATTACACAGGGCAGAAACTCGAGGATCTCGACCTGTCGCACCTGATAGGAGATGTCTTTGAAGTTATAAGGCGTCACGGAATCACGCCTCCTCCTGATCTCCTGAGCATCGGAAGGATTCTGACGACACTGCAGTCAATCGGGCTGAAGCTTGATCCGGCCTATGACCCGATCGCATCAGCGCGGCCTTACCTTTTAAGGCGGCATGCCAGGGAACTGTCGGACATCAGCTGGCACGGACGGAAACTTATGGGAGTGCTTGATTCTTACGCGCGCCTCCTGCGTGAACTTCCCCTTCAGCTGAGTGAGACTCTGAGAAAGCTCTCCCGGGACGAGCTGCGGATGCAGCTCAGCAACGCCGATTACGAACGCGCCGTGAATCATCAGAACTCTCTGATAAATCGTCTCCTCATGACGATAATGGGAGCGGTGCTGATTGTGATTGGATTCATCCTGGCGAGAGTATCTCACACAACTCTGGAGATTACCGCTGCATATCTGCTGCTTGGATGGGGCGTGCTTCTGTTCCTTCTCGTGTGGCTCGCTGTAAGAAAAACAGGAGGTATGTCCGGATGATAAACGGGTCCCGTCCGCTGCATCCCGGCAGCGCTCTGCCTCCGGTCCGGAGAGAGGCTTTACTGCATCCTGGACCCCTGCACTGAAGCTCCATTTACATTGTGAGCTTCCATGCTTTTACCCGGCTCATCACGCATCTCCTCGACCAGCTGGACCGTCGCCTGCTTCGCTTCTTTATAACTTTCGATGCGTTCGCTTGAATTGACACGTCCTTGTCGAGAAGTAGTGACGATTTCGCTCAGCTGCGACGACTGAACTGCCTGTGAGACCCCCTGTCCAGACTGGCTGGAGAGGCTTACTTTCACAGCGTCAGAGGTCGTGACCTTAGCGACTGCACTCTCAGCTTTGGCTGCGCCGGCCTTTACATCCTTGGGTTGTTCCTGGGTGTTTGAGCCGGCTTCCTTGAGAAGAGCCGAATAGAGGGACCCTGCCTGTCCGTGAACGATTCGTACTACCATACTGCCATACTACGATGAGCGATCCTTCGCTCACATTTTATATCGGCCGGCGGAGTCGATCCTTTAGGGGAATTTTATACGAGAATTTCGGACGGATATTCACCTCGCCCCCCTGGTCATCAGCACAGCCGGCAGTGTCTTGAAAAGAATCACGAGATCATTCCACAGAGACCATCGATCGATGTATTCAAGATCCATCCGCACCCATTCATCGAAGTCGGGAATCTCATTGCGGCCGTGGACCTGCCATGTGCATGTCATTCCGGGCCTCATTGAAAGCCGCCTGCGGTCTTTTCTCTCGTAAAGACTCACCTCGCCGGGAAGCGGAGGCCTCGGACCCACAAGGCTCATATCCCCTTTCAGCACATTCCAGAGCTGGGGAAGTTCATCGATGCTGAACCTCCGAAGCAATGAGCCGAGCGGCGTGATTCTGGGATCGTTCTTCATCTTGAAGACCGGGCCGTTCATTTCGTTGAATTCATCAAGCCTTGCCCTTTCAGCTTCAGCGCCGTTGCGCATCGATCGGAATTTATATACGTCGAACAGCCTGCCGTTCAGCCCTATTCTTTTCTGCGTGAAAAATACGGGACGCGACATGAAGACAAGAATGACGAGTGAAACAAGAAGAAAAACCGGAGAGAGAATAACAAGGAGCGCTCCTGACAGGAATATATCCATAACGCGTTTCACGCCAAGCTCCCATCTGTCGCCGGGCGGTGTCTGGAAATGAATAAGGGGCATACCCCCGAAGTGGCTTATCCCGGACTTAATCAACCCGATGCTGAAAAGATCCGCTGCGATTGTGGTCGAGACTCCCTGATCAGCGCACAGATGAACTGCCTCTTCCACCTGCGGCATAACATTCACGACATCCGTAAATATGACTTCATCTATCGAGTATTTCTTCAGCGCTCTTTCGAGTCCTCGAAGCCCGGCTACTGCGCGGATAGCACGAAGGTGGGTGTACCGTTTCGCAAACTGACGGAAGGAAGCCATCTGCTCAGGCGTAAGCTTTTTTTCCGACAGATCGGCAAATGCCCTTACCCGGACGCCAAGTTCGGGCCGGATTCCGATCTCACGGGCTATCTGAAGCGCCTGAGTACCAAGACCGCAAATGACCATGTTCCGGTAATTTACCCCTCTCCTTCTCCAGAAACGGAGAAGCTTGAGCACGAACACCCGCTCGAACGCGAGACACACTGCGTTCGTCGCGCAGAAGATGCCGATGAAACTGCGGCTGAGATCGATCTTCAGAACAAAAAGCGATGCCGCAAGAACAATGAAAACGAGAACCGAGGAAAAGACCGAGATACGGAAAAGTTCCCACGGAGCACGGAGACGCATGCTGTTGTACGCCCCGAAAGCATTGAGCGCAATCATGTACGCGATTAGTCCGATGACAAGAACTATGAAGTAATCCTTGAGCGGCGCAAGCTCCGTTCCACGGAAAGGAATACCAAGGCCGAACACCATATCCCAGAAGCCAAGAGCGTCACGGGCGTAGTATGCGATGAAAAACGAGAAAACTATCCATACGCAGTCACCGGCCCGCTCCAGCCGGGATATAAGCCTCCAGTTTTCCTTCAGCATAGCGGCCGCATAATAACCCGATTCTACTCAAAATAAAAAATACTTCTGTTCAGTGAGTCCAGGGGCCGGATTTATCATCTTAAAATAGAACGCCGCGTGTCACCTGTCCTGAGCAAGTCGAAGGATGCGGCCGTAAAGAAGGTTCTTATGAAAGGTTTTTTCTTCCATCACAGCCGGAGGACTGCAGGGGAGGCGCCGCCTGACACAATCTGCATCCTCTTCGAAGACCCCGCAATAAAGAAAATTTTCGCCCAGCTCGTCGTTTCACGCGGATTCAGCCCTAAAATCATCGATGATATTGCAGATATCCAGCCTGACTCAAAAGTGATCTCAGAGGCAAACTACTTCGTTCACCTGGATCGCGACATGCAGCGCAAATGCCTTGTTGTAGGCGATAATACAGGCATAGAGAATACCGCACCTGTGTGCCTCACCCGTCCGTTGACCGAAGAAAAGGTAGAAGCGGCTCTGGAGGAATTTTTCAGGCTGTAATTCCGGTTCTGAAGTATTTCCCGTTCAATAATTGACAATTACCAGTTCCCCAATCGCCCCTCTCTTTTCCTCAACGGAATTAATCATTCTGTTTGCGTTTACAGTTGCGATGCGAAACCCTTCATACGCCCTGTGAAAGAAGTCATCCGATGTGTCGTGATTTGCCGGATCTGAGTTGCTCAGCATAAGAAGCGCTCCTTTTTTGTCGAGCCTCCTGAAAAACCGGGCCAGCCGGAGCTGTTCTTCATCATCGAAGACATTCGATGAATAAGATGTAAAGTTCGACGTTTTGTTTAACGGACGGTACGGCGGATCGAAGTAGATGAACGCGTCTTTGTGCGCGAAATGCTCCAGCTTCTCGAAATCGCGGTTGAGTATCTCAGTTCGGGACAGAACCCGGGAAACAAGACGGAGGTTGTCCTTGCGGCAAATCGCCGGGTTTTTGTAACGGCCGAACGGTACGTTGAAGTCACCCCTTGAATTCATCCTGAAGAGACCGTTAAAGCAGGTGCGGTTGAGGAAGATGATTTGCGCGCTTCTCGCTATCCATTCTTTCTGAAAAACACCGTAGTCAATTGCCGGCCTCTGCACATTGAGCATCGTTCGTGTCTCATAAAAGAAACTCTTCTGCCCGTCGCTGTTCATTGCATGATACAGGGTCTGGACCTTCTCCAGTTCCAGTATCAGTTTTTCAACATCGTGCTGAATTGTGCGGTAGACAAGAATAAGATCGCCGTTGATATCGTTTATTACAAGCTCGGGAATGTCATAGTTCTGCGCGATATGAAAAAAGAACGCTCCCCCTCCTACGAACGGGTCTATGTAACGCCTGATTTTTCCCTTCTTCAGGCGAGAGGGAAGAAATTTCTCATACTGATCAATAAGCCGGCCTTTTCCGCCTGCCCATTTGAGGAATGGCTTTGCCCTCGTCGTCGTCGGGCAATCTGGATTTTCACCGCGCCTCAATCTTACGACCCCCCCGCTTCAGCCGAAGCGCCTCGCCGATCTTTACCTCGAGTCCGCGATCAGAGGGCTCGTAGAATATCCTGCCCTTCAGTTCATCCGGGAGATACTGCACACCCTGGACATAGGCTCCTTCAAAATCATGCGGGTACTGATATTCGCGGCCGTATCCGAGACTCTTCATAAGCCCCGTCGGTGCATTCCTCAGATGGACCGGCACTTCGGCAGCCGGATACCGTTTTACTGCATCAATTGCCTTGTGCATCGCAAGATAGCTCCTGTTCGACTTCGGCGCACATGAGAGATAAGTGACGCATTGCGCGATAGGTATTTTCCCCTCAGGCAGCCCCACATGCTCGAAAGCCTGCAGCGTTGCAACCGCAAGCTGAAGCGCTCTGGGGTCGGCGTTGCCGATGTCTTCGGATGCAAAAACAATCATTCGCCGGATAACGAAGCGGGGATCCTCGCCCGCCTCGATCATTCTGAATCCCCAGAAAAGAGCAGCATCAGGATCGGAACCTCTCATGCTCTTTATAAAGGCAGATATATTGTTATAGTGTTCCTCGCCCTGCCGGTCGTAGAAAACAAGCTTCGATTCCGCGAGAAACTTCTCAATTTCTTCCTTTGACACCACGAAGTCTGCGGGTTTGTCCCCTGAAGCCTCCATAAAAGCTTCCAGAGTATTGAGAAGACGCCGGGCGTCTCCTGTCGCCATTTCGAAAAGAACCTGCGATGCTTCTTCAGAAAAGGAAATGCGAAGGAAACCTTCGGCCCTCTGAAGAATTCTTTTCAGCGATTCGCCGGAAAGCTTCGGCAGCGTAATTACCCTCATCCGGGAAAGGAGCGGACCAGTCAGATAAAAGGAGGGGTTCTCGGTAGTCGCGCCAATCAGTGTAATCGTTCCCCTCTCCACATGGGGAAGAAACGCATCCTGCTGCGCTTTGTTGAATCTGTGGATTTCGTCGATGAACAGAATAGTGGGATGTCCCTGGGCCTCTTCCACCACATCGCGCACATCTTTCACGCCGGAGAGTACCGCCGAAAGTTCCACGAAGCGGTAACTGGAGAAGCTTCTCCCCATAAGGCGCGCAAAGGTCGTCTTTCCCGAACCAGGAGGCCCCCACAGGACAATGGAAGGGGCTTTCCCCTGTCCTGACTGAATATGCTTTATGAGGTTTGCATCGATGTGTGAAAGCCCGCAGTACAGGTCCCAGGATTCCGGCCTGAGCTCGTCCGCAAGCGGTCTGGACGAAGAGTCTGAACGTGAAAGATCCCGCTCACCGCTTCGGTCTTTCTTTTTCCCTTTTGCCCGCATGACCCGCCATTTTTCTACCAGCTGCTCAAAAGCAGCGCTGCATATTCAAAGCATTTTTCGAACTGCTCCAGTGAAAAGGACTCGTTTGGAGCATGAATATTATCTTCTTCCAGACCGAAGCCTACAAGAAGCGGTTCGCCGCCGCTCGCCTCCCGTAGAGCTGGAACGACGGGGATGGAAGCCCCCTCCCACAGGTACACAGGCTCTTTCCCTGTGAGTTCCCGAAGGACGTTGGCAGCCTTCTTAATTGTCCGACTCTCCGAATTCAGAAGGAGCGCGCCGGCACCGACGGCATCGCCGGAAATCTCAAGTCTAAGACCTTCGGGAGTATGTTTTTGCAGATGCTTCTTCAAAAGGTCGAGGCACCGTGCCGGATCCTGGCCACCGGCTATTCGGGAAGAGATCTTTGCCCGCGCCCATGAAGGGATTATTGTCTTATGCCCGTCGCCCTGATACCCGGAAGTGATGCCGTTGATCTCGATAGTGGGCCGGAACCCACGGCGCTCGGCAAATGAAAGGCCCTTCTCTCCTCCGACAGGCAGCACACCTGTCATACTCGAATAAGAATAATCGTCCACATCGGCTGTTCGGGCTTTTTCAAGGTCTGCGGGGCTGGGCCGGCGGATTCCATCATAATATCCCTCGACGGCAATTCCTCCCCGCTCATCATGAAGACTTGCCAGAAGACGGCTCATGCCGGTCGCCGGATTGGGGGCAAGGCCGCCATGAACTCCTGAATGAAGATCTTTCGATGCTCCAGTGAGCCTGACTTCGAGATGAATAATTCCACGAAGACCCATTGTTATCGTGGCGACATCGAGGCTTACGGTGCTGGAGTCGCAGATCATAAGGACATCTGCCCTGATCAAATCTTTATGCGCTGCCGCGCACTCCCCTGCCCCCGGACTACCGCACTCTTCTCCGCCCTCGATAAAAACCCTCACATTTGTCCTCAGAAGACCGCGGTCTTTGAGACAGATAATTGCGCTTAATACGGCAAAGGTTTGTCCTTTATTATCCTGAGCCCCCCGCGCAAAAACTCTTCCGTTCCGCTCGACAGGTTCGAACGGGTCTGACGTCCAGAGGTCGAGCGGTTCAGGAGGCTGAACATCGTAGTGCCCGTACAGAAGAACCGTCTCAGCCGAAGGATCCACGTCTATCCGCGCATAAACGAGAGGGTTTGAAGCTGCCGGTATCACTTCTGCTGCATATCCGTGCGAAGCGAGATACGAAGCAAGCCATGCCGCGCAGGCCTCACAGTCTCTCCGGAATTCATCCGACGCGCTGATGCTTCTGAAGCGGAGATACTCGCACCAGTCTCTGACAATCTGCGGCCGATTCTGCTCAAAGAACTGCTGGAAATCATGTGATTTCATGCCCATTTTCTGCCTTTATCTCACCTTACCATGTTGCGCACGGTGAAAACTGATCGTACATATATGAAGTAGAAAATGAAAGGAACCACCCCGGAGTATTCTCACCGAGACTGTCCATGTATGACATCTGCATTTCATGGCCCGTGAAGGGGTGCCTGTTCTTTAATTAATGGATTTTAAAATGAAAAAAACTTTTGCCTCGTTTTTAGTGCTGCTTGCGGTTGTCTGCCTTGCGCTTTCGGGCTGCTCCTCCAAAGGGTCCGGAGAGGGAGATGAGGGCATCTCCGAGCAGGACCTTGCCTCTCAGGAAGGCCGGTTTGGAAGCGGTTCGATCCCCTCCGCTGAAGGAGAAGGGATTTTCCGGGATGTGCGGTTCAACTATGACTCTGCCCGGGTCAGCGATGAGGGCCGGCAGAACATCGAGTACAATGCCGAAGTAATTCAGAGGAACCCCGGTGTCAAGATTACGCTCGAAGGCCACTGCGATGAGCGGGGAACTGCCGAGTACAACCTTGCGCTTGGCGACAAGAGAGCGAAATCAGTGAAGGCTGCTCTCGTCGCCTCGGGCGTCCCTTCAACCCAGCTGGAAACGATCAGTTATGGAAAGGAAATTCCTCTGGATCCGGGACACACAGAGGATGCGTACGCAAAGAACCGAAGGGTCCACTTTGCCGCCTCGAGGGACCTGCCGAACAGATAAGGCATGAGAGAGTCCCGATAACCGGAAAAAGGGCGCCTGTTCGTCGACCGGCGCTTTTTTTTATTCAGTCCGGAAAAAAATCGAAAGATTCCCCCGTTATCCGGCGGCAGCTTTCGCGTTTGCCCTGAAAATGGAATAGTATTGGGCTGCGTGGAGGTGGACTGCAGCAGATGGAGAAGTTACTCGATAAGCTGACTCTTCCGCAGGACCTGAGAGGGCTTACAATGGCCCAGCTCGAAAAAGTCTGCGAAGAGCTCAGGGATGAGCTGATTGACTCAATTTCGTCTTCAGGTGGACATTTTGCATCCAGTCTCGGCGCAACCGAAATTTCCGTCGCCCTCCACCACACTTTTGAAACTCCTGACGACAGAATCATCTGGGATGTAGGCCACCAGGGATATATCCATAAAATGGTCACAGGCCGAAGGAGCCTGATCCGGACAATCCGCACGTCAGGAGGCATTTCAGGCTTCCTCAGGCGAAGTGAGAGCGAATATGACTGCTTTGGAGCAGGCCATGCCGGGACGAGCATTTCTGCCGCTGTTGGTATGGCCGTAGCCCTTCAGCGCACCGACCCTGAAAAGTTCGTAGTCGCGGTCATCGGAGATGCATCGATTACAACGGGCATGGCGATGGAGGCACTCAACCATGCGGGAGCACTCCGGCTGAAGAAGTTCATTGTCGTCCTCAACGACAACCGGATGTCGATATCACCGAATGTCGGAGCCCTCAGCAGCCTTTTCTCCAGGGTGGTCACATCACGAACCCCGACAATGGCCAGAAAAAGGATCAAGGACCTGCATGAGAAGGGGTATGTGCCGGAGATAGTGTACAAGGCGCTCGATCGATGGGAGGAGGCCACGCACACCTTTTTCTGCCATCCTTCGATGCTCTTCGAGTCGTTCGGTTTCCGATACATAGGGCCGATTGACGGACACAATATGTCCGAGCTGGTGCATTCTCTTCAGGCTGCAAAGGAGCAGGATGTTCCTGTGCTGATTCACGCCCTGACGACCAAAGGCAAAGGATATCAGCCCGCAGAAGAAAATCCCGTAAAGTGGCACGGTGTGACGCCTTTCGACAGGAAAGCAGGCGCCTTTCTGAGTACGTCCCTGCTTCCTCCAACTTTCACGCAGGTCTTTGGAGAGACCATGGTCCACATCTGCAAAAGGGATTCAAGAGTTATTGGGATAACGGCGGCGATGGCTGACGGTACAGGACTCGATGCTCTTCAGGAAGAGGTTCCGCGCGCGTTTTTCGACGTGGGCATTTGTGAGCCTCACGCCGTCACATTTGCCGCGGGACTCGCATGCGAAGGTTACAGGCCGGTCTGCGCCATTTACTCGACCTTCCTGCAGCGTGCCTATGATCAGGTCCTTCATGATGTCTGCATTCAGAAGCTTCCCGTTGTATTCGCAATAGACCGCGCAGGCGCAGTCGGCAATGACGGGGAGACGCACCAGGGAGTATTCGATATATCCTTCCTGCGAAGCATTCCTAACATGACGATAATGTCTCCGAAGGACGAGAACGAACTTCGGCACATGCTCCACACAGCTGTGAATTACGGAGGACCCGTTGCGCTTCGCTATCCAAGAGGAAACGCTCTTGGGGTTCAGCTCGACAAAAAGCTCAGGGAACTTCCTTTCGGCAGAGCGGAGATTGTGCTTAAAGGCTCCGATGTTCTGCTGATCTGCTTCGGTCCTTTCGTACAGCACGCCCTCAAGGTGGCTGATCGGCTGGAAAAGGAACTCGGCGTTTCAACTACCGTGGTAAATGCCCGGTTTGCCAAACCCCTCGATCAGGAACTTCTCCGGGAAGAGATCCCTTCATACGAACTTGTCTGCACCATAGAAGACCATGCTCTTCAGGGAGGATTTGGATCGGCAGTCCTGGAATTCATCAACGAAGAGGCAGTCGCGGCGCGGGCCCCATTGAAGTTATTTGGAGTACAGGACAATTTCCTGCCGCACTGCACTCAGGCCGAACAGCACCGGATGAACGGCTACGATGTCGAGAGCATCTTCAACAGCATCCGGAAGGATATCGGCTCGAGGAGAATAGCGGCAGTCGGCTGACTCCTGTGACATTATTCTGCGGATCGCGCTCTATTCTGCATCGTCGAACTCTTCTTCTTCGGCCCCGATCCATTTCTGAAACGGTGCCGGATCTTTTCCTTTCGGCACGAACCATTTTTTTATCTCGGGGTCCCACCACGCTCCGAGCACTTTGACCTCTTCCTTTTCGCTGAAAGGTACCGTAAGAATTATGCCTCGCTTAATCATTGCGTTATCTCCTTATGTTTCAATGACATATGTATCGTGAATAAGGAGAAAAAGTTGCGTAAAGGAGGAGAGATTATCGCATCATGCCCGTCCGCAGGAGGAAGCGCCGGCGAAGTCTTGTCGCGGCCGACAAAATAGTGCTACTTATTCAGAACGGTTCCAATACCGAGGAAACTCCTGGCCACTTTTTCCGATACTGATGTAGTTACCAATTTTACTGGAGGCATTCGATAGTCATGAGCGCAGGCGTTAATAAAGTGTTGCTTCTCGGCCGTCTCGGCAAAGATCCCGATCTCAGATTTTCCCAGAATCAGACTCCCATCTGCAATTTCTCTCTCGCGACCACCGAGCGTCGCAAAGATGCGGGCGGTCAGTGGTCTGATCATACCGAGTGGCACAACATTGTGGTGTTCGGCAAATCTGCGGAGAACTGTTCGAACTATCTGAAGAAAGGCCGTGAGGTCTTCATTGAGGGACGCATTCAGACCCGGAAATGGCAGGATAAGGAGGGCAAGGATCGCTACACGACGGAAATCCTGGCCCAGTCAGTTCAGTTCATCGGCTCAAAGGGGGACTACGCCGCCGGAACTTCCGCGGGCGGAGCATCGGCCGGGGCGTCCCAGAACGAAATAAACCCTTTCGAGGATATCAAGACGGCAGACGAGATTTCGAGCAGCCCGGAGGAAGTCACCTTCGACGATGATGATATTCCTTTCTGATCGATGGACCACGAAACCGTGAGTATGGCGGAGATCAATTTCCCGGTCAGCTGATCTTCAGAAGCAGCAGGCTGCCAGGCGCAAAGAGAATCAGAAGAGAAAGCACGCCCATCAAGCCCAGGGCAATCTCCAGCTGCCATTTCTTTTAATGGCGCTTACTTGTCCTTCTTTTTGTCCTTCTTTTCTTCGTGCTTCATCTCGAATTCTTCTTTCGAGAGATATCCATCTTTATCTTTATCATACCTTGTGAACTTCTCCGTCATTTTTTCATGATACTCTGCGCTGCTTATTTTTCCATCCTTATCCTTGTCGTACCTGGAGAACTTTTCCTCGGCGCTTTTCCTTCCTTCGTCCGCAAGGACAAACCCCGGCAGCAACAGTAAAATCGCCGCTGATGCAATAAATTTTCTCATGGCTTCTGCTCCTTTGTTTTTGCCCGTTTCGCGGAAGTATAGTAAGCATTGATGCCCCGGTGGATGATTAACGCAGCGCATCCCGGGCATAAAACGGGCAGATGATCCTGGTCATGGAAGCATCCTGGTTGCCGTCCCATCGCTGTAAAAAGCCCGCTCTAATCAAATACAGAAGACTCGGCAGAATCTCGGGACTTCAGGAGTGACTTCTGCACTAATGTGTAATTGAAATCTCCCCTTCAAACGCCGGAACAAGAAGTTCCCCGTAAATTCTGTGCCGGAGAGGGGATGGGTGTTCATCGCGCGGGAGATTGAGATCTTCCTCAGTGTATTCATGAGAGTTAACGATATTTCTATATGACTCCCTCATTTCGATCAGATGAATACCCGGGTGTTTTTTGAGCACAGTCAGTTTTTTTCGCACTTTTTTTTCGCCCTTTGCCGGATTTATCGCCAGGAACAGCCGGATATTCCGTTCACTCGTAAACCGTTCAAATTCTGCAAGCATAGTATTCGGATCGAGACCTTTTTCAGCCACTATCTCCCTGGAACGGCCGGGATGAAAAGCTTTCGAGCCGAGACGGAAGAGGCTGAAGCTTTTTACGAGTTTTCCGCTCCCTGAGAAATCGCGGACAAGAAACGGAAGATCAAAATCATTGTCGACAAAGAATACGAGCACTGCATCCGGATTGAAGTCCACCCACCTGCGTTCAAAGGCGGCGACCTGCTGGAAGGTGGAATACCCGGGCACCGCGAAGTTGAGGACTTCAACGCGCGGAGATCCTTTGAAACGTGCGTTGAGAAGTTCTTCGAGCACATGCCCGAACGCCCTGTCCTCGTTTACCCCCCATCCAAACGCATAAGAATCGCCGAGAATACCGATTCGGAAAGTGCCTGCAGGTTTTTCTTTCGTCACAGCAGGCCCCCGCATTCCAGATTCATTTGTCCTCACGGGAACGCCCGTAAATATCACGTCGAGGTTCGGTCGAAGTTCGTAAATTATCCTGTCGTCGGGAACGTCCGTGACGACTGCGGCCATCGGCACAGATTCAGTCTTATCCTGCTTCTCGTACAGCGCCTTCGATTCCCGAAGGGTCTTGTGCAGCTCTTCCAGATTCTCGAATTCGGCGCCTTTCTTCGGCCTGAGGAGTATTGCAAGAGCAATCTCCGAAACGGCAACTGCAAGCATTACGCCGAAAAAAGCGAGGGAAAGGTTGACTGCCGTATTTCTGATGCGGGAGTTCATGGCGAGAAAATGAGGATAAGACAAAAATCACGGTCATTCAAGGCGCCGGACTTATGGATTCCGAGAGCTGCACGTCAGAAAACGTTCACTAAAACCCCAGACAGTCGTTCACCGCGCGCTGGATGGCCCTGAAGCAGATCATCTGTTCATTATTAAGGGTGTCTTCCACGGCCTCCGACATTTCAAGATAGAGGACTCCCCCCTTGCCTGCCGCACCAATCGAGCCGGATATATGTGAGATTCTCTCGCCGTGAAGAAGAATGTCTTTCTGCTTGATTGGAATGCTCGAAAAGAGAGCGTTTGCTATCGGATGATCCGTAAAAACTTCCGTTTCACATCGAATCGGTCTGTACCGCTTGATTGAGCCCTCACCGATTTTCAGCCGCGGTATAAGATAGGTTTCACACAAGGAACTTTTGATATGTTTCATATAGGACA
>CAYQVO010000008.1:46642-82810 GCA_964421085.1 uncultured Bdellovibrionales bacterium | reverse complement strand
AGATAGGTTTCACTTCTGTCCATGAAATAGAGGCAGCCCCGTGTAAAGCCCGCCCATGGAATGACTTCGGAAAGGAGGATTTCAAGAGCACGAATCGAAACTTCTCCCGGGTTTATCGCCGAGTACACCGACTGAAATTTGGTTCGGAGAAGATCGTTGCATTTCGGAATGAAGGGATTGGCCGCCAGTAGTCTCTTCCCGTGGTACAGGCTGCTGAGCTTTACGTTTTTCTCCGGACTCAGCGTTATATCGAAGTTTTTGGGCGTGACCGACGAGTACAGCGTGAGGTTTCCGTTGATTTCAGTGAGTATTTTCGCGATGCCGTCCTGTCCCAGGTAATAATTCACGTCCTGAAGCACCTCGTTCCAGTCTTTCTGCGAGATCGGAAAATGCTCGGGGTCGCTCACCCTGGCAAAGGTTTCGCCGATGGTACAGAACTTGGCAGCAAGCGTGATTTCTTCCGGTATCTCCGGTGGTGCTTCGTCTCCTTCTGTACCTGGCGCTTCGCCAAGCATTGTCAGAAGACCCGGGTGTACCGGGCCCGGAAGGGTCAGTTTGACACCTATGCTTCTGGGACTGAATCCAAGAACTTTCGAAAGCTGCCATTCGATGTTGCCTTTTCCCTCCGAGGTCATCGTTGTGAGCGCTTTCGCGTAAATGCGCGGATAATTCCATGCTACGAGGTTAATACCCACCTGCCGAAGCAGCGCTGCGGAGAAACTCATTCCTTTCTGCACACCCGCTTTCTGCGCAAGGATTTCCGCCGTACTGGAACTGATCAGGGCATTCTTCAGGCACAACCCCTGGTCACGCGACATTTCCGCAAAGGAATGCGTGCTTATCATGCTTTCGCCGGCTTCAAGTATCGACGACAACGCAGACATATCCGCTTGATGGAGTATGCGCATCGGATTCGTCTCGTATGCACGATCATCTACCCCATCGAGACTGAGGTAATTCCGCAAAGCGTAAGTGAAAAGCGAAAAGTCTTTCTTCAGATCGTCGACAAGTCCGGCGGTGTCGGCATATTCCTTCGCCGCTATCTTTCCCTGGATCTGCCTCAACAGCTTTCCATTTGCCGGAAACCAGCCTTCTTCGATGTAAGCCGACTGCTCAGACGACAGTCCATCGTTTGTTTTACGTTTTTTTTCCAGCGACGATCCCACGCATTCCTCCCCCGTGAGTCACGAAAGAAGTATCGGCATGGGGTTCATTTTTCCTTAAGGAGAAATCTCGCCGCCCGAAGACCCCCCGGACTCCATAAATGCCTGTAATTCCCGAAGTTTTTCAGGAGTTCCGACGTCGATCCAGAACGCATTTGATGGTACATGGTAGCTTTTTATACTCATTCCCCGGGCGGCAGCCTTCATGTATGACGATATTATCGAGAATGGAGGCTTTTCATCGGAAAGCACCGGGAAGATCTCCGGGGAAAGGATTTGAATCCCGGTAAATGCCGTCTCACTGAGGTCTGCGAGCGGCAATCCGGCGGGTTCAATCCTTTCTTCCGTACGCCACCCCGCCAGCTGCCCATGCCTGTCAAACAGCAACGTACGCGAAGACTCATGCTCCATCACAATCAGTGTCGCAATCGCTTTTGATTCCCTGTGTCTTCTGATTGCAGATGCAAGGTCGACGGTGCTGTAGACATCGGCATTATGAACTACGAATGCGTCACAGTCCTGAAAAAACTGCGCGGCATTGAGCAATCCGCCTCCGGTCCCGAGAAGATCCTCCTCATGAGAAAAATTAATGGAAATTCCCTCGAATCGCTTCGATGAAAAGAATTCCAGCACACGCTCGGCAAGGTAATGGAGATTTATGACGACAAAGTCTACCCCGGCTTTCCGAAGGGCAAAAATAGTATGCTCAATCATCGTGAGGCCGCCGGCTTCCACGAGACACTTCGGTATGGCCTGAGTAATTTCTTTGAGTCGTGTTCCCAGACCCGCTGCGAGAATCATTGCCTTCATAAGGTTTTCTTTCCGCTCAAAGAGGGCCGTCCGCCGGAGCATCCAAACACCCCCGTCAGATGACGGTATTTCAGCTCATCACAAGCAGCCGCTGCCTGCCGGACGAGAGAAAGCGCGGTACCATTAAAGAGCTCGACTGCCGGGCCTTCATCCTGAAAGTCGCGGACTGCGTGATCGAGTCCCGTCTCGCCATCTTCTTATTTCCGGCTCCCGAATTCCTCCATCACCTTGACATAGTCAAGCGCATACTGCTGAAGCATCGGCTTCATTTCCTCGAAAATCTTCTCGGGGATGATACACCAGTATCCCCCAAGTTCGAAGTGGCGAAATCCGCCGGCTATCAATGACTGGTCGAACTCCTCCGTCATGCGATAAAGGCTGAAATGCATCGGTCCACCGTTGCCGTATATGACCGTTCCTGGCGAGAGGAGAGGGAGCCATCTCCGGATGTCGGTCCTTATCCCCTCAAGCTCCCGTTCATCCTTGTAGTATATGAGATCAAAACGAAGATTATGCCTGACGCAGAACTGAGGCACCTCAGATGCAGGTAGCTTCACAGGATAAACCTTCCCGCTCCCGCCCGAGCCGAGCACATTTGCAGGAAACTCCGTGTAAAGCGAGTTTTGTATTTCCGGTCTCAAAAGGTGCCTCTTCGAAGCAACCAGGCATTCACTTTTCCACAGGTCGAAACAATAGACTTTTTTTACGAATGGAAGAGTCGCGAAGAAATCGACATGCTCGGACAAAGTGCCGCACGAAATCTGAGCGATTGACTCCGGGCGGGTCCGATTGATGAAATTCATCAATAACGGATGCGGAGGCCCGCCTCTGACGTTGCCGGAGCCTCGCGTCGCAGCCTGCTTTCTGTAGAAGGTGCTCTCTTCGACGATCTGCCGGACTGTCCGGTGTAGAACCGGAGTTTTCGCATCATTTAGAGGAGCGGCGACTTCTCCGAAGCCATCGACAAGAGACAAAACCTCGTTCCGAAGCCCCCAGTCCGATCGGTTCGGTGCATATCGCACCGGTTCGATATGCCGGTTCGGCGGTTGTTTGTTTTCCAGCTCCTGCGAACCTTTCTCCTGGCGGGCCGAATAGTGCTCGAGATGGAAGAGCTTAATATTGTGCTCTTCGAGCCTGTCCCACCGGTAACGGTGCTTGAGTCGTCTGTGCCAGTCGACATCATACCACCCCCAGTAAATGAGACTCTCATCGCAGCCGCGGCTTTCAAACCATATATCCCTGTTCATCAGAAGACCGACTCCGCCCCCGCAGAATTCGATTTTATCGAGCTCTTCAAACAGGAAGCTCTGCCAGTTGCGGGCTATCATATCGTCTATCTGCTCAAGAGAGGGTTGCCGCTGCACGATCTGGTTGGGAATGTGATATTTCGATCCCCAGAAGAAATTCTCCTCCAGTGAAAGTCCGTTGATATGCCCCTCGCGGCAGTGTCGCAGAAGCAGGGCGAATGATTCGAGGGGAACAATTACGTCGGAATCAGGAAAGAAAATATACCGCCCCCCTCGTACGGCGGGCGGCTGTATTGAGAGGATGGACACCAGAGTATGTACTGTCTCCATTGCAGCGTGCGGCGACATCGGGCGGCACCATTATGAAGCGCACAATTTCACGCGCCTCATCTGTTAAATCAAGCGCGTCATAAAGGGGTACTTCACTTCCCCAGTCCGCTACGACAAGCTCAACCTCGTTACGCACATTCAGAGTTGCTATGTTCTTCGCATGTTTATTCAGGCTGGCGCTGAGCCGCCAGAGGAAATTTCCCATGTAATTATCATTCCGGCCCCGGCTAATAATGGAGAGAAGCCGGGATGGAGCTTTGTCATCCTGCAGAAGCGGGTCGAGAACTTCAGGCCGGATGTCTGTTTCGGGATCGGGCAGAAAACAGGATGGTTCCATGCGTGTCAGTATTTACCGTGGAGAAATTATGAACAAGAGAGATTCAGGCAGCTGCGCGACATTGGAGTCAAGCCATCTTGACCAGGCTGCCCTTGTTGAACTGGTCGACGATCTGTCCGCATACCGACCTCAGCTCGCGCATTTGAACTGGTGTATTGAGCGACGGAAGTCTCACCATCAGATTTCCAACCGCGTTCGGGATGCTCTCCAGAAAGCAGGACTTTCCGAGCCCAGGACCCTGGACGCCGTAGGTGGCAAGCACCTGCAGAAGACGTATAAGTATGAAAGCGTCGAGATAAAAAAAAAGTCCTCGCGGGGAAATGGTTTCATTGAAGAAATAACGTCGAGATATTCTTCTGTCGCCTCATCGCGCAGATCCTGGGGAAGATTGGCTTTTGACTGGTAAAGGAACGAGACTACATCGTACTGGAGCGGCCCTTTGCATCCGCCCTGATAATCCAGGAAGAAAGGCCTGTCGTCACGAATCATTACGTTTCTCGATTGAAAATCCCGGTACATGAAATAGCGGCAGCCTGAGCCATGAATGAATGCCGCAATATCTTCGAAATTCCGGTAAAGAACTTCGCTGCTGTATTTTACGTTCGTTCGCTTAAGAAACTCGCGCTCGAAGAAATACATGTCGCGCAGCACTCCTGCCTTGTCGAACTCTCGCGATGGATGGCAGAAAAAAAGATGCTGCCCTTCAGCGCCATCCACCTGAAATCGCGGAAGCATCGTGAGAATTTGAAAAAGAAGGCTTCGGCATTTTGAATTCGGCGCCTCTCCATGCTCCCGGGATTTGTCCAGCACGTCGAAGAAGGTCGTATCTCCCAGGTCCTCCATGAGATAAAGACCCTCCCTAAGGTTAATTCCGTAAATCTCCGGAACCGGGAGACCTCGGTAGCGGAAATGACGCGTGAATTCAATAAAGGCGGTATTTTCCTTTATGTCAGAATTGGCGACACTGACTGCCAGGTTTCCTTTACCTCGGAGGCGGAACATCTGCCTGCGTGAGGCGTGCGCTTTCACCTCTGAGACAGCGGCAACGTCCTCTGAAAAGTGCGCCTTGAACAATGCTATCAGCTTCTCTTTCATAAGAAAGATCGATGCCTTATCAGTCGTCCCGCCGCTCGTCCTGCCCCTTCCCGGACCGCTCAAGCCCCAATTGCCGGGCAGACCGTCTGGAACGCCGATCCTCGTGGCACCTTGTTTGCAGTATTCTCCTGAGGAGGAATGACTGCCCGCGCTATCCCTGCTTCCATTTTCCATTTTGGGGGCCAGGACCACGAGCTTTTATTATACTGAAGTTTCCAGTATCAGGAGAACTCAAATGGAGATTGGAGCTGTCTGAATGCCCGGAAGAGAGCTTTCACCGACAGAAAAAGCCGCGCTTACGCTGCTGTCGCTGGGCAAGGATATCGCCTCCCAGGTTCTTCAACACCTTGAGGAACAGGAAGTTAAGAGGATAAGCCGCGCCTTTATGGCGGTGTCCGAGGTCGACCGCGAAACTCAGTTCGACATAGCGACCGAATTCCGCAATATGATGCGGGCCAGCGAAACAATGCTCGTCGACGGCCGGGAGTTTGCCAAGGATGTCATTACCGGCGCATTTGGCGAAAGCGCAGGAGAAGGCCTGCTCGAGTACATCACAGGCTCCCGCAAAGAGCCCATTGCTGCGATTATCGGCGACTGTTCGGAAAAGATTCTCACTTCATTCATTGCGGCAGAGCATCCTCAGACCGTGGCGTTCCTCATGACAAAAATGAATCCCGATCAGGCGGCGACGGTGCTTCAGACCATGAATGAGGAAACGCAGACAAACATTCTCATTCGAATTGCGAATCTCAACAACGTGAAAGCGGACGTCGTTGACGAAGTGAGAGAGGTCCTTCGCCAGCAGCTCCGAGGCGTAGGATTGTCCGAAGAAGAAGAAGTCGTCGGGGCGAAGTCAGCCGCGGACATCCTCAACTTCGTCGATCGCACCAACGAAGAGCGGATCCTCACTGAAATCGAAGAAATGTACCCGGACATGGCGGAACAGATCCGCAATCTCATGTTCACCTTCGAGGATCTCAAAAAGATCGACGACCGCGGCATTCAGACTCTCCTCAAGGAAGTCCCCCGGGATCAGCTGGTCATCGCTCTCAAGACGGCAAGTCCCGACCTCAGGGATCTTCTCTTCCGGAACGTTTCTCAGCGTGCTGCCGCAATGATTTCAGAAGACCTCGAAGCTTTAGGGCCCATAAAGGTGAAAGACGTCGAAAAGGCTCAGCAGGGCATCGTCGACATCGTTCGCAGACTCGAGTCCGAAGGCAAGATCGCTGTCAGCGGCGGCGGCGCCGAAGATGCATTTGTCTGATTATCCGGAAACCGCCTCTGAGTCAGACACATCATAAAACCTCTCAATGAAGTTTCTTGTGGTTCTTTCTCTGATGCTGTGGCCGCTTCAAGCACTGCCGTTGCTGGTTTCCGAAAGAGGGGCCGACCCCTGGCTCGTTTCAGACGGCGCAAGACTTTTCTACACTCAGACAACGGGGTCAAACATCCAAATCTGGGTAAGTGACGACATTCACGCTGCGGCTTCCGGGACACCCACCGTTGTCTTCGATCCTCCGGCGGACACCTCTTTCTCCAGAAACCTCTGGGCCCCTGAACTTCATCACCTGAATGGAACATGGTACCTTTATTTTGCCGCCGATGACGGGAAAAACGAAAACCACAGGATGTATGTGCTTGAATCCACAGGCGGCGCCGCCGGCCCCTATGAGGTAAAAGGAAAGATTTCGGCGCCGGGAGACGACAAGTGGGCCATCGACGGCACTGTATTCGAGATAAACGGCGCCAGATATTTCGTTTGGTCCGGATGGCCCGGTTATTCTGACGGCCGTCAGAACCTCTATATTTCACGGATGAAGAATCCCTGGAGTCTCGAAACACCCCGGGTTCTCATCTCAACGCCTGAATATCCCTGGGAATCCTGGATAAACGAAGGCCCGGAGTTTTACCGACGGCAAGAGCGGAATTTGCTGGTGTTTTCTGCAAACCGGTCGTGGACCGACGATTATGCTGTGGGTGTCCTCGAACTGGTCTCCGACGATCCTCTGGACCCGGACAGCTGGAGAAAATGGCCGGGGCCGGTGATTCAGAGCTCTTCCCTCCCTTTCCCCGCATATGGTCCCGGACACTGCTCCTTTTTTACGGACATCGAAGGCACTGAATGGATTCTTTATCATTCAGCACGCAGACGCGGCGGAGGGTGGGATCGGGAAATAAGAGCAGAAAAGTGGCCTGCGAGGTTTTTCAGAGACAGTAATGCTTATGTCATGGCCTTCGGGCAGGGAACACTCTCAGGAGAGCGAGGACTCGCACCGCCGTTACCACCGTTTCCATTTTCAACGAATTGAACTCCTTCGAATGGATTCTCAAGCTGGTAAGGTCGCGGGGAGCCGTTCATCTCATGGAGCGTGAGCGTCGGCCGGTCCTCCACAAGCCTTCGGTCGAGATAATGCAGTTCGAAATCCCGGAGAATGTTCATGTAGTAAATGAACGCGTCATATGGACTTTCATACGGACTGAAGTACGCGTGCACATCGCCATCCTCGAACATCTTCGTACACATATAATAAAAATGATCCGATGTCTGGAGAAGACGCCAGAGATGGAGCGCTTCTTTGTCGCCGGCTTCGAGGAGGCATCGGCTGTACGAATATATTCGTGCAAGAGCCGCGGCCTGTATCCTGTTGCCTCGCCAGGCGCTCAAGTCGCGCTCCAGATCGGCCCAGGAAGTCAGGCGGGGAAACGAAATTTCAGAGAAGGAATTATACCGGTCCAGCGCCTCCGACGGCGTGCAGAAATCCCAGCCATTTCCTGCCATAACTTCCGCAGGCATGTGTTCCAGGAACTCAAAAATCCCGGTAGCTTCCCATTGATGCTCGCCGAACGTCTCGTAGTCCATGAACAGATTCAGAACATCAGCCTGGCCGCTCAGATTGTGGACCCAGGACGCGAATTTAGGCCCAGTCAGCGGATATGAATGCCACGCCTGATTGGAGAAGCGGAAAGCGATGTCATCAGAAAGGGCATAGTTCTTCATGAGGACTTTAACATCGCGCCCCGGAACATTGTAAATATGATTCGGGCTTCGCCACTGAAGAACATCATCAACTCCTTCGGCGATAATTCCCCTGTATCCGAGTTCAGCCGCAAGATTTCCGATCTCGTCGTTGTAAATCAATTCGGTATTCCGGAATACTCTGGGCCTGCAGTGAAAAAGGTTCTGCATGAGATCTGAATGCTGCCGAACCTGTTCGACGAATTCCTGCCTGTTGTACAGGGCGGCGAGAGAATGGTAATAGGTTTCCCCTAGAAACTCGACGCACCCGGTCTGCGCGAGTTCGACAAAACTGTCCAGCGCTTCCGGCGCGTATCGCTCCATCTGCTCGACGGCTATTCCGGTAAGAGAAAACGCCACGCGAAAAGCTCCCTCGTATCGTCTTATCAGCCGCAGGAGTACACGGTTTGCCGGGATGTAGCATTTAGCGGCGACCTTTCTCAGAACAAAGGCGTTCAGCTCTTCGTTGAAATAATTATGTTTCCTGGAGATTTCAAAATACGAGTACCGGCGAAGACGGTATGGCTGGTGAACCTGAAAATATAAAATCACAGATGACATGAGAAACCCCAAACTTGAAGAACTGGCGCCGCAGCAATCGAACCAATAGAAGACGACAATTTCAGCTGTTCCACCAGTGAAACAACAAAAATTTATTCTTTGCCAGTGTACCGCAGAAGTTTGATATTACAAATCTTTAGCAGATTAATCAACAATACTGCGGTAAATAGCTGCAACCTTTTTAGCAGCAGCGTCCCATCTAAGCCGTGACATCTCGTTTCGGGCCATTGAAACCATGTCAGACCTCAAGTCCTTGTAGCAAAGGGTATTAATCATTAAATCCGCCATCCTGTTGACATCCCAGAAGTCGGCTTTCAGGGAATGGCTTAACACCTCAGCTACCCCTGATTGTTTTGAAATGATGGTCGGCGTGTCGAAACTAACTGCTTCCAGGGCGGAGAGTCCGAAAGGCTCGGAAACCGAGGGCATCACATACAAGTCAGCCGCAGAAAAAACTTCTTCGAGCTTTGCGCCGCGCAGAAAACCGGGGAACTGGAAGTGCCCTTCAAGTCCGAGATCCCGCACTCGATTCTTGACTCTCAGCAGCATATCTCCTGCGCCTGCCATTACGAACAGAACATCGGGAACGTGAGGAACCACCTTTGCGGCGGCTTCCACAAAATATTCCGGACCCTTCTGAAAAGTAATTCGCCCCAGGAAGAGCACGACATGGTCCGGCCACTTCTTTTTGTCTTTGTATTGAAGAATCATTTGACGGGGATACACACCGTTATGCACTACCGCGATTTTTTCCCGCATTATTCCATATCCTGTTGAAATAATTCCGGCGGTGTAATGACTTACTGCGATAACCTTCCTCGCACTGTGAACACCTCGGTCTTCGATCTCGCGAATCTTCGGATGCCCCCCCGGGCCACATCGATCGTATTCGAGACTGTGGACATGCTGGACCAGAGGAGCGCCTGTAAGCCTGCTTACTGCCACCCCAGCCGGCATCGTCATCCAGTCGTGAGCGTGAACTATATCGTACCGGTTGCGCGAAAGAAGATTGACCACCCGTTCTGCAAACCGGGTCACTTCTTCAAAAATATCGCGGCCATAATGCGACCCTTTGCGCTGGCTTGCACGCTGTTTAATGTCCTCCCCGAAGAGCTCCAGCAGTTCTTTTTCAGAGAGGCCGCCGGATGCGACTTTCTCCCTCAGTTCCTTGTACTGCTCATCACTCCAGTAAGGAGAGAGAAAGCTCGGGATGCGGTACGTTTTTATCGTGCTGGTCAAATCATCGCCGGAATCCTCGATGATGCCGCGCGCGAGTTCGAGAAGATTCCCGTGCGCGTCCCGGCCGGTTGACGCGTCGACAAGTCTCATGTGTGGTGCAATTTCTCCGCCGTACAGGTAGGGAACGACAAAGTCGATATCGAATCCGCCCAGACGCGCCAGTGCATCAGTCAAACCTTCGCATGCAGTGCCAAGTCCCCCGCTTATATTAGGCGGGTATTCCCATCCAAGCATCAAAACTTTCATTCTATCCTCATCGCCGGACGAACTCTTATTCCTCCGGCAACACGAGACTACAAAACCCCTCTCTGCCCTCACTTCAAAAACGAGAGAGATCCATCAAGACCGGCCCGATGCGCCGTAAATTTCTCTACCACATTGCGTCTTAACTTCTTCTTCCTGCAAACTGGTCATCACCGACAGACCACTTGACGGGCAGATAACGCACTTCGCCATGCCACTGATGAGACAGGACTCTCCGCTGCAGAAAAGCAACCTCATAATATAAACCCTTGGAATGCAAAGTAAACATCAAGCGGCGGCATTTTGATGAACACGGATCAATCATCGCAGAGCGAAGGATTGCAACTTTCGCAAAAAGGACAAATGATTTGACTGAACATAATTCAACATTTGCCGGTGTTGTAGAAAGCGGTTTGAAAAATCCCTGGTGTGCTGATGAAGATCATTGTATTTGCCAATGGAGACAACAGCGAATCGGTTTTTGCGAAAGCGAAAGCATTTGGACCCGCTCTGATAGTGTGCGCCGACGGGGGCGCTAACAATTCTTTAACATTTGGAATTGTCCCCGATGTTGTCATCGGCGATCTCGACTCCCTGGACAATACGACAATCGAGAAGCTCGAAGCTCAGGGAGTGGAGATGATTCGGTACTCCTCTGACAAGGACGAAACGGACCTGGAACTCGCCCTCGACTACGCACTGCAACGACGTGCGGATTCGGTCCTTGTCTGCTGCGCCTTTGGAGGGCGGACTGATCACATGCTGGGAAACATTCTCCTGACTTCTCTTCCGAAATATTCGGGCATGCCCATAACACTCACAGACGGCACGACTGAGGCGGTAATCATAAGGGGAGGCGATAGAATCAAGATTTCGGGCGCGGAGGACCTGCCGCTGTCTCTTATACCGCTCAGCCCAGTAGCAACAGGCGTCTCCCTGATCGGCGCAAAGTGGATACTTGACGATGAATCACTTTATCTTGGATCGACAAGAAGCCTCAGCAATGTTTTCAGGAGCAATACTGCAGAAATCAGTCTGAAAACCGGACTGCTGCTGATTGTGACAGGAGAAGCTCCGGGTGTGTGTAGATAATGTCCAAGCCCGTATTTAAAAAATGGACCAATCCGTATATCGACAGGGTCGAATCGCTTCCAGGTCTGCTTGCGCCATGCTACGGGGGAAAAATCACGGAGCCGGAGATGTCGACGTTCACGCGAAAGATATCCGGATTCGAAACGATATACTCCGAACTCGGCTGCGGCTCGGGCAAAAGTCTTGTTGAGCATGCGGAAAAGGAGACTGATGCATGCTTTGTCGGATTCGAACTCCGTTACAAGCGGGCGTACAAGGCAGCTGCAAAGGCGTCCCGGAAGGAACTGAAAAATGTGTTCGTATTCCGATGCAACGCGAAGGTGCTTCCTGAGCTCTTCGGCCCCGCGTCACTCAGTGGTGTATTCGTTAATTTTCCCGACCCCTGGGACAAGAAACGCTGGGAAGAAAACCGAATCCTGAACGAGCGCATGCTCGATTCCCTCGCTGTTTTGCTCAAACCGGCGGGCTTCCTTTCCTATAAGACTGACCACACGATCCGGTTCCGGGAAACATTGACTCTGCTTTCTGCTCACCGGCAGTTTGCAGTGCAGAGGGCTACCGAAGATCTGTGGAACAGCGACCATGCGTCGGAAAATGTCACAACAGAATTCGAGGGTCTTTTCCTTTCCAAAGGAATGAAAATCTGCTGCCTCAAGGCTGTCCGCACGTAATATTTTTTCCATTCCAACCTTTTTTTGAAATTCAGCCCTCCAGCCTGGCATCGAAATTGTATGCTGGACGACCCGCGCAGAAATATAACCGCGGGGAGCTCTTATGGATGCGGGAAGTATTGTATGAAGCAGGAATCGGTTTTCTCTTATCAGCCCAGAATCGACACAACGCTCGGCGAACTTATTGAAATCATTACTCAAATAGCGCTCGAAGCTGGAAAAAGTGAAGAGGAGGGCTACGCGCTTGCTTCGCTCGCAATTGAAAGCATTCTCAGAAGAAACGGGATCCGGCATATTAAGACTTCCGCCTGCAGCGATGATTGTCTGGTATAGCGAACATCTTGAAAAGCTTTATCTTTATCGCACACAAGTGCGAGAATGGCTGGTCCCCGCCCGTCCACGTGGTCATCTTAAGAGTTGAGGGTGCTTTTTTTGAGGGAAGATAAAGTGAACGACCAGGTCCCCATGCTCGAGGTCGAAAAGCTGACCAAGGATTACGGGAATTTTCGAGCCGTCAATGAAATCTCATTCAGAATAATGCCGGGAGAGATTTTCGGATTTCTCGGGGTGAACGGCGCCGGGAAAACCACTACGTTGCGGATGCTCGCCGGAGTCCTGCGTCCTGCATCAGGACGGATACGAATCGGAGAGTTCGACATGGAACGTGATCCGATTCATGCGAAACAGATCACCGGATATATTCCCGATCGTCCATACATGTACAACAAGCTTACGGGGCGCGAATTTCTTTACTTCATCACGGAACTTTACAGGATCAAGCATGAAGTCGCCGAAGAGCGCATCGACATGTTCCTTACTGAATACAGTCTGAAGGACTGGCAGGACGAACTCATAGAGAGCTACTCGCACGGAATGAAGCAGAGGCTTGCGGCATGCGCTGCTCTTGTTCATCAGCCCAAACTTCTCGTTGTGGATGAACCAATGGTGGGTCTCGATCCTCATGGAGCGAAATTTCTCAAGGAGTCGTTCAAGCGATATGCGAAGGAAGGAATGGCCATATTGCTTTCGACTCACACGCTTTCCGTCGCGGAAGAACTCGCCGATAAAATAGCAATCATTCACAAGGGATCTCTCCTCACCATCGGTACCCTTCAGGAAATCCGGGCGCTTGTCGGTGGTACCGACGATGGCCTCGAGAATATTTTCATAAACCTTACATCAAGCGCGCAGTGAGGGTATCATGGGTCTCATTCCACTTCTCGCGAGGCCCTGGCTTCTGGCGATAAAGAACAAGTGGATTCCCGGAAGATGCAAAAAAGCGCCTTTTGGCCGCGAGGTGATAATACTGCTCGTATCACTGGTTACTATTGCCTTCCTGTACGCCGGTACTCTTGGTTTTCTGCGTGAAACTTCACGTGTCGTGAGGGAGTCCGCCCTGTCGCACCAGGCTGTGCTTGCTCCATTTCTTGCCGTCTTTTTTGCGGCTGTTTTTCTCGCTTCGGCAATCCGATGCCTGGGCTCGCTGTTTCTCTCGCGTGATGTCGAGTTTCTCCTTGCAGCGCCTGTATCAAGGATGAGTTTTTTCGCAGGCAAATTCTTCGATGCTGTGGTCCATTCCATATGGACGTACATCGTGTTCGGACTGCCTGTGGTCTGCGCCTTCGACACATATCTTGCGAAAAGCGGCTTATTGATGCTGTGGAGCAGTGCAATCCTCCTCCCCTGCTTCCTGACAGCGACAGGCCTTGCGATGGCGATTGTGGTGCTGTTTGCCAGCCTGGTTCCCGCAAATCGAACGCGTGATGTGCTCCTCGCGGGGGGATGCGTGTTTGGAATCGTTCTGCTTTTGAAGACCGCAAGTTACAATTTGAATCAGCATGAACAGATGCGCGCGCTCATCCAGGAAATCCGAAGTATCGCCGGATATTTCGTCCACCTGGGACCTGCGAAATGGGCGTCCCATGCGCTTGTTCAGGCAGCGGGCGGAACCTTTCCGCAACCATCAGAGATGTTACTTCTCCTCGGAAGCGCAGTAATATCCGTCGGTCTTGCCTGCCTTATGATATCTCTGCTCCATTATTACGCGTACTCGAAAGCGCTTTCTCCCAACGCCAGACAGCGATTCGAAAGCAGAAAAGCCCAGCGCAGGCTTTTGTTTCTCACCCCGATGATGACTCAGCGTTTTCGGGCCTTCTTTGTCAAGGAACTCAGGCTTTTTGCCCGTGATATGACGCAGACGCTCCAGCTCATCCTCCTGCTGAGCATATGCATCGTCTATATCTATAATTTCCGCTTCCTCGCCCGTTTCGATGAGATACCTGAGAAACTGCAAGGCTTTTGGCATGCTCTGCTTCTGCTTGGAAATATCGGGATGGGATCGCTGCTTATGAGCGCTGTCTGCACACGGTTCGTCTTTCCCTCCATTTCACTGGAGGGGTCTTCGTGGTGGATGCTGCAGTGCGCTCCGCTCTCCCTCAGGGATATCATGCACACGAAGCTGATGGTGTGGTTTTGCCCGATAGGCTGCATATCAAGTGTCGTACTCACCACCGGTGCGCTCGCCCTGGATGTCGACCCTGTCCTGGTGATTATAACGATGCTGATGAGCTGGATCGTTTCATATGGCCTCATTGCGTGCAGCATCGGTATCGGCGCATTTTTCGCCGAATTTGACTGGGATTATTCTTCGCAGGTTTCGGCAAACCTTGCGAGCGTCATAAACATGTTCGCATGCATGGTTCTGTCGGCATTCAACCTGATTCCCGTCTTTCTGCTGGTAGTAAGCAGAGCTCTTCATGAGTCGATCCCGAACATGAGCGTCGTTCAGTGGTTTACCTCAATAGGGCTGAGCCTCTTTCTTCTTGCCTTCATGAATCTCCTCATCGGGCACTGGATTATTGGAATCGGAGCAGACGCTCTGCAGAGGAGATATTCGTAAAGCCGGGCAATCAGGGGCCTGGCTGCCTCAGTCAATCTCGCGAACCGAATAAGATTCTGGAATCGCGATATCGAAAAGTTTTTCGTTGACAGGCTGATTTGTCCTGATCTGTCCGAGGCGAAGCTCGATCAGGAGATCGGACTCCGGCACATTTACGAGAATGGTTGAAGGAACTATGAAGTCCCCCTCCTGCACCGGGTCGAACATTTGAACATCGAGCCTGACTCCGGAGCCGTCTTTCTTAAGGTACTGAACGTGCTTTACCAGCACCGTTCCCCTGTCGATTTCCCTGAAAATCCCGCCTTTCTTTGCTGCGAGGAACAGACTGCCGCGGGAAGGATCGAATTTGATGTCAGAGGCGGCGACATCCTCGAGTTCCTCCGAAGGCACACGCCCGAGGAGAACTGGAATAAGATCCGGCACTGTAAGAGGAACTTTAAACGCTTTTTTGAGCAGCACCCCCGGATCCTCCGCGGTGAATGCCCGCTCCTCGCCCGGTTCAAGCATCACGGCGCTTCCATCTTTTGCTGCCATAAGGAAGAGCGTAATAAACGATGTGCCGGGGAAAGTCTCTATCCGGATCTTATCGGGACGAAGCGCTACAATTGCCTGCCGGAAACGGGCAGTATTTTCTTTTTCACTCATGCTCACATCAGCAAGCGCTCTGAACGAATTGACCGAAGAATCCTGCTCTTTCAACTGCTTCAATATTGAGACTGCTTCGGACGATGGCAGTTCCGTTCCCTCCGGCTTAATGAGAGGGACTTTCATATGCTCAGCACAGGAGATTAGAAAAAAAACAGCTGTCAGAAGGAGAAGAGGCAGGGGTGGCAAATTCAGTCTCATGGACTATTTCCTGCTGTTTTGCTCCAGTTGTTTCGAAATATCCCGTATTTTTTTCTCGAGTTTACCGAGAACCGCTTTTTCCTCCCCGGTCGGCCGGGTCAGCGAACGGGCAGAAGACAATGCTTTGTTATAAGCCGCGAGCGCTTCCTTGAGCCGGCCGGTTTCCCTGAGAGCATCTCCATAATGATCCAGAATGACAGGATCGTCTCCGGAGAGTGTGGCTGCGCGTTCAAGCACAGAGACGGCTTCTTCGTATTTCCGTCTCTTGAAGAGAATCCAACCCTGAGTATCCATATAATTCGGCTCGTCAGGGCGCAGCGCAAGCGCACGGACTGAAAGTTCCGCGGCTCTGTCCAAATCATCGCCGCGCTCCGCCAGATCATAAGCGATGTAGTTGAGAGCTTCCCCGTTTGCAGGATTCCTCGCGAGTATACGCTCCATTATCTCAACAGCTTTTTTCTCTTTGTTTCTTTCATGAAGCACCATTCCATAGTTGAGAAGAATGCGCTCCGACGCGTCAGGTGAAGACGCTGCCGACGAAAGCAGAGACTCCGCCTCATCGAGCTTCTTTTCATCGTGAAGAATCGCGAACAGAAAATAAATGCTCTCTTCATTTTTCGGGTCGGCTTTCAGTCCTTCCTTGATAGCGCGCTCCGCCTGCTTAAGCTTTCCCTCCTGCCTGAGGATGATTGCCGCCAGGGATCGTGAACGGATGAAAAGGGCGTCGTTCCGGGGAATCTTAAGCAGTTCGTTCACAGCTTCAGAATTCTTGCCCTGTCCGGCATATATAGAGGCGAGATAATAACGCGCAGTAGCATTTTCGGGCTTCTGAGCAAGCAGGAGATTCAACTGGCGAATCGCGGCGTCGAATTCTTTTCTTTCGATTTCGAGCAGCGCGATTTTCAACCTTGTGTCCGACGGATCCGCTTCAACACCTTCGAGAACCCTGAGATTTTCCAGTGCCTCCATGTAATTCCCCTCTCCCATCATCAGGTGGCCAAGCAGTCGCCTGGCTTCTGTGTTCTGAGGATCACGCACAAGAATTTCACGCAGTACTGTCTTCGCATCTTCCAGATTACGCTCTTTTATCAGTACGCGTGTCAGGTCGATGGCAACTTCATTGTTGGCCGGCTGCAATGCCAGCGCAGATCTGTAGTACCTTTCCGCCTCCGGGAAACGCGACTGGAGTTCGTAAGAACGGGCAAGGAAATAGTGCGAGGATACCTCATCGGGCAGCTCTCTCAGCATCTGCTCCAGCACCTCGCCGCTTCTCTCATTGTTGCCCTGGTTCGAAAGCAGCCCGGCAAGAAGGAGATATGGAGCCGGCAGCTTCGGCTGTTCAGCGATGAGCGCTCGATAAATCTCCCCGGCCTCCTGCCGCATGTTTCTTGCTTCAAGGATCCCGGCATGCAGAAGTCTTTGTTCCACACCCTTCGGGGCGTGCTCGAGAGCTATTGAACTCTCTTGGTATGCTTTGTCAAGCTTCCCTTCCCGGAGATACAATTCGGCAAGCTTGCTGTGAAGCTCGGGAGCCGGCTTTGACATAAGGCCGCTCGCTTTTGAAAAATCTTTTGCAGCCTGATCGTAGTTCTTACTGCCGTATTCGAGTTCGCCCATCATGTAATAATGGAACGCCTTTGACGCCCGTTCGACATCAGGATCCATTATTATTTTCGTCGGGCTCTGGGCTCCCGGCAGAAGAGGATCAGGCGGAAGACCACGGGTGCCGGCACAGGCGGAGAAGAGAATCAAAAGGAGCGGAGAAAGGTATTTCAAACCGGACACGGCCTTATTGAAAAAAGGAACACAAAAAACTGGCTCGCCCGCAAGGATTCGAACCTCGATTTTCAGGGCCAGAACCTGACGTGCTGCCGTTACACTACGGGCGAACTTAATTATTGAAGCACAAGTTGGTCAGCTAATTCAAGAATCGGCAGAATTGCAGCACCGGTGTTGTTTCGATGCCTTGATTTTTATTTGTTATGGCACCTTTTCCCGGGGCTTAATCGGGTGTTTGGCGCGACGTTTGACTAATCTTGATTTTCATCTGATTATTAATCCGCTTCATTTCGGCCCCATCGTCTAGCGGCCCAGGACGCTGGCCTCTCACGCCGGAAACTGGGGTTCGAGTCCCCATGGGGTCAAAAATACTGATACACCTGCCCACCGCTCCTTCGATCAATTAACCGGCGGGAGAGGTGCGGCGATAATTCCGGGCGAAGCGAGGAATTACCTCTCCACCACCGCCACTTTCACCAACCCGAAATCTTTGCTGCTCACAGACTTAAAGCCCCGCTTCTCGAGCATGTCCAAAAAAACCTGCGGGAGCCGGGCGACAGCCTCGCCGGTTCGCACCGTCTGCCGAAGCGAGAGAATCGCAATCGACCTGTGCCTCTGGAGTACCGGGTCGACACGCCCCCGGATATAATCCTCCCCCTTTATGCCTTCGGGAAATGCCGGGAGCAGGACAGGCTGAAACGAAACGGGATAATACTGCAGCGGTGCCGTAAGATAACTTTCATCGGCCGGGCCTGCCGCAGCCCACGGCTTCATGCCCTCAATCAACCCGGAATAAAACAAGAGCGCCTCCACTTTCCCTCCATCCCGGAGCGTTTGAACTTCCGCGACAGCTCCCCGCCAGTCTTCAAACTGCCACTTTCTCTCGAACTCCCGCAAAAGGAGCAGACCGCTCAATGCCAGAAGCAGCACGGGGCGGGGCTGAACTTCTTTCACGCACGAGAGAGCCGACGCAAACACAATCGCCATGCCCGCTGCATACAGAAGAAAATACCGGGCAAGGAAGAACGAACTGCCGCTAATCTGGGATACCAGAAAAAAAACAAATGGCGGAACAAGAAAGAGAATTACCGAAGCCAGCATGGGACGGGTCTGCGAGGCGGGCATCCTCTCCCAGGAAATTCTTCCGAACAAACCTGCAAGAACAACGCTTAATGCGAGAACAAGGACAATATATGGCGGGAATAGAGTTCCCAGAAACGACAGTGTTGAAGGAACGGAAACGAGCGAAAGTTCGTGATGACGCGCCAGTAGGCTTGCGGGCTGAGATGCCCCTGGAACGCATAAGACAGCAACCATCAGAAATGCGGCCAGGAACGACCTGAATGAAAGAGACTTCCCTGGAATAAGAAAGAAAAACACCAGGTGAAATCCGAAGACGACCGCGAAAAGATAATGGGCGTAAAATGTGAGGATGGAAGCCATTGCATACACAATACCGTCGGCTGACCGGCCGCTTTCGATCCACCGGAGCAGGAACAGAATCGAGAGCAAAGCAAGAAAGAGGGCGAAGGCATACGGCCTTGCGCTGACTGCTGCGATCCGGATTTCATTTACACAGGAGAAGATCAAAAGCGCAAAGACTGCTGTACGGAAACCGAAGAGGCGGCCGGCGACATGAAACAGCACGACTGCCGCACCGAGGGAAAACACAATGGAAGGAAGCCTCAGTGCAGATTCAGTAACGCCGGTGACGGAGGAAGTGAACCAGAGAACAAAATAATAAAGAGGAGACTGCCCCTGATAGGTCACAGCACGGTGAAAGACATCAGACAGGCTGTCTTTTATTATCCAGTATGTGACGGTCTCATCGAGCCACAGACTCGAACCGAGAGGAAGCAGCAGCACCAGCGCCAGAAGAAAGACGGCCAGAAATCCGTATTTTCCGGGCACTTCACGCATAAAAATCTTCCGGTACTCCTTCCGGAGTTGTTTTCCATCTACGATGCATCCAGAACCACTCATCCGGGTGCGCCAGAATCATTCTTTCAAAAACTTTCGTCACGTCTTCAGTCAGAACCCGGACTTTTTCCTCATAAGACATGCTGGAATCGCTGTACAACGATGTGAAATCGCACTGTTCCGCGTGCATGATATAGTTGTCATCCCCCTCGTACGACATCGACACGACAATCACCGGGACTTTCATTTTAAGCGCCGCGAAAGCGACACTTTTGGTCGTAGCAGCGGGTCTTCCAAAGAAAGGAACGAAAACAGCGTGGTTTCTCTTGACGTTCTGGTCGAAGAGTATTGCCGAACAATTTCCTTTATCGAGTTCCTTCAACACTTCGATCAACGCTCCATCACGCGGGATAACACGGTTTCCCGGTTCTTCGCGGCGCATTTTCCACCATCGATCGAGCCGCTTAAGATTAAAGTCGCGCACAATGTAGCTCAGGGGATGGCCCAGCATGGCTGAAGCCCGCGCCATAAGTTCAAAGCTTCCGAGGTGCCCTGTGACTATCAGAATCCCGGTGCTGTTCCCCCCGACTCCAGCAGGCAGTTCTTCACCCGGCCGGAATTCCAGCTTCACATGCTTTTCAACCCATTCTTTATCCAGAGTGTGAAGCCGCGCCGAATCGACAATGAAGCGGGCCGTTGCCGAGATTGACCGCTGAAAAAGCTTCTCTCTGTCATCCTGGGTCATTTCCGGGAATACAAGCGCAATGTTCCTGAGTGCGATCTTCCTGTATTTCGGAAAAAAAACGAGGAAAATCCTGGTAAGCCGGCGGCAAAACCCGAGTCGCAGTCCCATCGGCAGGATGTTCAGAAATATTACGAATGACCGGATCGCGATATAGGCTGCGAGATCAAGGAGCATACAGCTGTTAACTATCACTAATTTCCCCTTTTTAAAACATCCCCGTGACGAGTAGGATCTGAAGTCGTGCGTTCCACTATTCGTGTTCTGATACCACGTGTCGAGAAGCTGGCAGAGAAGTTCGGAAGCGAGGGAGGCGCTTTCCGCGCAATACTTTTGAAATACTGCCTTTCCCGCTGGACTGCAGATGCGTGCATTAGAAGTCCGTTCTTTGCGACGGATGCCGATTCTCTTTTATCGGCTGCTTCTGCCCTCGACGAAGTGCCCGAAGAAATCGAACCGGAACACTTCGCCCTTGCATACGAGAATCTGTTCAGCAGAGAGCATTCCAGGAAGAAAGGCATTTTTTATACTCCCCCTCATATTGCCCGGCATATCGTAAGCAGGGCACTCGATAACTGGGGTGGGGAAAAGAATATCTCAATCCTTGATCCGGCATGCGGAGCCGGAATCTTCCTCCTGTCCGTCCTCGATCTCGCATCTTCTGTCGGTTCCGAAGCGCTTTCCCGAATTGCCCCGGCAGGAATTTTTGGAGTTGATATCGACGCTCAGGCAGTGGAACTCTCCCGTCTTCTGCTCGCGCTCAAGATACGGCTGCTTGGAATCAGTGACGATGCGCTTCCGCGCCTCGAGAAAAATTTACGGCAGGGAAATTCACTGATTTCGCCGGAAAAGTCGGGAATGATCTTTCCTGATCCCGAATTCAACGAATTTTCTTACCACGCCGCTTTTCCCGGCGTATTTGAGAATGGAGGTTTCGACTACATCGTTGGAAACCCTCCTTATGGTTTGTCGCGTGGAGATCAGATTCTGCCGCGCGAAAACGCCATGCTCAAGAGCATGTATTCCCGCGTGCTTTCGGGGAAACCAGACAAATATATGCTGTTTATGGCACGAAGCTATGAACTTCTGAAGGAGGGAGGCCTTTGTTCTTTCATTGTTCCCAACTCCTGGATGGGGATAAGAAGCGGACGTTCACTGAGACAAATGCTGCTTTCGGAGGGCGCGCTGAGCGAAATTGAGGTCCTCGATTTTCCCGCGTTCGAAGATGTTTCTGTAGAAACAGTTATTTTCAGATGTCGAAAGCCGAATGCTGACAGCGATGGTGCAAAGACAATCAGAATCGAACATCTGACCGATTCGCCTGAACTTGGCGTGAAGCATTTTGTGGAGATGCCCACAGAGGTCTGTATAAATACGCCGGGCCTCACCATTCCCCTGAACTGGGATACAGAGGCCTCAAAGATCGTTGCCATTGTGAAAGAACACTGCATCGCACTTGGCGAGCTGAAAAATAAACTTTTGCCGCTCATTGCTCTTCAGGCCTACGCGACAGGAAAGGGCGATCCTCCGCAGTCGGAGTCAGATGGGCGAAACCGCATCTTTCACAGAGAAACTCGTGAGTCAGATGATTGCCTGCCCTACCTTGAAGGAGCAGACGTCAAACGGTACTCGGTTTCCTGGTCCGGAAAGTACCTGAAATTCGGGCCCTGGCTCGCCGAAAATCACCCCTTGCCCCGATTCTCCGGTCCCCGCGTACTAATCCGGGAAATCCTCTCTCCAATGCCGAATGCTCTAATGTGTGCGTTTATAGATGAACCTGCGGTATATAATCGGTCGGTGCTTCATGTAATCACCGGTCCGAAAGGAACCGTCGAGGACGCACTTTCCCTCCTTGCGATACTTAATTCCCGGCTCGCATCGAAGATCATAATGATTTTTGGTCAGAAGTCTCAGCGGAGACTTTTCCCGAAGCTGGTGAACGATGACCTGAAGAACTTCCCCATTCCTCGCGACTGGAGCCGGGCAACCTCTTCCCTCGCCCCTCTTGCTCTTGAAAGAACACAACATCCCGCAAGTCGGGATCTCGAGGTGCTGATTGATCGCAAAGTGGATGAATTGTACTCATTTTAAAAAAAGGGACGGTTCCTATTTCCTTTTGCATCACACATCAGATCACCGAAAGTTATGAGGGGATCACGGATGGCTGTAATGTGAGGCAGCGGAAATTCGGTGGGAAGTAACTGTGTTCTGCGAAATGAGCGGTTCCCATGGTTGATAGCAGGGAGCATTCCGGGTCAATCCGCTTCCCGCTTTAAGGGATCTGACGCAATCATCGATGAGCTTTCGTATTCGCCTCTCCTCTTTGGTCAGTTGTACCGGATTGAGCAACTCGTGAATCATCTTGAGCCTCAGCTTCTTGACGCCGGGAACATGGGGTGAAGCCATGACGCGTTGTCTTTGCTGTGGTATTCCCGGGCTCTCGTCACAGGAACAGGAGGACGTCCTTTTTCAAGCCTGTCGAGGTAAAAACAGGCGTAAAGATGCTTGTTGAGCACCTCGCCCCCGTTATCAGCGTCGTAACCTGTGATATCAAAAGGAAGGTAGTGTTCAATGTCTCGTATGGCCTCAAACACCGCATTTGAGCCCCTTCTGAAGACTGCTCGAGTTTCTGTCCGGAGCGTTGCGATGTCGACCATCGCAAGCGTATTAACAAACTCGCCCGCCATGCTCCCATCACACATCACAGCGGTGTCCGTCTCCATGTACCCCGGAAGTCTCACATCCCAGATGTTCCCCTGAATCTCAATTTGATCACGGAACCCTCCGGAGCGTGTGCAGGATTTCCCCTTTTCAACCCTAAATGGCTGCAGGATCCTGCCTATCGTTGCTGCACTGACCTCACAGTCTTCCAGACTCTTCCAAGCGCATCCCTGAAGGCTTTATCCCGATACTTCGCCGGTCTCCAGCCCCGGACCCCTTCAAAAGCCGAATCGCCTGCTTCCGGCCCACAGAAAGCCCCTCACACAGCTCGCTGATTATTTCATCCTTCTCCTTATTTCCTGCCCGTCCATGTCTCTCACGCAAAATCAACAGGATACATCTTCTCTCCGCTTCGTCTTTCATTCATGCCTCCATTTCGGTGACGTTATTTTTGAGGCTGAACGCTTTCCGTAACGGAAATAGGAACCGTCCCCTTTTTCTGCTACCATGGGCATGACAGAGCATGGTAAAAATGCAGTGGAAATGCATGAATGACACCTGCCGACTGTATACGGATCTTGCGTGGCTATGGCCCATGTGGGGCGATGCCGCCCGGGAATATGCGCATTATTGTGCGCACGTTGCAGCCCAGGTTCGTCGGCGCGCAAAGCGGCCGGTCACAACTCTGCTCGACATGGGGTGCGGGGGCGGCAAAAATGTCCTGAACCTGAAGCGGGAGTTTGACGTCACCGGCGTCGATCTCAGTCCCGCCATGCTGGAGCAGGCGAAGAACCTCAATCCGGAATGTGCTTTCGTCGAGGGCGACATGCGGTCATGTCGGCTCGGCAGGACATTCGACGCCGTGCTCATGGACGATGCCATTTCACACATGAACTGCCTCACGGACTTCACAGCGGCGTTCCGTACAGCTCATGCGCATCTGAACCCGGGGGGCGTTCTGGTCGTCACACCCGACGTCACGACCGAGACATTCGTGCAGAACAAAACTACCACGACCCCCTCCGCGCGTGACGGGGTCGAAGTCGTCTTTGTCGAAAACGTCTATGACCCCGACCCCTCAGACGATCATTACGAAACGACGATCCTGTATCTCATCCGAGATGACCGGCAACTGAGGATCGAGACCGATCAGTGGACGATGGGCATCTTCCCTCTGGACACCTGGCGACGCGTTCTGCGTGAGACCGGTTTCGAGCTGCACGAGGAACGGTATGAATTGGGAGAGGACGAGTACATCGTCTTTGCGTGCGTGAACGAGCCGGAGTGAGTGCCTCGTTTCGCCGCTAATGGCCGGCATTTTTGCACGACTCCTGTTTCATCAGGTCGACTGCCTGGATGAAAGAATGGATCTCATGACGATCTCCCGCCAAGTCGCACGTCCACATGTCCTGGTTGGGAATAAGCTGCCTGATTGTGCATTTCGAGGCGCCGAACACGCCCTGGACTGCCAGTCCTTCATGGAAGCAACGTATTTTGACTTTCCCATATTGCGGCAGCTGCTCCTTCAGGTACCTTTTCATGTCCTCCGTATCTCCGTTCGGGGCGCAGAATTCACCTGCCTCAATTGGAGCGGTCCTTCTGTCCAGCTGCTCGAGCACTGCCCTGTACGAAGGAAACTGGTCATTAGTACCCATGCCGTGCCATTCTGCCGCCTCCTCAAGCACAGCTGGAGATGCGTAAAAGTCCACTGATGATGGGTTAAGAGTAAGAATCTCGTATTCGTTAGAACCGTGGAGCACTCTCAGGCCCGTCGAATACAATCCTACAGCCTCGTGCTTTATATGAGCGAGGTTTGCATTTGCACCGACGCGGACTTCCCCGAGGAGAAATGCAATCCGATGATTGTATGCCGACTGGGCAGCAGCGCTTGCCATGAAGGGATATGGATAAATCCCCGCCTCGTTCTCGGCGTGCCGGAAATCCTTGAGAATGCCGACCATCGAAAGGAAGCCCACGTTCGCGGGCAGCTTTCCTTTTTCCTTTTCGTAAAGCAGACATGTCTTTTCCGCCTCGGGAGGAAAGTGCGCGCGATCAGTCAGATATATAAAAAATCCTACTATCCTCTCCTCGTGCTCGAGCACAAAAAGGAGGGAGCCTTTCCGGTGCAGCAAGTCTTCGATCTCGGGCGCCATTACATTGCGGCCGAATCCCTCCTGAGGACCTCCCCTCGCCGGGTCTATTACAAGTTCGGAACAAACCGAGGCAATTTCCTCAATAAGCTCCGGGGTGATGGTGTGCTGCTCCCTATCATATTCAGCAAGATGCACGTTCCCGTTGAAAAGAGAGACTTCCGAAAGCGAGTGCCAAAGACCGGCCATAACCGACGGAAAAATTTCGCGAAGGGTCTCAGGATCCCGATGGTCAATGGCGGAAACACGTGTGAGAAGTCCCTGGAGAGCTTTTATTACGGGAGACTCTTCCGGGGATGCGACCGATCCTTTCAGCATCCTGTTTATCCTGAGGGTGGTCAGCGCGCAGAACAAGTGAAGGGGTTTTCCAAGGGAAGCATTATCAGCTTCCGAGTCCATCAGGCCTTTTATTGTTTTACCGAGCTCTTCGATATCACAAGCGGCCTGGTAAATCTGTTCGTTCAGCGCAGCTACAGCATCGTGGTTCTGACTGCTTCTCAACTCTCCGAGGCGGAGAGCCTCGTCAGCTGTATTGAACCTTGCCTTTTTTAAATCCTGAAATGCCACCTCATTTCACTCCTCATCTCTTTTTATCGGCAGCCTGAGAAGCAGGACTTGAGAGGCTTTTGAGCCTGAAAAAACCGGTAAAAACAGCATTCTTCTCGATAGATCCACCCTTTCGAATCTTTGCTGCTGATCAAGTGCCGCGTTACCAACGATAGCGGACAACAACGAGGAGCGGTCCAGGTCCGGGGCCCATGTAATGCAATCCAGACAAGAAGCCTTTTCTGAGATAGTGAAGTGCACTGCTGCAAGAGGGGTTTCACCTGAATACGCGACATAAGTGACCGAGTCTGAAGCGCTGATCGAAGGAGGAGCGAAGGCCTCGTGACCCAGACGCACGATATTTCGAATTATGAATGCGCGCGCTTCAGCATTTTCTCCGGTGATTCGTCCGAGAACCAGTCCGGTTTCATCGGCTCCTGCTTCGACATATTTCGAGAGTGCCTCGAGCCACTTTTCCACCTCTTCAGTCGAAGACGCAGAGAGGATTTCGTCCAATGTGCGGCATGCCGACTCCTCCGCCTGAGAAAATACTCTTCTTCCTTTCTCTGATAACGATATGAAAGTGTGCCGCCTGTCCTCGGCATCAGGAACCTTCAGCAGCAGACCTCCCCGCTTGAATCCCGAAAGCATAACGCTGAGATTGCTCGGCTTCACCGCCAGCATTTCGCTGATTGCCGTGGATGTGACAGGCGCGTCCGAGTCCGCCAGGAGAGCAAGAACCTGATATGCTGTGGGGTTGAACCCGCTGGAAAAAGCCGACGTTCCAAGAAGCCCGAATGCTCTCGTGACGCGACGCTGCGGCGCGCGCAGGGAATGTTCGAGAGGCCGCGGCCTGGTTTCAGGAACTTGCGACCCTTCAGAGAGGGCATTGTAAAGACTCAATATGCGGCTTTGCTGCACATCGGATAATGAATTCATCGAATGGGATATCTGCGAGTCTGCATAATCGTCTATTGCGCGCAGCACCTTCTTTCCCTTCGCTGTGACGGTAAGCGCACGCCGCCTCCCCTGCACAACACTCTTTAAGTAACCTCTCTTTTCGAGAGAGCTGCTGGTTCGTGAAATATTTCCCTGATCAAAATTCAGAATTTCCGCAAGCTCGCCGAGATTAATTTCCGGCGCAGCATCCACCTCGAGAAGAAGATGGCTTTCGAGAAGAGAAAGTTTTGTGCTCCCTGGCGCCCGCGAAATAAACCTGTTCTGCCGTTGAACCATCCTGAACAGGATGTGCATTCGCCTGAGGATTAGACCTCGATCTTTCTGCATAATGAACATTCTGTCATATTAAAATATTTTTGAATAGTCCTTTAAATTGGCATATTGTGGAAATAACGAAGAACATGATCGATAGGAGGACATCATGACAGGTAGACCGACAATCCAGAAAAGTCAGACGGAACAACCAGTTAACCTCAGTCAATTTTCCTTTCAGCCGGCGGACGAGATCGTGAGACGCACCCCTGTTCCTTTCTCGCTCAGTTTCGAGGCTCCAACGGCTGAAATTAACGGGCTTGTGAAGAGCTTGCTTCCGGATCTCTCGAAGGCTGACTCATGCATCATGCTTTCACTCACAGGCAATCCCCAGGACAAGCTTGACCTCGGCATCAAATTCAGGTGGAAAAATAGATTTGAAACAACCATGAAGGTGGGCGTCAATCCTCGCTACATTGAACGGGGTGAGGAAGTCGCGCCTTACTGCTACGCCACCGAATCCAGCATTGAGTATGGTGAGTACAGAGACGTCCCGACTATTGAGGAAAGATGGGAAATGTTCAATGAGTCATTCGAAAGTGCAACTCCCGAACAGCTTGCAGGCGCATGTTACGTTCTTGCAAAAGCCGCTCCCGGCGATCCGGAGGTCGCAACAGCTCTAGCTGCCTTGAAGGAAAGGTATCCTGGCCTCATGTCCCGGGCTAAGACAGCTTTGTCCAAAGCCCGGAAGGGACTGATTGCGGAAGCGAAAGCAAAAGTCGCCTCAATCCAGGATGAAGCAGTAACGCTCTGAGAAAACAGGGAGGGACCCAGGATGAGAACTATTCGACCCGCGTCATGCCCGGAAGATAAAAAACGGCTTTCAGCTCAAGTCACACCAGGCGTATTTGATGACCTGCTGAATGAACGGGAAATGCGGGGCTTGCTGGACAAAGAATCTCAGTCCGGCGGAATGTACCTCGGGTCCCTCCCGCTTCCCTTCACGCCGGAAGATGCGACTCTTAAACATATCGATCGTCTCGCTTCCCGGCTCCAGCTCTTTGAGATGGAGCTGTACAGTCGAGCCGGGATCCATCCAGAGAAGCCGGAGATGGAATCGTTTGTTCAGCTGGGAGGGTTGATTGTCCACGTGAAATATCTTGGAAGCGGAAATTTCGGATCAGCGTTCCAGCTTGCCACGCCTGAAAAATCATTCGTACTGAAGACCTACTATCGCCGCAACTATGAGCTGCTGCATTCAGGCCCTTATTCCGAGGCAGCACTTGGCGCGTTTGTCACCCGCAGGCAGGTGCGCGACATGCCGCGGATGTATATCGCGCATCCCGCACAGGGCTGGCTTCTCACGGAGCTGGTGGATTCGAACTGGCAGCCCGCAAATCCTGAGGGACCCTCCTGGAAGGAACTCTCCCTGCGGTCACTCGACCCCTCTGGAGGGCTGCAGAATGAAATTCCCCTCGCGAATGGAAGAACCTGCAGGATAGATTACGGCCATCTCACCGCACCTTACAGGAAAAAAAACCTGGACGAGACCAGTGAAGCCGTAAAAAAAGAAGCGTTTCGGATCCTTGATGGAGAGTATGCCTCTTTCGACAATTACTGCAGTCTTTTTGAGAAATATCCCGAAGCAAGGCATTCACTATTTGCCTCTCTCAAAGTCCTTTCTCCCGAAAGACGGATGGAGTTTCTCGAGTACGCGTTGAACTACGACGAGGTGAAATATTTCCCGGTACACGATTTCTTCCTGGTAAAAGCCTTCGCGCCGAAAGATGCAATCAGGATGTTCACCATTCTTATGCGTCACAAAGACCTCGTAGTGAGAGCGCGGTCAGTTTTTGACACATCCAGTGTCGCCCCTTTCGAGAGCAGGATCATGGTACGGGCGTGGGAGGAATTCCCCGTGTTCGAACCGTTGAGAATTTACCGCTCGGGCGGATGCAGGTTCAAGCAGTTTCTGGAAACTGGTTTTGCCGACGACAACTGACAGGATGAACGCGCGGGACCTGGAACAACCCGGCGGCACAGAAGCTCATCAGCGCATTTCACAGCTTTTTTCAGTCACTTCCTCCTCCCACGATCCTGGATGCGAGCGCCAAAGCTCCCATGTTGATGCCTCCAAGGGCCACAAACCGCCCGCAGTGCGCGAGATAGTATCGAAAGCCGTGTGCGCTTATCTCCTTTACAGATGGTATCACGCGCCGAAGATGCGGGGCGCCGACTGCAAGCGCCTTGAGGAAAAGGCGCAGATCCGAAGATGGCTCGATGAAGTCAAGTATTTCACAGGAAAGCCTTGTCGCGACGCCTTCCGTGTTGCGGGTCGACTGGAGGATCCTGAGGATTCTTTCTGAGAGATGAGCAACTTCTTTGTTGTCCGGCTCCCTGCTGAGCGGCAGGATGAACTCTGCAATTGCCTCAGGATCCCGCGCGAGGAGAGCCACTGCAAGTGAACGGAACAGGCGGTGAGATCTACCCACAGCTCCTGAATCAATGAAGGTAATCTCTCTGCCCGTTGATTCAACGAATATATTCGAATCATGAAGATCGGCATGGAAAACCTTTCCGTGAAAGAGCTCCCGGAAGAGCTCGAGGCCAATCTCCCGCGACAGACGATCGTAAAGCTTTTTCGCCTCCGGGTTTCGGACTGCCCTTTCAGCGACGGCGTCGAGTTCCTCGCCCTTCGCAATAGTCTCGAGCGTCACATGGCGTGAGGAAAAGATTACCTCGGGAGCAGTGAACGTGTAACCACCCCGCCTTCCCGCATGAGCGAGTTCTTTGCGCAAAAGAGAGCCGCGCTCCGCTTCGATTCGCAGGTCTCGTTCTTCATCAAGGATCTCTTTTATCTCGCTCAGGGCCCGGGGCGGGATTCGTACACGCGCGTTATTCAACGCCTCAAGTTTCTCAGCGACTTTTTCCAGAACCGCCAGGTCGTCGTCGTTGTATTTGTCAACAGCGGGTCGAACCGCTTTTGCCATTGCTTTTCTGCCCTCGACAAGAGTCACTTCATGTCCCTGCTTCATTGAAGCTGACCCGCTCAGTGCATCGACACTTTTTATCAGTCCATCCACTCCAGCTTCTTTGAACCGCCGCATCGTTCCTGCGGTACTGAAAGGAACAGCCCGGGACTTAAGGCGCTTGAGCTTTCGCTTGAGTTCGACCGGCACCTGGGGAACTTTCGAAAGCATCTGTCCTGCCTTTGTTCCGACAGCCCCTGAAGTCTCGAGGAATATGACAATAAGATCATGCGGGTCGGCGGTTGTTTCATGGGCGCATGCTGTGCTCAGTGCCGAGAATATCGCATGGCGTCTTTCGGGCCGCGACTCTTCGAAAATGGTGAGGAAAACCATTTTCAGTATTTCATCGTCAGCGCCGAAATATTTGTCGAAAAATCTTCCAAGAAAGCGCGTCATCACCTCCAGTTCCGCGGGTGTGCGGGGTTCAAAGAGACAGCCCGGTCCAAAAGTAAGCTCCCTCAGGAATTCTCTGTGCTCTGTTGAAGTCAGGGCAAAGGGAGCTGTTCTCACGTTGTCGAAGTGAACACCAAACGCAACGCCCGGGATGCGAAGATTTGCAGGAGGAAGATCCTCCAGTCCGTACATCCACTCGAGATACTCGACCCTCCTCTCGGCGAGGCCCTCATCGTTTTCGCCCCGCACCAGTTCCGCCGCAGGAAACTCAGCCTTTGGCACATCGCCATGCCTCATCATTTCGCCAGTGAAGAGCCTTTCGGCTTCCTGGATCTGCCCGGGCCCAAGCGAGGTATGCAGAAGATACTGCTTGAGGAGATGATCCCGCAGAAGCGATGCGTCAGGTAGATGCGTTTGAATGAACGCAAATGGAACAGGAGTATGCGATTCCTCAGGGTAAAGCGCCTGCGCCACCTCGCGCACCATATTTTCCCGCGCATGCTGTGATGAAAACAGAGGACTCGCCAGAGTGAGAGCCTCGAGTGCCTTATCGGGCTGCGACCGCATCACATCTCTTGTCTCAGCCGCGCTCAAATAACTGGTCGTGTCGGCGATATTGATGAACGAAGGATCTGACAGCGTTGCGGCATGCACAAGAGGATGGACAAAGTCCGTATTGAGCCGCTCAGAAACCTCGAGTTTTCCTCCGGAGAGTTCGACAAGATGGCGCCGCAGCGCTGTGTGAACAAGGTAGTCACGGAAGGCGCCTTCCGGAACAAGGCCGCATAAGTGAGCCAGAGTCTGCGGAAGTGGCAGTCCCGCCGGCAGAAATATCTCACTGTCTTCCCGGTAGAGTCTGCAAAGAACACCATAGATATTATTGCTCCATGGTGAAAACAGCATGAGATTTTCATATGGAATCAGGTGTCCAGCCTCATGCCTCTCTTGATATTGTTGAGCCTGACTGTCCGCATCGCGACGCTCACCAATAAAGGGAAGGTTTCCTGCGAAACTCGCGTCTTTTCCGGTGATCAATCCGTCCCCGGTGAAAAATGGAAGTGCCTCGAGCATGTGGTCTCTGCCGAACCCTTCTCTTTCAAGGCAGTCGGTGAGCAATGCATCTCTAAAGTCGCAGGGCGGGAATCTTCTGCAGATACTTTCCCGATCCCACTCCTGAATCTTCGCTGCTTCCCGCAGACCGCCCTCATTCTCGCTGACCAGAAGACGCAGGTTCTGGTGAGGAGACACACCCTGCGTGTGCCTGTTCACCTTGCCGACACTGTACTGATACCCGGGACATCCCTGTCTCATGCAGTGGGCTGACACCTCGCCGGCAAGGGCAGGGAATGTTTCCTTTTCCTCCAGGGAAAAGGAGAGCAGGCAAATGTGTATCAGGTATTCCTCGATTGTTCCCTTCTGCAGCTCAGATGTTTCCGTTATCGGCCCCATGCCGCTTTCAACACAGGATTCGAGTCGTTTTCGGAACTCTGCAATGTGCGAAAGCGCCAGTTCGCCGTCTTCATAAAGCTGCGCCAGCGCCCGGACGGGCGGAAATATTCCCCGATCAGGGAGCAGTACTATCAGGTCGGCAAGGGGGAGATGCGCAAGAGAAGCGGTGTTTCGAAGGAGTTGAATGTATGCATCATACTCGATTTCCCGGCTTGAAGGCGTTGTCAGAAAAAGAAAATTGAGAACCTCCTGAGCATCGTGATTGAAGAACCGCGCGCTCTCAGGCGGAGGTGCGAAGCCATCTCTTGATAACGCGGCGAGGAATCGTTCCAGATGTTCCTGGTCAAGTTCAAAATCGCGCTCGGTCGAATCTGTGCTGATGGCACTGTTCAAAGCCGCTGCCAATTCCTCGCGCAGTTGCTCTGCGTTCGCCCCGGCTTCGAACATCTGTTCCTGATAAGCATCGAGGAGAATGCAGGACGCTTCCATTCTTCCGCAGCCCCGGTCGTTTACGAGAAGTCTTCTTACCCCGGCAAGTGACGGCTCATCCAGGCCCTGGGACTTTGCTCTTCTCCAGAATTCCAGATACTGCCCTTTCTTGAGACCGGCAATCTGCCCGGGGGCGGAGTACGGAGTAATGAAGGTGTCCGATTCCTGTGTGAGTTTCCGGAGTTTGTTCCAGATGTCTTTGTGGCCGGGGAGAGTTTGCGAAAGCCTCCCGACAGCGCGCTCGACACTCTCCCTGCCTATCCCGCCGGAGCAGTGCGGGGAGTTCTGAGCAAGTACTGCGATCCGTTCAACCCATTCGAGCGGAAGTTCCGTTCCGCGCCGGCCCCGGATCAGATATGCTGTGAGATGGCCGTCCATCGGAAGATATTTTTCGAGATTGTCACCCATCACAAGCTCGGAATCCGTCGCAAGAAAGGACATGGCCGTGACGAGCGCGGAAAGTTCATCGACAGTGATCGTGCCCCACAAATGATGAGCAGCCTCATCCGTGTCGGCCTCCCCGAACAGAGCGGGGTAAAGCAGGCGAAGCGTCATCCCGGCAAGCTGCTGTCTTCGATCAGTGCCGGCGACAGATTCAAAATACTCTGCTGAAACCGTCTGTAAAAACGGCTCTGCAAGCCGCCAGAGAAGCTCCTGCTCCAAATCGTGTGAAGGCCTGGTTTCATCATCGTCTGCGAAATCCAGGTTCGTGTATGCGAAATGGCGGAGAAGGAGATCTCTTCCTTCCGGTGTGGAGGTGTCGTACCGGCCGCAGACATCCCCGGCGGTTTCCCCTTTTTGAGCAAAATAATCAAGCGCTATCCGGATCTGCCGCCCTGTTTCATCCTCCGGCAGGCTCCCGTCTTCTATCCAGGCATCACGGATGCTGCACCAGTCTTTTGACAAAAGATGCGCCTCTCCCGCATCTTTCTCCATGCCTGTTACACGCGACAATCCGCAGTCTTCCGGTAGAACTGCGGGATTTCCCAGGTCTAATGCGATCGCGGCGTTTCGCCAGGCCTGGAGTCCTGTGTTGCCTCCAGGCCTCCTGCAAAACTGCAGGGCCTGCGAGTAATCACCATTTTCGATTTTCTGAAGAGTTTTTTCCGTATCGTGGATTCCATCCCGCGTTTCTTCCATCCTGCCTTCGAGAATGTCCACTTCTTCCTGAACGGATATCATTCCCAGTTGTTCTTCGAGTTGTGCCAGTTCTTCCCTTTGTTCCTGAAGTTCTTCCCTTTGTTCAGCAGCGTACTTCTCTGCCCGCATTCCGACAGCGCATAAGGACGCCATCAATGTTCCCTGGACCTCTCGATTTCCCGCCGACTCACTGCGCCACCCTGTGCTTATGCACATCCTCAGCAGGAGACTGCAGACAAGGAGCGAACATGAGTCTGTCGCGTGTTCAGTGAATGCTTCCACCAGCCCCGATAAGGTGCCTGCCTGCAGGATGTCGTTCTCTATCCGCTCTGAAACAGTCGAAATGGCAGGAAGCGCGCAAAGCGGGACAGGATCTGCGTCGAGGGAGGCAAGCGGCGTATCAGGATTGGAAATGAATTTTTTAACCTCGGCAAGACGTGAAAGCCCATGGGGATGGGTGAGAGAATAAGAAGACCCTTCAGCGAGAAACTCCATGATTTTTACTGCCGCACGGGGATTAAAGCCGGCTTCAGCCATTATCTTTTCTATTCCGGTCAGATCGGCATCGTACTCCTGCTGTTTCTGAATCACTTCACGATCGACAAATTCCGAAGGAGGCTCTTCGGTTCGCGACTGCACAAGATGCCGGATTTCATGCGCCAGGACATATGCCACCTCATCTTCGTGGACTATCCGTTCTTCATCCCACTCCTCAATTGCATGACGCGCCCTGTGTGCGACCCGATCGGGGAGCTGTTGAATAATTGACTGGACTGCCTGCCGCCTGTCTTTCCCCGCTTTAAGGGCCGACCTTGCCTCTGCAAAAATGTCCTGTACTGCTTCAGGGCATGAAGAAGAAATGGCGCCGATAATCTGATCAAGATGCTTATCGGCACGCGCCTCGCAGAAGGCCTGAAATTTCAGAAGGAGGCCATAGCTCAGGAAAACGGTTCTCGAAGGAGGCTGATCGCTGGAGTAGATTGCGCTTTTTTCGCCCGGTTCGGGGCAGTAGACGAAGGCCTGCACTTGAGAAGATGGATAGACAAAGACTTCGACTCCGCCCTCTCCGAGCTGCGTGGTCTGCGCGAGTCCTGCAGCTATCGAATTTAAGCGCTGAGTTATCGCCGGCCCTTCAAAAGGACCGAGCTGGCGGATTAATCGTGCCTTTTGAGCCTCTGCATAGAGCCCCGAAAGTCCCTCATCACCCGAGCTTTCCTCATCGAGGACAATCGCGCCTGCTGTGTCGACGTTGGCTTGAAATGCGTCTCTAAGCCTGAGGAAGCTCTCAGCATCCGGAATGACACCATCTCCCTCAAGCCTTTCAAGAGTGACATGAATGTCTTCGACACGGACGAAGCCGGAGGCGGCAGTTGGAGAAGCTTCAGCTTCGGCGTCAGCCTCTTCAAGTACTCTGTTTACTGGATCCCACTGGCTCCTCATGACTCCCCGCTGTCGAGAAATATCGGCAGAATGCTGGAAAATACCAAATGCTTCTCTCCACTGCTATGACTTCCGCATCCCAAAGGAGGGCAGGTTTCGTCACTTGGCTTGACATGTGCATGGTCAAGTGTCAAGCCACAATCATGAGAAAGACAAATGCTTTGAAGCTGCGCCAGAGCCTTGGGAGCGTGCTTTCACGCCTCGTTCCCTCTCTCCCGCTGCTTGATGAGTCAATCACAGGACTTGAGGAGCCTGGACTTGCGTGGGCAGGGCATGGCCACGAAGTTCTATTGAAGTATTCAAGCCCGACGGAGAAACAGGAGAAAGAACAGAAGGAAGGATTCGACAGACCTGGAAGGAGACTTCGCCCGGTGGTTCGGAGAGCCAGAGCTGTGCGGAAGGCAAGGAAGACAGAAACAGGCCTGAATCGGAGCGGCGTTGCATCACTCCTGACAAAGCTTTGATTCGAATCTATTCCTCCCCCGCCCAGGGACTTTGATAAAGTGGGGTTTCACTGAGGGAGGTTTCAACCGGGGCAAAGATCACACTGCAGCGCTTGATGAACTGCCGGTTTCTGCGCGGATTTGAAGACAATAGAGAAATAGATTAAGTTTTCTTCTTCTCTTTGGTTGAAAAGGTTCTGATTGACCTGGATTTGGAGGATTGTATCATTGTGAAATTCGCTTCCGGGAGCTTCATATGAGCAGGAATACTTTCGTCAAATTCATTTTCGTGCTTTCGTTTTTCGTTGCCGCAGATGCTTTTGCCGCACCAGACATCGCCGGGCGCTGGAAGGTCTATACCACCCTGGTAAGTGCGTATGAGGCTGTTAATCCGCAATATCATCCCGGCGACAAGCGTCTTGAAAAATGGGTCATAAAGGCGAAGCGTAAAAAAGCCTCGCTGAAGTCACCCGCAGGTACGATTCAGGGAAAGCGTGTCGGGAAAGCCTGGGTTTTCAATCAAACATACGATACAGGCTACGGAGTTCTTATCCGTATTCACCTTGTCGCGAGAGTGTATCCGGGGAAAAAGCTCAGAGGGACCAACGAAGTCCGTTATTACGACTCGCGTGCATGGCTGGGGAATCCGATACTCGGTAATGACGCCTGGACCTTCAGGGGGAAAAGGTACTGACCTTTGCGGGGGTTCACTCGCTGGTTGGAACGCATCCGCCTGTGGCAACTCCGGCACCGCGCGGCTTGACAGGTCACACGATCATGACGAATGGATCATGAAGTACCACTCAAGGTACAGCGCAATCGTCATTCGACACGCGGATGAGAGAGGCATGCCCCCTTCGCGCATCCATGTTTGCATACCGCGACGGCATATGCTGCCTTTGTGCCGGCACAATAGTATTCAATGAGCCTGGTCCCCGTCGCACAGACATCCTTGCGAACCTTCGTTCCCGAGGTGACCTGGCCATAAAGAAGCGGGACTTTTCCTCCGTCACTGTCGAAGCATTTTATCACCTGCGTTGGCACACTAGTCATCGTTCTGGTAGGAGTCCGGGTCGGAGTTTTCGTTGCAGTCCTGGTCGGCGTGCGCGTGACTGTTGGAGTTTTCGTTGCAGTCCTGGTCGGCGTGCGCGTGACTGTTGCAGTTGCCGTGGCAGTCCTGGTCGGCGTGCGCGTGACTGTTGCAGTTGCCGTGGCAGTCCTGGTCG
>CAYQVO010000008.1:13965-46542 GCA_964421085.1 uncultured Bdellovibrionales bacterium | reverse complement strand
CAGTTGCCGTGGCAGTCCTGGTCGGCGTGCGCGTGACTGTTGCAGTTGCCGTGGCCGTAAATGTCGGAGTCGGCGGTACCGGGGTGTTTGTCGCAGTCGCTGTATTCGTCGGCGTGTTCGTCACAGTCGGTGTATTGGTCGCTGTATTCGTCGGCGTATAAGTCTCAGTCGGTGTTGGAACAGGAGTCTCTGTAGCTGTCGGCACAGGAGTCGCAGTCACAGTCGGAGTCTCTGTCGGAGTTTCAGTAGGTGTCGGAGTTGCAGTAGGCGTCGCAGTTTCCGCTGGAGTATTTGTAGGCGTAGGCGTCGGTTCATCGACGCAGAGAGGAACTTGTTCTGTTCCGCCGCTGCAATACCCCGACTGGTCAAGCTCCACTGCCTGAAGCGCGTCCTGGACCTCAGCACAGTCAGCTGAAATCTTTCCGCCTGCATTTAATACTGCACATGCCTCCTGTATATGCTGGTAGGCCAGATTCCATGTTTCGCCTCCGGTATAAAGATTACGGAGAGCGTAATAGGCGATCTGCTCCATCGCCAGAGTGCCTATGCCTGTTATTTCGCACCCATTGAAAGTGCCACCCTCAGCCATAAGATAGAATGCTTTGCTGCCGACAGTCGAGTTCCAGTGCACACCGGCATCATCATTATTTCCACAGTAATAATACGGTGAATACACCCTGTCGGGCGAAGGAATGTTCTCCCAGTTGTAGACGCGGCTTGGAGGATCGCTCAGGCTTCTGGGATAAAAATCCGCCATATCAGGAGGACCCATCAGCCAGTCGATACTCCCGGTCTTATAGAGCTCGAACATCTCTCCCATCACATCGGCAAAACATTCCGACAGAGACCCGGACTCGCCCCAATAACTCAAGTAGCCTGCAGGCCTGCGGTGTTCAACTCCATGCGCCCATTCGTGTCCCACTATGTCGGGCACCACCAGCCCCTGCCAGAAAGCTATCACACCGTTTTCATAAACTGCGTCCGGTTCTGACCAGCCCGCAGCATTCTGGTAGGTACTGGCCTTGACGTGGTCATATGGATACTCACTTGAGCCATCGCCAAGTCCGCCCTGGTTGTTGGTGCCGTTCAAATTGAACCGGGCAAGGTAGTAGTCCATTATCTCCGGAACCATGTCGTACATGGTGTTCACATCAAAGCCGCCATAAACGGGATTGGCATCACGTTCAGGAGCGCCTTCAACTCTTCCGAATGTGTATGTGGGATATTGAGCCGGATCCGTAAACTGTTTATTGGACCAGCAGCCCCCTGACCATGGAAAGGGTGTGCAGTCATAAACCTTCCGGTGAAGATGTTTGACGTTCGAGATATGCCGGATAACGTCGCCGTTTGCGGCATTTATATAATAATTCTCATCGGTCGCCATATAACCAGGGGCCTGGGAGCGAACCTTTACTTCCCATGCCAGATAGGATGCTCCGTCAGAAGCATTATCGAGAAGGGGAAGATTGAGGATCTTGAGAGAAGTCCCGTAAACAAAGGGGTTTATTTGAGGATGGAGATCTTTTATGAAAGCATCAATAGCCAGATGCTCTGCATCATCCCCGGAAACCACCGGGATCGTCGATACTCCTATCCCTTTCGCAAACCCCATGCTCAATGTTCGCACTGATTTGTTTTTGTCGAACTGGACTCCCACATCTCCGCTCAGAACCGGAATGCCTCTGTACATCTGCACGTAACGCACATGTTCGTAACCGAGTTCATCCGTCCATGACTTGACGGGCAGAAGGTCTTTTCCCACATCAGAGATTCCGAGAGCGGCTTTGTGCATCTCGAGAAAAGCATCTGCATTAAGAACGGGATCGCCCTCTCCAAGGTTAAGGCTTCTTGCCTTGGCTCTGACAATCGCTCGGCGCGTCGATGTATTCGCCTCGCGCGCTTCTTTGCGCATCGCTTTCCGCCACTCGTTCTTGACGTATATAACCCGGCCGCTGTTTCCGTCTCTTATTTTTTTTATTCCCGGGGAGTCGGCGAGGGCGAGCTCATTCAAGAAGACGAACAGGGCTGCAGACAGCAAAAAGCAGGAAAGCATATTTTGCTTCCGAAGGGGCATTCATCCTCCATGAACATCTGCATCGGGCGCGACTGAGTGTTTGAGAGTGTAAATATATCATTACAGCCGTTGTTATCAAAATCATACGCTCGACGTTGGCTGCGCGCGCCTTGCCGGGCGGGGAGAAAGCTGAAAGATTCACGTGGCATTTCGAGGGGTTATGCCTGCCGGGAGTGAACTTACTCCCATCATCGTCTTTAATCCGCGGTTCTAACAGCCCGGCAGGATGAAAACCTTCTGCGCCCTGCGTCAACGAATCAACAAAGAAAGGCATCTCCGGGTGAGGCATCCCTTCGCATACCGTGGCATTGTGAAACCTTGTGAATCTGATGAGGCGGCGGGTGACCGTGAAAAAGGATTTCTGCAGAATGCCGAAGGCACTGCGATGAATTGATGCGGGTCAGTGCATAATCAATCAACAGCAATCCCGTTCAATGGCTGCCGGCGCAGCATCGTGTTATTCTTTGCTGATGGGAAAGGACGGACAGCAATTCGCCATTTCCGTGAAGGGGATGCACTGTGTCAACTGCGCACAGTCTGTCGAGAAGACCCTGAAGGGTCTGGGGCTTTCCGATGCGTCGGTGGATTTCGCTTCTTCAGAGGCTGCATTCACACTGGAAGATCCTTCCAGACTGCCGCAAATCCTCAAAGCCATCTCAGGCATTGGTTTCAAAGCATCCGCACGGGAAGATATCGAGGAAAAAGAAGCTGATGGCTTTTCCATGATGGAAAAGCTCTTCGCCGTGTGCGCACCGCTCACTGTGCTTCTGATGCTGCACATGGTCCTGCCGTTCCACTGGCTGCACGATCCCTGGGTGCAGCTGAGTCTCTGCACGCCGGTTTTTGCCATTGGACTCGTATACTTCGGGAAAAGCGCGCTTGGATCTCTCAGGAGCGGTATCCCGAACATGGATGTTCTTATTACAGTCGGGATTATAGCCTCCTTCGCGTACAGCCTTTCTGGTACTCTCCTCGCACTTGGCCCCGACTACCTTTTCTATGAAACGACCGCAACCATCACCACCATAGTGCTTTTCGGAAACATCCTGGAACACAGGGCCGTGCGGAAAACGACTTCTGCCATAGAGGAACTCGCCCGGCTCCAGCCGCGACGCGCTAAATTGATAGAATCCGGCGGAGGCGGGGATGTGGTTCGTGAAGTCTCTGTAAGCGAAATCGAAGCGGGTAATGTCGTCCTTGTAAACACTGGCGACCATATTCCGTCCGATGGGCAGGTCATCTGGGGAACAGGCTCGGTGGACGAGGGCATGATTTCGGGTGAAAGTCTGCCCGTAGACAAAGAATCCGGAAGTTCCGTGATTGGCGGCACAGTGCTTGTGACTGGAAATCTGAAAATAAGGACGACGGCTGTGGGAGAAGAATCGGTACTTGCCCACATAATACGTCTGGTAAAAGATGCGCAGAAGAACAAGCCCCGTATTCAACGGATCGGCGACGTTGTGAGCGCCTGGTTTGTGCCCATTGTCCTTACTATCTCTCTGCTCACCCTTGGAATCTCGTATGGAGTTCTCGGCGTGACATTCCAGAGCTCTTTGCTCCGCGCCATAGCGGTTCTCGTCATTGCGTGCCCCTGCGCCATGGGACTTGCCACACCGACTGCCGTAATGGTCGGCCTGGGAAGAGCGGCAAAAAACGGGATTCTTATCAAAGGCGCGGACACTGCCGAAACATTCGCATCGGTGAAAAATATCATTTTCGATAAAACCGGAACACTCACCACTGGAGACTTCAGGATACGGGACATTTCGTATGTTGGTGACGAAAAAGAAATACGCGATATGACAGCAGGGCTTGAAAGATATTCTTCTCATCCTGTTGCGAAATCTCTCGTAAAGGAACTCGGAGGCGGCGCTGTTCGCAGCTTCACCGAAGTCAGAGAAACAAAAGGCCTCGGCATAAGCGGCAGAGACGAATCCGGCAGTCTTATAGAAATAAGAGCGGCGAACGGCGAAGAGGCCGGCGACATAGTCGTTCTTAAGGATTCCCGGATAGTATCAAGCATGACTATCAGCGACGATCTCAAACCCGAGGGGCGTTCTGTCATGGAAGACCTGAAAGTGATGAACATCAGGCCTGTGCTTCTGAGCGGTGATACCCGGAAAAAAAGTGAACATGCCGCAAGGGAACTCGGCATATCGGAAGTCTACTGGCAGAAGACCCCGGAAGATAAGCTCAAAGTCGTGAGAGATTTGAGCAGCGCGGATGTCACTGCTTTTGTCGGGGACGGAATAAACGACGCGCCGTCGCTCTCCGCGGCGACAGTCGGTGTCTCATTGAGCAACGCGACTGAAGCGGCAATCCAGTCGGCTCAGATCCTGCTCCTGCATGGGCGGCTGGACTACATCGTCTCCGCCCTTCGGATTTCGAAGCTGACCTATACCACGATAAAGCAGAATCTTTTCTGGGCTTTCATCTATAATGTTCTCGCTATTCCTCTTGCCGCCGCCGGATACCTGAGCCCGATGATAGCCGCATTTTCCATGGCGATGTCCGATGTAATAGTAATTGGAAACTCTCTGAGACTGCGAAGAAAAAAAGTCTGACCTCAGCCCACCGAACCTTCCATTTCGAGTTCTACGAGCCTGTTCCACTCAACTGCGTATTCAAGCGGGAGCACCTTCACTATGGGCTCCATGAAGCCGCGGACGATCATTGTCCGGGCTTCCTCCTCGGATATGCCCCGGCTCTGGATATAAAAGAGCTGTTCATCTGAGATTTTCGAAACACTCGCCTCATGCCCCACGGACGACTGCTGTTCCTCGACCTCGATCGAAGGGAAGGTATCAGTCCGGCTGTTTTCGTCAAGAAGCAGAGCATCGCACTCGATATTGGCCCGGGCATTGACGGCGCCCGGATAGACCTTGCATAGCCCTCTATAGCTGGCCCGGCCGGTACCCTTGCTGATTGATTTTGAGAGAATCTTTGAAGTCGTGTTCGGAGCAATATGGACGACTTTTGCTCCGGCATCCTGATGCATCCCATCCCTGGCAAAAGCAACACTGAGAACCTCCCCGTGCGCCCGCTCACCCACGAGATACACAGCCGGATACTTCATAGTGAGCTTTGAACCGATATTCCCGTCAACCCATTCCATTACTGCATCCTCATGGGCCATCGCCCGCTTGGTCACGAGATTAAAAACATTCGACGACCAGTTCTGGATGGTGGAATAACGGAACCTTGCGCGAGGCTTGACGATTATTTCAACGACGGCTGCGTGAAGCGAATCAGAACTGTATGTGGGGGCGGTGCAGCCTTCGATATAATGCACATATGATTCATCTTCTACTATGATCAACGTCCGCTCGAACTGACCCATTTTTTCGGCATTGATTCTGAAATAAGCCTGAAGAGGAACGTCGACCTTTACGCCCTTCGGCACATATACGAAACTTCCGCCGGACCATACTGCCGAATTGAGGGCGGCGAACTTGTTATCGGCGGGCGGCACGACGGTAGCCCAGTATTTCCTGAAAATTTCCGGGCACTCTTTAAGCGCGAGATCTGTATTGAGAAAGATTACGCCCTTGTCTTCCCATTCCTTCTTCAGGTTGTGATAAACGACTTCGCTTTCGTACTGGGCTCCAACGCCGGCAAGAACCGTTCGCTCCGCTTCAGGTATACCGAGCCGATCGAATGTCCGCTTGATGTCCACCGGAACATCGTCCCATGTTCGCCCCGCTTCCTGCACCGGTTTGAGGTAATAGTAAATTTCGTTGAAATCGATGGCACGCAGCAGGTCGCTCCCCCACGTGGGCATCGGCTTGGAAAGAAAAGTATCGAGCGCCTTATGCCGGAACTGCCTCATCCAGTCGGGCTCGTCCTTGTGGTCGCAAATCTGATCGATTACCCCGTGATCAAGACCTTTCCGGGTCTTAAACACCGGTTTCTCGGGATCTCTGAATCCGTACTCATACTGATCGCTGAATCCGGCAATGTCTTTTGGGTTACTTCCTGAATGCATACACGGAGATTAGAAAATTTCTGTTGCTTAATCTACGCCCATAGATGACAATATAATTCAAGTATTCACTTGTCAACACTGACCGGCACTGCCGATACAGATGGGAAAAGCTGCAATGCACCAGCGGCAGTTTGACTCCACCGAGTCGCTCGGATAAAGAGCTTAAAGCACAGACGAGGAAGAATGGCCCCCCGGAAGACGATATTGATTGTTGAGGATGACCCTGATGGAAGAGAGGTGCTTGTCCGGATAATACAGAGCCTTGGGTACGATGTACTGGCCTTTGGCTCCGGCAAAGAATGTCTCGAAGGGATAAAAGGGAAGGAAATCGACCTTGCCCTCCTCGACATAATGATGCCGGAGATGAACGGCTACGAACTCATGAAGGAACTCAAAGCACTTCCTCAATACGCGGACATTCCGATAGTGATGGTCACGGCCAAATCCGACGACTCGGAAATATTCGAAGGCTACCGGTACGGCGCTGATTACTATATTCCCAAGCCGTTCAACGCGAAGCAGATCGAATGGGGAATTAAAACTTTTCTTGAATAGCTCATGCGCTGCGATACGAAGTCTCTCTCTTTTGAGAACCCGTCGGGATTTATCGTCCTCGAAGGGGTAAATGGCGGGGGAAAATCCACGCTGCAGAAGCGTCTCGCCGAACATGCCGGAAAACTGGGACACCCGGTTCTTTGCACAAGAGAGCCGGGAGGCACAGCACTGGGCATGCAGCTTCGCGCTTTAGTTCAGGAGGGCCGCGCCGGGAAAATAACCGGAAGGGCCGAACTCCTCCTTTTCAGCGCGGATCGCGCGGAGCACGTCGAACAGGTCATCCGGCCGGCAATCGCAGCCGGGACCATCGTGCTGTGCGACCGCTACTTTTACTCAACGACAGCGTTTCAGGGGTATGGCCGCGGTCTCAACCTGGAACTTGTACGCCGGGTAAATGAGGCGGCTGTCGGCGGATGCCTTCCGGATCTCGTGCTTCTTCTCGATATCGACCCGGCAGCGGGACTCGCCAGAAACAAGAAAACAGGCGAGAGTCTGCTCTGCGACACATTTGAGCTGGAGGATCTCGAATTTCACCGCAGAATTCGCGAGGGCTTTCTCTCAATTGCGGAGGAGTCACTCACTCCTTTTGTCGTCATCGACGCTTCCCGCAGCCCCGAAGACGTCTTCGAAGAGTCCCGAATTATACTGGAAAGATTTCTGGGATCATTGAAATCATGATTGACATCGTCGGACATAAGGAACAGAGAGCGGAACTCAGCCGTCTTTTCCTCATCGGCAACCTCCCCTCTGCCATGCTTTTTGAAGGCCCCTCTGGAATCGGGAAAGCACTGGTAGCACGGGAACTGGCTTCCCTGATTTTCTGCGAAGCTGCGGCATCAAAGACAGGCACGGGGCCCGGCGGCTGCGGGAACTGCCGCAATTGTCTCGTCCTCAAAGCCGGCAACCTCCCTGATTTTCATATCCTCGACTGCGGATCCAGAGATGAAGCAGCGATTGCCCAGGTGCGTGAGCTCCTTTACTCGCTTAACCTCAGAAGTTTTTCATCTCTATACCGCCTTGTGGTAATGGACAATGCCGACAAGCTTTCCATTCAGTCGGCAAACGTTCTTCTCAAGTCGATAGAGGAACCCCGCCCGAACTCCTTCTTCATACTGATAACAAGCAATGCGGCGCGACTTCCAGTCACAATCCGCTCGCGATGTCAGGAATGGCATTTTAGTCCTCTTCGGGATTCCGAGATGCGCGAAGCCCTTTCATCGAAACCTGAGTTGACTGGATCTGCATCGCTCACAGAGTGGGAAGTCAACGAACTTCTCATTCTCGCTGACGGTTCCCTCTCCAGCCTCGTGCAGTTGTGCGACAAGCTGGAGTTGTGGGAAGAAGTCAAGAGCGTTTTCGACAAGGTATACAGAGGCGATCTTTCCGCGGGATTTCAGTACTCATCATCGACCGCAAAAAACAGGGAGATTCTTCCCCAGTTCTTCCAGCTTGCGCGAATGAACGCCAGAAGGAACATGCAGGAGGCGCGGGAGCCGCATGCGGCGCTGAAGTGGTCGTACGCGCTGAGCAACCTCATCTCCGCCGAGTATCTCGTGTTCAACCGCAACCTGAACGCCTCCTACGTTCTCAACGCAATCTTCAGCGACCTCTTCTCGGACCGCATTCTTGATGCCGACTGTCATTTGCGGCACAATGAACATCTGATTGAGAAGATCGTCGTGTAGGAGAAACACATGGGAGACAAAATAATAAGCATCGAGCAGTTTGCCGAAGTCGAGCTCCGAGTCGCGCTGATAGAAGCCGCCGAACCCCTGCCGAAATCGAAGAAGCTGATCAAACTGCAGATATTCCTGGGCGAACAGCTTGGAAGACGTCAAATCCTTGCCGGAATTCTTCCCTGGACCACTCCTGAGTCCCTCGTGGGCAGGAAAATAATAGTCGTTGCAAATCTTCAGCCCGCGACTCTTATGGGCGAAGAGAGCAACGGAATGCTGCTCGCGTGTCAGAACGAGGACTCGTCGAAAGTCATGGTAATAGAGGCGCCTGCTGAAGCTGAACCCGGCTTTCTAATCCGATAAACGGACAATGCTGGAACTTTGCGACTCTCATGCTCACATCGATTCACGGGAGTTCGACACCGATCGCGAAGAAGTAATAGCACGCGCCCGTGACACCGGAGTCACCCGCATCATCGCAGTAGGCCCGAGCGATGGAATCGAATCTTCGAGACGCGCTGCGGCTCTCGCCCGCACTCATGAAGGCATCTGGGCCGCCGTCGGAATCCACCCTCACGACGTTGCGGGCGCCTTTTCCTGCGATGAACTCCGTGAACTGGCGATGGACGAGAAGGTCGTCGCCCTGGGGGAAACGGGGCTGGACTTCTACAGAGACTGGTCGCCTTTCGATCTGCAGGAGAAGCATTTCCGTCGGCAGATCGAACTCGCCCTCGAAATTAAGAAACCCCTCATCATTCACTCCCGTCAGGCGGGAGAAAAGTGCCTCGCCATCCTGAAAGAACACCATGCTGAAAACGTTGGCGGCGTTTTTCACTGCTACTCCGAGGATGCCGCGTTCGCGCGAAAGCTCGCCGACATCAACTTCCTCGTCTCTTTTCCGGGCGCCATTACATTCAAGAACGCCCGCTCAACCCGGGAGGCTGCAAAGGCGATTCCGCTCGATCAAATCCTGATCGAGACGGACGCGCCGTTTCTTGCGCCCGCGCCGTACAGGGGCAAACGATGTGAAAGCGCGTTTATCCTTGAAACCGCAAAGACGCTCGCTCAAGTCAAAGGACTACCGCTGGAGGAAGTGGCGGCGGAAACGACGAAGAATGCCGTTAAACTGTTCCGACTGGCTGCCTCCTAAGCGGCGCCGAGTATCCTGTCCATCAGTTCCAGGGTTCTCCGTCCCCGGAAGAACCTGAAAAGGCTCAACCTCATCTCGTTTATCTCGTCAAGATCCTCCGGCGTCATTACGCCGGGGCCGAAAGCATCCACAAGTCCTGATAGTGTTTCGAGACACATCAACCGCTCAGTACCCCGGAAAAATCCCGCATCGAGAATCCGGCCGCACAGGTGATGCGCAATTGAAGTAGTATGAGACAGGTCCGCCCGCGATTCCTGCGCCTTTACAATCGCCTCCGGAGTAATCGGGGCGAGAAGAGGATCGGAAAGCCATCCAATCAGGACGCTCTCCTCGGCGGAAGTCAGAGCCGAAGAAACATCGATTCTCCCGACCTCCCTGAGCAGCTCGCCCGCCATTTTCCGGACCTGGTCTGCATCCTTCCCGCCGGCGTTCTGCAATGTCAGGGCTTTGAGAAAAGCAACCGTCCGGAAAGGAAGCGTACCGCGTTTCCGGCTCACCCGTCTCAACTCTTCCAGAACAACGAGAGAATCCGCGATTACAGCGCCCCCTCCCGTCTCTCCCTCGAGAATCCGCGAGAGAAAATCAATCTGTTGAGAGGTGTTCCGGGCCTCCTTCAGCCCTTCCTTAAGGGAATTTTCCCGTTCCATTGTCATAAGCTGCGGAAATTGAGATACAGAAGTTCGTATGAACTCGCCCGACGATTCTATAGCCCCGGATATTGAGACTGCAAGTGCGGGTTATCAGGCAAGGTTCGAAGGACCAGTCGGTGAATACTTCCTTGATGCCCAGGCAGACGCAGTCCTTTCGCTCCTCCCCGCTGCGGACACCTCAGGTCCGCTGAAAGTGCTTGAGATCGGCGGTGGGCATGCGCAGCTTACCCGTCACTTTCTTTCGGCAGGTCATGAAGTCTGGGTCCAGGGAAGCAATGAGGCCGCTCTTGCGAGAATCAGGCGGCTCGAGCGGGAATTTAAGGGAGGGCTTCATGCGTTCACGTCCCCGATTAATTCTGTCCCGTTTAACGACAGTTTTTTCGACGTTGTCGCAGCAGTCCGGCTTGCGGCCCATGTGCCGAAACTGGGCGACGCTCTGCGGGAGTGGACCCGCCTTGCCCGGCGGAGAGTCATATTCGATTATCCTCCGCTTGAAAGCTTCAATGTTCTGTATCCGGTTCTTTTCAGGATGAAAAAACTCTTCGAAAAAAACACCAGACACTTCGAAATATATCCTTCATCAGCAGTCAAGTCGGAGCTGGAAAAGCTCGGCTGGAAGATTGCCGCTGAGAACAGGCAGTTCTTCTTTCCAATGGTGGTTCATCGCGCACTGAAGAATGTTCCGCTTTCAGTAAAATTCGAGAATTTTGCCGCGACTCTGCGTCTCACCTCCGCTGCAGGATCTCCAGCAGTGGTTGCTGCCGAGCGAGTTCTTCCGCCTTTTTCACAAGAAGCGTTCTGAGTCCCGTAACTCCGGCTCCGTTTATATTTCTCTCCGAATCATCAAGGAAAATCGTCTCACCTGGATCGATTCCTGCGTCCTTCATCGCGTGATCGTAAATCTCCCTCCCGGGCTTGCGCACCCCAAGCTCGTGTGACAGGTATATTTTCTCGAACAGCGGGAAAAGAACGGGGCATTCTTTCAAAACATGCCGCACGTGAATGGTGTTTGTGTTGCTCATCATGAAAAGCCTGACTCTTCCCCTGAGAGCATGCACAAGCTCGATGCCTTCATTTTCGGGCGAAACAAGCAGAGCGTTCCAGGCTTCGTCAATCTCCCTGTCCTCTGCTTCAAGGCCAAGCCTGCCGCGCACTTCGTCCCGGAACTCCGCCTCGGATATCAGGCCGAGCTCGAGCCGATCAAATACAGTAAGCGACCCCTGCTCGAAGTGATATTCAAGCTTCGGTTCAACCCCGGACCTCGCCTGAAGCTTTCTGAAAGCCTCTTCCGTGCGTCCGATGTCCAGTTTGTACAGGACCCCGCCGAGATCGAAAATAACGTTTCTTATCACTGCTATCGTCTTTCGTTCAGTTCGTGCAATAATTGCCGGATGAGTGAGTCAGTTCTTCCGCACCAGAATATCACCCACATTCAGATCGATGACAAGGTTATCTATGTTGCCGGTACCGCGCACGTAAGCAGAGAAAGTGTCGAGCTCGCCGGGCAGCTCATAAGAGAGATCCGGCCCGAATCAGTCGCAATCGAACTGGACGAAGCGCGCTATCAGTCTCTGCAGGACCCGCAGCGGTGGAGAAAAACCGATATCATCTCTGTCATCAAAGAAGGACGCGCTTTCGTTCTCGTGCTGCAGATTATTCTTGCAGGCTTTCAGAAAAAGCTCGGCAAAATGCTTCAAGTCAAGCCCGGCGAGGAAATGATGCAGGCGGCGGCAGCCGCGGAAGAATGCGGCGCCCGTCTGGTCTTTGCGGACCGCGATGTGAAAATAACCTTGAAAAGGACCTGGAAAAGCATCCGTTTTGTGACAGTTCTGCGCCTGCTCTGGTCGTCGCTGCACTCTCTCTTCGAGCACAAAGAAATGAAGAAGGAGGACGTCGAGCGGCTGAAATCACCTGATGTCCTCAACGAGCTTATGGAAGAACTGGCGACAGAGATGCCGGAAGTGCGCGGATCGCTGATTACTGAACGCGACATATTTCTCAGTCAGAAAATAAAGCGCGCACCCGGAAGAACCGTAGTGGCTGTCGTCGGCGCAGGTCATGTTCCGGGCATCAAAGAATGGATCCACAAAGACGTGGATCTTGCTCCTCTCGAAACCATACCTCCCCGATCGCTGACCGGAAAGATCACGCGATGGTCGGTGCTTGCACTTTTTATTCTCGCTGTTGTTTACGTCTTCCTCTCCGCAGGCGCCGGCGCAGGAGTCCACATTTTGAGTTCCTGGTTTCTGATTACCGGCATTTCAGCAGCTATCGGCGCAGGACTCATGCTTCCGCATCCTCTGACCGTCGTATCGGCGTTCGTCAGCGCTCCGTTTACAACTTTCCCTCCGGTTCTGGGAGCCGGATGGGTCGCAGGACTGGTCGAAGCATGGTTTCGAAAACCGCGAGTGGAAGACTTCGAACAGATCGTGGAAGACGCTTCAAGCCTCAAGGGAGTCTGGCGAAACAGAGTAAGCAGGATTCTTCTCATCATGGCGCTCGCCAATATCGGGTCGGCGCTTGGGGCCGCATGGGGGGCGAAGATAATTGTGATGCTGCTGTGACATTTGAGCAGCGTCGCCGGAAGGAGCAGGCATAATACAGGCACTCCCCTTGAGTCAGGATGGGGTTTACTGGCAAAATAACCCTCATGACAAAAAAAGGAATTGCTGAATACGGTCGATCCATAATCCGGAGCGAGGGGGAATCACTCCTCGAACTTGCGTCACATATAGGCGAAGATTTCGAGCAGGCTGTGCGCATCATGCTCGAGATGCCTCAGGGAAGCCACATCGTGGTAACGGGTATGGGCAAGGCCGGAATTATCGGCATGAAGATTTCGGCAACACTTGCAAGCACAGGAGTATCATCATTCTTTCTTCATCCTGCCGAAGCTGTGCACGGAGACCTGGGACGGTTTTCACGGAACGATGTTGCTTTGATACTTTCGAATTCGGGCCAGACAAAGGAGATCCTGGACATTCTTCCTGCCATCAAGCGCTTTCAATGTCCGGTAATATCCATTACCGCCGGAAGGGATTCGGCACTGGGAATGCACAGCGATGTTGTTCTGCAGCTGCCTCGAGAAAAAGAGGTGGGGCCTTTCGGTTACGCTCCGACCACAAGCGCGGCAATGATGCTGGCTCTCGGAGATGCTCTGTGCATGGCTCTCACAGATCAGCGGGGACTGTCGCGCGAGGACTTTGCGATCTACCACCCCGGCGGCGACATTGGCCGCGCACTCATGACATGCGGCGAACTCATGCGCGGAGGCGATGAGCACTGCGTCGTCCATGAGGAAACACCCGCCCGTGAAGTCCTTCATCAGATAACCAGAACAAGAGGCAGGCCCGGCGCAGCATCAGTGGTGGACAGCGATGGCGTTTTGAGGGGCGTATTTACCGACGGCGATCTGCGGCGCTGTCTCGAGAAGGAACCCTCATTTCTGGGACGCCCCATCTCGGAAGTGATGGGCAGAACCCCCAGGACGATCCAGGCGTCAAAACTCGCCCAGGAGGCTCTTGCCCTGATGAACAGGCACAAAATCGACCAGGTTATCGTCATCGATAATGAAAACCGGCCGGTCGGAATGATTGACATTCAGGACATGGTGGATTTTAAACTCCCCGGATTGTCGAATGCGGTGTGATCATGATCCGTTGATTTTTCCTTTTCTTAACATCATTTCAGCCCTAACATAGGCGAGCAGGCATTGGAGGGAGGCAGAATCATGAAGGACTCGGAAACTCAGACTTGGGAACTCAGCCTCACTTCCGGTTTGAAAGGGCTTTCCAGAAAGGAGCTTGTGCTTGCAGTGGCTGTCATCATGGTAGATGTCGCCTCTTCCGATGAAACCTTCGAACCCACGGAATACAATGTGATATCCCGGGGACTCCGCAGGCTTTTCGGGACTGATGAGGAAGAAGTTCGGGGCCTCATCAACCAGGCCACTCAGATCCTCAGTTCCCTGAGAGGGACCAGCAAGTACACTCAACAACTGCGCGAAAATGTGAGTGTTGCTGATCGCAGAACGATTTTCCTCACTATTCAGGAACTTATCGAAGCGGATGGCCGCGAAGACCCGTTCGAAGTCTATATGCGGAGCCGCCTTGCGAAAGCTCTGGACATCCCTCTGGAATAGGCATTCCACTCCGAGATGCGGCGACGGCGGATTTCTTCAGAAATGGAATGCCTTTTTTGGCCCCGTTTCTCAAGAAACGCCTTAAATCGACGATTACCCATTTACTGACACGGAAAGTTGCACGGAGGCCCATCCGTTGGCACTGCCCCCCAAAGTGAGTGCCCATGGATGACAAATAACGTGCTTCGATACAATCTCTCGGTAGCTTTCCAGTTTGTCCACGCACGTTGTTCGAAGCACATTAGACAGTGAGGTTGTAAAGATGTCCATTGATTCCAACTCGACTATTGGTCGTTCACTTGATCTGACCAGCAACAAGCTTGTGAAGTCCTTCGATAAACTTTCGAGCGGGCTTCGGATTACAAGCGCTGCGGACGACCCTGCGGGCCTGGCAATCGTCCAGCAGCTGGAAGCCGAAGTAAAGGTCGGAAGAAAAGGCATAGATAACGCAAGCTATGCTCAAAGCGCACTGAACATCGCAGATGCTGCGGTGAATCAGGTTCAGAACATCACGATAAGGCTCGATGAGCTTGCTCAACAGTCCGCAAACGGGGTGCTCAGCGATTCACAGCGGGCTTCGCTCCAGACAGAGTTCTCACAGTTGACCCAGGAAATCGACCGTATCGCACAGACTACAGAATTCAACGGCGTCAGTCTTCTCCAGGGAGAAGGATTCTCAGTGCCTGTATCCGATGCGTCGAATCCCAATAATATAATTGAAATGCCGGGCCTGGAGGTAAACTCCGCCGCCCTTGTCGGACACGATATAAGCTCTCAGGAAAATGCAAAGGCAGCTATGAGCGCTATATCAGACATGAGGAAGAATCTTGGTGAAGCTGTGTCCAGCATCGGGGCGCTCGAGAAACGCCTCGAATCCGCAACGAGCACTGAATCGGTAGCCGTTGAAAACAGACTTGCCGCTTCATCGAGGATCAAAGACGTCGACTATGCGGCGGAAGTCGCCGACAAGACGCGTCTTTCAATCCTTCAGGACAGCTCAACGGCGATGATGGCGCATGCGAAACAGAAGGAGGAAATGGTCCTCTCGCTGCTGAAATAGCCGTCAAAGATTGAGCGCCGCGACTGACGCTACGGTCGCAGCGCGGGAAGCATCAGAGGCGCTCCCCTTCCCCCTTTACAAGGTGGAGAGTGGAGCGCCTTTTTTGTCTCTTCACGCAACTCTTTCATGATTTCCCCGAATACTTCTTATGAAAAAATTCTCCCGGGGATTCTCTCTTATCGAAGCAGCTGTCGTGCTTGCCTTCATTGCGGCGGCTCTCGGCGCCGCCTCGGCATCCGTAAAAAAGGGCCTCGACCAGCACAAGCTGAAAACGGAAACGAAAAACATCGTCGTTGCGCTCGATAGTCTTCATTTACGGGCGATGCAGAGAGGGCGCGCAGTAAGGGTTGAAATCCAGAGCACGGGCTACGCAGCATGGGAGAATGGTATCTGTTTCCTTCAGAAAACCCTCCCCCGCCCTCTTCGTTTTCTGGAGGAAAGCACAAAAGCAATCATGTTCCATCCTAAAGGCGTCACAAGCCCTGCGACTCTCCGCCTCTCCGACAGGAAACACGAGTGCCGCATAATAACGTCCCTCAGGGGCAGAGTAAGGAGTCAGTGCATATGAGCATCCTTGATGTGCTTGCTGCTCTTCTGCTTGCCGGGCTTATCAGCGCAGGCCTTGCAGACGCCATGACTCATCACGCAGGCTTTCTGACGAATGCGGGAATACTCCTTGCAGAAGATTCAAGCCGCACAGTCCGGTTCGTGAAAACAGGGATTGCCTCCTGCCGGAAAGAGGAAGCCTCCGGCATCACTCTCTTCTACTGTGAACAGAGCGAAGAGCGGGGAGTGAGGAGAAACATTTTTCTGATCGAGTGAGATTTATGAGGGGCTATACACTTCTTTCATGCATGATTTCGGCAGCCCTGCTGTCGGCCCTTACTGCTCTCCTTGTGACTGACGCCCGCAACAACGTGCGCGCATTCATCCGGATGCACGAGGCCGTGCGCGAAAATGCCCGGAGAGTTCAGGCAAGAGAACTTATCGATGGAATTGCCGGAGACATCGATTCACATCGTTTTGCTATTTTTCCGGAAATCCACCGGCACGGCCGCATAACCTGGGCTGACAATACAGTGAACACACTTGCTTCTTCCGGATCTCTGAACGCCCCCGATTCATCCTCTGATGCAATCACGGCTTTTGCCTGTGAAAGCAATCGCCTTCTCCGGGTCATCAACGTCGACCGTGACGGGAACAGCTTCAGATTCTTCACCCGCGCTCTCTACGTTCAGGCGCCCGCCTTCGAGGAGGATATGGCGTTTATCGGTGTTGGCGCAGACTCTTTCATTTATCTTCGAGGGACTCTTCACAAAGCCCCGCAGGACGGGCGCATGGAAGCCGTTCTGGGCCAGACAAAAAACATGATCCTGCCGGAGGGCAGTCATGACGAACCCCTGGGCGTACGCGTCATAATTCCCATTGAGCGTGAATATACGATATATCTCTCGAAGAAAGGAGAGTTGCGGTATGCAGGACACAGGGGCGGGGAAAACATAGAGAATCAGCCCCTGTTCGGCCCGGTGGAAAAGCTCACACTCGACAGGAGGGAGACTTTTGCCGGCGGAATCACAACTATCGAGGCGGTGTTCACCTTCCCCATGAAACGGACATTTGCGTACGCCACTGTCCATCACCTTTCCCGTGTTTCGCATCTTAATCTTGTATTGAGCTGAACCGGATGCGCTGCAGAGGAATCGCCCTCATAACAGTTCTTGCAGTCACGATGCTCACAGGACTATGCGCACTTTCAGCCTTTCAGCAGATTCATTCGGCAATGGGGTCTGTTAACGACGAGCTTTTCAGCAGCGCCGCAAAGACGAAGGCGGCGACAGCAGCGCTCGAAAAACTCCGGGAGGCTGAAGACGTCGCAGGAAAAAGCGTCTCCTGCCGCGAAAGTGAGGGATCGAAAGGTGGTGTTCGAATCACGACAACAATCTGCAGCATTGTCTACCCCGCGAATTTCTCGAAACTCAGAGAAAATGTCCTTGAAGGACCCGATGGTTTTCCCGGGATTGATTTCAATTCCCTGTTTTCCGGCGTCAACGACACAGGATGCGGACGCTATTCATGGAAAGGGGGCATGCCCTCGGGTTTTCCCCTGACTACGGGCAGCGCTGTTTCGGGCCTCCTGTGCATGCTTGACAGTGACGTCACTTTGAAGGACCTGCGGATCCGTGGAAATACAGCGGCAAACTCTCCGATAAAAGCTTCGAATACGGACGCGGAAGCCGCCTATGCGCTTCTCGCAGCAACAGGTTTTATCGATATCGCCGCCCCTGTTGTCAGCGACAGAGATCTTTTGATAGTTGCCGGAGGCGATCTTCACGTGGGGGCGATTTTGACAACGAAACCGGACTTCGTGAAAGTCACGCTGATATCCTCAACCGGAACCGTTCGAGTTGATGAAGTCGGCAATCTTGTGAGCTTGAAGGCGTTTGGACGTGAAGGGGTGCGTATTCCTTCCAGCTACAAGCCGCCGTTTCAGCACCTTCTGCTTCCGAAAGTGCTGAAGATTTCTGCCCTTTGCATGAGATAGTCGCCGCTGACCTATCTGTACCGCTTTCTGGTCGGCCAGTTCCGCCACGACCTGGCATAACACCCTCCCTCATCCCACTCGCAGAGAATGATTGAGCGGTACCAGTTCCCGCGCGGGGGTTTTTTGTATCTGGTAGTGCGCACAAAATTAGGAATGTAGGATTTTCCGCGCATCGGGGAAACATTGACCGATCCCATTTTGTACCCGCGCTGCGAACGTCCATTGAACTTTTTCCGCAGAGCCCACAATGATATCTCCAGATCCCCGGAAGTCCACGATGAATTATTGTAGAGATCGCCTCCGATTATTCTGAGCCTCTTTCCCCTCACCCTGTAAAGCCATTCTTCTCCTAAAAATACATTCGTCGACCAGGCTGTATCGACAAGAAGCGACAAAAGAACGACGAGAGCGGCGATAGCTGATTTCATAGGCACTCCTCCCCTGGAATATCCGGAATTATACGCCCCCAGAGTGTCAGATCAAGCATTCTTCCCGCCCCGGCCTTTCGCCCGGAGAGTCAGACGGGACGCGCCACCGTGCGCTCATAGAAATCGCTTTCGTCGGCGGGGTAATGCAGGCGAAGCCCGAGCGCAATCGACACGATTCCGGACAGAAACGCGTAGAAGGCAGTAAGCCACACCAGCGCGACAAGACCGGCGCCCGGCATCGTGAAAAGGAGGACTCCAAATACTATCGATAAGACTCCGGAAAATCCAAAAATCCACTCGCCTTCAATTATTCTTCTGAGACGTACGGCAAGAACAATTTCAGATATCCCCCGCACGATGGCCCATGCGGCGACCACTGTCAGGAGTGCGAAAAGGGTAATACCCGGCCACAAAAACGCGACAACCCCCGCGAGAATTCCAAATATTCCGAAGAAAAACGAAGGCCACACCCTGCCTTCCCCGGTATGTCCGCTCACACCCAGCCAGAGCGCAGCAATTCCGTCGATAAAGGCATACGCTCCAAACACCAGGGCAAGCGTAACGAGCGCAGCCCACGGGAAGGCTATCGCCAGCAGCGCGAATGAAATCGCAAGAACACCTCTGAGTACAAGAACCCACCAGCTTTGCGAGAGTGTGTGTATCATAAGCGCCTCCTTTCGGTCGAAAAATGATATCTCCCGAACAAAGGACACCCAATGATCACCGGCATGCCCGGAAAGGATCAGGGAGTCTTCCTGAATCCCGTCGGACGAAAAAGGGACACCCACTTTTTCGTGGCTTCTGGAATCGCGCTTTCCGCAGCGATTCCAACAAGTTGAACCTTGCCACAAAGCAGGACCAAACAGGCGGGTTTTCGCATCCAAGTAAAAAGAAGTCTTAATCGCAGAGAGCCTGAGAGAATTGGATATTCTGATTGTAAATACAAACCATTTCCAGGAAGAACTGCAGGCGCTCGGCCACCGCGTCCTTTGCGCTGCTCCGCCTGTTCTCCATTACCTCAACCGCTTCAACCTCTTCTGCAGACCATACCGATATGACTTCGCCTTCGACCTTGGAGAATCTGTCGGCACGCTGCTCGAACGACTCCCGCGGGGGTTTAAGGCGGATGTTGTTCTTTACTACGACGACAGCAGCCCGGCTCTGTATTTGTCGGAGATAGATGAATGCCCCGTCCCAATCGTATTCTACTCCATCGACGCGCATATTCATCCGACATGGCATCCCGTATACGGAGGCGCATTCGACAAGGTTCTCGTTGCCATGAAAGATTACGTGCCGGAATTTGAAAGATTCAACAGGGACGTTCAGTGGTTCCCTCTTTGGGCGCCGGTCACCATAGAACCGGCTGAGACAAAGGATATCGACGTGTGCTTCCGTGGGAACATGGACCCGTCCACCAGATCCCGACGTGCCGCGTTTTTCGAGCGGCTGTCGAAGCTTGTCGAAATCGATGCTGCAGCGGGCGACTACCGCGTTGCATACCCCCGGGCGAAGATCCTGGTCAACGAAGTGCTTGATGCTGATGTGAACTGCAAAGTCTTCGAGTCCATGATGTGCGGAGGTATGCTTCTCAACCCGGCGACCGGAAACGGACTGCTCGACCTCTTTCAGGACGGCGTACATCTGGTGACATATGAAGATAATAACGCGGAGGATGCCGCGGAAAAAATCAGATATTACCTCGAGCATGACGATGAACGTGAACGGATTGCGGCAGCGGGCCGGGAGGAAATCCTGAGACATCATTCAGCCGCCGTCAGGACTCTCGAACTCGAAGGAATTCTCAAGACAGTGCGGCGGACAAACCGGGAATATTGCCACTATTCGGGAGCCTTCCACCACCTTGTATTAAGTCAGATTAAAAAGTTCGGACTGGAAACAGAGATCGAAAGGCGGGGAAACCGCTTCATCGAATATGTCTCTCAATGGCGACGAGAAGATCTTTCAAGGGACGATTACTTCCCTTTCATGATTCTCGAGTGCAAGAAGCTGCTCGAATCAACGGGAAGAGAGGAAATAGCGGGCGGATTGCTTGCGAAACTGATTGAAACATATCCGGATTCCAGGCCTCTCCGCTTCATGCAGCTCGACAACCTTCTGAAGCGAGGCCTCGATGAAGATGCTGTTGCACTTGTGCGGGAGGTTACAAACGACCCGGAGCACCTTCTGGGCACAGTTCCCGATTTTATGGACCGGCTCGAGGATGCTTCAATGATGACGAGCCGGAACTTCTCGAAGTGTATGGGGAGAGGCCGGCGTAATGACACAGATCCGCGCTGACTATATCATCGTAGGCGCCGGATTAACGGGAGCAACCATCGCCCGTTCTCTCTTCGATCGGGGACTGGATGTCGTCGTGCTGGAACGACGGAAACACATCGGGGGCAACATTCATGATTCCGTTCATCCATCGGGAATTCCCGTTCACACCTATGGACCCCATTTTTTTCGCGCGGAATCAAAATGGCTGTGGGACTACGTTCACCAGTTCGGCCGGTTCTATGAACACCAGTGGAAAGTGCAGAGTCAGGTGGAGGAGAAGCTGGAGCAATGGCCGGTCACGCAGTCCTATATCGAAAAAACGTGCGGGCGCGACTGGAGGCCGGACTTTACAGGGGTTCCCCGCAACTTCGAAGAGGCGTGTCTGGCAAGAATGCCCCGGGTTATTTACGATCGCTTCGTCAAGGGATACACGGAGAAACAGTGGGGTGTCCCTGCCTGCAGTCTCGATCCCGGGCTGGCCGGGCGCTTCGAAATCCGGGACGATAACGACGCGAGGTTCAAGCTGCATCGGTACCAGGGATTGCCGCTTCATGGATACGCGGCATTGATGGAGACTATGCTGGCGTCAATTCCCGTCGTATGCAGTTTCGACTACCTTCGGCATCGGTCGCACGTGTCCCCTCGAAAGCTTCTCATCTATACCGGCGCTATCGACGAATTCTTCGGCTTTTCGCTTGGCCGGCTGGCCTATCGTGCCCAGCGCCGCATGCATGAGCATCACCCTGATATTGATTTCGCACAGGCTGTTGAAGCGGTGAACATTCCGGGCCGTGATGAGGGCGGCGTCATAAGGCGAATCGAATGGAAGCGGATTATGCCTCCTGAATACGCATCACGGATTCACGGCACGATTATCAGCACCGAGACCCCTTATACCCCCACTGACCCTGACGCATTCGAATACCCCTTTCCTGATGAGTCGAACAGCCGGCTATACCAGCAGTACTGCGCGATTGCGAAAGAACGAAAGGATGTGCTCTTCTGCGGAAGACTCGGCGAGTACCGGTACTATGACATGGACCAGGCGGTTGAACGCGCTCTTCAACTCTCAAGCACTATCCTGCAGAACTGCGGGGATGCCCGGGAAACAGTCATTATCGAACTCGACCGGTCTCCTGAATCTGTCTTCGAAGAGACATCAGCTGGAGAAGTGCAGCTCCAGGCGGAAAAGCGTTCGACCTGATGGTTGTTCACGATTGCCCGCGTTTCCCCCGCCAGAGTATCCTGACTTTTCGAATCTCAAGCGGCCTTACCTCTCCATCGTTTTCCCGTTTGAGAAGAGACGTGAATCCTCCCGATCCCATGCCATCCTGCGGCCATAATCTGTAGCATGGAACATCACTTAACCGGGAGATATGCTTATCCAGAACGGGCACATTTACAGACTCAAAACCCTTCTGCCGGCTGAGGAACCACTCAATAACCCCTTCGTTTTCCTCTCGCGAAAATGAACAGGTCATGTACGCGAGGCAGCCGCCGGGCGCCACCATCTTCGCCGCATTCGAAATAATTCTCCTCTGCCGCATCGCGTTCCTGTTTAACGTGACGGGATGAAAGCAGTTGTCAGCATTCGATCCTTTTGCGACAAGCGCCTGACCGGAGCAGGGAGCATCGACAATCACCAGATCCGCCGAGTCAGGAAACGCCTCCGCAAGAATCTGCGAATCGAGACTCGTCACTACCACACGATCGACAGAACACCGCTCGAAGTTCGAAACAAGCGCTGCTGTGCGTTTGCCAATTGTCTCATTTGCTGCAAGAAGCTCCGGGTGAAGCGCCCGCCATGCACAAAGCGCTTTGCCTCCCGGTGCCGAACAGACATCTATGACGCTTCGGATGCCTCCCTCAAGATTCATGAACGGGACTGCCATGAAGACGGATCCCAGATCAAGACAGTAAATCCTCCCTTCCGCATGAAGAGGATGCCTGCCCGGCTTTTCCCCGGCCGCAATCCGGTCTACGAACTCAGGCTGCCAGGAGGCTGGCGGAAGAACCTTGAACGGCGCGTCCATTTTCTCATGAACCCACAGAATCGCGGGAACCGCACTTGCGCGGTCAGTGATTGCCCTGATGAAACCTTCCCTCCCGCTCTCGTCGGCGAAAAGAGCTCTTGCTGATTTTTCCAGATTTTTCATGCAGCTTTCGATGTTTCGTTACCGCGGAAAACAGGAAGCAGAAGGCTGACTGTCGTCCCTTCGCCTTCACGGCTCTTCAACGTGATGCCGCCACCGTGAGATTTCACTATTCCAAATACCATTGGCAGTCCCATGCCCGTACCCTTTCCTGGTTCTTTTGTAGTGAAAAATGGCTCGAAGACTTTTGAATGACCTTCCAGCGGGATGCCGCAGCCATTATCCCTTACTGTGAGTTCCACAAAGTAATCACCCTCCACAGGCAGGTCGTCAAAATCGAGACATTCCCGGTGCGATCGCGTTCTTGTTTCTATCAGGATCTCCCCCTTCCGTCCCGCGTCGATTCCCCATCGGTTTGCGATCGCATCCCGCGCGTTAATCGCAAGATTCATGATGACCTGTTCTATCTGGACAGGATCGCCCAGAATACGCGAGTCATACGCTCCGAGGTTGGTACGTATCACCGCGTCCCCGCTCATTGTTCTTCCCAGTATCATGCGCGCTTCTGCTATTACTGCATGAAGATCGAGTTCGACATTTTCATGCTTCCCCTTTCTGGCAAAAGCAAGAAGCTTCTGCGTCAACTGCGCCGCCTGATGAGCTGCAGTCCTGATCGCGTCCGCACTTCTGATAATCTCGGGTTTGTAATCGCCGTGAATCGTAAGAAGCTCAGCATGACCAAGAATTGCTGTCAGAAGGTTATTAAAGTCATGAGCGACGCCGCCGGCCAGTTGTCCGATTGCTTCCATCTTCTGCGCCTGAAGAAGTTCGTGCTGCAGCCGCTTTGTTTCCGTTATGTCGGTAGCGACGCCAAGCACCTGGACATCGCCTCCTGGCGCAATCCGAAGGGGCCTTTTTACGGTCTGATACCACCTTGTGATTCCGTTTGCGTCCGTGACTTCCTCTTCGGGAATGAACTTGTCCTGGAGTTTCGTTATCACCTCCAGATCGTCTTCCGCAAAATGATTCACCTCTTCCGTATCACGGTTATAATCCTCATCACGCCTGCCTATGATACTTGTGACAGTCGTTCCGTAAACATCGGCAAGAGCCTGGTTCACAAGCTGAAAGCGGCCATAACGATCCTTCACAAAAAGCATGCTCGGAACGACATCAATGACTTTCCTCAGGAAAGCGCGACTCACCCGGCCCGTCCAGTATCCGTACTGATGCATGACAAATGCGAAGACAGGAATAAGCAATATCAGCGTGAGTTCTTCAGGAGCGCGCAGCCCTCTTCCGGAAAAATGAAAATGGATCAGGACGGCATATATCCACAGAAGAACAACAAAGAGGCAGGCAAACGCGATGTACTTCTTCACAGCTACTCTCAGCAAGGTTTAACGGAATGGATGGAGGAGTCTAGCACATTCCCGGTGGTGACGTTAACGTTATGGCCGCAGGCCGCAAGGGTGTGGCCGGCTTTTCGACTGCCAAAACAACAATGAATTCCGCATGTTACAGGATGAATCGCGAGAGATCCACGTCCTCGACAATGTTGGCAAGACGGGTCGAAACATACTCCCTGTCGACCCCTATGCTTTCTCCTTTCCTGAGGTGCGCCTCGAAAGAAATGTCTTCGATGAGTTTTTCGAGAAGCGTGTGAAGCCGTCTGGCGCCTATATTTTCAGTGCGTGAATTAACTTCGGCGGTCAGACGCGCGATCTCGGAAACCGCTTCCGGCCTGAACTCGATCGCCACTCCTTCCGTCTTCATCAGTTCCTGATATTGTTTGAGAAGCGCGTTCCTGGGCTCTGTGAGAATCCGCTCGAAGTCCTTCGGTGTCAGACTCTTCAGCTCAACTCGAATCGGGAAGCGTCCCTGAAACTCCGGCATGAGATCGGAAGGCTTCGAGTGACTGAATGCGCCCGAGGCAATGAAAAGAATATGATCGGTGCGGACAGGTCCGTACTTCGTGCTGACTGTGGAACCTTCCACGATTGGAAGCAGATCACGCTGCACTCCCTCTCTCGAAACATCAGGCCCGCGGCCGGGAGATTCGGGTCCGCAGATTTTGTCGACTTCATCCAGAAAAACCACCCCTGTCTGCTCGGCACGCCTGCACGCAAGCTCGCTGACACTTTCGACATCAATCAGCCCCTCCTGCGCTTCCTGGATCAGCACTTTTCTTGCGTCCTCAACCGACATCTTCCGGTATTCTTTCTGCTTCGGAAGCATGTTCTGAAATACTTCTTTTATCTGCCCTTCAATCTCACCGAACCCCTGAGGGCCGAGAACCTGCATTTGCGCATGTACAGGCTTTACCGTCTCCACATCCACGATACGTTTTTCGAGCTTGCCGGCGCGAAGCATCTCCCGGAACTTTTCACGCGTTCCATCGGAAGGATGTTCAGCACCAATTGGAGCGTCATGAGCAACCCCCTCCGCATCCTGATAGAGGACTTTGTGAAGGGCCGCCTCTCCGCTTTCATCGAATACCACTCCATGTTCAGGCTCAGGCTCAGAAGAAGCGCCCGAACCGGGAAGGAGTATATCGAGAAGCCGCTCCTCAGCCACCTCCCTGGCTTTTTCAGTAACACGCTGCCTTTCTTCTTCCTTGACGAGATTGTATGCGACTTCAGCAAGATCCCGGATAATGGACTCCACATCACGTCCGACATATCCGACTTCGGTAAACTTCGATGCCTCAACTTTTACAAACGGGGCTCTGGCAAGGCGCGCAAGACGCCTTGAGATCTCGGTCTTACCGACTCCTGTCGGACCTATCATGATGATGTTCTTGGGCGTTATTTCATCACGCATCTCGTCTGTTACCCGGAGTCTGCGCCACCTGTTTCTAAGCGCAATTGCCACCGCTTTTTTTGCATCATCCTGGCCGATTATGTACTTGTCCAGCTCGGAGACGATTTCGGGCGGAAGAAGCGAGCAGGAGTCGTCCAGAAGTTCTTCCGGCGAAATCGCATTTGAAGCATCTTCATCGTTCATGAAATCTCCTCGATTATGATGTTCGAGTTGGTGAATGGGCATATCGCTGCCGCTGTTTCCATTGAAATCCGCGCGATTTCTTTTGCGGTCACATCCGGCCTCCCGGCCCGAATGAGCGCCCGAGCCGCCGCAAGCGCGAAATTTCCTCCCGAGCCGACAGCGAGCACTCCATCATCCGGCAGGATAACATCGCCGGCGCCGGAAAGCAGATACATCTGTTCCCTGTTTCCCACTATCAGCATCGCTTCAAGCCGCCTGAGATATTTGTCGGTACGCCAGTCTTTCGCAAGCTCCACTGCGGCCCGTCCAAGCTGCCCGTTGAATTCCTTGAGTTTCCCCTCGAACCGCTCAAACAGAGTGAATGAGTCGGCGGCTGAACCGGCAAAACCCGCAAGGACGCCTGCATCCTGAAGTCTCCGGATCTTAAGCACTTTGGTTTTTATGGTAACTATACTTATACATACACTAGTGTTTCAGGATTGTTTTGTTGATGGTCACCTGGCCGTCCCCGGCAAAGACGGTGGCGCCCCTGTACTGAAGGGCGAGGATTGTTGTTGAATGTATGTCCAGCATAGTCGCGCTGCTCTGGTGAAGCGGAGTATTTTTACCTCGTGTACATAGGGCTTTTGCTCCCGCAGATCTTCCACAGTACTCTCATATTTGTCAAACAACCGTCCTTCAGTGAACGACCATGCCGGGCATCATCTGCGCGATGCACTGTGAACCAGCTCCGCCAATCACTCAATATGAGCTGAAGAAGATGGATTCACGAGTTGCAGAAATCCGCGCTGACGAGGCGACTGCTTTTTTCTTCAGCAGCATTGCGGGCAAGGACGCCGCGATTGTGAACGCAGGCGTCGCCGGAATCCTTTTCGAAGCATGAACGCGGTGCGCGCCGTTTCTCATAATCGAAATAGTGCGCGGAGCTGACAAAAGGATGTGGCTGCCTGACATCGGTCCGGATCCTTCGAGTGAGAGAAAGGACACCCAAAATTTTCCATTCGCTTCATTCAGCCAACAGCACGAAATCATTAGGACGCCATAGAAGATCTGGGTGTCCTTTTTCCATCGAAGATCTGGGTGTCCTTTTTAGGGGCCTTCATGCTTCTTTTGATTATTCAACATTCTCTGGGCATGGCCTTGTTATGCTTGGTATATCAAAGTTTCTTTTTTAATCCGGTCAAAGTTGTATAATCATGGCTCGTCGACATTATGTAAGAATTTCTTATGAGCGTATTTGCGGGGCAATTCATTTCGATTCCCGACCTTTCACATGCAAGAGGTCCGACGGGATTAGTGCCCGATGAGTCGACGCAACATGCGCCCCTTCTCCACAACCCTCTTCTTGATGTGCAGTTCTCCCGACAACTCAGGCTTTGGGCACTGCTTGAGGCCGGAAGCGCATGGGGCCGCAAGTACGAAGAGCCGAAAGAGCGGCAGGCTGCCGCCTAGCCCACATGCACCAGCACTTTCCTGAAGTGCCTTGCGGAGCGATGTTCCCAAAGATAAATACCCTGCCATGTTCCAAGCGCTATTTGTCCGTCAACAACGGGGATGGAAAGTGAAGTCGCGGTAAGAGCACTCTTGATGTGAGAAGGCATGTCATCATCGCCTTCGAAGGTATGCGTGTAAATCGGGTCGTTCTCCGGAATGAGCTTGTTCAGAAAGGCCTGAAGGTCTCTACGCACACTCGGATCCGCGTTTTCCTGGATGGTCAGACTGGCGGAAGTATGCTGGACAAAAATGGTGCATAGTCCTTCTTTGACTTCCGACCTTCGGATGACTTCCTGGATCTTGCCGGTGATCTCCACAAGACCCTGGCCCTCAGTTCTTATCGTCAGTTCGCGTACAGCACCCACAAATCTCTCACTCGGTGTCTGCACAGGGCGCGATCTTTTGACCACCCTGGTTCGTTTGGGTTACAAGGTACCTATGCTCAGGATAGTGCCACATCCCCTCCCCCATTGGAATAACCGTCCGCCGGGCCTCCGGGTAGATACTGTGGTCATTCACTCGATTTATTCCGAAGAATGCAGGGATTCCTTTGATACCCGGGCCTGCATCGAGCTTCTCGAACGGCATAAGGTGGCAAGCCATTATTTTATCGAGCGGTCAGGCTGCATTCTGCAGTTCGTAGAGGAAGACAGGAGGGCAAAACACGCCGGCGAGAGCAGGATGCCTTTCAAGGACGATCATAGGGATGCCGTAAACGACTTCAGCATAGGCATCGAACTTGCCGGTACTCAGGCTTCGGGGTTTACAGAAGAGCAGTACAGGGAACTCGCATCGCTGATTGCAGAAATCGCGGCGCGGCACCCCATCACCACTATTGTCGGTCATGAACATATCGCCCCTGACCGCAAGGTGGATCCAGGACCGCTTTTCGACTGGAGCAGGCTGAAAACGGAGCTGCGCGAAAACCAGGTCGACGTATCGAAGTTGAGATTCGGGGGAGAGAATGCTTAACGCTACACCATTGATGAAGATTTATGCAGCCTGGCGGACAAAGCACCTTGCGAGAATGGATGCACGCGCTTCACAGAGAATTGAACTGCTGAAACTTCTGGATAACGCGAAAAACACGAAGTTCGGCCGTGAGCATGACTTCTCGAAAATCAGAACTGTCGAAGAATATCAGGCGGCAGTTCCAGTTCGTTCGTACGACGATTTCTGGCAGACCTATATGAAGCAGGCGTTCCCCCGCCTGGAAAATCTTCTGTGGCCGGGAGTAATCCCCTGCTATGCCGTGAGTTCCGGCACAAGCACCGGCGCGACAAAATATCTCCCGATGACGAACGAGATGTGGGCGTCAAACCGTAAGGCCGGCCTCGATCTTCTCGTCTACCACCTGCAGCATTTCCCCGGGTCCAGCATCTTCGGCGGAATAAATTTCTTTCTTGGCGGAAGCACAAAGCTCGTCGAAGAAGCGCCGGGCATATACAGCGGCGACCTCAGCGGAATAGCGGCAAAAAAAATGCCCTGGTGGGCTAAACTCCGGTATTTCCCGCCTGAGGATCTCGCTCTCATCGAAAACTGGGAGGAAAAGATTGACGTCTTCGCCCGCAGATGTCCTCTCGACGACATCCGTCTATGGAGCGGAGTTCCAAGCTGGCTTCTGATTTTTTTCGATCATTTGAAGAAGGTCTATCCGGAACGCGGCGAAAAACTGAAGGACTATTTTCCGAACCTCGAAATCATCGCTCACGGAGGAGTCAACTTCTCTCCGTACAGATCACGCTTCGATGAACTTCTAGAGGGAAGCCGGGCACAGCTTCGCGAGGTCTGCCCGGCAAGCGAAGGATTCATGGCAATTGCCGATCGCGGTCCCGGCGAAGGCATGCGGGTGAATCTCGACCACGGAATTTTCTACGAATTCATCCCTGTCGAAGAACTTGACTCGGAAAACCCCGTGCGGCACTGGGCTGCAAATATCGAGAAAGACGTCAACTATGCCGTAATTCTGACAACCTGCGCCGGTTTGTGGAGCTACAAGATTGGAGATACGGTTCGCTTTGTCGATACCAGTCCTCCGAGATTTCTAATCACCGGCCGCACTTCATATATGATGTCCGCTTTCGGGGAACATCTTATCGGCGAAGAGATTGAAAATGCCGTCTCGGAAGCAGCGATGAGCATTCACAGGTCGGTGACCGATTATTCCGTCGGAGCACTCTATCCTGCGACGCCCAGGGAACTGGGCGGGCATCTCTTTATCGTGGAATTCGCCGCGGGCGGCATCGCTGATCGCGAAAAGGAGGCTTTTGCCGCCGCTCTCGACCGTGGACTGTGCGCAAACGACGACTACAAGGCGCACAGAGCTGAGGGCTTCGGCCTCAAAGCCCCGGAAGTAAGAGTCACGCCTCCGGGCACATTCGCCGCATGGATGAAAAGCCGCGGCAAGCTCGGAGGACAGAACAAGGTGCCGCGGATTATCAATGACCAGGAGCTTTTCAATAATCTGAAGGCTTTTACCTGCAGACACTGATAGTTGCGGGCAGACCGTCCACCCCCGCCCTGAAATTCAAGTACAATGTGCGCACCTTCCATGCCGACAGCTCAGGACGCCTTTTTTTGGCGAGGAAACAATACCGTACGGCAAGACGCCGTACAGATGCGTAGAGACTTCGCCCCGCTTTCCTCAGCGCGGCAATATCCGTTCCTGTCGTCTCGAACGTGCAAACATTGATGTCGGCCGGACATACAAGAACTGTTCCGGGAACAGTGCCGACATAGTAAGCCGCCGAGTCATAAAGAGAAGAAATCTTCCGCCGGCCACTCCTTGCGGCACGTCTTGCCGTTGCGCTTTTGAGTTCTGAAAGCGCATTTGCGGAAGCCAGCCCTGCGGACTTAAGTTTCGCGAGGTCGCTGTTAAGGGAGTTCTTTCTCGAACTGTAGCTCTGTGTTCTGCACGCCTCATCTCCACGCATCGACGCGGAAAAGTCCACGCCCGTCAAATCGGCGCCGCGGACTTCAATGGTTCGGGATCCCGGAATGAATTCAAGGCCGGCTTTCGATGCGGTGATCGTGAAGATACCGTCGGGAACGTTACAGAGAGTATAATTGCCTGCTTCATCGGTCATTGTCTGATCTGAAGAACCAGAACGCGTGATGACCACTCCACCTGCACCACTCCCATTCCTTGTCACGCGTCCGCTCACCGAATGGACCGGAAGACTGCATATGCCGCTTTCTACAAGGAAGTTTGCAGTCAGATGATCGCCGACGATCGTGCCCGCCCTGTACTGGGGAGCAAAAAGGCAGGAACTGGCGACAGGCTTTATGGAAAAATTCGCGTTGGGAATAACGCAGAATGTGAAAGAGCCGTCTGCTGCGGTTGTCATCTGCCCCAGGGCGCCGCCATCAATAAGAATTCCTCCAATCCCGATGCCGTTCTTCAGAACTCTTCCGCTTATTCTGTACAGCCCTGTCTCACACACCGCGGTCTCACACACCGCACACTGCGCAGCCCCGGCTGAATACATTCCCAGAACTGCCGCAGTCAGCAGAGCAACAATTGTCATAATGCGCCGTGTCATAACCAATCCCTCGAATCTTTAAGCTTTCGGATTAACGGGAATATGATTGCACAAAATCAAGGCGGTTTCAGCCGGAATTTGGGTCACCTCCGGCACACGGAGCCGGGTATCCTCGTGCAGGCCTTCTTTGCAGCATTCCGGAGTTTTCCTGCGTGCTGCTTCATGGCTTTACTGAGGTTATACCTCGGCTGCATCGAACATTCAGCTATGGTCCTGGTGCAGGGTGCATTCGATCTCGCAGGCCGCACACACTTCTCAGCTATTCTATAGATACGCGCCAGGCGTCCTGAATACTTCTGGATCGCATTCAGCGTATTCGTGTTCGCATACGTTCTCAAGCAGTATTGTTCAGGACAGATTAAAACCTCCGGCTCGATCCTCCTGATAAGCTGAAGAACGGTTTTGTAGAGAGAATTATTCTTGTTCTTGAACTTCTTCCTGCACGGCACATTGCTTTTGGGTATGAGAGCAAGGAATTTTCTGTTATGCGCTCGCTGCGCCTTCGCCGATTTCAGCAGCTGATTCAGGTCCGGGCTGATATTACTCTCTCTGCATACCTCGATTGCTGGAGTCGGCGTGAGAGTCGGGCACGGAGTCGGAGTGCTGCAGCACGGCACGCATGTGCTTGTCGGAGATGCAGCAGGTGTTGCCGTGCGTGTCTTTGTCGGACAGGGTGTTTTCGTTCTGGTCGGCGTCACTGTCGGAGTCCGGGTCCGGGTCGGGGTGGACGTTCTGGTCCTTGTCGGCGTCGGAGTCCTGGTCCTTGTCGGTGTTGGAGTAAACGTCCGTGTTGGCGTCTTTGTCGGCGTAGGAGTAGGTGTTGCGCACACTGTCGAAAAATCGACGTTGACGATGTCTCCACAGCCGATTCTCCCGCCCGCCATGTTATTGCCCATGTTGCAGACGCCTTGAAAGGGAACGCAGAAAGTGCAGTTGGGTCGTTCGACCCATACCTCGTAGGGGGTTTCACAGGGAATGTCGGAAAAAATATAGCCGCCGGTACTGTCAGTTTCCCTGGTGAAGTCGGCATCCGGGTTGCCGTTCAAAGCAACGTGCACAATGACGCCTGGAACTCCAATCCCGCTTCCCTGATCGGAAACCCTTCCCGAAATATTGAGAGCAGCCGCGGTGGAAACCGCAAAAATCACTGCAGCAGCCGTCAAGACCCAGATTCGAAACATTCAATCCCCCCTTTAACCGTCAGGCGTCCTTCCTGCAGCTCCAGCCCTGAACCCTGGAAGTCGCCTTCTTCGTTGAAGTCAGAAGCTTCCTGGCATACTGCTTCAAAGCCTTTTGAAGGTTATAGACTTTGCGTGAAGACTCTCTGCATGCGGCAGCCGAACGGGTGCATGGCACACTCGCCGGGCGAGGAATGCAGTTTCTGAGCGAATCCGGCAGTTTTCTAAGCCGGCCGGCCCGTTTGTTTACAGAATAAAGAATGTCCGTGTTCTCGTAAGTTTTCACGCATAGAGGATCCGGACACGTCATCGGCGCCGGATCAATGCCCTTTACGAGCTTGAGGATTGTCTTATAGGTCGTTTTATTCTTCTTTGTGAACCTGGCTCTGCAGGATCTGTTTGTCTTCGGAACAAGAACAAGGAATTTCTTGTTGTGCTTTCGCTGCGCGGTCGCACCCTTGATAATTTCCGCAATTCTGCCGGAGATGTCGTCCTCCTTGCACGCAGTTCCAGGAGTAGCAGTAGCTGTCGGCGTAACCACACTGGTAGGAGTGGGGGTCGGTGTACACAGGATGCAGCAGCAGGGCGTCGGTGTGCTCTCGGGTGTCGCGGTCTGAGATGCCGTCGGTGTGGCGGTCGCTGTGGTGGTCGCTGTGGCGGTCGCTGTAATAGTCGGTGTCTGCGTCGATGTCCTGGTGGGAGTCCTCGTCACGGTCGGAG
>CAYQVO010000008.1:6954-13865 GCA_964421085.1 uncultured Bdellovibrionales bacterium | reverse complement strand
AATAGTCGGTGTCTGCGTCGATGTCCTGGTGGGAGTCCTCGTCACGGTCGGAGTAAACGTCGATGTATAGGTCGCAGTGATAGTCGGTGTCTGCGTCGATGTCCTGGTGGGAGTCCTCGTCACGGTCGGAGTAAACGTCGGGGTGGGCTTCCGGCAGTCAATATCCGCAACGAAATCCAGGTTAAGTATGCTTCCACAGCCCGTAGTCCCTCCGCCCATATTGTTGCCCATGTTGCAGATGCCTTGAAAGGGAACGCAGAAAGTGCAGCCGGGCGATTCTACCCACACTTCGTAAGGGGTAGAGCAGGGGATGTCGAAAAAAATATAGCCGCCGGTACTGTCAGTCACCGTGGTGTGGTCGGCATCCGGGTTGCCGTTCAAAGCAACGTGCACAATGACGCCTGGAACTCCGATTCCGTTTCCTTCGTATGATACTCTTCCCGATATTTCCAGTGCCGCCGCAGTGGAAACAGAGAAGAACATCACAGCAATTATCAAGGTCCTTATTCCTGGCATATTCATTCCTGTTTTTCTGCTTCCAGAACATCCCTCCATGCAATTCTGGAAGATTTGAATCAGCACACACCTCCCTGGCGTGTGCTTGTCGCACTATTGCCGAAAAAACCAGGCTTCAAGAAGGGGTTAACAACCTCAGGGAGTCACACGAGTAAAAGGTGAATGGAAAATTACGACACGTGCTCCATAGAAATTTACCGCAGGGGCGATCGCTAATCAAAAAAAATTAAGAGGCCTGCTTCTTCCATGATCTTCCCTTTCCTGAATGATCCCGGCGCAACTCCCGGAAAAACCAGAAGATTTCGACTGAAGGTTTTTCCAGGCTCTGCAGAAAAGATTTCCGGAAGCATTTGAACGGATTCGACGGATTTAAGGGTAAGTAAAGCCGAAGTTTGGCTAGAGGATAAAGTTGCAGGCAGATGGCAGTGAACGACCCTCAGGCTCCGCAGGGGAAAATATTAAACAAGCCGCATGTAAAAAAGGCCGCGCGTTGCCATCCTTCCTGGCTGTCTTTCATAAACTCCTGCATCTCCTCACACAGCGAAAAACAGATTCTCGGCGGGCTGGTGTTCTTTTCCGGATTTCTCGCTCTCATTGGAATATATTCCCTGCTCGCAAAAGACGCCTCTTCGGATGCTGCTGATGGTCACCCGGGATTTTCGATAACCTCGGTAACGTCCCGAATCAAACAGTCGGTAAGCAGCATTTATGAGATCGATGGCGCCTATCTGGCGCACCCGGAGAAGCTCTACTCGAAAGTAAAGGAATCGCTGGAAAAATCGCAGCCTCCCAAAATGCTCGCTGCACAGCCTGTGGTCGCTTCGAATCTTATTGGTGTTTCGGCCCACCTTTCGGCGCCGAACACGCATTTCGCTCCACTCGTCGCAGACAGGTATCAGTCTTACAGCCTTGTTCAAACCAAACTCGTGCAGGTCATAAAGAAAAGAGGGCGCAGGGGAGTCAACCCTGAAAGTCTCGCACTGAGGATAATCGATGAAAGCAAAAAAGCTAATTTCGATCCCCTCTTTGTCGCCGCCGTAATCAAGTCGGAAAGCGCATTCGACCGCTTTGCAGTTTCAAGCGCGGGCGCAAGAGGTCTGATGCAGATAATGCCGAGCACAGGGCGCTTTATAGCGGGCCTCGAAGGCTTTAAGTCGGTAATGAAGCACAAGCTCACCGATCCCAACTACAATGTGCAGCTCGGAATCGCCTATCTCAAGTATCTCGAACAGATGTACAAGGGCAACCGGGTGCTTGTTCTTACCGCCTACAACTGGGGCCCCGGCCGGGTTCAGGACGCAAAAGACGGAAGAAGAAAGATTCCCGCGGAGGTCATGTCCTATGCTCTTAAAATCCTCAAGGACCATCAAGAGTGGGTCAATGAACTTATGATGGCCGCCTGACCGCCGGTACTTATGGCAGTTGTACCACTCATCAGGCGTCTGATACGCTTCAAGAATGACAATAATAAGACTTCTTTACCTCTCTGCCCTTGCAGTCCTGCTGCTCCACGCAGTCCCATCAATCTCTTTTTCAGCGTCTCCTGAAGGCGGCGTTTCCCAGTCCGGGACCCTTGATATGCGGATTGGCGAAGACGGCAAGGACCCGTATAAGACCGCTCAGGCGAATGCTTTGAACTTCATGTCGGCGCTTCAGGCAAAGATCCCGGCGCTGAAAGACGGACACATTTCAGCAATTGAGCAGCCGAAAGATTCCGCCATCAACCACCTGACCGGCGTTTATCTATACTGCACGATTACGAAGGCCATCTGCCCTGAGATACTCGATGCGTTGCTTGAGGCGGATCTCATCAACTCCCGCATCTCGAAGAAGGCTGAATGTCCGACGCTTCTGTCGTTCTGGAAGAAATGGCAGGCGAACGATCTGGAAGCGCGACAGAGATTTCTGGTGCGAATTGGAAATCTGGGAACAACAGGCGAATTTACAGAGAATGTGCGGCCTAAATACATCCGGTGCCGGGACACCATAAAACAGATATCGGCGGGTGACGGATCCGATGTGGAATATTTTAAGAAAAGGTATGGAGGCCCGGCCTCGCCCGAAGCTAATATCAAAAAGGCTGCCGATTACGTTAAGGCAATTGCCGGACACACTTCAAATGTATTTGCCGAACTCGAGCATCTTCAAAAATAGACAGATATGAACGATAAAAGACGCCTCTTGATAATGTGTGGTGGGCAATCGCCGGAGCACGAAGTCTCGCTGATGTCCGCAAGGAATGTTGTCTCAGCTGTCAACCTCGAGAAATACGAGGTCACAGTAATCGGTGTGGATAAGGAAGGCAGATGGCATCTGCTCGACGAAAACGATTTTCTTCTGCAGCCGGACGACCCGAAGCGAATAGCGCTCAGGCTTACGAACAGGCTTGTTCATATAGTCCCCGGCTCTGCGCCCGAAAGTCTTTTCCGCCTTGCAGACGGCACTCCTCTCGGTGCGATCGATGTCGTATTTCCCGTAATGCATGGAGGATCGGCCGAGGATGGATCCCTTCAGGGACTGCTCAGAACTCTCAACACTCCATTCGTCGGAGCAGGCGTGCTTGGTTCCGCGGTGGGCATGGACAAGGATGTGATGAAACGTCTGCTGCGTGACGCAGGAATCCAGGTCGCAAAGTTTGTGACCATCAACAGTGCAGCGAAGGCTCCCGAATTCGGCGCGATAACAAAAATGCTTGGAAATCCTCTCTTCATCAAGCCGGCAAACACGGGATCGTCAGTCGGCATCAGCAAGGTGCGGAATGAAGAACAGTACAAGGCTGCGATCGAAGATGCTTTCCGGTACGACATGAAGGTCATAATCGAAGAGCATATTGATGGGCGGGAAATTGAATGTTCCGTGCTCGGTAATGAGGAACCCCGGGCGTCGCTCGCGGGGGAGATCGTTCCGCTGCATGAGTTTTACTCGTACGAAGCAAAATACATCGATGCCAACGGAGCAGAACTTCTTGTGCCTGCGGAACTGTCGAACACGGCACTGCAGCACATTCAGGAGATGGCTGTGAATGCCTGCAAGGTGCTGTGTTGTGAAGGGATGGCGCGCGTGGACTTCTTCCTTAAAAGTGACGGGACTTTATACCTGAACGAGATAAACACCATTCCGGGATTCACCAAAATCAGCATGTATCCAAAGCTCTGGACATGCAGCGGACTCCAGTACGCTCAGCTGATAGAAGAGCTTATCGAGCTCGCGCTTGACCGTTTTGAGCGGCAAAATGCTCTTCAGACGACATTTCCCGTCGATTAACACAACCTTAAGTGGCTGGAACATTGACTATTTCGGTAAAATCGGAATAATAGACGGTTCGAACCACATTGCAGGAAACATAAGCAGGACTATCTATGGCAAAGTTGAGTGTAACACTTAGAAACGAAAAACGTATCCGTATGGCAAATCACTACGAGCCGATACGAAAAGAACTCCGCAGGAAGGCTGTTAATTTTCACCTGAGTGAAGAAGAGCGCGAGGCTGCCCGCACGAAACTCCAGACCCTGCCCCGCAATGGTTCAAAAACAAGAATCCGGAATCGCTGCATGGCTACAGGAAGATCCAGAGGGGTTTACCGTCAATTCATGCTGTCCAGAATATGCTTCCGTGAGATGGCCCATCAGGGATTAATTCCAGGGGTCACAAAGGCAAGCTGGTAAGTTCCGGCGTTTTTTGCGCCGCCCCCGAATCTCAAACCGGATGCATTTCCGTGGAGATCCGGTGTTTTTATTCTTTACGCTGATCTTTTCTCAGGGCGTTCCCGAGCGCGAAGCCAAGCTGTTTATGCCGGAAATCTTCGACAGACGCTATTCCGAAGTTCTCAGGTTTAATTCCAAGAACCTCTTCGCGCACTTTATCCAGAACATAGCGGGGAATTGAAAGTGAAAATCGTGAAGGTCCGAGATCGCGCTGGGCGGTGCGACGGCCGACCTGCTGCTGCCGAAATCGGAGTTTCATGTGCCGGTCCAGACCGTTTTCATCGAGATGCGTTCTGGCCACACGGCGGGCGCCGGATCCAACGCTGCGGAAGAGATCTTCCGGCTCGTCTTCTTTCTCTGTATCTATTCTATCCTCAGGTTCGGAAGCCATGTCGTCCTTTCCACGCACCTCTTGATACTGGTTATATCAACCATCCTTTCCTGTGTATCATTCAGATCGGCAGGTTTTCCAGCCGGATCCGCGAAGGTTGAGAAATCTCAGCTTTTCTGAGAAGTTAGAGCGATTCATAAATGAATTTCAAAAGAAGGGGTCCGCTCTATATCGAGCGAACCTGATTTCAAGAAGGCGTGTAGAAGGATCCCGGCAATGAAAAAAGGTTTCGTAATTTCCGATATGCACATGTTCTCGCGCCGCTCGACAAGCGCCCGGCACATCCCCGCTATTGAAGCAAAGATGGCGGAATGCGGTGTGGTTGTGCTTAACGGGGATATCTTTGATTTCCGATGGACTAGTCTGCCTTCTGTCCTTGAAACCGTCGCCGCAGCCGGGGACTGGCTCGAGGAAAATTTGACACGGCATCCGGATGTCGAATTTCACTTTATATGCGGCAACCACGATTCCCTGCCATCGTTCCGCACGAAGCTTGCCGGGTTAAGTTCGAGATACAGCAACCTCCGCTGGCATGCGCACTACGTAAAGCTTGGACCCCATGTGTTTCTTCACGGGGATATTCTGGACAGCATGAAGAGAAACATCCCTCTGGACGAATACCGGAAGAAATTCCATGGCGACAGCAAAAAGGGTCCGCTGATGAATATTCTTTACGATGTTCTTCTTTTTTCGCGACTTCATAAGATTATCTATATGGTTCACAGGGAAGATGCCGTTGCTCCCGCAATTCTTGAATACCTTCAGTCGGAAGAAGGAGATTTGCTCGATGGCGTGAAGAATATCTTTTTCGGCCACACGCATGTACCGTTCCGGGATTTCGTATACGAGGGTATCGCCTTTCATAACAGTGGATCGATGATCAGAGGGTTGCCCTGTAATGTTTTTGAATTCGAACTTTGAAGACAGCGGCTGAGACTGCCTTTCTTTCCCGGGCGAAATCTAATGCTTCGTGAAGACTATCTCCACCTTCCCGTCTTTCGCCTTCAGAACAGCTTCGCCACCGATCGGAATGGTGCACTGAGGCTGCGTGTGGCCAAAGCTTGCGTTGGCAATCACTGGAATTGACGCGAGCTCCGGCTTCTGCATTATGATCTTTGTCAGTTTGTGGTCCGAGACCTGGCTTTTCTTCTGAAAACGTCCAATGACAAGGGCGCGCACCCCCGAAAATCCCGGAAGATGAAGCAGGGACTGAAGATTGCGGTCGAAGTCGAGTGCATCGCAGGTAAAATCTTCCTCAACGAACAGGATCGAATCCTTCAGTGAAGGCATGAAAGGCGTGCCTTGAAGGAGGTTGAGAGTCGCAAGGTTGCCGGCAATTGTGGTGCCTGAAGCCTCGCCTTCGCGAATAACGAGCCATCCTTCGTTCGGAACAAAATCACGATCGTCCTGTTTGAGATACCATGGATCGTCGCTCCAGACGGGCGAAGATTCAAAAGTGTAAGGAGCGGATTCGAAGAAGCACTTCCGGAAATAATCGATAGTGTACTCAAGTCCGTGGACCATGCTGAAAGTGGAGAAATGCGGACCGTTATAGGTGACAAGACCTGTCTTTGCGTAAATTGCCGCGTTCAGGGCCGCAATGTCCGAATAACCGCAGAAGAGTTTGGGATGTTTTGCGATCAGATTGTAGTCAAGACCGTTCAGAAGCTGATTAGAAAAATGGCCGCCAATTGCCGAGAAGATAATGTCGACTTTCGGATCGGCGACGGCAGTGTGAATGTCGGCCAGCCTTGAGGCGACCGATGATGAGAGAAACTCGTCGCACTCTTCCGCGTGCTCGCCATATGACACGGATAATCCGAGTTGAGCGAAACGCTCTGTCGAAATACGGCGCTGTTCGAGAGATATGATCTGAAGACTTGACGAAGGAGCAAGCACCCTCGCGTGAGAACCCTTTTTTAAACGCCCAGCCAACATATATTCCTGTTTGCCCCCTGTTTTTCTGGATTATAGTCCAATCTCCCAGATTAGAAACAACCGGCGCTTTTCCTTAATGAAAAAACTTGCATCTTTTCCCGCAAAGCCCCATATCTTGACTTAAGCCCATAAAACCACTAGTTTAACTTCTCTGCGTATTCCCCGGTAGCTCAGTCGGTAGAGCGGGTGGCTGTTAACCACCATGTCGCTGGTTCGAGTCCGGCCCGGGGAGCCAACGGCCGACAAGTCACTTTGACTTGTCGGCCGTTGGTGCATCGGGCCCTGGACTCGAACCCGTAAAAATACTGTCGAGTCCGGCTTCGGCGAAGGTCGATTCGACCCGAGCCGATCCGGGGAGCCGG
>CAYQVO010000008.1:0-6854 GCA_964421085.1 uncultured Bdellovibrionales bacterium | reverse complement strand
AAAATACTGTCGAGTCCGGCTTCGGCGAAGGTCGATTCGACCCGAGCCGATCCGGAGAGCCGGCGCAAGCCGGGGCTTGACTTGTCGGCCGTTGGTGCATCGGGCCCTGGACTCGAACCCGTAAAAATACTGTCGAGTCCGGCTTCGGCGAAGGTCGATTCGACCCGAGCCGATCCGGGGAGCCGGGTTTGAAGCGCGGGCGGAAAACAATCGCGCTGCCTTTTTTCTGCTGCGCCAATGGCTTCAAACCAAAGGCCACACTCAGGGTTTTCGATCCAGGCGGGGCCCCCGCCGATAGCGAGCGCTGATCGTGTCGAATCAGCCCTGCCGGGGAGCTGAAAAGTTCGCTTCACTGAGAATCGGCAGAGCTTCCATCATTTCGTAATCACGAAGGATTCTCTCTGCTGTCTCTCTCGTCATGCTTCCGTCTCTCCGGTCTGTCACCTCGCGAGAGACATTCTCTCCATTCACAAGCGCGAGAAAACTTCCTTCTGCCTTCGTTCCGGGAGTTGCCGCCATCCTGAGCCGCCTCAGAAAGAGCTGCGGTGAGTCTTCACCGAGCCCCAGGGCATTTAATGCCTGCGCTTCACGTGGTCCTGCCAGTCCTTTTGTTGCAATGTAGTGCCTGAGTCCCTCCCCAAGCATCTCCGGAGTCATCTCACTGCCCGCTATCTCTGCATTCCGCAGGGCGGTCTTTATGTAGTCGCGAACCTCCACATCATCGCTGAGATTAAAATCTCTGAGCATTGTGTCTACGACTTGATAATCGAGCCTGGTTCCGAACTTTTTCCTGTCCTCGCGTCTGCGTTCCTCAACCTTCCTTCGCATGGCAGCCTCGACTTCCTCAACGCTCACTCCCTGAATTATGCCAAGCGATATTGAGGAGACGACACCATTTTTTTTCAATTCTTTATCGTCGAACCGCTGATCTGCAGTCCCTATCATCGCGACTGCTCTTGAGCCTTTTGGCCAGAAGTTGTCCTTTAAGTCGCCTGCCACATCGCTGTAGAGACTTGCGATTGCATCGAGCCTGGAAATACCCGGGTCTCCGCCGTCCACGCCCGAAAGCAGATCGCCGGGCATGGCCTTCCACAAAGCGCGGTGAGTCTCGAACATTCTGAAGAGCGTTCCTTCGGGAATCTCCTTCCCTTCAGCAAGACGGCCGAGGGTTCGCAGATGTGCAGTCAGGATACGATCTGCCTCTCCGCTTTCAACAGCTTCAGCAACACGCTGCGCAATTTCCTCCCTGTGTTCTTTGAACTCAGCATAGTCAGGAGGAACAGGAACGACAAGCTCATTTCGTTCCGTCAGCTCGTCTACAAGGCCCATTTCAATCGCGACTTCGGTATGAAGTTCGAGTCCGGCTATCGGAGATCTGGGAAGGGCAATTCCCATTGCAGGCACGAGTTCATCGAGGGCCTCTGAAAGCGCCTCACACAGGAATATGAGGTCCTGCCGGAGTTCAGGTACCGTGCGGACAGTTGCGCCGAGATCGTCCGGAAGTTTTCTGACGATGCCTCTTTCGAGTCTCATTTTTTTATCCGCAGAGGACGGCGCGTTCTTCGGATTGCTCTCTGCTTTCGGCGCAGTGGAAGGATCTGGCTCTGTAACAGTAACATTGACCCGTGAAGCTTCACAGACTCCTACAGCTTCGCTCAGATCGTCAATGAACATCCGTATTATGCGATCTGCTTCCTCCCGGATCTCAGAATGGGTAACCTGTCTTTTTTTCGGCGGCCCGTTCCTATGGGCAGTCCGGTCAAGCGTCTGCGGGACCCCGGGAGCCGTGTCACTCCTCATTGAACGGGAGTCCGAAAGAACAGTGAAGTGATCGATGATTGCGTGATAAAGGCTGAAGTAACGGTGGTAACGATCGCGCATTCCATACGCCATCATTTCGCTGCTCATGAAGGTGCAGACAGGTTGGAGAGCAGTCCAGACGGTATTTCCTTCATCGAAGGTACCACGGGGCGCAACAGTATGCCCCCGCAGCCATTTTTCGACAGTCTGCGGCAGCCTCTTCGGCGTTCCAAGCTGCTGGTGCCCGGCCTCGAGCATCCCGTGAATCCTGTCACGCATCCGCCGGTATTCATCTTCAGTGAAATCAAAACCGCCCTGCCTGAAAATCTTCTGCTCTATGTCCGGAATACCCGCCTCCGCGCCGAAAGCACGGCAAAGCCTTTCACGCAGCCGTGTAACAGGCCTGCCTCCATTGGGCGGAAAAATAAAAAGGCCGCGCATCGCTGCGATAAACCGGTCGCTCTTTAGAAGGTTTTCCTCGATCTTCCCGGGCTCGATCACCAGAAACTGCTTGAAAACCACGATCTGCTCGCCCGCCCGGAGCTCAGTCTGCGGCTTTCTGAAAAAGACTTTTCCCCCAAGCCGCACGTAGAGTTCAGGATCGGCGCCGCTCAATGAAAAGCGTCCAAAAAGGCTGCTTATGCCGACTTTTGTGCGCTCCCTTTTCTCCCTTCTTTTAATCTCTTTTCTTTTTGCTCCTCCGAGCTTTGGTTTCCGCTGCGCATCTCTTTCCGCGCGGGCTCTCTCTGCCCTTCGGCTTGCGTTCCTGCCCGCATTTTTCCCGAACTGAAGCAGCCTGCCGAAAAATTCTGCCGCCAGGTTGCTTTCCGGGAATATTGACGGTTGACCCGGGAACCGCATGGTGATATCGCCGGCCATTCTCTTTATCCTTTCGCACTGCAGTTAAAAACGCCTCCAGCAAAGGAGACCGTGCGAGTTTACCAGCATTCGGATCCTTAACATATAAGGGCAGCCAAATGAGGACTAGGACAGCCGAATTATGCTACTATCGAAGGAATTATGCAGGCGCACGACACAGATCAACCTTCCAGGGATCCCGATGCCCAGGACAAAAACAGGCGCCGGGCAGGATCCCGTTTTGCGAAGCGTCCTTTGGAATGGATTCAATTAAGGCCGCTCCATGATGGAAAAGATCGCAAGCCAATGCCTTTCAGTGAGGCGTTTGCAGCAGTCGATGCCGTGGTCCAGGAACTGCGCGACCTTGGATTTTCAGACAAGGAACTTGCAAAGCTCGTCGAGGATATCAACGAAGGAAGGATTCCCATTGCTCAGGTAGATGGCGAGCTTCTTGTTTTCAGGCAGTCGGCGCGGCTTGCTGTTGCGGAAGCTGTCTATGATGAACCCCCGGCACCTGCACCCGCAGCGCAGAAAGCGAAGCCGGCAGAGACTGGCGGCCTCAGCGAAATTCAGAAAAGACACAAATCGGTAAGATATCTGCAGAGCACAGATAAAATTGACGTTGGAGCCGATGGAGTGGTGCAGGTGAATTTCGAACATTTTGCAGGCATCGGTGACGACATTCGAAAGCATATAGAGTCGCTTGACGACGCGTTTGAGTTCAAAGCGACCTTGAAGGACTGTGTCACATGCTACGACCGTTTCTTCAGGAACCACCCTGAGTACTCCAAACGCTTTCTTGAGTTTGCTCAGACACTTTCACCTCCGGGAAGGAAGTGGCTCTTTAAAACTTACTCGAAACTCAGATTCGCGATGCCGGACGACCTGAGGGATGACAGAGCGAGGGACAGGAGGGATATTTACCTGAGCGCAAACGCGAGCAACCTCGCCCATCTCCTTGCAAACATTTTATCCAGAACTTCAGAGAATGACCCGTTCTGGCAGTCGATAGTGTACATCGTGAACGAGTACGCGATGGAAAGCGATGGTTTTGATATGGGGAAATTCATGGAGAAACTGGCGAATATGATACACAGACTTCCTGCCGTGTTCGGGTCGAAATTAGCCGGTCTGCTGAGACGCGACACGGTTTTATAGAAACCTGCGAACGATTTCTCTGACAGGTTCCACCGGCTTTCAAAAAGCCCGCAAAACGCTCCCAGGAAGCGGTCGTGAAGAATTTCGGGAAATCGCAGAAATTCAACAGGTTCGTAAACTTACCAACGATCGGAGGAAAGAAATGAAGGCGCCAGGAAATACACCCTGGACCCCCTGAAGAAGGAACAGGAAGCTCGCCTTTCCCCTTATTTCGGCCCTGTCGATCAACGGACGCGCCATCCCTTCTGGTTCCCGTATTCAGCAGTGTTTGAATACACCTTTCACCTGTCAAGCGTGATCTCAAAACCTAACCAGAACGACGAGAGCCCTTTCTTCAGAAACGATGCTGCCGATCTCCTCAGGAAATATCACTATGGAATCATCGACAACGCTGGAAACATAGTGCTGCCTGAGTTCCCGCTTGCAGACGGAACTCCGGAACTGAGCGGCAGAAAAGCATTCGCCGCGTGGTTTCACTGGAATCAGCCGTTTCAGCGATGTTCCAGGTTCGTACACGTTGTCGCAGCAAAATCCATGATATTCGCGCCTGCAGACGCGGACTGGCCGGCGATTGGCGGCGCTTTCTTTCCTGCTTCAAGCTGTGTGCAGTGGGCTCTGGGTTCGGCCGATATGTTGATGATAGTGTCGAAAGCTTTCCGAAACTCGATAGTACTGTCGCATTTCAGCAGGCTTTCGAGCATCCCCTGGAAATGCCCGGCAGAAGCCCTCAAATATTATCGGCAACTTAAGCCCGGCTGCCCACTGCGCTGAAACCATCTGACATAAACTGATCTCTAAACTGTCTCAGGAACTGATCTGCTTCATTGCGGGCATTTCTTTTATCAGTGGCTGGACAACAAAAGGACTGTTATAGATCCCATTATCGGTTCCGTGGAAGTCCCGGCGGAACTCAATGAGTTCAGGAAATACGCCGAGCAGTTTCGACTGACAGACAATAAGAAGAGGATTCTCAAGTGACAGCAAATTTGATTCATTCCCCGACATGCTCAAATCGATTCTTTTTGCACGGCGTTTTTTGTCTGCCGCTGATATCGATCTCCATGATGATTCTCTGTCTGCTGCCGGGACACGTGTCTGCGGACTGCCCTTCCGCTCAAATGACGCTTCTTTCCGACTGCATTGAAACCGGAATCGAGAGCTGTGTCTCCGCCAATCCGGCCTGCACGGCTTTGAGTGCAGCCATGACCGTCAATGATGTGGTCGCTGCTGCGCGCCGCAGCTGCTGCCGGGCGCATGGCAAAGCAAAACGAAAATCATGTATACGGACATTCTCCTCTCACATCGACCGAATCCAGCCGGCCTTCTACAATGCGGCAAAGAAAAAACTCAACGCACTTGCTCAGTCCAACTGCAAGTCCGGGACCAGTGCCGCTGTCACTGACTCAGCTGCGTGCGGCGCTTCTCAGATGTCGACCTGTGTTGACGGCACCGTCAATTTGTGTCAGCAGCGGTATCCTCAATGCAGAATCGCCGCCGCGGTGCTCTCAATAACCGGTGTGCTGAACGGACAGGTGGAGGCCTGCTGCACAAAACGGAAGATCAGGAACAAACGGTACCGCGGATGCCTGCAAAAACAGCTTTCCCGTTATAATCATGTGCCGCGAGGCTTCTTCCGTGCTCTCAAGTCCCGGGTTAATCAGGTGAAAAAAGCAAAATGCCGGACCGCGCCGACTTCCACACCCACTCCAACTCCCACCTCTCTTCCCGAACAGAAGGCCCGTTTGAGAATTGTGAACTCATGCAGCTATGACATCTGGATCGAATCGGAGCAGAATGGAACGGTTACGGGCGAGGTCAAACTCGCAAAGGGGCAGTATCATGACTACGATATTCCTGAAGCAGGCGCGCCGGCCACCAGGTATATGCCGAAAAAGGGGTGCGACGAGACCGGCAATAACTGCGAGATTAACCAGGTTTATATGCCGTGCCTCAACAACTCCTGCCAGCCGAATTTCGGCTCGAAGTTCGAAGTTACATGGGGATGTCTTCTGGCAGACTCCAGCTCATGCGCAATTAATCCCGTTGACGGGAAGCATCTGAGTCCCACTACGTATTACGACAGCAGCGCGGTCGATGGATACAACTTCGGGTTCAAAGTTGAAGTCCTGGGGGGTGAAAACGTCTCCCAGAACTGCCTGAACATAGATTGTTCGGCATTCAGCATTGCGAACTGCCCGACAAATGAGGACCTGAGTGTCGGCCGATACGGGACAACCACTCCTCAGTACTCTTCCATGGATTTGAGAGTGACCAGCCCCGCCACGGGTCAGATCGTCGGCTGTTACTCATCATGCGGTGTTCTTACCGGCGGTCTTGCATGGAAAAATGGTCAGGCGCTTACATCAATCAGCAATCCGGCTTTTATGTACTGCTGCCCCGGAGACAACAAGGCGGAGTGCGAAAACGGCGGCGCCGGCCCGGTTCTTTCCTCCAAGTTTACCGAGGCTGTGCATCATATGTGCAACAGACGCGTCTACACCTGGGCATATGATGATATTAACGGGCTGTTCACCTGCGACGGCACAAGGAAACTGCTCGCCACATTCGGGCCGAACTGCCCGTAAGGCTCTGTTTTTATCCGGATGATGCCGAACTCTCTCCGCAGGCTCTCTGTCTGCGTACAGGTTCGGCATGGAAACAGAAGATTTTTGCTCAACATAAGTGCGGGCGTATACTGAATAGTCACTATACACACGGAGATGACCATGAGCTTGTCCGCCGATTCCTCACCTCGCCCCGACCTTGAGAACATGCAGGACCTGCATATGCTGACGAGGATGCATTTGACATCTTTGCGCAGAAAATGCCGGGGGAAAGATGATGAAGTTCATGATGGTCTGCGGCAACTGCCGTGTTCTTGTGCAGGTTGAACATACACAAGCTTTCGACTCCACCAATATGCCTGAGTGCCGTTGCTGTGATGCGGTGGAATGGCCCCCTGAAGGATGGAGCGTGAGGCGCCTTGATCCTCCCCCGATTTCATTGAGTCATTAAAGAAGGGCCAGCCTTCCCCCTGG
>CAYQVO010000007.1:114700-119385 GCA_964421085.1 uncultured Bdellovibrionales bacterium | reverse complement strand
TTCCTCCTGTCATGTTTTCAGGGGGAAGGCCGGCCCTTCTTTAATGACTCAATGAAACACCGGGGGAGGATCACTTTCGGGCGGGAGTTGCGCCGCCCGAAAATAGGAAGGGGATGGTCACCTTTGCATGTGACCATCCCCTCGTTGCCTCAGCTGCACTTGCTGTAAGTCTCAGGCATACTCTTCAAAAGTCCCGCGACATTTTTATGGAAGAGCCGGATATTCTTACTGTATCGATTCGAACTTCTTACCATGCCCGCTCTCCGCATTCTGCGGGCCAGTCTGGAGCTGAGATTATATAACGACTTAAACTTGCTCTTAACGCCGGTAAGCTTCGAAGAAAGGCTGACCGAAGAGCAGTACTTGCTTTCGTTGCATTGCTGCACTGTCGAAGGGAGGTTCAGGATAAGAGCGGCATTGAGTCTCGCCGTGCGATCCCCGCGGGTCATTGAAGGCTTCCCAAAATTCTTGTCGCCTGTAGTCCGTCGAATCTTCCTGATGATGTTCTTGATAGAACGGTTATACCGCCGATTGCTCTCTCCGAGCTGGAAACGCGCAACGGACAGATCCGAAGTCTCACATCCTGTGCTGGAGGTTCCCTCGATGCAGACACCGCCGGCAGGCGGCTCGCCTTTCGAGCAGTCAACGCACGAGTTTACTGCAATGTCGGCTGTGCAGGTTGACTCGAATGCTTCATCTGTCTCCATCTCTTTGACGTTGAGAGTCATTTTGCACTTCTGGGACATGCCGATTCCCGGCTGCGAAAGCGTGAGTACCGGGTTCTTATCAGTGTCTCCCGAGAGCACACCGTCAGCACAGTCTGAAGTCCAAAGAAGAGATAAGGCATCGCCATCCGGGTCGGTGCTTCCGCTCTTCAGGAAGACGTTTGTCGCAGCGCCTGAACAGGCAGGGCCATAAAAAGCGCCTGCATCGCACAATGGCGCCCTGTTGCAGAGCTTTGACATCGAACTCAACTCAGCATAGCGCCAGCTGTAATTCTCGTACCAGTTGGAACCGAGCTGCCAACCGACGTATCCATAACCATAACCGTCCTGCGCGTCCGCAGTCCCACCGCCGCTGTAACTACCGCCGAAGCAGGCTGCAAAAACACGTCTGTGTTTTCCCGGCTCCAGAACCGTCGGCTGAGGATAGTTGCACTTATTCCCCAATCGATCGAAACCGCCGCCACTATAGTTGTCATATTCGCATCCATCCCGGGGATAAAGATGATTGAATTCGTCGGGCGTTTCATGAGTTACCGCGAATGATTCGAGATTCTCATAACCGAAATAGGCAGTGTAATCTCCCCTCTCATTCTCAATTTCACACCCTTTCTTGATACACTCGGCAATCGGGTATGTGGAGCACTCCCGGGTGCCTTCCCAGTCAGCCCACGCAGTCTTGTCACTGATGACATTTCCCCCCGAATCTCTGGTTCTCACTCTCCAGTAAACATCCTGGTAGTCACTGTTATACCGCGCAGTCTTCACAGCAAATACTCCGCTATGGCTGCCTGACTGGAAGACTTCGGGCTGACTTTGCGGCACATCCAAGTATTGAGCCTCCACAAAATTGTCATCTCCTTTGGGGACCGTCGTTTCCGCCAGCAAGTTGTAATAGCTGAAATAAGCCCTCATCGAGTAGCCCCATTTTCCCGATTGTTCGTCGCGATTATAGAAACGGACAATACACTCTGGAATCGGAATTATGCCGCATTTATTGTACTGAGCCTCTTCACCGCTGGCAGTTATGGAACTTGTGCGAAAGGAGCCGTCATAATAGTACTTCAACGTCCAAGTGATTGGTGTTCCATCCCATGTCACTTTGAAAACAGCGGCGTGCCGCCCTCGATTAAACAAAGTGGGCTGGCCTCGGTCGGCAAGATCCGGCGAGAAAGAATTATTCTCGCCCACCGGCAGATTATATGAGGAGTTTGCTCCATAGTAGCTTTGCAGGTCATATCCAAATGTTGCCGTAAAAGTGCCGTCACCATTATCCGTTACGCAATCCACAATCGGCTGGAGTCCCCATGAGGAGGCGGCAGCCACCCTTTGCGGAATTAATCCAGCAACAATTAACGACCAGATTATGAAACAAAGCTGACTCCCTCTCAAAATGCGACGCATATCCCTGCCCTCCTGTGCACGCTGTGGCTGATTATCAAATGAAATTTTGAAATGCAACGGGGGAATTCTACACCTGCGTGCGTCCAAAGCAAGAACATTCACTCAATTCTCCCGCTGTTCGGAAAACTTCAGGCGTCTACCTGAATATATGTGCCTTCATCAAACCTGATTCGAAATTCCCCGGCCTCGACCGGAGATGGGCTTTGAGTAGTCGCTGCTGACCAGCTATTCTTCATGTACCGCGCACCATCGTTGTTCTGCCGGAGGAATTCGTGCGAGCGATTTGTTACATTCTTATTGTTGTCTCCGCACTGAAATTTGCCATCATCCTTGCACCTGAAGGCTGGGGGGAGCAGCCCGCGAACTCGCGCTGCAACGAATTGTTATTGCAGCTTCAGGATGGAATGAAGCGGAAGAACGCTGTTCCAGGCCGCTATGTAGTCGGCATTCGTGCGGCAGGCTCGTCCGGACCACAAACGGCAAAGCCCGGGAAAGCTGAAAAAAAAGCAATCGTGGAAGCTCTGTCAAATGCGGAAGGTCTCTCTCTTCGCCCGCTTGATCATCTCAATCTATTGATGATGAAAGAGATCGAAAGCAAATCAGGGGACATTGCGGTGCTGCAGAAAATTCTGTCTGCCGGCTTGTGTGAGCGGATTGAAACGATAGAACCCGATCTCAGGGAATATGCGCAGGTGGTTCCGGATGACCTTTCTCATTTGCAATGGGGGCTCAGCAACACAGGGCAGGACGGCGGAATTGCCGGCGTTGACACAGGGGCCGCTGCCGCGTGGGACCTGTCCACCGGAAGCAGCGATGTTGTCATCGGTATAATCGATTCCGGCATTGATTACACGCATCCCGATTTGTCCGCCGCGATCTTTTCCAATGTTAACGAGCCGATCGATGGAATCGATAACGATGGAAACGGCTATGTCGATGATAACATGGGATGGAATTTCGTTGACGCATCACGCGACCCAATGGACCGGCTCTATCATGGAACTCACGTAGCAGGGATAGCAGGAGCTTCGGGAAATAATGGAACCGGGATCACAGGAGTCAACTGGAGTGTCAGCCTGCTGCCGCTGAGGTTTCTGGGAGGCGATGGTTCCGGACTGATTTCGCACGCTCTTGCAGCTGTTAATTATGCGATCGATCTGAAAAAGAACCGTGGAATAAATGTGAGAGTTCTCAACAACTCCTGGGGCAGTCCCGGGCCCTGTCCCGCAAGTCTGAGAAATGCAGTTCGAGCCGCCAATGAAGCCGGAATCCTTTTTGTGGCTGCTGCCGGCAACGCTCAGTGGAACATTGATCAGAATTTTCGCCAGTATCATCCGGCATCGTGTGACGGAGTTCTTGCGGTGGCCGCAATCGACAGAAGGGGCGCACTTGCATCATTCTCCAATTTTGGCCCTGACAGTGTCCTGATAGCTGCGCCTGGAGTCGATATCTTCAGCACCTGGATGAAAAGCGCCGCTCAAGCTTCGGGAAAAGAGTATCACTCTATCAGCGGCACCTCGATGGCTGCGCCCTTTGTCTCGGGCGCGGCTGCTTTAGTCGCGGAAGCCTATCCGAATCTCTCCCCGGGCGAAATCATGGGAGCCATTGCAGACGGCGCTGAGCCGCTGGCTTCTCTGGAGGGGAGAGTGCTGACGAAGGGCATGTTGAACGCAGGAGACGCGCTCGAGGCGGCAGCTCTTTTTCCGAAACCTTCACCCACCCATACTCCTTTACCAGTCGATACTCCAACTCCGGTAACCCATTTTTCACCAACCCCCGCACCCCTCATCACGCCGACGTTCACGGTTGTCCCGGGACTCTCACCGCCCGCAACCATTCCCCCGGCAACGCCTGCTCCTTCCATTGAAGGCAGACCAACGGCAAAAAAGGAGCCGGTCTTTGAGTTCGACTATTTCAAGGGCAGACTGCGGGCAGTCGCAAAACTGCTGCCGGATTTCGTGAAGAGAGGGAGAAAATCAAAAGCAGCAGGAATATCAGTGAGAAGACCGATCGCGGAAATTAAAAAAGCTTCGACCTCAGCATCCATGACGATGCTTGCGGGGACTTACAGGGGATTAACATTGAAAAACTTATCGAAGCTTTATCGATTTATTAAAGCCGCGAAGGCGCCCTCATCTGCCTTGAAAAGAAAAAGACTGCTGGTGCGCCGGGCAAGGAAGCTTATACGTGCGATGCTGCGGCCGAACCCGGGAGGTTACGCTCAAGGTGATTCGGTACGAAGGATTCGAGCATCTCTGACCATTCGATGGGGGATGATAGTCTGAGGGGATGAAACTGAGATCTGCGGCGGGGACATCTGTCACCTTTTCGAATCTACCGCTGTAACGACAAGTGCTGCCGCCTGGGTGTTTTTGACGACGCAGCACCCTTAGAGGGTTTAATAACCCGGCGGCCCGTATGCCTTTGCCCTCACTTCCTGAAGAAACCTGAGCTGGGTGGTCGTTGCGTCGCAGTTCAGAAGATTCGTCAAAACTATCGTCGTAATATCCGTCTCGGGGTCGTGCATCATGAGCGAAAGATACCCGGCTGTCGCTCCGT
>CAYQVO010000007.1:109538-114690 GCA_964421085.1 uncultured Bdellovibrionales bacterium | reverse complement strand
CATTCTTCGGAGCAGTCACCCGGGAGATTCCGAGCCCGCAGCAGCTTACCGGTGAAGTATGAGAGACGCATTGTGTAATTGTATCGACACTTTCTTTTGTAAGTCCGGCCTCGCCCTTTACAGGGAGCCGGATCCACATCGCGAGATCGGCCGGACTCGATCTAATATTCCCCTCGGCCACATGCACCGAAATATTGTCTTCCGTCGTATCCTCGTAAAGATCGCCGTTTATCAGAAAGCTGCCGGGAACATAAGGCTCAGGAACTTCAACGTCAGTTCCAGGATAAGGTGCGGAAGTCGCTGAGAGACCGTTCCGATCTATCAGATGTTCCTGCACGAATGGGGAGCGGGCTTGTTATCGATGTCAAAGCTGATGTGAAGGCTATTGTGTTGCCTGCGATCCGAAAGTGGACATCAGGCGCCGCGTTTTCCATCTGCGTTGAGGAGAAGTACGTCCCGGAGGGAGTGATCATGTAAACTGCGAGGCCGCCGGATTTTTTTCTCCATGCTTCTGGTGGAGTTCGTCCATTCTGTTTCCACCATGAAATCAAGAGCGCCACTGGTTTTGACCGGGCTTCCAGCACCGCCGCCGCAGCCGGCGATGAAAAGCAGCGACAGAAGAACAGCAATGTGAGAGGGGAGCGCCATGTTATCATTCCGCAAAAACCGGAAGAATTATCAGATTGATTCAGATGCGCGGGGTGATGCCGGAGGTTCGCACTCCACTTGGACCGCTAATACGCCATCACCCTCCGATACTCCAGGCCTTTCACCTGCCACAGCACCGGTTTCTTGTTGACACCGCCTTTCTCATCTACCGAGAACGTCCCGGAAGCTCCCGCAAAGTCTCTTGTGTTCAAGAGCTCATATTTCACTTTTTCAGGATCGGCGCCCACTCGACCGATGGCAGCCGCGAGGAGCCTGGTCGCATCGTATGCGGTATCCGCGGGGATGCCGGGATCCTCGGAATACCTTTTCCTGTAAGAATCTTTGAAGGACACCGCGGCCGACTCGAATGCAGCAAATATTGTGTCTTCAAGCGCTCCCTGCGCGGCAATAACCCGGTCCTTGTACATGAGGATTGCAAGCTTAGGCGTTTCAACCTGGAGATTTCTGAGTTCCCTTGCAAACGGATCCATCTGGTAATTCGCCATGAAAATAACGTCAGCCCGGGCTGTCTTTATCTTCAATGCTTCTGCACGCAGATCGCGGGTGGAAGGAGTAGGTTCGACCGCTGTCGCGATAGTCCCGCCCAGCTTCCTGTACTCCTCCTGGAAGATGTCACTCTGAGTCCTGCACCACGGGTCCTGGCTGCTGAAGACAGCTGCTTTCTTCCAGCCCTTCTCGAGCGCAAACTCCGCGAGTTTTCTTGTGGCAATCTCGTCATGGGGCCAGATGTTGAAGATGTTATCAGCTGTTTCATTGAACTCACGAATTCCGACGGAAGGAGAGACCACGATGTGATCTCTCCGCGCTTTGATTAAAGGGGCGACGCTCATTGCCCCTGCAGTCCAGTTAGGTCCAATGATGAAATTAACAGCCGGATCGAGCGCAAGCGCCTTGTAAGCCGCAACTGTTGAAGCAGGGACAGTGTCCTGACTGTCCTGTACTGATATTTCTATTTTCCTCCCCGAAATTCCCCCCGCTGCATTTATTTCTTCCGCTGCCAGCTCAACACCCTTCTGTGAGTTCCTGCCCCATTCAGCGCATTCGGCGCTCAGACACGCCATCAATCCGATTCGAATTGCATGGTCTTCGGTTTTAACACTCGACAAGGCGGAGATGACGATTGCGACTGCTGCGATAACTGATAATCCTGATTTCTTCATTGGAAACGCTCTCCTTTTTCATTCATTGGAATCTTAGAGGTTCCCGCAGGGTAATCAATTGTGACCAGGCAAACATGAATAAAAACCTTGAAACAGTTGTCAAATCAATATAATATACTGCCGAAAGCATTTGGGCAGAAATTGGACATGATTGAGGAACAACTTCGAGAGGTTGGACTGAGCGGAAACGAAATCAAGGCGCTTTTAACTGTTGCCGAGCTCGGCAAGGCGTCAGCTTCTGTCGTCGCAAAGAAAATCAAACTTCCGCGGTCGACTGCGTATTTCGCGCTGGAGAGCCTGACAAAGCACGGCCTCGTGGCGTCTCAACGCTCTGGCAATCTCACATACTACATAGCGGGGGAACCCGAAGCTCTCATATCGATGGTGGCTGATGAAGAAGCGTCATGGCAGAAAACTCTACAGAGAAAAAAGAGTGCCGCTGAGGAGGCGCGCAAACTTCTTGCGCCGTTCTTGAGGCGTGAAAACTTCAGCATACCGCAGCTGCAGTTTTTCGAGGGAAGGGATGAGGTGGAAAAAATGCTGTTTAACAACTGCGCTGAATGGCAGAGGAGCGCGTCATTTTTCGACCTGACGTATTGGGGATACCAGGACCATCACTTTGTCGAGTCCTACCGAAAGTGGCTCAATTTCTACTGGAGCATGATGCTGCCGAATGAACGTATTCTCCTCCTTTCAAACGAATCTGCCACAGAGAAAAGTCTGGCAGGGAAGGTGGCGCGCCGGCAGATAAAGACAATGCCGCGCGAGGCGCAGTTTTCGTCCACTATATGGGTAGTCGGGGACTATATAGTTTCCATCATGACCAGGCAGAAGCCGCACTATGCATTTCAGATAAAAGATCCAGTCTTTGCGGCAAACCAGAGGAAGCTCTTTCAGCAGATGTGGCGGATGATGTAACAGGCAGGGATGGGAAGAGATCGGGCAGGCCAGGTTCGTAAATGTACGAGATAATATGACCCCTCCCGCGAAAAAAGCCCTGCGGCAGACTTTTCCACCACTCTCTGTGAGGATGCAGAGGAAGCACCTTCGCTTTTCTCCGCTCGAAGAAGCCTGAAGATGAAATATTACCTCGAAGGGACAATCCGGGATCGCCTGGAGGAAGAGGCGGTCATAACAGAATATCTCACAAGATTCCCTTCGTACTCGGCAGAATCTGGTGCCGCGGGTCTTTCCTTACGGCAGCTCCGAGCGCGCGTCCAAATGCCTTGAAGGCCGCCTCAATCACATGGTGGTCATTTTCACCCTTCACACTGACATGCAGCGTGCACTGGGCTGCATCAGAGAATGATTTGAAAAAATGCCTGAACTCCTGTGACGGAGGAGTCCCTTCGAGCACAAACTCGGGCCGTCCCGAGAGATCAATAGCCGCGTAAGCAAGTGCCTCGTCCATCGGAAGGACGTACCCGTACCGTTCGATGCCCTCCTTGGTTCCGACTGCTTTTTTGAACGCGTCGCCAAGGCAAAGTGCGGCGTCCTCGATGGAGTGATGCGAGTCCACTTCGATATCCCCTTCGAGATCAAGAGAGAGGTCGAACCCTGAATGAAAAGCAAACAGTTCGAGCATATGATTGAGGAATGGGAGCTTTGAGCAGATGGAAGATTTTCCCTCCCCGTCGAGGTTGAGCTTCACATAAACGCTGGTCTCTTTTGTAGATCGCGAGACTTCCGAAATTCTCGGCGCTTCCGCCGGAACACACGCCGCAGAATTTCCAGCGCTGAGATCCCGCAGTGCCGCAAGGAGTCTGCCGTTTTCTTCAGGCGTGCCGACTGTGATCCTGACACAGTTTCCACAGCCGAACTCCGATGACCGGTTGCGTACGACTATTCCCTGCTTCAGCAGTTCCCCGTATATCCCGGCAGCATCCTCCGCCAGCCGCACAAGAAGGAAATTCGCCTCGGACGGGAAAACATTTTCAACCAGGCCCGTTTCAGGAAGTTCCTTCTCGAGCCGCTCACGTTCCTGGATTGTTATTCTTACGTTCTGCTCTTTCCGCCTCCAGTGTGAAAGCACCTTTATCGCGGCCTGCTGGTTTACATCGCTCATGTTGTAAGGGCTCTTCATTTTGTCGAGCACCGAAACGAGCTCCCTCGATCCGAAAAGCATTCCCACGCGCACCCCGGCGGCGCCCCAGGCTTTGGAGAGAGTCTGGAGAATCACAAGATTCGGATACTCAGGCAGAATTCCGAGAAGAGTGCCTTTAATCGAAAAGTCGACATAAGCCTCGTCAAGCACAACAAGCCCTTCAAAGCTTCGCAGAATTTTTTCCAGATCCTTTTTCCCGACAGTCCCGCCCGTCGGGTTATTTGGAGAACACAGAAAAATAACTTTTGTTTCGGGGGTTACTGCGGAAAGAAGCGATGCGGTGTTCAGCTCGAAATCTCCATCAAGCGGAACTTTGTCAACTGCCGCGTCATTTATATGAGCGGCGACGTCATACATTCCATAACTGGGCTTGAACGTCAGAACCCGGTCGATTCCCGGCCTGCAGACCGCTCTGATAAGCAGATCAATTGCTTCATCGCTTCCGTTTGCAGCAAAGACGCAGGAAGGCTCGACCCGCCGGTATTCCGCGATCTTCGCCCTGAGTTTCTTCTGAAGAGGGTCGGGATACCGGTTCCAGGATGCCCCGCTTTCTCCCCATTGATACGGGCTTTCATTAGCGTCGAGAAATACCTCCCCCTTTCCTGAAAACTCCGTGCGGGCCGAAGAATATGGAACGAGACTTCGCACGTTTTCCCTGAGGAGCTTTGATAAATCGAACGCCATGCTGCTTTCACTCTTCTTTAAGTCGGACTGCTACCGCCCGGCTGTGTCCAACGAGCCCTTCCGCACCTGCCATCTCGCAGATGGCAGATGAGATCTCCTTGAGTCCTTCCCGCGTGAGTTGCTGAAATGTAACCTTCTTCACAAAGGTGTCAAGCGATACTCCCCCCGAAACCCGGGCAAAGCCCAGTGTAGGAAGGCAGTGATTCGTTCCCGACGCATAATCGCCTGCCGACTCGGGAGAATACAATCCCAGGAAAACTGAACCGGCATTTCTCACTTTCCCGGATAGTTCAGCCGGCTTTTTCACAGCGAGGATAAGATGCTCAGGCGCATATGCATTGGAGAACTCGATTGCTTCGTCGATTGAAGTGGTAACTATGGCAAGACCATTGGCAAGACTCTGCGAGGCGATGTCCTTTCTCGGAAGATCCTCAAGCTGGACAGCCACCTCCTCCAGTATCGCATCAACAACTTCTTCTGATGAACTCACCAGCATCGCCTGGCTGTCCGGGTTGTGTTCCGCCTGAGCAATCAG
>CAYQVO010000007.1:73419-109528 GCA_964421085.1 uncultured Bdellovibrionales bacterium | reverse complement strand
CGTCCGCAACAACCAGAACTTCTGAAGGTCCCGACACAATATCTATCTCCACCATGGCGTGCTCACGCATCAGCCGCTTGGCAGCAGTTACATACTGGTTTCCGGGCCCGCATATCTTGTAAACAGCCGGAATGGTCTGTGTGCCGAAACCAAGAGCTGCAATTGCCTGGGCGCCGCCCACTTTGAATACCTGGCTGATGCCGAGAAGTTTTGCCAGGTAAAGCACTACGGGATCCGCGCGCCCATCCCTGCCGGGCGGCGTACACACCACGATCTCACGGCATCCTGCGATGGTCGCAGGAACAGCAAGCATCAGAAATGTCGAAAAGAGAGGAGCCGATCCGGCCGGCGCATAAAGACCTATCTTTTCAATCGGGAGAGATCTTCTCCAGCAGGAAACACCGGGAGCTGTTTTGACAATCTCTTCGCGGATCTTCTGGGCTTCGTGAAATTTTGCGATCGTTTCGCGCGCGGTTGAAACGGCCGCTTTGAGCTTTTCAGAGACAAGCGGTTCAGCGGCCAGAAACTCCTCCTCCGCAACCCTCATGTTTTTCAGCTTTACGCCGTCGAACCGCCGGGTGTAGCTCCGGATCGCCTCGTCGCCCCGTTTTCTCACATCGTCGATAATCGCCTGAACAAGCGGAAAAAGCTTCTCCTCCTTGATGGCAGGACGCCGGCTCAGCCCGGCATACTCATTTTCGGATGGATGAAGTACTTTCCTCATTTCTTCGCTTCCCCTCCCCGACGTGTGACCTTCAGTGCTCTCATCGAAAGCTCTCTTTCAACATCGGCAAGATCAATCCCTTCCTTCGCAAGCTTGACGAGGACAAAGTAGAGGAGATCGGAAGCTTCGTATGCTGTCGCCGCCATGTCCTCCGCCTCTATGAGTTCCCGCGCTTCCTCGGCAATCTTGCTGTTCAACAGTTCCGGATCGGTCAGCAGCCTCCGCGTATAAGAACCTTCGGGCGCATCCGCCTTTCGCTGAAGGATAGTACGCCACAGGGACGTGATGCCAGAAGATTTTCCGAAACATGTGTAGGTGTCATTGTGGCAGAACCCGGCCCCCTGCTGCTCCACAATGAACTGAACAGTGTCTCGATCGCAATCAAGCCGGATTTCCCGGAGAATCTGGATGTTTCCCGATGTTTCACCTTTGAGCCACAATCCTCTTTTTCGTGAGAAGTATACGCCGCGTCGCAGGCGGACCGCTTCCCGGATGCTCTCCACATTCGACCATGCAAGCCCAAGAGTGACTCCGCGGATATCGGAAACAATCGTCGGCCAGAGGCCTCCCGGCGTCTCTCTTGTCAGTGGTGCTGCAATCGCGTCGGCAAGACCGAGCCGGCCGGAATAGAGCGCCATTCCGACCTGCGCATCAACTCCCATGGCGTCAAGGGCTGCGATTTCCTCTGCCGCAGCAACCCCGCCTGCCGCTGTAAGGCGCGCTTTTCCCGCAAGCCCGGCGAGTTCTTCGACCTGCCGGAGATCAATTCCTCCCATTCTTCCTTCACGTTCAATGAACGTCACGAGGAAACCACCGACATAATCGCGGAGCTCTTTCAGCCTGTCTTCGACCCGCAGACCTGTTTTCTTCTGCCAGCCTTCGACGCATACATCGCCATCCCTTGCGTCAAGAGCCGCAACGAGCCTCTCGCGGGGAAATTTCGACAGAAATTCCGGATCAGCGGCAGTGCCCACGATTATTTTCTCTGCGCCCGCATCAAGCCACATCCTGGCAGTTTCGTAATCACGAATACCACCACCGACACGGCACCTCACCTTTCCAACAAGTCCTCTGATCACATCGCTGCTGTTTCCCTTTCCCATGGCGGCATCAAGATCAATCACCGCTATTTCACCCGCCAGAGCAAAGTTTTCAGCGATTGGTAAAGGGTCACCGGCATCGATTGCGAGTTTCTCGCCGCCTACGAGCTGAACGGCTCTTCTGTTCTGAAGATCAATCGAAGGAATAATCATAGTCCCACCTGAAAGCCTTCTGCTTTGAGCGCATTCTTTATATCTTTTATCCTCAACTTCTGAAAATGGAGAACTGACGCGGCAAGCAGCCCGGCGGCGCCGGCCCCGGCTGCCGCGACAAAATCGGAGAGCTCCCATGCACCTCCCGACGCGATCACCGGCACAGATACGGCGCGAGTCATGGCACTGAGCAGATCGATGTCATACCCCGACCGGGTCCCGTCCCGATCCCGGCTCGTAAGAAGAACCTCTCCTGCTCCCAGACCCGCCGCCGTCTTTCCCCACTCAAGCGCATCAAGAGAATCAGCTGCTTTTGTGCCGGAGTGGGTATATACAGTCCACTTCCCGGAGGCGGCACCCGCCGCATCGATCGCAAGAACGGTGCACTGCCTTCCGAACCGCGATGCGATATCAGAAAGTATGCCGGGATTGAACACAGGGGCAGAATTGAGGGACACTTTGTCCGCCCCTGCATCAAGCAGAGCTTCAACATCGTCCACTGTCTTTATTCCGCCTCCGACGGTCAGGGGGATCGAAAGAACGCGGCGGACAGCACGGACCGTTTCAACCCTGTTGCGGCGGGCTTCAATAGTCGCCGATATATCCAGAACCACAAGCTCGTCCGCGCCTTCGTCGGCATACCGGGCCGCAAGTTCGACGGGATCGCCTGCATCCTGAAGGTTTTCGAACTGCACGCCTTTGACGACACGCCCTTCACGGGTATCAAGGCAGGGAATAACGCGAATGCAGAAATCATTCACTTTCACATTTCTCTATGGAATGATGTTAATCGGCTGCGTGATAATGATATCAGTCCCGCCGCGGGCCTTGATCTCGGGAATCAATGTCGCAAGGGTGCATCTTGGCACCGCCGCCTTCAAAGCAACGGCATCTTCCCCCTGAAGCGGAGCAACTGTCACTTCGCGCATGCAGGGAAGAATGGAACTTACTGCCTCTATATCTTTCTTCGCCACGTTGACCTCGAGCATCACACGGTTCCTCGCTTCAAGGACCGAGCGAAGCACAAGAACGAAGCTTTCGATTGCCTGACGTTTTTCAGGGATGTCGAGCGCTTTTGGGTTTGCATACAGTCTGGTTGAAGACTTGAGAATTCGATCGATTATCACAAGATTGTTCGCGGCGAGAGTCGCGCCGCTTGCAGTGATATCGATGATCAGTTCAGCATCCTCCGGCGGAAATACTTCGGTAGCGCCGTACGACCGTATGAATTTCGCGTTCGGCGCCTTCTTCTTCATCCACTCCCTTGTGAGATTTTCGTACTCGGACGCAATTCTGAAGAGCGGAAAATGGTCCGCGTCATTCAGTATTTCCCCGTCATAACTTGCGGCCACAAGAGATACAGGATCAAGACCTGTGTCCAGAAGTTCCACGACGTCGGCGTTAAGCTCCAGCACCCAGTCGCTTCCGGCAAAGCCGAGGTCTCTTGACCCCGCGTGCAGCATTTCAATCACGTTCTGGGGTTTCTGAATTTTCACCTCGAACCCTTCAAGGGAAACGACCGGTCTGTATTCGCGGACTGCCACGTTTACTGAAATATTGGCGTCCTTGAGAAGCGCGAAAACACCCGGCTGTATACGTCCCTTTGGAAGCGCGAGATGAACAAGAGAGTTATTTTCGTATGCCATTTTTAAATTTCCATTTTTTCTTGATGGAAAAAACAAAAACGCCGGCCCGAGGCCGGCGCTTTTGTGATGAATCGTAGACTCCTCCCCCTCACCGGCCAGTTATGGTCTGATGATGATGATGATGTCTGTACGCTGTATTCATCATGCCCGAAAATGTAGCAGTCTTTAACTCTCTATGCAAGCGAGACTTCGATTCCTTCAACAACAGCTCTCGCTTTCGACCTGGCTTCCTCAATCGAACTGCCCCGCGCCAGCGCCACTCCCATTCTCCGGTGTCCGCGCACTTCAGGTTTTCCAAAAAGACGCAGATGGGTATCGGGGGTTGAAAGCACTTTATCGAGATTCCCGAAGAATGCCTGTGTTGAATTCCCGTTTACAACGAGGGCGCAGGACGCAGAAGGCCCGAACTGCCTTATCACAGGAACTGGAAGCCCGAGGATAGCGCGGGCATGAAGGGCAAACTGGGAGAGATCCTGCGAAACCATCGTTACCATGCCGGTATCATGAGGCCTCGGAGATACCTCGCTGAAGAAAACCTCATCGTCTTTGACGAAAAGTTCCACTCCGAAAATACCCCGGCCTCCAAGCGCTTCTGTGACGGCGCCGGCAATCCTCCTTGCCTCGGCGAGCGCCTTGTCGCTCATAGGCTGCGGCTGCCATGATTCCCGGTAGTCTCCGTCTATCTGAAGATGTCCGACTGGATCACAGAAAGACGTGCCATCCCTGTGACGGACGGTAAGAAGAGTGATCTCGAAGTCGAACTTAATGAAAGCCTCGACGATAACGCGTCCACCCCCCGCGCGCCCGCCGCTCTGGGAGTATTCCCATGCCCTTTCGATTTGAGAACGGTCCCGGATGACGCTTTGACCGTGCCCCGAAGAGCTCATCACAGGCTTGACAACGCACGGTACTCCCAGTTTTTCAACTGCCGCGGTATATTCCTCGAAATTCGACGCAAACGAATACGGTGAAGTCTTTATTCCGAGTTCTTCCGCGGCAAGTCTTCGAATGCCTTCGCGATTCATAGTCAGAAAGGTCGCCTTTGCGGTCGGAATAATTCCGTACCCTTCCTTTTCCAGTTCAATGAGCGTGGGCGTCGCAATCGCCTCTATCTCCGGGACGACGAGATCGGGTTTCTCACTCTCGATAATTTTTCGAAGCGCCTCTCCGTCAAGCATGGAAACAGTATATGAGCGATGGGCGACCTGCATTGCCGGCGCGTTCGCATACCGATCCACCGCGACTACCTCGACTCCGAACCTCTGAAGCTCCATCACTACTTCCTTGCCAAGCTCTCCGCTCCCGAGCATCATCACTTTTTTTGCAGTTGGGGAAAGGGGTGTCCCGATGGTCGTCATATGAAACGTCTCCCGCAGAAAATTCCAGGCTGAGGATATAGAAATTAAAGGGGAGCTGCAACTTTCGAGACAATTCGAATAGATGGTCTATCGGTCCAGGTGGAGCTTTACTATAATACCTGAAATGGGTATTGCCTCCGACATCATCTACATAGTAATTGCAGCCCTCTGCGGCGGCCTTATTGCCCTTTACTTCCGGCAGCCCCTGCTTCTCGGCTATATAGGTGCAGGAATCATTGTCGGGCCGTATACAGGTGGAGTCACAGTACACGATCTGGACGTGGTGGAGCGCCTGGCTGAGATCGGGATCGGCCTGCTTCTGTTCACACTGGGGCTGGAACTTTCATTCCAGCGGCTTCGCGATGTGTTTTTCGTCGCGCTGGCCGGCACGGTCATACAACTGGCTTTATGCACCGGCGCAGGATATCTTCTGGCGCTCGGGATCGGACTGGAGTGGCGGGAAGCGCTCTGGTTCGGAGCTCTCATTTCCGTATCCAGCACCGTAGTCGTCCTCAAAACGCTCGGCGGGGCAGGTGCCGTCCACTCGCTTTCCGGCCGCGTCATGGTGGGCATGCTCGTGATGCAGGATCTCGCCATTGTGCCCATGATTCTTATTCTTCCACAGATAACTCAGCCAGTTCTTCAGCTTGATCAGGTGGCAGACGGCATTATGAAGTCCCTGCTCTTCCTCGGGGCTATGTACCTTTTCGGCCTCAAGCTCTTTCCGAGGCTTTTCCTGTTCATCGCGCGTCTGCGCTCCAGAGAGCTTTTCTTTCTCTGCACGCTCGCCATTGCTCTGGGCATCGGCTACCTGACGTTCCTTCTCGGTCTTTCGTTCCCGTTCGGAGCGTTCGTAGCAGGAATGGCTCTTAGTGATACCGATTTTCGCCACCAGGCACTGAGCGATGTCACAAGCCTGAGGGATCTCTTCGGGCTGCTGTTTTTTGTTTCGGTCGGAATGCTCCTCAATCCGTGGTTCCTGTTTCAGGAATGGCGGATAGTGCTTGCGGTGCTTCTTGTGGTGCTGTTCGTAAAGATATTCGTGGTCGCAGTGGTTGTTCGTTCATTCGGTTACTGCGGCGAGATTCCTCTGCTTGCGGGACTTTGCCTCTCACAAATCGGCGAATTCTCGTTTGCGGTGGCGAGCGTGGGCCTCAATAAGGGTCACATCTCTGAGCCCACTTACTCGCTTTTTATCGCGGCCACGGTGCTTTCAATGGCATCCACGCCGGTTTTGTACTGTCTTGGGAGAAAAGTGCTCGACATGGGCCCGAAGTTTTTCTACGCCCGCTACAAAGCGATTCCTTCGGCTGAAACCGGGCGTATTCCGGGACATGTGGTGATCACTGGAGGCGGCGTTATCGGGGAACATATAGCCAACGTGCTCTCCACCTACAGCATTCCGTTCGTTATCATAGAAATCGATCACTTCCGTGTATCGGAACTGCAGAAACGCTCATACCCGGTAGTGTTCGGAGACGCGAGATATCGAATGGTGCTGAAAGCGGCGGGAATCCAGGATGCAAGACTCCTCATTATTGCAGCTCCGGGCAGCTCGTCACTATCCGCCATTATTCGTGAAGTCCAGCAGCTTCGGCCCACCCTGCCGGTGGTGGCGAGAGTGGAAGGAAGCGCCGATCTGGCAGCGGCCGTTGAACTGGGCATACGTGAGGTCGTTCAGCCGAAGCTTGAGGCAAGTCTGGAGCTTATCCGGCAGTCTCTTCTGGTTCTTGGCATCAACAGACCAAAAATCACCGACCTCCTGGACACATTGCGGGCCAGACACTACAATCCGGGCTCGGAAAGCGGTGGTGTATATACGCCTACTGCCGAACTGGAAAATGTTGAATAACTCACAGCACGAAACGGTCGACTCACCGGGTTATCGGCTTCACACGAATGCGGTTCGAGACAGTTGTCCGGTAACGAGCCTCGCAGGTTATCGTCTTCTTCGGATTTGAGATTCGAATCCTTTTGACGCCGTTGCCGTCCGTGTTTCCTGTTCCGACGGACTTTCTTCTGCAGTAGAAGCCGACTCTTGCTCCCACAACCGCGTCCAGGTCGTCAGTTGCCACATCCCACAACTCCGCCTTCAGAACAATCCTTCTCTTCTTCCTTTCAGCTTTTTGTGTGATATGCAGGAATGGATCACCGGGATTCGTGGGATCCGTGTATGCCGGAGGAGCGGGCGTGGCAGTCGGTTTCGGCGCAGGGTCCGCCGGCGGATTCGATCTCCCCGCGGCATCAAGTGCAGCCTTTGCGTTCAGACGGCCGCCCGTTGTCGTGTAGCCATTCAGACTCGATACACGGTCCACAGAATTCAGGATAGCGGAACGCACCTGAGGCATGGTGAGGGAAGAATTGTATCCCCAGAGCAGTGCTGCGACACCGGCTACATGGGGAGATGCCATGGATGTGCCGTCGTATGAACGATAGCTCGAACCTGGTACCGTGCTCAGGATACCGACTCCCGGCGCCCCCAGGTGTACTGATGCAGCGCCGTAATTGGAGAAGTAAGCCATATCGTCGTATCTGTCCGTGGCCGCCACGGAAATGATATTGTTCAGCTTGTAGCTCGCCGGATACGACGGATTCGAATCGTTGTCCTCGCTTTCATTCCCCGCCGCGCACGCCACGACAATGCCGTGGTTTTTCGCGTTCACGATGGCATCGTACATATCCCGGGAGGCTCCCGGACCTCCGAGAGAAAGATTTATGACTTTTGCTCCCTTTGCCACAGCGTGATTTATTCCCGCTGCAATCATATCCGTATAGCCCGAACCTTCTCCGTTCAGGACCTTCACTGGAATTATGCTCACACGCCAGTTTATGCCCGCAACTCCGACGCCATTGTTTCCGACAGCCCCGATAGTACCCGCCACATGAGTTCCATGCCCATTGTCATCCATGGGATTGCTGTCTTCGTTTGCAAAATCATACCCGTCCGCTTTCACGACGTTGGCGGCAAGATCCGGATGGTTATAATCAACACCGGTGTCTACTACCGCGACTTTTACTGCCGTCGATCCTCGACTCTTGTCCCATGCCTGAGGAAGCGACGCGGTTGACATTCCCCACAACTGTCTGTACGAGGGATCATTCGGGGTCGCAAAGGCGTGCATTTCAAATCTTGGTTCGCAGTATCTTATGTCCGGATTTTCTGCCTCGAGTCTGGCGCACATCTCCTCGACTTCCGCCGCAATCTGCGGAGTAAAAGGCACTGCGCCTTTCGATTCCCGGAAGGACAGGACGTGGATGCCGCGATTGCGATGAAGGGCGGCGATTCCCATCCCGCGCGGAACGGTGAGTGACTTGATTTTCGCGGGATCTCTGCCTATTACCACTTTTCCAGGATCGACTTTCGGAATCTCAGCGGCAACAAATGCTGGAAGAACGCAAAGGGCAAGAATAAGTTTTTTCATCAGTTAACACCCGGACAAAACAACGCCGAGACAAAACACGTTTGAGTGTCTGAACAGAACTATCGGAAACAGGTGCGCGGTCTGTGAGATTCTGGTGCTTTTTTTTACGGGAAATTTACGAGCCGGCGCTTACGAAAATCACCTACAGAGTGTCTGAATTGCCCGGTGGTGCATCAGGAGGAAGGGTGCGCGTTGTATCTATCAGCGAAAATGTTCCCGGCGAACTCTTCAAGGGTAGTAGGTGTTGCATCCGCCGGGGGGCGGGATGAAAGAGTCTTCTGGATGATTCCGGAGTTAAATGCCCTGTACATCTCCATATATCCGGATGCGACGCTCGGGGAGAACCCGGCTGCCTCCATCGCCTCTCTCGCTTCATCACAGGAGAATTCCCTGTATTCGAGATTCGGGCTCCCGACAGCGTCTCCCAGGATGGAAGCCGCCTCCAAAAGTGTGTAATCCCGGGGCCCGGGGAGCTCATGTATGGTGAGCCCGGAAAAGGATGGTTCCTTCAGATAGCCCGCGGCAATCGCGGCGATATCACGGGTCGCTATCATGGCGAGCGGCAAATCCTTCCGGAGAGGTGTTCCTATCACACCACGTTCTTTTATCAGCGGGATGAATGAAAGAAAATTCTCCATGAAAAAAGCGGGCCTGAGTATCACCAGATTCACGCCTTGAACAGCCGTCAGCATCTCTTCAAAGGAATGTAATCCGGCTACAGGACCTGTTCCTTCCGGAATGGTTGCGCCAATGCTGCTCAGCATCACGACCCGCTGAATCTGAGCGGCCTCGATCGCCTCACGGATCGAAACTGCAATTCTATCCTGGCCGGCCCGCATGTCCGGGGCGTCAGGGTGGGGAGGGAGCATCGCAAAAACAGCATCGGCGCCTGCGAAGCTCCGGATAACGAAACTTTTGTCCTCCATCGTTCCAACAGCCGGGTGTGCGCCCTGATCTATGAGCGTAGAAATGCGGGCGGCGTTTCGCGATACAGCCCGGACTTGAACACCGGAGTTCAGCAGAATCTGCGACAATGGATGTCCGATCTGACAGCCTGCGCCGGTCACGGTTATTGTTTTCATGTCACAGGGAAAATAGCGTATGCTCTGCGCCCCCCGTGATGACGGCCGTCACTGTGCGTATATTGATTCAGGTAACTCACAGCCTGCCCTCGAGTCTGGACAATTTTTCCCGTATGGTGTTGTTCCGGTCGGAAATTTTGTTCCAGGAAGTCTCTATGCTGTCGACCTCAGGCTGCATCGCAACATCGGCGTTCTTTTTGTAACTGGAATCAAACTCGCTTCCCCATTCTTCGAACTTTTTTCCGGCTGTTTCAAGCTTCGCCGCCGAACTCTTTCTCAAAGCAGTCATCATGTCGTCTATGATCGGAAGAGGTTTGCGAAACTCTTCGGCCGTCATGTCGCGGAACTTCTGCAGGTCTGCTTTTGCTTCGGGGATCGAGACGTTTCCGAGATCCCGGGCGCCGTCTTTCAACGCATCTTTGAGGGACTGAAACAGGTTGAGAAGCTTTTCTTTATCTTCCGCAGGTTCGTTGAGGCTTTCAATCGCTCTTGTCAGACGATCAAGCGGGATCAGTATGTTTTTGATCGTGGCAAAGAATGTCGCGCCGTCTTTTGATGTCTTCTGAAGATCCGCAAAATACGCGTCCAGGTCCTGATCCAGGGACTTCGTTTCCTTGTCCTCGAGCCCGGCAGATAGAAGTTTTCGCCTGGCCTGTGCTTCGATTGTCTTCGTATTCAGGTCTGAACATGTCTTCTGGGCGGCGTCCAGTTCGGCTATCTGCTTTGCCGAATCCGTTTGCGAACCGGACACATTCAGCGAAGGCATGTCAATACTGCTTACAGCGTCGTAATCAGAACGTACTGTCTTCAGGTACTCCTTTTCCGCTTTATGCGAATCACACGCGGTAATAAATACCGAACAGGCGATCAGTCCTGCGGCCATAACAGATATAATTCTCTCTCCCATAGGGCGGCATCCTCTCAGGTAATGTGAATAACGATATGCCCCTCCTCAGACCGATTGTCCAGCCTTTATCCCGTCATTTCCAGGAGGGTTTTGCCAAATCAGGCTGCTCTTTGTATCGTCACCAGTATGCCGCGTTTCTTTGGATGTCACGTCTCAGTTGCCGGAGGCCTTGAAAAGGGGCTGGAGCATGCGAAGCGTCTGGGAGTAAACACGATCCAGTGCCATCCCTCGCCGCCGCAGCGGTGGAATTCAAAACCCTTCGCCCCTGGTATCGAAGATCGCTTCAATGAACTGCGGCATGCCTCCGGTGTGAAGAAGGTCTTCTTTCACGCTGTTTATCTCATCAACCTGGCAACTCCAGATTCCCGGAAATTTCACCTCGCTAAACTCTCGCTTCTTCATTACCTCAATCTTTGCGATCGGATTAAGGGAGACGGGGTCGTCTTCCACGTGGGAAGCTCGAAAGATTGTGACGACGAGAAGGAAGGATTTAAAAGGGCTGCGGAGGGCATAAACTGGATCCATGAACATTCTGAAAGCGAATCGCTTCTTCTGCTGGAGGTGGCTGCGGGAAGCGGAGCAATAATAGGCGACCGCATGGAAGAACTTCTTTCCATATACGAAATGGTAAAAGCCCGGGACAGAGTGGCATTCGCACTTGATACCCAGCACATGTGGGCGAGTGGGTATGATATCTCGGGGCGGCTCCTGGGGGAAGTCGACTCCGTTCTCGGAATCGGGATGGTGCGCGCGATTCATCTGAACGACAGCATGACCCCCCGCGCCGGCAGGAAAGACAGGCATGCGAATCTCGGTAAAGGAACAATTGGAGAAAAGCGGCTCCGGGAACTTCTTTCCGATGAACGTGCCGCCGATATTCCCTTCATTCTGGAAACGCCTGCAATGAAGTCTCCGGCAGAAATGGAAACAGAAGCCGCCCTGCTGAAAAAGTGGGCTGGTTCTGAAAAGGGATGATTCCTGTCACTCCCTCTAATCCCCTCCCCGCCATGCAAGTGATGCCTGTCATCATAAACTTTTCAGGCTGCCGGTATAATCGGATCATGGAGGGTGCTTGCCATGAATTTTCCGCGGATAACTGCCCTGGGGACGGCGTTTTTTGCTTTCACTCCGGCAGTTTCATTACACGCCCAACGTAACCAGGTAGTCACCATACTGAACGTGGCGGCTGCCTTTCAGCCGGGAGGTTCAGCAAACGCCACCCCCGGATGTGCGCGCAGATCAGCGCTCGAAACGGACACCGGCACTGCAACCGCTCTTCCGTCAGGAACCAGTGGCGATGCGTCAGGGCAGTCGTCCGGCAGTTCCGCCGAAACAGGCACTCCTGGTGCGACCGGCAGGCTGGGCAGCACGGGGACTCTCGTACCTGGTACCGGTTTTGAGATGACGTGGACTCCGAAAAACCCGGGCGAAAGCGCATTATTTGATGTCCGGGCTTTCGGGACGCAGTAACAAAATCAGGTGAGGAGGATGTATTCAGCGCTGCTTGAAAGACTGGAGAGTTCAACGTGGTTTCGCTACGGCATGATCGGCGCCGCGTTTGCCGTCGCAACGGCCGTACGGATGCTGGCGGAACCTCTCCTTCAAAGCCGGTCTCCATTTGTGCTGTATCTTCCGGCCGTGGCATTTGCGGCCCTTCTGAGCCCGCTTGTTGTGAGCATTTTTGTTGCGACGGCAGGTGGGGTAATCGGTTACCTGCTTTTTTCTTACGACCAGCTCTGGGCGCCGATTGAATGGACGATCGTGTTCTTTTATCTTTTGTCTTCCGGATTCATCATAGCGGCCGCCGAAATATACAAAAGAGACAGGCTCCAGCTGAAAACCAACGAGAGTCTTCTTGAAAGCACCCAGCGTCAGCTCAAGGAAGCGCTTGCCGATCGGGAAAATCTCCTCGAGAGCGAACGCGCCGCGAGAAGTGAGTCAGAACGGGCAAACAGACAGAAAGACGATTTCATTGCGCGTGTTTCGCACGAACTTCGCACGCCGCTCAATGCGATACTCGGATGGGCGCAGCTTCTTCAGAGAAAGAGAGTGGATCCCGCGCGCGGAGTCACGATTATCGAACAGAATGCAAGAGCGCAGGCGCAGCTTATTGACGATCTCCTGGATGTCAGCCGCATGACCACGGGGACCGCCTCGTTCGAGGTGAAAGTGCTTCCTCTCGACGAAGTGATAATGTCGTCAATCGACCGGGCGAAGCCGGCAGCGGAGGAGAAGAACATGAAGCTTATCGTCGAACTTCCCGAAGATGCCTGTTTCGTGGAAGGGGATCCGGCACGATTGCAGCAGCTGTTGTGGAACATCCTTTCAAACGCCATAAAGTTCACACACGAAGGGGGGGAAGTGTCGATAAAACTGGCGGCACACGGTCCGGCAGCAGACATCAGCATATCCGACACAGGAGAAGGAATAGAACCTGCCCTGATTCCTGCGATTTTCGATCGATTCAACCAGGCGGATTTGTCGACCACGAGGAGGCATGCCGGGCTGGGACTCGGGCTCGTGATATCGAAGCACATCGTCGAGCTGCACGGAGGGTCCCTGCACGCGGCAAGCGCCGGCCCCGGACGCGGGTCCACGTTTACAATCACCCTTCCCACGGTGGAGATTCCTGATGCAGCCGCAACAGAGGAAGAGACGGAGCTGGAAATCGAGCATCCTTTTCAGCACGGCCTTTCGCTCCTTGTGGTTGATGACGAAGTGACGGCGGTTGAAATGCTGAGCCATATTCTCACCGAACGCGGCGCTCTGGTTTACGGCGCTACCTCCGCATCGCAGGCGCTTTCGATCCTGGAGTCGGAACGTATAGACGTTCTCATCAGCGATATCGGAATGCCCAACATGGACGGATATACACTGGTGCGGACGATACGAAAGCTGCGCGATCAAAGAAGGAACGTGCCTGCTGTCGCACTCACTGCATATGCGCGGCCTCAGGACAAGGCTAAAGCCCTCGACGCAGGTTTTACGGCGTATATGTCGAAGCCTGTAAACCCGATGCTTCTGCTGCGGCTTGTTTCGGCCATAGTAAAAGAGCGGGCAGATGGAAGAGAGGGGGTGGCGCCGCTGATAATGTAAGCATACTCTTCAAATCGATGAAAGCATTCGTCCTCAGAACCTGCGCCCCTGCCGCTTCCAGGCCGCTCAGACTTGAAGAAGTTCCGGTGCGAGTCCCCGGCAGCCGCGAGATTCTCGTTCGTGTTTCCGCGTGCGCCGTCTGCAGAACCGATCTTCATATCGTCGAGGGGGACCTTCCTCCAATGCGGTCCGCGATGACGCCCGGACATCAGGCAGTGGGAACTGTGGAAAAGGCGGGTCCCGGCTGCACTCTCTTCAAACCTGGCGACCGCGCCGGAATTGCGTGGCTCAGACACACATGCCAGTCCTGCGGATACTGCAGCGCAGGCCGCGAGAACCTGTGCGATCATGCGTCCTTCACCGGGTACAATGCCGATGGCGGTTTTGCGGAATATGCGCTCATCGAGGAAGACTATGCCTATCACTTGTCTCAGGAGAGGCCCCCGGAAGAGCAGGCCCCTCTGCTTTGCGCCGGGATTATTGGATATCATGCGCTGAAGAAATGCGCTCTGCCTCGAGGCGGCCGTCTTGCCATGTTCGGATTCGGCTCGTCGGCTCATTTGACTGTGCAGGCGGCACTTGCGGGGGATATCGAGGTTTTCGCAGTAACGCGAAGTGAGAATCACCAGACTTTAGCCCGGGAACTTGGCGCAGTATGGGCCGGGTCCGACGCTTCAAAAATCCCGTCGCTCGTGGACAGCTCTGTCGTCTTCGCGCCCGCAGGATCGGCGGTTCTCCCCGCGCTCGAGTGCCTGAAAAAAGGAGGCACTGCTGTCATCGCAGGGATTCACCTTACGGATATTCCTCCGCTTGATTATGATCGGCATATTTTTCACGAAAAGACTCTGGTGTCTGTCGAAGCCAATACGCGCGTGGACGGGAGTGAATTTCTGGAGTTGGCCGAATCCATTCCGATAGTTCCCCGCGTAGTCAAATATCCGTTCGAGACGGCGAACCAAGCGCTGATTGATCTCAAAGAGGGGAGGATCTCCGGGGCGCCGGTTCTGATGACCGGGCAAGAGTAAAGGGGATCTACGCCGGAATCTCGTCAGCCCATGAAAGTCTCACTACCTGTCTCGTGTCGTCACTCTGAACGACCATGAATGATCTGAGATCCGTTCCTTCGACCTCGAGATACACCTCTTTCGGATCCTCGATCAGATGGTCTATCTCGTTACACTCGACTTCGAGCACGTTGTCGTCCGGATCGTAGCTTAAGCCGAGAAGCCTGTGGCGAGATATGTCCTTCTGGGCTCCGAATTCATCGCTGAGAACGTCGATGTCGACCATCCTGCCCCTTACAACTTTTGTCACCTTATTGAAGTATGGCATCCATTCACTCCGTTCGAGTTTTCGCTGTTCGCTCATCCTTACCTCCCGTAGATTTCTCTTCCCTCAGGCTACCGGAATATTTCGCAGTATGCCTGTGAGAAGGATCACCCTGAGTCCCATGATGATGCTGATCATGCCGGAGACAACAGACCACGGGCAGGCTTTTCCCGTGAGATTCTGCCATACAGCTTCGAACGCCATTTTTGCAGTCGCTTTGGCAACAGCGTCTGCATCTGCGCACCCGCAGGGGTTCGGGTCCGATACACCCGGCGGAGACGGAAGAAATCCGCCCGAACCCGGATCCAGAGTCCTTGTTGTGTCCACGCTGAACGACTTCGGGGAAGGTTCTCTGCGGGATGCTGTTGAGGAAGCAGGTCCCCGCACTATCGTTTTCGCTGTCTCCGGATCCATTCAGCTTCGAAGGCCGCTAAAGATAAAGAATCCCTATGTGACAATTGCCGGTGAGACCGCGCCGTCTCCAGGGATAGCAGTCAACGGAGATCGGACAGAGATTGGAACGCATGACGTAATCATCCGGCATATGAGATTTTTCGTCGGGGATGCGCCCGGGGGAACTAAAGGTTCGGATCGCGATGCTCTTGCAGTTTCAGGCGAAGCGGGACGTGCTGAAAACATCCTGGTGGATCATTGTTTCATCGGAGGCGCAATCGACGAGAACTTCAGTACCTATGGCGATGTCGGAAACGTAACGATCAGCAACTCGATTATCGCCAATTCACTCGACCAGCCTCTTTCTTCCGCAGCCCACAGTAAAGGTCATCATGGAAAAGGGATACTGATTGGAAAAGGAACCAGGAATTTTTCAATAATACGCTGCCTTATCGCGAACAATCATGACCGGAATCCGAGGATTAATCCCGGCGCTGAAGGGGAGATCATCAACAATGTCATTTATGGATGGGGCGGCAGCTCCGGCTGGAATCTGCTGAATGTAAGCGATGCGGATCGAAATCCTGACACGCCGGTGAGGATTAATGTTATCGGAAACACCTGGATCGCGGGGCCGGACGGGAGATGTGATGTGCCGTTTCTTTACGATCGGGATTTCTCGCCGGAAACAAGGCTTTTCCTTGCAGACAACTTGTCGCCCTCCTGTCCCCCGAAATTGAAGACAAAGAAGGCGGAACCGCCGCGGGGCATCCAGGAATTCGTTGCTCACAGTCACCCAATTCCACTTTCTCCGGGACTGAAGATTCTGGAACGAGAAAAGGCGAAGGAATTTGTTCTTGAGAATGCGGGAGCGAGGCGAAGGGACAGCTTCTCAGACGATTTAATCCTGATAAGGGAGGTGAAAGACAGGACCGGCAGAATCAAAGCCGGGATATGGGGAATGCCGGAAAGCGGGGTGAGCTATCCGCTGATTCCGTCAGGGAGGGTAACCCTCCCTGTGCCCCGAGGCGGGACGAATCTTGAGCAATGGCTCAAGGAATACAGGGCCAGGGTCGAAAACCCTGGCAGCCCCTGACACATGTCATCCATATGGGATGCGGTCCGAATTAGAATCAGAAAAAATCGAATGCCACGGAGGAGAATCAGGATCTGAGGCCTTGCCGCCGCAGAGTCAGCCTCTCCCCGGCGAAGGATCAAAGATGCGGCCCCAGCCGCTGGATGAGGAGACAGCGGAACAGGAAGAGCAGTCGCTGTGATTTATGCGAAAGAAGGCGCAGACACTGCCATTGTCCATCTGCCGCGCGGCACAACCCGCAAAAATAGCCCCGGCATATGTGTGTCTTGCGTCACATGACAGCTGCCATGTGGCTGGTGAGGTGATATTTGAGACAGGAGGAGAGAAAACCGGGGTGATGGAGTCTCCGGGAGCGACAGCAGTTTAACGGGCCTTGACCAGTCATGTCCCGCAAATTACCCTTCAGTTATGAGCCCAGCCCCCTGCCCTCCCGCGGATGAACTGCGAAGAATACGTATCTTCTCTCTGCTGCCGGCTGAAGATATCGAGCGGGTTGCGGCCGCAGGTGAATTCGCAGAAATTCCCCCGCAAAGTGAAATTCTCACTCCTGACGGCACCATCATTGTAATTAAAGAAGGGACAGTCCACTGTTATATCCTCGATGCCTCCGATAAAAGAATCCTTCTGGGGATTTCCGGGCCCGGCGATGTTCTCGGTGAACTCTCTTATCTCTGCAGAGAGGGCAGTAATGACCAGAAAGTCGAGCTTCTGGCTTCGACCGCGGTGTCCTGTTTCCGGCTGTCAGCAGATGTTTTTTTCGACGTTATATCCGGGGATCCCGCAGCCAATATTTATCTAAACCGGCTTCTCGCCCGGCGTCTGGCAGAGATGAACGCCTTTGCAAAACAGGTGGTTGATATCAATATTGACCCCGCCTCTCTTCCCGGACGCACAATTGGCGAGAAGACTGCCGACCGGCTCTCTGCCTGGATCGGAAGCTGGTACTTCCTTGGAGGCGGAGCAATTTTCACGGCATTGTGGATGCTCGCGAATTCCATAGCATGGATCCGGCATCACGACCCCTATCCATTCATATTTCTCAATCTTATTTTCAGCGTAATCTCAGGCGCCACAATGCCCGTACTCCTGATAAGCCAGAACCGGCAGAACCAGCTTGATCGAATGGCCTCGCGGGTCAATCATCAGTTTACGCTGCGAAGCAACCAGATCCTCGCCGACCTTGCACAGCGAATAGGTGACCTGGAGACCCGGACAGGACCCGGGACGCCCGGATCTCCGGGCTGCTGATGCTTCATCGAGTAAATCGTTTACGCGCCCGCCTCGATAACCGGCGCGACCAGCAGATCGTTCCCTGCCGGATACTGGTCACCGCATAGAAGCGCATCCTCGTCCCGCGGGGCAAGCCACCACACAGGACGCACGAGAGGTACGTTTGTCTGTGCAGGGTTTTCAAATACAGGAGCAGTCTCCCGGTGCATCAAGGCGGACTTCGCCGACATCGCGCTGGTGCAGCTGATGAAGCTCCGCAGCACTTGTCCCGCATTCAATGGAGAATCTGAAATACTCCCCTCCCCTGACCATGAACTGAATCCTGCCTGAAAAGATGAATCCATCGAGGCCCGGCACCATGTCGACCTGAAAAAGGAGCTGGCTGTAATTACGATCCTTCCGTGATATAGAGTGAACTGTGATACCAGGGATCTCCGCGGAAAAATTTCAACTCGCTGCCACAGCAGCTGTCATCCTCGTGCAGCTGCTCATCGTTGTTCCACTTCAGCTGTATGCGGCGAACAACGGAGAGTTTTCATCAGGCTTTCTTAATCTCGAACTTCAGCTGCTGATTCCCGCGGCTCCCGCGATCCTCATGCTCTGTATCCCTGCAGCTCTCCTGCCTGACACATGGCAGCGCCGCATTGGAACGTTCCTCATTGCTCTCTGCCTCTGCCTCTATCTGCAGAGTGAAATACTTCTCCGGCATCTGGGTCCATTCTCGGGCAAAGCGATCGACTGGAAGGCCGTGTCGCCCCCGATGTGGATCGATTACGGTATCTGGGCAGGCGTCATGATGGCCGCCGCGTGCAACAGCCGAAAAATCACGAAGCATCTTCTCCCTGTCACTCTTGTCGTCTTTCTCGCACAGTTCGGAAATGTTCTCTATACGGCTTCCTCCTTTCCGGGTAAGTGGTGGACGTCGCGCAGCATTCCCGAAAAAACTCTCTTCGAATTTTCGAAAGAAAAAAATGCGCTCATTATAATCCTCGATACATTCGCATCTCCGGCATTCAGCCGGATTATCGAAAAGGACGATTCATACGCGCAGGTATTCGACGGATTTACATACTTCCGGAATACGCTGGGTGTCTTTCCTACCACACTTCCAAGCATACCGGCACTGCTGACGGGCCATGTCTATGACAATAAAGAACCTGTCGACTCTTTTCTTGACAGGGTTCTCAGGCAGGATTCACTCCCGGCAGTGCTCAAAGCTCAAGGGTGGCAGACAGACGTCGTGACTTATCCGCACTTCTGCCCTCATATGTCCGGCGTTGTGAACTGCCTCTCTCAGGACGCTGCTGCCCGGCAGAATCCGGTAAAGACAGAGAAAATAGAAGCCGCCCGTCTTTTTGATATCACATTGTTCCGGTCCGTTCCCGGGATGCTCAAGAGATGGATCCATAACGGAGAGAAATGGCGGGTTCAGCAGTACTTCACAGATATTCCAGGGCCGCCGCTTCTCACCAGCAGCCTTAAGCTTGTCGACACCTTCGTCGCGAATGCCACTGCGGAAGCCGAACTCCCCACCTTCAAATTTCTTCATCTGATGCTGCCGCATTCACCGCCCGGCTTCGACGCCGACTGCAGTTACTCGGAGAAAAATTCGAAGGAAAATACAGCGAATTTCCTCGAGCAGGCCAGGTGTTCCCTCAAGCTCACATCCGGCATCTTCGATGCATTAAAACGTCTCGGCGTTTTTGACAAATCTCTCGTCATCGTCACTGCTGACCATGGAATGCGTCTCCTGTTCTTTTCGCCGAATAAAGGAACCGCCATGTTCGGCGGCCTTCCGCTGCTTCTGATAAAGCCTCCCGCGGCCGCCGGGCAGAAACCACTCGCTGTGTCCGAGGTTCCGGTCACACTCGCGGATATTCCCGCCACGCTTTCCGACGCATTGAACCTGGGCGCCGGTTTCCCCGGAGTATCGGCATTCAAAGTCGAGTCCGGCACACCCCGGGACCGGCGTTTCTTCAACTACAAATGGACTCATGACAACTGGGAAAGCCCGTATCTCCCGCCCCTTGTGGAGTATGTCGTCACAGGTCATGCGTGGGACAGGAACTCCTGGCGCCGGCAGTAATTCCGGTTCCCCCCGGCGTTACTCCTGCACGCGGTATCCGGCGTGGCGGATGGTGTTGATTATCTCGTCTCTGGTAGTCGCCTCATGATGATCGACACTCACCGTCTTTGTTTCCAGATCAATGTCCACGTCCATGACGCCTCCGAGCCTGCGCATGGCGTTTTTTATGGTATGGGCGCAGTGCTCGCATGAAATATTGGGGACAATAAAATTTTCGCGTTCCATCCTTTAAAAATACCAGCTATCAGCCTGGTCGACCAGAGCGTGAAAGGGTGATATAAGGCTCTCATGAAAAAATCAGTTGTCTTCTGGACGAAACTCAACGGCAGTGAAACACTCGAAGACCTCACATCAAAGACCGAACTCCTCCTGAAAAAATCCGGGCTTTTTTCAATCATCAAGAAAGAAATGCTGGTGGGGGTCAAGCAGCATTTCGGGGAGGAAGGGAGCACAGGCTTTATTGATCCCTGCCTTACGCGTGTGGCCGGAACAATCCTGAAGGCGAAAGGTTCCAGGCCGGTTCTCGTTGAAACGAATACTCTTTATAAGGGCCGCCGCGCTGATACAGTTGATCACCTGCTGCTCGCGCACGAGCACGGCTTCACCATTGAAAATACAGGGATGCCGATCTGCATACTCGACGGAATCCGGGGGCAGAATCAAATACCAGTTGAGATTCCCGGCAGACATTTTTCATCGGTATTTATCGTCCCGGATCTCCCGTTCTTCGACGCGCTTGTTGTGCTCTCGCATGTGAAGGGCCATGTACTGTCGGGATTAGGAGGAACGCTGAAAAATCTTGCGATGGGTTTCGCGAGTCGCGCCGGAAAACTGGCGCAGCACGCGGATTTTCGACCCGAGATAAAATACGGGAAATGCATCCGATGCGGAATGTGCGGGAAGTTCTGCCCGGCCGAAGCGCTCGCTCTCGGGGATAACGGAATGACAGTTGATTATGAAAAGTGCGTCGGCTGCGGCGAATGCTACGCTGTCTGCAGAAGCGACGCGATTGGCTTCAACTGGGGGAGCGCGGACGCCGCGTTTCAGGAAAAGATGGCGGAGCACGCGCTGGGGGCAGTTATACACCACAGAGATAAGGCGATTTACATCAACTTCTTCAACAAAGTCAGCCGCCATTGTGACTGCTGGAGCGGGAAGAACCCTCCACTTTATCCGGATGTCGGCATCTTTGTCTCTGCCGACCCGGTGGCGATTGATAAAGCTTCATATGACACTGGAATAAAAATCCACGGAAAGGATGTCTTCAGGGAACTCTGGCCCGACATCGATCCGACCGTGCAGATGAGCCACGCAGCTGCCGTAGGACTTGGAAGCACTTCCTACGAACTGCAGCTGGTCGGGGGAGAGCAGGCGGTAAAGTGACCCGTCTGGAGGATCTCTGTCATTCAGCGGAGACCGCCCACCCGTCACAATCTCTTTATGAGATCTCATGCTTCTGTCATAGACGCGCGGCTTGTGTCCTCAATCGTGGAGACAGATGACCCCGTTTGTGTCTCCATATTCATACCGGTGAACAAGGGTGAGACTGCACAGTCGTCAATTTATCTTGCCAATTCACTTGCCGCTGTTGAAGCGACAGCGCGGGGGCGGGAACTCGACTTCCAGCCGCTCGAAGGAAAGATGGCTGCGCTTCAGAAGATGGGAGAAGACTCGATGTTCTGGACGTATCAGTCAAGAACGCTGGCCTGCTACATATCCCATTCTGTTTTTCGAATTTTGAAGCTTCCCGTTGCCGCCAGGTTCGACCTCGACATCGCCCCGCACTTCAAAGTGCTGCCGCTCCTCGAAGTCCTGCAGGGACAGGCTCTCTTTTATGTGCTTTCTGTCAGCCGGAATGAAAGCCATCTTTACATTGGTTCCGAAACCGAGCTTTCCGAGGTAAGTGTCGAAGGCCTTCCTTCCATGCAGGATGTTGAGGCTTATACTGAGGTCCAGGGACAGACACAATTTCACACCCGAACCCCGGCCAGGGGACCAAAGGAACCCGGCGGACCGCGGCGGGGGGCGATGTTTTTCGGGCATGGGGCCAATGCCGATACAGTGGAGTTCAAGGATCCTGTTCTGGAATATTTTCGGAAACTCGATACTGCTGTCCGGAGCATAACAGGGGCTTCAAAATGGCCGCTTGTTCTGGCCGGACCCGAAGATCTGCACGCAATGTTCAGAAGCATCAGCAAATACCCGAACCTCGCAGAACGAGGTGTCACAGGAAATTTTGAAGATTCACCCGAAGAGCTCCACAGACGCGCGCTGCCGATAGTCGAACCTCTTTTCATGTCCAGAATGGAAGAAGATATGGCCAGATTCCGTGAAACTGGACGCCGGGAACTGGTGGGTCACTTGCTCGAAGATATCCTGCACTCTGCCGCGTGGGGAGCGGTAGACACGCTCTTCATTTCAAAAGGCGCACGCGCCCGGGGCGTGTTCAGCAGTGAAACCGGGGAGATAATGTACACGGATCATGCCGATCCGCAGGCGGAAGACCTTTTTAATCTCGCGGCGATTTACTGCCACCGTCATGGGAGCACTGTACATGTGCTGCCTGAAGCGAATATGCCGGCGCAGAATTCTATCGCAGCCCTCTACCGGTATCCCCTGCCCGCCTCCACTTTCCAGGCGATGGATGAGCGAATCGATGGAAGATTATAGCGCACTGTTCACGGGCGCCTTTTCTTTCTCTTTCCCCGCGTTTCCCCCTCCGGTTCGTTGACAGAGCCGCTATCCCGGATTCCCGTGCAGTCGGCATCCTGTACTGATGCTATACCGCGCGACTGCTCGGCATAGCTTCCCCTGTCAATGTCATTGTTCCTTCGTCCGCACTTTCTCTTTTCTGTCATCAGATCATTTCCATCCCGTTGCGGTTAATCTTCCGTGATCTTCGTCACACCAGTTTATCGCGGCAACTCTGCGCTGTCATGTCGTTGATCATAGGTCGTTGCCGTCGGCGCTGTTAGCTTCGCACCTTCTTTATGGACCCGGGGGAGCGGGCGATGGGGAGGGGCGGACTGGCAGCGTTGTTTTTTTTCGTTCTTTCTGTCTATTCAGCAGCCTCTGCTCAGCAATTCCCTTTCCAGAACTATATCATCAATGGAGATTCCTGCTCTCATTCGGAATTTCCGTATTCCGTTTCTCTGATCTCGTCGGAGGAACGTTCATCCGGTGCCCGGTACGGACACTTCTGCGGAGGATCACTGATTGCCCCGCAATATGTCCTCACAGCTGCCCATTGTGTTTACAATTCACTCCCTGAAGAGACGGACGTGATTGTAGGACGCACTCGCCTGTCGGAAAAAGACGGAACTCGTGTCAGCCTTGACGGCGTCATTCTGCATCCCCTGTACAAGCCGGCTGCCGGAGGCATGGAGAACGATATTGCGATTCTCAGACTCTCCAGGGCTGTTAGCACTGACACCATCCCGCTTGCCCTCCCCGGGGATGACGACCTCTTTTCTCCGGGAACACCGGCCACCATAATCGGGTGGGGAACGCCGGATCCGGACTATTCTGTCACGTCAAACACTCTGCTAAAGGCCGTAATTCCGGTTCAGGATTCTTCCCGGTGCGCTTCTGCATTCGGTTCTGTCTTCACAGACACGATGCTCTGCGCCGGCGCGTTAACCACTGGCGATGCTGCCGGAAGCAGCGTGAGCCCCTGCTTCGGAGATTCAGGAAGCCCCCTGCTTGTCAGGAACGGCGCCGGGTTCAAGCAGGCCGGAATAACAAGCTGGGGCTATGGCTGCAACGGAAGCCGGTTCTACAGTGTATACACAAAGGTTGCGGCTTTCTCGCGCTGGGTGTACTCATTCCCCCCAATTTCTCCGAGGAACACATCATCTCCGGTAATATCAGGCAAAGCAGAAGTCGGAAGAACTCTAACCTGCAAAAAAGGTGACTGGCAGGGCGAACGCCTTTCGTTCTCGTATCAATGGATCTCAATTAATCCCGGCAGCGCTTCTTCGAGGAAAATATCATCAGCAGGGGCGAGATATACAGTGGCAGCAGAAGACAGAGGAAGATTCATCGCGTGCAGAGTCATGGCGAAGAATGATTCCGGAACGGTAAACGCGATCTCCAATTCTGCCGGCCCGGTCCGCAATACGTCCGGCGAAGGCTCTTCCAGAACCCTGGGTTCGAGACCGACTTCACGGGTGCGTTCGGTTAAATGCCGGCCGAAGTACTGTGATATGCGTGTGAAGGTCGCCTCTGCATCGCCGGTCTCGAGCGTGGAAGGCTATGCTGTCATTATTTCCGCAAAAAGATGCGCGTCCAGTCTTTCCATGTCCTGCGAGAATATTCGATCGAAACTCCTCAAGGCGAAGGCGCGCACAAAAAGCCTTTACTCTCTCCGGATAAAAGCGCCTGAAAGCGGCAGTATAGAAATCTGGTTATGGGCTGTCGATGGCGAGGGCGACATCCAGGCCGCCCCGGCGCACAGGAAAGTTCAGATCAGATAAAAATTCCGATGCCGCTCACATCGCACCATTTCCTGCGCTCGATGATCGTCTCTCCGCGGGAAGCACGATTCGAAACTCTGTCTCCTTCTCACCCTTCTGTTTAAGCACCTCCATTTTACCCCCGTGGAGCTCTGCAACCGCGCGTGCAAGGGACAGGCTTGTGAGCAGACCTCTGTGGGCGAAACTGGACTGTTCCCAGAACCGGCTGGAGAGATCGAAAACATCAGTCGATTTCTCGATGCTCAGACCGCTCTCCGTGATCACGATTCTCGCCTCATCATAATCGCACTGGATCTTCATTTTAATCGTTCCCCTGTCGGGCGTGAATTTCACGCCTGACATGAGCAGAGACGCCACTGCCTGCTCCACACGCGCTGGATCCCCGTAAACAAGAGCATCGTCCGGCCATTCGACAGAATCCACGATAGCTATCTTTCTTCGCTCCGCTGCCTTCATCGCCTTTTCCCGGGCACACCCGGCAATTGCCGGCAGATCCAGCTCCTCATGCTCCAGTTTTACGGTGCCCGAAATTATCCGTCTTGTATCGAGAAGCTGTGCGACCAGATCAATCTGGACTCCGGCATTTCTTGAAATAACCTCGAGGCCTTCCCGGACCTCTGCGGGAAGATTTTCCTGCCGGAGCAGGATTTCGCTCCATCCCAGTACAGAACTGAGCGGGGTCCTCAGTTCGTGCGAAATGGCCGAAAGGAAATCCTCATTCAGTTTTTCCGCCTTCTCCAGATCCTTTCTCGCCTCTTTTTCGCGCGCTGCAAACCTTTGGACGAAAGCTGCAGTCGCGCCGCCCCACAAAAGAACTATGAGAATTACCGTCATTATCATGCTTTTCCATCATTGTCGCAGGCGTTGAGACCGGGCGAGATGAGCAGGATCATGTTCGATGTTTATAACTCCGTATGAAACCGCTTCTTTATCGCGGCGCAGTATCGTGCCATTATTCCCGTATGAAACAGCTTCATTACCTCGCCCTCATGCTTCTAATCTGCCTGCTCTGCTCATGCAGCGGTTCCCGCCGGGAACAGTCTGCATTGATTGGGGAGACGTTCCCGTACACAAAATTCGTGATGATGAACGGTGAAATAAAACCTCTCGACGACTGGAAAGGCCGGTCAGTGATAGTAATGTTCTGGTCGGCTGACTGCGGATCGTGCGAGCGGGCCGTCGAACGCCTCAATGAAGATGCATTGCCGCTCTTAAGGAAAAGAAGTGACGTTGCGTTTATCGCAGTCAGCATCGACCAGGCAGATAAGCAGCGGCTTGTGCAGAAACACATCAAAGAACTTCACTTCACATGGCCTCTTCATTCGTTTTCCGGCAACGATGTATCCGACGAAGCGTTCATCGTGTTTAAAGGGACTGGCGTGCCTTATTTCGTAATGATTAACAGCTCCGGCAGAGTTGTTAATCTCTCCTATGACACCGATGATGTGCTTTCTTTCCTTCGAAAAGGCAGGTCCCGTGCGCGATAACAGCGGGCTTTAACTTATGCCGAATGCGGATGATCTTCGTCATCCCCAACTTTTTCAGATCCTGCAGAATACGTGATCATGCGAAATCAGGCAGCGGTCTTTGTCCCGAGTCTGCGAGGCGGCGGAGCGGAACGGGCTATGCTGGTCTTTGCGGAAGGCCTGCTGGAACTGGGTGTGGACGTCGATATTCTGGTTGCGTCGAGAGAAGGGGCCTGCAGGAGCATGGTCCCGGCCGGGGCGCGCCTGTTCGACTTCAATACAAGATTCGTAACCGGTTCCCTTTTTCCCCTTATCAGCTATCTTCGGAAACACAGGCCCGCCGTGCTTTTTTCCACGATGTCCAACGCCAACGTGGCTGCTGTTCTCGCGAAAATGTTCGTTCCGGGTATCCCGCTCGTGCTTCGCCAGTCTATCGGGCCGCTCAGCGAACCGAGGAAGACGCTGAAGCGCCGCGCAATGTTCTTCCTGTCTCAGCTCCTGTATCCGAAAGCCAACGCAATTATCGCTGTCTCAAAGGGAGTCGCCTCGGAACTCTCAGGGCTCAACCGGAAAGTACGTGAAAAGGTAGTCGTTCTTCCCACGCCTGTCGTGTCGGCCCGTATGCTGAACCAGCTTCAGGAACCCCCGAGTCATCCCTGGCTTATAAAGAAGGATCTGCCTGTCATCCTGGCGGTCGGCCGCCTCGAGCCTCAAAAAGACTTCGACACTCTCATCAGTGCCTTCGCCATATTCCGGAAAAACAGAGATGCGAGGCTGCTGATACTCGGCGAGGGGTCCAGGAGGCGGCAGCTCGAAGAGCTCGCACGAGAGAAAGGTGTTCAGGACTCGGTCGATATGCCCGGCTACGTCGAAAATCCCTTCCCGTACTTTCGGGCTGTCGACGTTTTTGTTCTGTCGTCGCGATACGAAGGCATGCCCAATGTTCTTATCCAGGCCCTTGCATCCGGCGCGCCGGTTGTAAGCACAGATTGTCCCTGCGGACCGAAGGAATGCCTTCAAAACGGGAAGTGGGGGAAGCTCGTCCCCGTTGGCGACATTCACGCCATGAGTGCCGCAATGGAGGAAGTTCTGCGTGATCCTCACAAAGTGCAGCGCGGTGCAGCCGATCACATAAACACTGAATTTGGAGCGGCAAGCGCAGCCGGAAGGTATCTCGCCGCCGCCGGCATATCCGTATTCCCCCCGAGGAAAGCGGCCTGATATGGGGAAAGGTGCTGAAGAGGAACGCGCAACGTCATCGCGCATCATTCAGGGGGTAGGCTGGTCCTATGCGTCTGCAATCGCGAGCGGCCTGCTCCGAATCGCCGCGCTATCGATTCTTGCAAGACTGCTCTCTCCCAGAGAATTTGGACTGCTGGGTATCGCGTTGATTTTCGTTAGTTTTGCCGAACGCGTGGCGCAGGTTGGACTCGGCCCCGCCCTTGTACAGAGAATGACAGTGACCGATCGGCACTGTGCTGCCGCCCTGTGGGCAAGCCTGGTGTGCGGAGCGGCGATATTCGGAATCCTCTGGATCGCGAGTCCGCCGATCTCTTCGTTCTTCAAGGAGACCCAGGTTATTCCAATCCTTCGCGTGCTGGCCCTGGTCTTCGTAATAGAAGCATTTGCCGTGGTGCCCGACAGCATTCTTCAGAGGAAGCTGCATTTCCATGTCCTTATGGGGGTGGACAACGCTGCCTACGGTATCGGGACCGGCCTATTCAGCATAATTCTCGCCTGGCAGGGCTTCGGAGTCTGGTCTCTTGTTGCCGGAACCATCGCCGTCCGTCTTGTTCGCACTGTCCTTCTGAACATCTTCAGCCCCCAGCCGTGGATCTTCTCATTCTGCTGGAAAGAGATGCGGGAACTTCTTCATATTGGAGCAGGATTCAGCCTTGGACGTGTTTTGAATTACTGCGCGCTGTATGGAGACAACTTCTTAGTCGGGCGTCTTCTGGGCCCCGCAGCGCTCGGACTTTACACTCGCGGCTATCAGCTCATGACGATTCCTTCAGGATATTTTGCCCAGGTTCTCGATCGTGTGCTTTTTCCCGTTCTTTCACAGCGGCAGGACAGCAGCAGCGACATACGTCGCGCGTTTCTCCACACACTGGAAGTCATCGCTTATGTATCCATACCCGGCATGGCGTTGATGGTTTTCCTCGGAAACGAAATCGTACTTATTCTGTTCGGCGAGCGATGGACCGGAGTGATTCCAGTATTCCAGATCCTCTCAATGGGAGTCTTCTTCCGGACCGCATATAAAGTGGGGGATGTACTGTCGAGATCTCTCGGCGCCGTGTATCAGCATGCCTTCAGGCAGGGAATTTACACCATTCTTGTCGTGACAGGAGCCTTCATCGGAGCGCAGGCAGGCGGTCTGAGCGGGGTTGCATGGGCTGTCCTTTTCGCGGTTGCGATGAATTATCTCCTGATGCTGATTCTCAGCATTCACCTCATCGACGTCTCATGGGCGGAAGTTCTGCGCGCACACTTCCCCGGCATGTGGACAGGCGCGGCCATCTCGACCGCCCTTCTGGTCTGGACTCATTTCCTCCGGGAAGCAGGACAGGTCCCGATAGTGACTCTCGGATCGGGAATCCTGATTACATGCGTGACGGGATACGCAGCAGCGGCGTTTGTTCCTTATCCCTGGCGCCTTCAGTCCGCCGGATGGTTCCTCAGAAATCTTCCCCTTGAAAAGCTGGGAAAGGCAGGCGTTGCGGGCAGTTTTCTCTTCAAACGGCAGGTCCGGTTCCCTGAAACAAGTCCGCTGTAGAGAGACTCGTATCTTTTGACCATCTCACCAAGTGAATAATTCTCGATAATCCGCCGCCGCGCATTTGCTCCCATCTGTTTCAGGACATCTCCGTCTTTCGACGCAAAATCAAGCAGGGCCTGCGCAAGGGAATGGGGATCCCGTGGAGGGACCATTGCCCCGCAATCGCCCACAAGTTCTCTTGAACCGCCTGCGTCTGTTGCGACGACAGGAACGCCGCAGGCCATCGCCTCGCCTATCGCGTTTGGAAAGCCTTCGACGGATGACGACGAGCAGTAAATCGAAAGACCGGGGAGGACTCTTTCAATATCGGACCGGGACCCGAGAAGATGCACGTTTAGAGCACGTGTTTTGCCGCCGGCGAGTGCCGCGATCTCAATATTGTCCTTTGTAAGTCCCTGCCCTGCAAGGACGAAATGCACAGAAGGATTCGCGGCAACCACTTCGGCCGCAGCTTCGAGAAGGGTTTTGTGATCCTTTGCCGGATGAAAGCGTCCGACATTTCCCACCAGTATTTCATCTCCCCCAAGTCCCAGCTCGGACTTGAGCATGTCCCGCGCGCCTGACGATGGTTTCAGAAGCCTGGTGTCGAAACCGTTGCATAGCACCTCTTCCGTCGTCCCTGAGAATCCGGCTTTCCGGTGCTGTCTTCTTGATTCCTCTGAGCAGTATATTATGCACGATGCAGCTCCTGACAGCCTTCCGTTCATCCATCTGCAGACGCGGGTTGGCAGGGTTGTGTCGGAGGGCTCCGCTACGGATGTCCGGATATTCCAGCAGGCCGGCACACGTCTCCCTGCTGCAAGTGACGCAAAAAGATTCCCATGATACATCCAGCCCTGAACGAGATCCGGCTCGAAGGCACGTACGATCCTTCTCGCGTTTTTCCAGGAAAGCGGTATATTGCCGGCATGATTCAGGCCCAGGGTGACAACTTCCGCACCCGTTGCGCGGAACCGTTCCTCGAGGGGCATCACATCACTCAGGCTTACCACCAGAGAATGAAAACTTTGCGAGGCAGACTCTTTGAGCAGGCGAAGAAGGACCCTCTGCGCTCCGTCAGGATGAAGACTCGTTATAAAATGAACAATTCTCATCTGGTTCCCCGGCGTTCGCGCGAATCGGGGAACTTTGAAGCAGCCCCGGATTACGCCTTTTTCGTTATCAAAATATCCTGATACTCATCAAATACGCTCCTCCCGCACCAGTGCCCCGGAAGGAAGGCCTGAGGGAGGAGCATATTATCTGCGAACCACTTCTGAAGAAGATCCTGATCATATGCGACCGCACCTTCCGGATTTTCCGGGTCGGCAATCACACAATCTTCCCGCACATGCCTGAACCGGACTCTTGCGGAGCCTGAATCCTGAAGCTTCAGTGATTCCCCGTTCAGAAGAAAGCACGTTGAAAAGCACCTCCCACCCGGCCTGAGCACCCTGCTCATCTCCCCGATGTACTGGCGGACTTCTCCTGCCAACATGTGCGTGAACACGGAGGTCAGAAAGACAAAATCGAACGAGCCATCTTCGTATGGGAATGTGAATTCACCCGGAACTATTTTTCCGCCCGGGTTGTAGTATTCATTGTGAATATCGAACCTGTGGAAGCGGAAATGAGGGTATCTGGGAGTGACTGTTTCAGAGGCCCACTTGACCTGCGAATCCACGATATCAAATCCTTCCAGAAGGCTCGTTGCCGGATCCAGGTAAAGCCCGAGAGCATAGGCAATGCGTCCACATCCGCAGCCGATATCAAGGACATGTTCGTGCGGCTGAAGCCCCGCTATCTCCACGAAGTACCGGAGATAATCAAAAGCTACATTGATGAACCCTCCGCCTACTCCTTCAATCAGATCTTCGGGTGGAACATTCAGAGAGAGCGCCAACGGCCGGATCACGGGATTACCGGAGCCGGATTCGAAGACCGGCTGAAATCTCACAATCGCCCTTTCCGGGTCGAGATCCCGGGGAGCTGCAGCCTCGATAGTATACCTGCAGTTTGCCGCTTCCGGCATATCAGGCAGCGCCCGGGCCACGTCCGGACTCGAATCACGAATTGAACTCGATGTTATTTCGAGTTCAGGCCCGCAGAATATGCTCACTGTCGCCCCAGTCTGACGTCCCAGTTCCCGCGACAGGCACCATCCCTTCCATGTGATACGTCCGTCTTCCAACGTAACACTGTCCAGAGTACCGTTGCACGGGACCGGCACTTTCCTCCGGGCCACGGCGTCAAGTCTCTGAAGCGCGCGCCGGGCCGCGTTCTTCACGAATCTTTTCCCTGCTTTCACGATATTCATCCGAAGGGCTCCCTCTTTTTCGAGCGATCAACTCCGCAGAAACGACAAAATCGCGCGATTTTCCCGGGTAAGCTCATTTTCATCATTCAGAAGAGCGCCGTTTAGAGCCTCACGGCATGCGCATCCTGAAGCATGAGCGGGACGCGGCACAAGCATCCTGATAACTTCCACCACCCGTTTCAGGCTCTCCTTGTACTGCGCGATTATCCGATCTACCGTTGCGTGTTCATTTGGATCTTCGAGCCAGCAGTCGTAGTCCGTGCTCACGGAGAGAGTGCAGTAACACAGCTGCGCCTCCCTTGCCAGGAAAGATTCAGGCACATTCGTCATCCCTACGACATGTGCACCATTGTTCTTCAGAAAAAAACTCTCAGCCTTCGTTCCAAGCCGCGGACCTTCCACACACGCGTATGTGACGTCAGAATGGACCTTTACTTTCATCTCCTCGCAGCATTTCCGGACCTCGGCTGCAAGAACTGAACATACCGGATGAGCTGACGAGATGTGGGCAACTATTCCATTGCCGAAAAAGCTCGGATTCCTTTTCCCCTTGGTGAAATCCATATATTGCCCGGCAAGGGCAAGGTGGCCGGGAGCGATCTCTTTAACAAGACTCCCCACTGCCGATACGGAGATTATCCGTCGGACGCCTGCAGCTTTCAGCGCCCAGATATTCGCGCGGTAATTTATTTCAGTTGGAAGAAACTGATGCTTCTCACCGTGCCGGGCAAGAAAAGCCACAGGCACACCGCTCATCTTTCCGGTAACGACAGGTCCGGAAGGAGCGCCAAAAGGAGTATCAAAGCTTCGAGCCTCGGTTGACTCGACCCCTTCCATGGCGTAAAAACCCGTTCCCCCGATCACTCCCAGCATATCTCTACCCCGCAAAATAAAGGTGATTTTTCCCGTCAGGATGCTACAGAGATGTGGAAAATATTACAAGCGGCGGCATTGACGCACGCCTATGGCCGCTTTGCCGGCATCTATTCTTCCAGTATAAGGACCCGGATGATATTCTGACGCTGCCTCTTCGGGGACTGGAAAATGAAAGTCAAAGGAAAGTCATACAGAACAATCTGGGTTCATCCGTCCGATCCGGCGATTGTGCAGATAATCGACCAGAGGACTCTCCCTCATATGTTTACAGTAGAAGATATAAGGACGGCGGAAGAGATGGCGGCGGCAATCAAGGAAATGCACGTCCGCGGGGCCCCCCTTATAGGGGTGGCGGCGGCTTTCGGGTTATACCTGGCCGCGCTGAAAGTCGCCGATGGTTCGAAGCCTGACAGTTACATTCCTGCCGCGGCCGAAACATTGAAGAAAACACGTCCAACCGCTGTAAACCTCGCCTGGGCGGTCGATCACATGATGGCAGCCCTGAAGGAATTTCCATCGCCGCCGGAAAGGGCGGATCGCGCGCGGACTATCGCGAACAAACTGGCGGACGATGAAACGGAAAGATGCCGTCTGATCGGAGAATTCGGTCTTCCAGTCATTCACGAGATCAGCAGAAAAAAGGCGGGAGAGACAGTGAACATTCTCACTCACTGCAACGCCGGCTGGCTCGCCTGCATCGACTGGGGAACGGCCACTGCTCCGATTTATCTGGCAGCGGCAGCAGGCATCGACGTTCATGTCTGGGTCGATGAAACCCGTCCGAGGAATCAGGGAGCAAGCCTCACTGCGTGGGAGATGTCCGAGAACGCCATTCCGCACACAGTGATCGCGGACAACACGGGTGGTCACCTTATGCAGCATCAGATGGTGGACTGCGTGATCACGGGCGCTGATCGGGTCACGCGCCGGGGTGACGCGGCAAACAAGATCGGAACTTACCTCAAAGCTCTTGCAGCCAGAGACAATGATGTTCCATTTTACGTCGCCGTTCCGAGCTCATCTTTCGACTTCAAAATGCGCGATGGCCGCGAAATCCCGATTGAAACCCGATCCGGGGATGAAGTGAGATATATCGAAGGGATGAGCGAAAATGGAATTACAAAAGTCCTGCTGACTCCTCCCGGCAGCAGAGCATGCAACTATGGCTTCGACGTCACACCTGCCAGACTCATCACCGGCATAATAACGGAACGCGGCATCTGCAGCGCGTCGGAAGAATCAATACTTTCCCTTTTTCCCGGGGAGCGCGGCGAGTGACGATCCATGCGATAATATACTGTTAAACCGGAATCTTTCATTGGTCAAAAGACCTGCCCCGCATGAGTACGGTCATTGGGATTCATGCCGTTACTAATCCATTCTCATGAAAAGGGTTCCGCGCACTTTTTTTTCGCTGAACCACCGTCACAAAAGGTACGCAGGGAGGATTACTGACAATGGTGAATCAAGGCAACATTCAGGCTGACGTCGATCCTAATCAGGCAGCTCACGCAATGAGTCACGCAGCCGAGAAGGGAAAAGAGCACATGGCTCAAGCATCGGAAAAAGCGGAGGAGATCGGCGACGCAGCTTCGGAGAAAACAAAGCAGGGAATGAAAGTCAGCGGAGACAAGATGACATCACTCGCCGGATCGATAAGAGAATCGGCTCCATCCCGGGGAAGAATGAGGAAGGCGGCAAACAAAGTTGCGGACTCTCTCGAATCAAGCGGCCAGTATCTGAAGGGACATGGACTCGGCGATATCGCTGACGATATGGCCGAACTTATCAGGAAGTATCCCATGCAGTCCCTGTTCGTAGGTCTCGGAGCAGGCGTGGTTCTGGGCAGTGCGATTTTCAGGAAAGATTGATGGGTAACGAAAACATGCTCAATGAGATAAAAAGAGAGGTTCAAACTAATCTGGCGCCTTTGCTTGGCGAAGTTCTGAAGGATGCTCAGAAACTTGTCCGGCAGGAAATCGCGCTGGCGAGAAGCGAGATAAAACAGGATGTGTCTGAAGTGAAGATCCCGACAATCTCACTGAGCGTCGCGCTCATAGCAGGACTTGTCGCGCTTGTGCTGCTCAGTCTTACGATTGTGCACCTTCTTCGCTGGGCGTTTCCGGAAACTCTTCCATACTGGGCGTGCTATGGAATAGTGACGCTGGTCTTTGCGGCAGCGGGAGCCGTGTTCTACACGGCGGGAAGAGAAAAGGCAGAGCAGATCGATGCAGTCCCGGGCAGGCTGATGGAAACCATGCGGGAGAATGCGGAATGGCTGAGGAGCGAAATTTGAACAATGCGAGCCCGGATGAAATCCGGCAGCAGATAGAAGAGACAAGAGTGTCGTTGAATCACAAACTGGAAACCCTGGAGGGAGAAGTGCGGAATACTGTCGACGATGCGAAATCGTCGATGAAACAGCCCTTCAGCCTCCAGTATCATGCCGATGTCAGACCCTGGACAGTAGTGGGAGCATCCGTCCTCACCGGACTGCTGCTTGGAGCGACACTGGTGCGGTCGAGACCCTGTGTCCGTGGAGCGGGCACCAGTGTCCAGAACTGGCTCCAGAGACACAATGGAGGCCGCAACATCATGCAGAGAATCAATGAGGGAGCCGGCGGCTTTACAGGCGAAGCCCGGAAAGATGTGAGAAGGCAGGCTGGCGAGCTGAAAAGCGCGGCGCTGGCTGCGGTCGCAGGGCTCGCAAAAGAAGTCATTCGACGGTCGGTTCCAGGCACGTTCGGCACCTGGCTCGCTTCGATAGTCGATCATGTGGCGCAGGACACAGGCACAGTAGCTCAGGCTCCGCGAGGCTTGTGATAACTTTGGAGGAAATGAAGCTGAGGAAGAGTGCACTTGCGTGCGCAGCTGCCGGCCGGCGCCTCAGTGACCGCCCTTTCAGAACGATGGCAGCCGGAGAGAATAAGCATTCCGGGAAAAACAATAAATAAATCAACTTTCATTTCCCCTCCTCCATAATCCCGATACTTCCTCAGAATAACATCAGCCAAAATACTGCTTTATGATCCAGCGCATTCCAGGGATACTGTACGTCATATTTCATAGTGACACCAAAAACGGGAGAACCGGATGAAACACAGAAAGCTCGGAAAACACGGATTGGAGGTTTCGGCGCTCGGCCTTGGCTGCATGGGAATGAGCGAATTCTATGCGGGGGCAACGGAAGAGGAATCAGCAGCTACGATTCACAGAGCCGTGGATCTTGGAGTGAACTTTCTCGACACCGCCGACATGTACGGACCTTTCAAAAACGAGGAACTGGTGGGCCGCCTCATTCGCGACATCAGGGACAAAGTCGTTCTCGCCACAAAATTCGGGAATGTGCGCGGAAGCGACCGCAGCTTCCTCGGCATAAACGGCAGTCCTGAATATGTCCGCTCATGCTGTGACGCTTCGCTGTCCCGTCTTGGCGTCAATTATATAGATCTCTACTATCAGCACAGGGTAGATCCATCCGTCCCTGTCGAAGAAACAGTGGGCGCAATGGCGGAGCTCGTTCAGGCGGGCAAAGTCCGTTATCTCGGTCTTTCGGAAGCATCCCCGGCGACAGTCATCCGCGCACACAAAGTTCATCCAATCACAGCACTCCAGACAGAATACTCTCTGTGGAGCCGGGAACCTGAGAACGAAATTCTTCCGACCGTAAGAGATCTTGGAATCGGCTTCGTTTCGTACAGCCCGCTTGGCAGAGGCTTTCTGACGGGAAGGTTCCAGCGACCGGAGGACATTCCCGTGGACGACTACAGGAGGAATTCCCCGAGATTCATGGGTGAAAATTTCTACAAAAACCTCGACCTGGTGCACAAGGTCAGGGAGATTGCGAAGGAAAAAGAAGTGACACCTTCACAGCTTGCGCTCGCGTGGGTTCTCGCGCAGGGAGATGACATAGTTCCGATACCAGGAACAGCGCGCAGAGACCACCTTGAAGAAAACGTCGCCGCTCTCGGCATAGAGCTGACCAAAAGAGATCTGGCTGCAATCGAGGAGATTATGCCCGCGGGAGCGGCCTCCGGACTGCGGTACCCGGAATCGTCGATGCGGTTCGTCAACGGTTGAGCATCCACCGATCATCTTCCCCTTTCCCCATCCCCGGGGGAACAATGCTGGCGCGTCGCGCCGACATGCGGTATTTGTGAACCATGGCGCCGACGGCTGTTCAAAATTTATTCCGGGCATTCAGGCACAGGAATTACCGTCTCTTCTTTCTCGGACAGCTTGTATCGCTGCTCGGAAGCTGGATTGCGACTGTCGCCTCAAGCTGGCTTGTTTACAGGCTTACCCAGTCGCCGTTTCTTCTCGGGCTCGTTGCTTTCGCGGGGCAGATCCCCGCATTTTTTCTTTCACCGCCGGCGGGCACGCAGGTTGATAGATTCGACAAGAGAATGCTTTTGAAACTCACGCAGACTCTTTCGATGCTTGAGTCTTTCGCCATGGCAGCGCTTATCCTGACAGGCCGCATCGATGTATTCTGGATTATCGTGCTCACATCATTCCAGGGCGCCGTAAACGCTCTCGACATACCGGCCCGGCAGGCGTTCGTTAAAGAGATGCTGGACGAACCGGCGGAT
>CAYQVO010000007.1:68284-73299 GCA_964421085.1 uncultured Bdellovibrionales bacterium | reverse complement strand
GTTATCTCGGAGTTCTCACGACCCTTTACTTCAAGCGCACGGACTTCACAGGACTATCCACTGCGACATCCGGCGTTTTCCGCAGCATGAAAGAAGGATTCAGTTATACGATCCGCCTGACGCCTGTGCGCGAAGTCCTGATCATGATTGCGGCGGTGAGCCTGATGGGGACTTCCTATCTGGTGCTGCTCCCCGTTCTTGTGCATGACCTGTTTCACGGCGACTCGAGGCTCCTGGGACTTCTCATGTCGTGCGCGGGCCTTGGAGCACTCTCGGCTGCTCTCATGCTCGCGTCCCGGGCAGGCGTGGTCGGACTTGGACGCATGATAGGAACTTCGGGAATTATTCTTGGGTCCGTCCTGTTCGCGCTTGCTTCGACCTCATCGCTGCCGATATCTATGATCCTGCTGTTTGCGGCGGGGTTTTCTTTTATGACACTTTCGGGTTCGAGCAACATCATCATTCAGACAATTGTCGCCGACGACAAACGCGGAAGGGTGATGAGCATATATGCCATGGCGTTCACGGGAATGATGCCCATCGGCAGTCTCCTCTCCGGCACGGTCGCCGACCGGGCAGGAGTATCAACCGCGCTGGCTGCTGCGGGAGCGGTATGTCTGATCGCCACGCTCCGTTTCATCCTGCGTCTCGAGGCGATACGAGCTGTCGCTCGTCCCATTTACCGTGAGAAAGGAATTCTGCCTCCTGATTTTTCAAATCCCGGCGCCTGAACGGGATCACGAATCTGCAGTTCCTCCGCCCGGCTCATTTGACCTGCAGCGGCAACGCGCTTCTTTGCAAGCAGACGCGCCACCGCCTCTCCTATCCGCTTAATATCGTCGTGATCGAGTTGTTGATGGATCGGGAGTTCCAGCATCCCCCGGCGCAGATAAACGACATCGGCTGCATCGGGACAGGCAGGATGAGACCGGCTCCAGAGGTTGACGCTGCCTATTCCCAGCCGGAAAAGCTCATCACGGAATGCGAACTTGTTCTCTACGATTACCGGATAGAACAGTGGACAGGCCCCGTCGGGAAGTCCCTTCAGGGGGCGGCATGCTGTTCCATCCAGCAGCTCATGAAGCTGCAGGAAGTTGGCCCTCCTCCTGTCGATGATTTCCGCCGGATTACAAAGGCCCATCAGCCGGAGAGTGAGGGACGACACGGAGTATCTGAAGACAGCCGGATCAAGTGTTATTGCCCCTGAAACCACGGTCCTGCCGGCGAGAGCCGCGCGCTTTCCCGAAGTCTTGTTCCACAAGTTGTCGACTGTCCTGGACGACATCGCGCATTTGGCCGCCTGTGCGAGAAGGTCCGCTGTCTGCAGAATTGTCGAGTGCACGGGCGGGGGTTCCAGCTTCGAACTGCCTCCCACCTTGCACGCGAGAAACCCGCCATGCGGGAGGGGCAGGGTCTTGTGAACAGAAAACAGCGCCATATCACCTCGCGAACCGAGCCACGTATCTCTATCCCTGCTGAACAGGCTTAGAGCGCAATCTTCAATAAGCGCAAGTGAGCGCCGCCTGCAGAACTCTTCGATCGCCGCGAGCGGCTGCGGGAGGCCGAAGTAGTGGATGATGAACAGGGCCGTGACCTTTTCATCGACCTTGTTTTCGACATCGGAGAGATCAACGCCGAAATCCCTTTCTATCCGGTAAAACTTGAGCCTGTATCCCGCCGCAATAAGTGTGTCGATCTCCGTTCCCTGAAAGTATGAGGGCACAAGGATAGTGGTACCCGGCGTGAGACCTATTCTCCGCAGGCCCTCCTTCAGGGCGACTCGGCCGCTGAAAGTCCACATCCCGTTCCCGCTGGAAAAAGGGAAAAAACTGCGCCAGGAGTCTTCTCTTTTCCTGACGAATTCAATCGGGGAGAGGTTGACATAAGCGGGCAGGAATCGTTTATTTTTGTTCAACATACTTCACTGCGGTAAGAAAGGTCCGTTACAGTCTCAATATCCGCATTCCGAATCGGGCATGAATGATCCGCCCCGTGCAGCTTCCGGTTTTTCAAATCCCCTCGCCTGATCAACGTCATCGCGCCGGATTCCCCGCTCTGAGACTCTGTAACATATTTTATTATCAGGAGATATTATGAGCGAGCGTGAAGACATCCTCATAAAGTGCGTCAGCAATCAGCTGGCTGCGGAGACACACACTCTCGAAGCCGTAGAAAAACATCTTGATGACGACGATATGAAAAAATACCCGCAGGCGGCAAATGTGCTCGAGACGGTAAGGGACGTGTTGAGGGATCATACAGATGTTCTCAAGGCGCATCTCGAGGAGGACTTCGGAGTCGACCAGGGCACGGTTTCATCGAAGGTAAAGGAAGCTCTTTCCTCAATAACCGGAGATGCAGCCGGAATGTACGGCATGATCCGGAGCGGGAAAGTTTCCAAAATGCTCCAGGACGACTATGCCGCTCTTTCGCTGTGCTGCCTTGCCAGCACGATACTGCACGCTGCTGCGCGCACTCTGAATGAGGACACTTCGGCAGGCGTCGCCCTTCATCATTTGAAGGACATGACCCCTCTGGTGGTTGAGCTTAATAATGTCGTTCCGGCTGTCGTAATTGGAGAACTTGCGGCCCGCGGCCTCCCTGTCGATGAATCAGCGAGAGACGAGATTTTGATGGAGAGCCATGAAGCCTGGAGCAGATCCAATCTGGAGCATGGAATGGCTTCACACCGGGGAATTTGATCCCTGAATAGCCGCAGAACATAAAGATTCCGGCTGTCCTGCCGACTTTCCTCCCGATAAAGGAACATCGAGGAGATCTGCATATGGCCATCAGTGCACCCGGAGAAGGATTCTTCACGAGCGATGGTGTTCTTCGCACCGACCAGTCCAGCCCCCGGCAGTCAAAGCCGAAAACTGCAGAGACAGCCGCTTCGGAATCAGATCAGGCTGCGGCTGTCGAAATTTCGGATGCCGCTGTTGTTTCGATCACATCCGGCATGAACGTGGGACAGACCGGATTCGATAGCGGAGTTTCGGATCTTGTTCAGAAAGCGGTATCCTCGGCCCTCACAAATCTCGGCGCGGCATCATCAGCGGTGAAAGACACCGGCATCGCGAGCCCGTCTTTCACCCGGACTCCTGTCTTCGGGACATATCAGAACTCAATAATGTACCCGGAAAGCCCGCCGCAGCAGAAACCGGCCGCACCTCCGGAAACCGGGCCCGAGCCGCCGGAGAATCCCATCCCGCGGGAAGATGAACGCGACGAAGAAGCCGGCGGCGGGAAAAGGGCAAGGCGGCGGCGTGGTTCTTATGACGACGAACCGATCGCAGCTCCCGAAAAGTCCAGGCCAGGCCGGAAGAAAAGGGACGTGGAAGCATAGCCGGCGTGCATTGCGATGGTCAATGCCGGTTGAAGCGTCTCTGAACTGACCTGAAACTCACAAGGGCACGGGTTTTTTCAACTGCATCAACTCTGCGTGCATCCAGGTGCCGTCGTATTCCCTCTGTTCACGCTCAAAAGCCACGGCAGGTTCCCGTCAGGGGATGGAAGGATCGCCGATACCCTGAGCCTCACTGGCGCCGATCGCTGCGTATGTGATTGAGGGATTGTCCGCCGGGGCTGCCGGCCTTTGCGGGTTATGGTGCAGTCCGATTCCGGACATTCATTTTGCGAACAGCTCTAATCCCACACCGTCTTTACTCCGTACTGGGCGATCTTGAGGTCGGGTGTGAGCATGGGAAGCTCATTCTCGATTGCAGCCGAAGCGAGCATCCTGTCGAAAGGATCTCTGTGCAGCACTGGAAGATAAGAAAGGCGAATGGTTGATTCGAAATCGAGCGGCAGAAGATCGAGGTTCAGTCTGTCAACAGCTTCTCTGAGGAAGTCCCGGCCTGAATTGGACAGCTTCAATTTCCCCGCCTGGATTTTGTGGACTATTTCCCAGCAGGAGACAGTGCTCAAGATCAAAACTGTGTCATCGTCACTGCAGATATCCCGGACTCTCCGAGTCAGTTTCTTCGAATTAAGCGACAGCCAGAGAAGCGTACAGGTGTCGAGCAGAAATTTCACTCTTCCCCGCCCTCAAACAGTGCAAGTTCGGCGTCCGACAGGGGTTCGAAGAAGGAATCGTCGACTTTGAATCTTCCCGCTGCAAATCCGATTTCCCGCTTCTTTCCTGTTTCCCTGGCAGTGGGCCCAAGACCGATAATCTCCGCAATTGGCTCGTTGCGTCTGCAGAGAATTATCTTTTTGCCCTTCAGGAGGGCCGGAACATAGTCCGAAATAGAGGCTTTTATTTGACTGATATTTAACTTGATCATGACCATATAGTAGCACTTATTATGGGGTGGCTGCAATGAATTCTTCCGGATTAGTGCGTTCGCTGTTTTCGAATGTGTTGAGAAACGACTCCTCGGAGCACATGGATCGGAATACACGCCATATCACTGTTGAGAGCGAGGCTTCGAGGAGAGTCTATCGTGAAATTTGAATTGCCATCGAATCGTGCATCCAACGCTTTTTGCCGTTTAAGAGCGGTCGCCTCCTCATTGCCGGAAGAAATTCGTGACATGTTTCTCGAGACCGAGATGCTGCGCTCGCTCGCACCTGTGGATGTGGAGAAGCTCACTCAAGCAGCTCAGAGCCTGAAAAGAAAAATTATCTCAAAATCGAATGCGGGCATACTTGTGCTGACGGAAAAATTTGTAGAGTGTCTCGAATCTCCAGCGTTCAACGAGCTGCTGGGGAAACTCATGCCGCTTCTGATTCAAAGGACGCTGGAAGCAGCGAGCGTTTCGGAGCGGAGCTGGATGTCGCTGAGTTTCGATCCGCGCGGGCTTTTGAGAAAGGCCCTCGACGTTGTCAGCGGCGGGAAAGACGATCAGAAAATGCTTGGAGAGGCGATCTTCCGGGCGTGGATGCGCCGTATCCAGGGAAAACCTCCGCATGCGGCAGAGACGGCAAGACTCGTTGCGCTGGGTGATGATTACCGGGGAATATGGGAACCATTGACTGCTGCCCCGGCCCCCGCACCCAGCCTGAATCTCCGT
>CAYQVO010000007.1:62555-68274 GCA_964421085.1 uncultured Bdellovibrionales bacterium | reverse complement strand
GGAGTACGTGAAGCTCTGAGAGAAATGAGAGACTTCGATGAATCTCAGTGGACAGGCTGCGAGGGTGAGTTCACCCTGGCGAAGGCGGAGAAAGAATTGGATGCTGGTGAGCTTGATAGCGGAAACAGGGCGGTTATATACGGCAGCGATGGTACCCACCGTTATTATGTAAAAGCTGACGGAACGATGATCTTTTCCAGTTCCCATTCCTCTTCGCCGCAGGCAACGCAGAAAGCGGAACAGCTTGGATTCACCATTGAGTGATGGAATTGCAGCTTCTGAATCCCCGTTTTCCGGGCGTTTTTTCACAAAACAGGTAGCGTCCTTCCGGCCTCCGGGTTATCCTCCCGGCAGGAGAATACTCAGATGCATAATTATTTACTCAAATTTCGGCTTGTTTTTTTTGCGGCTGTTTTCAGCTGCGCGGCCCCCGCTTTCGCGTGTGATAACTGCGGAGTCTATACCCCGTTAAATGCGCGGGAGCTTGTTCCGGAAACAGTGCGCATGGGAATCCGTCAGGACTTGTTCGGCTATTCCAAGACAAGGCGTGGCGGCGAAATCGACTCAAATGTCCCTTCTCAAAATCTAAAAACGGATGTGACTGAGATTTCCGCAGCCTGGGATGTAAACAGCTATTTCGGACTGACAGCTCAAGTGCCCTTCGTGAACAACCATGCCAAATGGCTTGATTTTGACGATACCGCCTCATACACATCGGAGGCAGGTCTTGGGGATGTCGCGTTATATGTGCCCGTCAGTCTCTTCCAATATACAAAGGGAAAGCAGGAATTCCTTCTGCAGTTCATTCCAGGAATCAAGTTAGCGACAGGAGACACGGCGCGTCTGAAGGATGAGCTTCTGCCTCAGCCGTTGAACCGTTCAATCAGAGGCTCTGATATGACACTGGGGACAGGTTCTTATGATGTTCCGCTTGGAGCTGCGATGCTTTTCCGGCAGGACAGGTTTCTTTTTGACGGATATGTCGAATACATTCTGCGAACCGAAGGCGATCACGGCTACCGTTTCGCGGATGATCTCAGGTGGAGAAGCACTCTGGGAATTTACGCTGTGGATACCAGCGATGCTCTCGTCATTCCGAAGTTTGCCGTGAGCGGGATATGGAAGGATCATGATGAACTCAACGGGAGTAAAGTCAGCGATTCAGGCCTCACGGAACTTTTTGTCGGTCCCGCCCTTTCCGTGATCGCTTTCGATCGCGTCGAGCTGGATCTTGTTTTCGATTTTCCGGTTTACTTCGAAAATGACGGCCTGCAGAATCTTCAGGATCATCTCGTGCGGATTCTGCTGAATGTGAGGCTGTAGATGTAAGGCTGCAAATGCGGGGCGGCACCTCCCTCGACCGCCTCACACCGACACAAACCTTTTCACCATTTGCACTGCTTTCGCAATATCTCCTTCCCTGTCCGCACCCGCTTCCCGCTCGATGCTGAGAGCGCCTTCATAGCCCCTTTCCGTCAATACTGAAAAGAAACGCCGCCAGTCCACTTCGCCCCCACCGGCCGCGACTTCTTCTCCCCACGTGCCGGGGACAGCGGTCCGCTGCGCGTCTTTTATGTGACACTGCCGGATATAGGGAAAGAGAATCTCCAGCGCATGGACCGGGTCGCCCTTGTCGTAAAGAATCATGTTCCCAGGATCGAAATTGATTCCGGCCTCTGAGATGCTTACAGCCTCCATGAAATCCTTCATTGTTTCCGCAGTCTCCTGCCCTGTTTCGAGAGCGATTGCGATACCTCGTTCCCGGAAAATCCCGGCCGCCGTGAGCACTCTCTCCGCCATTTTTTCAAACTCGGCGCTGCCCGGGTGCGGGATGACTCCGGCGTGGAAGGTCACAAGCTTGAGACGCAGGTCCGAAGCTGCGCATGCGCACTTCTCCATCAGCGACAGGTTCCGCTCCCAGGTGGAGTCCGGCACAAGACCGCCGGTACGTTTTATCGAATCGAGAGAGGAATAATCCTCATCCGCAGGCTCGAACATACCCGAGACTATTTCCACTCCCCGCTTCTCACACTTGCCCGCTATGTCCTGCCATTCAGGCCGCCCTTCATAGACAGGCCTCAACGCGAGCTGAATGCGGTTTATCCCGATCCGGAAAAGCGACTCAAAGAGAGCCTCAGGCGACTTTGGTCTCAACGACCAGCTGCAGATGGCGAGCTTGTATTTCATAAGCGCAATTCGATCATTGAACTGGAGAACCACGCCTCGCTTTGCCCTGAGCATAGACGAAGGGTCGCGGCAGCGAGAAGCGCGTGAAACACTAGAGCATATTTACGCCCCAATCGCCACCGCATTCAGAATATCGCCTGTCTCCATCCCTGGATCGCATGCTGCAGAAGAAATCCGGCCACAAGGTCCGGAAGGATCATCCACTTTTTTGTGTGCAGGGCGGAATGCGCAACTCCTGCCAGGGAAAGGCTCGCAGCGTTCGCCTCTATCGCCCTTTCTATATCCCACTCTCTGTCCAGGTCTTCGAGGGCTTGCGTGATTTCCGCCGGGCCGGCCCCCACGCACTTGCCGGCTCTTCGATGGAGATCCTCTCTTATGCTTTCGTTCACCTCGGACGACGTATGAACAGGCACAATTTCTGAAGATGATGGAATCATGTTTTCCTCCTTTGCGGACCGCATTTCAGAAATTACTGCCTTTCTCAATCGCCGGCGGATGACGCGGCTCCAGCCACAACGCGGAGAATGACCGGACTTAAACGATTGATTTAAACGGCATTTCACCCGGCTTCATGTCGCGCCGTCGCTCGACATGTGGACAAATGATGAGAACCGTGAGATTTCCAATATACTGGGAAGCAGTATTTGAGCGCACCAGGGAGGAATCATGACCACCGGTAACGGCCGCATTTCCGATATCGAAAAAATTGAACCTGTAAAGATTCAAATTGACGGCCGCGCTTTCGATTTGCCGGCGATTGAAGGGTCGGAAGGCGAAAAAGCGCTCGACATATCGTCACTTCGTTCGGAGACAGGCTTCATTACACTGGATGACGGCTATGTAAATACTGCGTCGTGCAAAAGCGCCATCACGTTCATTGATGGGGAAAAGGGAATTCTGCGCTACCGCGGCATTCCTATCGAGGAACTCGCCGAAAAATCCACGTTCGTAGAGACTGCGTACCTGCTCATTCAGGGCCATCTCCCGACACAGGCCCAGCTCAGCCACTTCTCGCAGTTCCTCACGGATAACGAACTCCTTCATGAGAGCATGCGCTTTCATTTCGAGGGCGTGCCTTCCGGCGCACATCCGATGGCCATGCTGTCGGCCATGATTAACGCGGTGAGCTGTTACTACCCTGAACTGCAGAAGGCGGACAAACGGGAAGACTTCGAACCGATGGCCGCCCGCCTTCTTTCGCAGGTCCGGACGATAGCCGCATTCTGTTACAGAAAATCACGAGGGCTGCCCATTGAATATCCCAGCCCAAGTTTCCGTTATTCAGAGAATTTCCTCCATATGATGTTCTCGCTTCCTCACAAACCGTTCGATAGAAACCCGAAAGTTATTAACGCCATGGACACGATTTTCCTGCTTCATGCCGACCATGAGCAGAACTGTTCGACATCAACCGTCCGAATGGTCGCATCCAGCGGCGCCAATCTTTTTGCTTCCGTCTCATCGGGCGTATGCGCGCTCTGGGGCCGGCTTCACGGCGGAGCGAATCAGGCCGTTCTTGAAATGCTGCAGGAAATCCACGATTCGGGGGATGACGGATCGAATATTCTCGAAAATGTGAAAAATCGCAGGGAAGGCGTGCGGCTGATGGGATTCGGCCACAGAGTGTACAAGCATTACGACCCGAGAGCGAGAATCATAAAGGCCCGGTGCGACGACCTCCTCAATACGCTTCATATAACTGACCCTCTCCTCGATATTGCGAAAAAACTCGAAGAAAAAGCGCTCTCCGACCCGTATTTCGTGGAACGCAGACTGTATCCAAATGTGGACTTTTACAGCGGCATAGTAATGCGGGCAATCGGCATTCCTGTTGACATGTTCCCCGTCATATTTTCGATTGGAAGAATGCCGGGATGGATCGCCCATTACCGTGAAGTTCTCGAATCCGTCCCGAAGATTGCGAGGCCAAGGCAGGTTTACACCGGCAACCGTTTGAACCATTACGTGCCGATAGACGAGCGAAAATAGAGTCGTAAGCAGGATACAGGAGCAGTGCCGCAGAAACGAAGAGTAAGCATTATTGTCCCTGTGCGGACTGAAGGCGCGCAGCCGGAAGTCTTTTCATGCAGCGATCTCCTTCTGAGATGGAAAGATCAGATTGAAGTGCTGACACCCCATGGTTCAGCCCCGTCAGTTCAGAGAAATCTTGCCGTAAAAGATGCTGAAGGTGAATATGTCTATTTCCTTGACGACGACTGTATCCTCCCCGAGGACACACTCAGGATCGGCCTTTCAACGCTCGATGAATCAAAAGAAACTGCCGCAACCGGGGGCCCCGCGCTGACGCGCCCCGAAGCCGGCGTCCTCGAGACTGCAATCGGCGATGCCATGGGTTCATTTATCGGAAGCATGATGACGCGGTGCAGGCACGTTCCTGTCGGACGCCCAAGACGAGTCGCCGGTGAAGAGTTTACCCTGTGCAACCTCCTGATTCGAAAAGATGTCTATGCTGCAATGGCAGGTCTTAATGGCAACCTCCACCCCGGCGAGGATCCTGAATTTTTGAAACGTATAAACGATGCCGGCCACCACCTTTATTATAACCCCGGCATGTACGTTTACAGATCGAGGCGAAAGAGTTTCCGGGAGCTGGCGCTTCAATTCTGCAGATATGGCGCGGGGAGAGCGCAGCATATCTTCCAGAATCCACGCCCGATAGATCTCGCGTTTTTTGTACCTTCCCTGTTTGTGCTCGGGCTTGTAATCTTCTGCATTTTCAAGCCCCCTGTTCTTTCACTCCTTTATTCGGCGTACGCAGTTCTGTGTGTTTTGACCGGGATCATCTCCGCAGTCTCGCGGCGCTCTGCCCGGCATCTGGCGCTTGTGCCGCTTGCGCTGGTTACTATGCATGTTTCATACGGAGCCGGATTAATAGCGGGATTTTTCAGAATGATGGCGCGGGTTTCAAGGTAAGGATGCTATTCGCTCAGTAGACGCTCCAGCAGGGCTTTATTCTTCTCCCGGTCGGAACACAGCAGAACCTCGACACACTTCGCCGAAGCGCACACCCGCATGCAGGCCCATATACGGCTGAGCGCAAGCGGGGTCTTTGTCAACAGATCCTTCATGGGAGTTCGCAGGAAATATTCGACAACCTGAGGAAGCCCCAGTCCGAAGACACAATCCCGGAAAAGCTTTCCAAGAGCGTAAATGCGTCCGGCAGGACGGATGACCGGTTCCGATGCACGAGTCCATTTTCCAATAACAAGGGTTGAAACAGGACGGGAGGACCTCGCGATCCGGGAAGAGAAAAAGTCGCTGGAAACAAGCGTCTTCGGTCCGAATTCGCTACGCTGAAAGACCCTGCTGTGCGGCTTCATCTCTTCCGGAATCTCCTCGCCCTCGCGAAGACCGATACGAAGAGGGAACGCATGAATGGATCCCTGCCTGTCAATGAGAGGCGTGTCCTCTGAATAGAGCTCTGTATCTTCCATTTTCAGAAGGGACATCGCCAGCGTCGATTTGCCCGCCCGCATTGGAAGAAGCACAAGACATGCTTTGTCCCGGACCG
>CAYQVO010000007.1:16766-62545 GCA_964421085.1 uncultured Bdellovibrionales bacterium | reverse complement strand
AGGTAGAGTTTTTCGCAGGCAAACTCCACATCGGGAGACCACAGCCTCGCCTCTTCGCTTGAGTAATCCATTTTCACCACGGCTCTGCCGTAATAATCCACGTACCGCAGATCCCCGTTGTCATATGAAACGTATGAAGGTGCGTGAACAGATTCTTCAATGGGAGGAATAATGTCTGATGGAATTTCGCCGATTACCGCATCGACTGTCACATCAGGGGAACCTTTCGCGTCAGCCTTGAAATACAGAAAATCGAAAGAAAGCCATTCCAGGATCTGAGCGCAGCTGGATCTTGCGGAAACCCGCACACCATAAAAATCGAAGTTCGCGCCCGGCAAAGGTTGTTCATCTTTCATTTCGACAGCCCCTGATATACCCTTCTACACCAGTTCTCATCGATGAGGAAAGCATGACTCCATCTCACGCCAGAACCGATTACCTGCGAAAGCTCGGCGAGTCGGTACAGTATCTCAGGAATACGGGAAGAAGGGCCGATATTGCCATTGTTCTCGGGAGCGGGCAGGGAGATTTTGCCGCATCAATAGAAGATCCTCTGCGGATTCCATACGAAGACATCCCGAATTTTCCATCTTCGTCGGTTGCCGGTCATGGAGGCGCTCTGATTTTCGGCCGGATCGAAGGCAGGGATGTCGCGGTGATGCAGGGCCGGGTGCACTGTTATGAAGGGTACTCCTCAGCAGACGTGGCGTTCGGCGTTCTTGCTCTTGCCTCATTCGGCGCTGAAAGGTTCATCCTTACAAACGCAGCAGGGTGTCTTAACACTGCGTTCAATGTCGGAGACCTGATGCTGATAGACGACCACATCACTCTGCTGTGCGAAGATCCGTCGACAGGAGCGCATGCACCCGAACTCGGAGAGAGGTTCTATTCGCAGATCGATCCGTATTGCCCGGACATAAACGATCGGCTGACGAAAGCAGCTCTGCAGGAGGGAATTACCCTTCGTCGTGGAGTATATTTCTACGCAAAAGGCCCGAGATATGAGTCAAAGGCCGATATAAAGGCGATGCGTCTCCTTGGCGCCGACGCAGTGGCCATGTCGACTGTTCCCGAAGTTCTCGCCCTGAAGAATTTTGGAATAAAGAATGTCGTCGGGATTTCGCTTCTCACAAATTATGCGGCAGGCATCAACGCTTCCAACCCGAATCATGAGGAAGTGCTTGCCGTCGCCCGAACGGCGGGCAGAAAGCTCGACAGAGTGCTGAGGATGGTTATTGCGATGGTTTGACCTCGCCAGGATTGCCACTGGCTTCATGCACCGGCAATCTGCGCGGTTCCCGCGTCACCTCGCGCTGTCGTCAATTACGAAAGAAAGCCTGCAGTTCACCCGGTACTTCGTAATCTTGTCGTTCTCGACCATCGCCTGCATGTCTTCTATGTACACGCTTTTAACATTTTTGATCGTCATAACAGCTTCCTTCACGCAGCTCCTTGCCGCGTCTTCCCAGCTGTCGCCGGACTCGCCGATAAGCTCAATCACCTTGACAATTGCCATTTCCTCCTCCCTTCTGCATCGAAACGGGATTTTTTCCCATGCAGCGGGACGGGTACATGAGCGGTGTCAACTCCTTCTGAAACATGTTACTTTTCAGTACAATGAACCACAGAGAAACAGCACTGCGCATTCTCGAACGAGTAGACCGCACAAAGGCGCACGCCCATGTTCTTCTTCAGCATGCCTATACGGAAATTGAAGGGAGTGAAGCATCATCGGGCTTTCTCACTCAACTGGTAAAAGGAACATTGCAGCAGCGCGCGCGAATTGACGACGAACTCAGGCCTTTTCTCAGGAAACCAGTGTCATCTCTCGATTCCTGGACGAGAAACATCCTGCGGCTCGGAGCCTATGAGGTCCTTTTCCTCGACAAAGTGCCGAGAGAGGTTTCAGTTAACGAGGCTGTCGAACTCGCGAAGAAGCATGCAAAGGGCCCCAAATCAGGTTTCGTCAACGCTGTACTGAGGAATTTATGCCGGAAAGTCCCTGAATCATCCGGCTCCGGAAATCTCAGTCACCCTGAATGGATTCTCCGGCTCTGGAGAGAACAGCTTGGAGACTCCCAGGCTGAAGCGCTTGCACGAAGGAACAATGAGGCATGGCCGACATCGATCAGGCTGAATACTCTCAAGACGGACGCGGATCAACTTCGAAAGAAGCTGAGGACGGAAGGCGTTGAAGTTGAAGAGGGAAAATTCGCTTCGGACATCTTGAAGATTCTATCTCATGAGAAGCCTCTCCACACACTTGCGAGTTTCGCTGAGGGCCTTTTCACGATTCAGGACGAAAGCGCTGCTCTTGTCGGGCATCTTGTCGACCCAAAGCCTGGACAACTGGTTATTGACCTGTGCGCCGCACCCGGCGGGAAAAGCACGCATATCGCTGCTTTGATGAAAAACACAGGGCTCGTTATGAGCCTCGATCCGGGGCCGCGGCGCCTTCGGCTCGTGCGCGGGCTTTCAAACAGGCTCGGAATAACGTCACTCGAAGTCGCAGCCGCTGATGGGCGCAAGCCTCCTCTTAAAACTCAGGCTGACAGAGTTCTTGTAGATGCTCCCTGCTCGGGACTTGGCACCCTTGGAAAAAAGAGCGATCTGCGGTGGAATCAAAAAGAAGAAAACATTGCCGGGCTGATCGAACTTCAGGCCGCCCTGCTTGATGCCGCATCAGCTCTTGTCCGTCCTGGAGGACGTCTCATCTACAGCACTTGTACGATAAACAGGCACGAAAACGAGGAAGTGGTCGAAAGCTTTCTCGGGCAGCATCCTGAGTTTCATATCCTCCCCTGCGCCGGTTTTCTGGCTGAGGAAGTCTGCCCTGAAGAGGGCTGTTACACGGTGATGCCCCATACGCACGATATGGCAGGAGCGTTCGGGGCAGTGATGGAAAGGAAACGGGTATGATCAGGATTTATGACAAGCTTCTGCCGGCCTGGGCTTCAGAGCTTAAGCTTGCGGCGAAATATCCCTCTGATGAGGAAAAAGTCGCCCTATCGATCAGGCTTGCGGAGAAGAATGTCGAAGAAGATACCGGCGGCCCTTTCGGCGCCGCCCTTTTTGACGAAGCAGGACACGTTGTTTCACTGGGCGCCAATCGTGTCGTCCCTCTGGAGAATGCTTTTTATCACGCGGAATTCGTCTGCCTCTCCGGAGCGCTCGAAATGTTCACCGGGCACTCTCTGCCGCAGGGACGGATCTTCACTCTGGCATCATCCGCTCAGCCCTGCTGCATGTGTACGGGATCCATTTTATGGGCCGGGGTAAGGAGGCTTCTCGTCGCGGCCTCGAGAGAAGAAACGGAAAATCTCGCCGGGTTCGATGAAGGGCCGATTCATCCTGACTGGATTAACGAGCTTCGGATTCGGGGGATCGAAGTGAAAGTGGGGATTTTATCCAGGCAGGCAGCTGATGTGTTCCGGCTGTACACATCAACAGGCGGGATAATTTACAATGGCCGAGGATAGATTTGACTGATGCGGAACACACCCTCCTCTCAGCGGCGACATTCCCCACGGCGGCGGGGAGGATCTTCAGTCATAATGCACTGCGCGCGCTGCCGTTATCGACGTCTGCGATTCCGTCACTCTCTTCCCCTCATTGCTTTGCCAGGAATCTGTCGACTTCAGGTCCGGAAATCTTCAAACTGCCCGAACTGGATGCGGTATCCGCAGGCTTCACCTCTTCGTGAGACGAATTCAGCCTTATCGGATCGATTGAAGCTTTTGTTTCAGCCGGCCCCGAATCCTCAGGGAGCACCGGCGGTATGTAATAGTCTCGCGCTTTGTACCTCGTAAGCGGCGGGAGTCGATGCTCTTCACTCACGGCTCCTTTCGCGCACGGCGTGTTCCTGTACACTCCGTTACAGAGATAGACACGATCTGAGGCGATTCCGGTTTGAACCAGGAAAATCGCGGATACCGCAGCGGCAGGCAGTATTTTCATCGTCAACTCTCCCCGGACAGGATGGACCAGACCTGCGAATAAATGTAACCTTCATCGGGGCGCCGGGCAACTATGTAAAAACAAACTGATTATGACGACACAAATTCTTGATTTTCTCTCTCGGAATGGAATCTCCTTCACGATGGTTGAACATCCACCCGTCATGAACTGCGGGGAGGCGAGACAGATGGTACCTCATTTCGACGGGATGGCTGCGAAGAATCTTTTCCTCCGCGACAAGAAAGGCGTGAGGCATATTCTGATAGTGGTGGATGAAGCGAAGGATGTCGACCTTACCGCCACCGGAAAACTTCTTGATGCCGGTCGCCTCAGCTTCGGGTCGCCTGAGCGTCTGGAGAAGCATCTTGGTATAAAGCCCGGTGCTGTGAGCCTTCTCGCGCTGATGAACGATACGGCCCGCTCAGTAGAACTGGTAGTGGACAAGGACGTCTGGGAGGCAGATGCGGTTGGCTGCCACCCTCTTGTGAACACTGCCACACTCTGCATTTCTCATGAGGGTATCGAGAAATTTTTCGACCTCACCGGGCATAAACCGAAAATACTGGACATCCCCGTCAGAAGTTGAGCTTCACAGAAAAGGGGACGGTTCCTGTTTTCTTTTCCGGAAACAGGAACCGTCCGGAACCGCACCCTTTTTCGGCTACCTGTATCTCTGCCCGGCTTTCTTCAACGTAATCTTCAAATCGCTGATCGCAGGCACAGCGGCTGCATTGATGTTTTCGTCATAATTGAAGCGCGCATTGCCGGAAGCCTCGAACTCACTGCATTCGACGGATCCGTGGAAAATGAAGTTTCCGTTCATAAAGATATCGGCTAGAGGTGCGACGAAACGCGCGTTCATGTCGGCCGTGCCGTTCAGGTGAAAACTCGAACTGCCGGTGATGTTAATCAACAGATTGCCTGGGGAATTATTCTGGTTGAAGAGCTGGTTTCCGTTGACCTTCCCGCCGTTCCAGTTGTCCAGAAACATCGTGACTTTTTCATTCGGCCCCATATCGGGGAAAGCCAGCCTCGCGTTGGACTGATTCTTGAACTCAATCTCCTTAAAGCGGTACGGATTAACCTTGTCCGAAAGAGTAAGGGTTTTCCCGCTGTCTATCGTAACCTTCTCCCAGCACTGATCATCGAGCAATGGCCCTGAGCCAAGATTGGTGTCAGTGGATACGGCAAGATTTCCTCTGCTGTGCCCGTTACAGGTCGTGCTCCAGTCAGGAAAGGGCGAAAGTGAATGATTATGGCACGAGGGCGCTCCGCAGACTGTTCCTGAAACCTCTCCATTCGGCCCGTTCAGCTGGACACCATCCGTGGTTGTGCTGAGCGCATCGCCGTTAATCTTGCTTCGAAGTATGATGTTCTTTTTCGAAGCGACGATACAGTTCGACCGGGGAGCTCCTTTGCTCCAGCTGGTTCCATCATGAGTCCATTTGTAAGAAAAACACTGGTTATTCCCTGTCTGCGTCACAAGATCCCCGTCTTCGGTATAGAAACCAATCCCGGGAGCGGCTGCGCCGGTTGTGACAACGAGCTGCGTATAAACAAAGGTGAACATGTGCGCCCCTCTGTCCGGATTGTTCCCCGTGACTGCATCTACGCGGAAGACTGGTTCGTAGTTCCCGTCGGTATGCCGGGCCCACATGAGAATCGCCCGGGCGTTCGCGGATCCGAGGTCCGCTGAACGGAACGCCGATACCGCGTCGAACGCTGCGCCTGTGTCGATATTCTGGGTGGCGGGGAAGGCAGGTGTGCCGAAGAAATCATTGCTGCTGAGCATGACAGAATTATTGGTGTCTTTCATCTTCACCATCGAAGGAACCTGAAAGTGCTCCCCCTCGTTGGCGCCGTCGGCAGGTGAGCCAAGGGTGAAGTTGGAGTTGAATGCCGCCCCCTTGAATGCGCTCACGATATTTTTTGAGTTAGCCTGAAACCAGGCGACAACCTTGTTGAGGGTTTCCTCACATTCGTATTGATACTGCGCCTGAGTTTTTGCGATGCCTCTGGTCCTGGTTCCAGTGACGGTCATATCAATCATGCTGGCTGACAGCAGCGCCCCCAGTGTGATAAGGATGAGTGCTCCAATCAGAATGTAACCACGCTCACTTTTTTTAAACATACCTACCTCCGAAAAAACTCAAAAGAAGAGGTTCAGATTTCTGATACCTACTGTCTGTGAAACTCCTGCCGAATAAAACTCACCGTTGCTCAACTTCTTCGCGCTTTGTTTGACAATGGTCACCCTGATCGAGCGCACAACATCCACTAATTGAGCCGGTGTGAGGGGGGGTGAAACAGGCACGCCATTAAAGTCCAGGTATTCAAACGATGCGGTACTGTTTGTTCCCAGAACCACCGGGCTGGACCCGGCGTCCCGCGTAATGTTGCCGTCTGAGTTGGCGTAGCGGATGGTGTTGACCTTTTCGAGCGTGCTTCCAACAATGAAGGTCGCGCCGGCGGTGGCGACATATCCTGCTGTGAGTGTAATCGAACCTGCACCGGAATTTACGCCGGCTATAGTGCCTTTCAGCCCATCGTCCCCGGACATGACGCTGTTCGAGATATAAACCGTATCACCGGCGTTAAGACCGGCAGTCGTATTTAAAAGCATGGTTAGACTGCTTCCCGGATCGAAGATTGAACGCAGCACATATACTTCCCCGCTCTCATTCAGTCGAAAATCGATAGTGGACTCGCTGGATGTGGCGGTGACGATTGGTTCTGTGACTGTAGGGTCAGGCAGTGTATTTTCTCCTATCTCGAAATTCGCCTGATCAAACGGCACCCCATTTCCTGCCATGCGAAGCTCGCTTACCATCGTTTGTGCCATGGCCTGAGCCTGCACCAGGGCCTCCAGTCTGGTCTGATGGTCGTTGGCGTGAGATATGGTGGTGACGTACTGCGTTGTCGCCACCAGGAGCACGATACTCGACACAGCCAGAGTGACGAGTGTCTCCACCAGGGTGAATCCGGCGCAGGGGTTCGCGATTTCTATACCCGCGTTACGGCCCATCCTCACTCCCAAAGCACAAAAGTTGAAGTGAACTCTACGCTGGTGACCGGCGGTTGATTAGTCCTCACGTTCACCGTGACTGTGCGTGTTTCGTCCAGGTTTTCCACAATTGTGGATGTCCGGGTAAAGGTCAGACCGAGATCAGGATATGTGACTGCCGGCTCGACAGCATTCAACGCTGCGGTAATCTCGATTGTGTCCTTTGCGGCGAACTCTTCCATTTTGGCCATCGCCAGGGAATTGGCGATAAAGTTCACCTCGGAGAACTTCAGAATCCGGAAGCCTTGAATGACACTTCTGGATATTGCCAGCCCTGACAATCCGAGGAGAGCGACGGCAACGAGAAGTTCGATCATGGAGAAACCCATCTGCCGCCGGAACCCGCGGGACACGCCGCCCAAAATTTTCTTTAACGGAGATTTTCTATCCATTGTACTGAAAAGCTCCCGTGCCAAGTAAAGTTCCCGAGACATAATTGACGACACCGCGACTTGTTTCGGCCGACAGACGAAGGGTAACGTTCGTCATCTCGCCGGATGCATCAACGGATTGCCCCCGGGAGTTGAATACAATAACCGTGCCAGGGGAAAGAGTGATTCTGCGGGGGAGCGGGCGGACACAGGAAAAGACATCAGCAGACGGCGGAAAGCCGGTATCATAGGGGAGTAAATCACAGCCGTAATTGTAACTCCTCCCGTCCGTCGCGACCGTGAATATCATTCTGCAGCCGGCAGTTACCGCTTCCGCCTGAGCACGCGTAAGATCCTGAATAAGAACACCTCGCGCGGTAAGTTTATCGAAGCTTGATCTTACCTCGGAAAAATTCAGGCTTACGGCGACACTGACGGAACTCACAATCCCGAGAACAGTCACGATCTCGAGCAAAGTCATTCCTCTTTCGGACTTAACTTTGCGTACAAATCTCATCAGGCGCTCACTAAAAGAGGGGTTGTCACGCGACTGCTCGCGCGCCTTTCTTTACTACTTCTTCCCTGCCTGTGTCGGCTGAGTAGTGAATCAACCTAAGGAGCCATAGCAAATTTCACGGGAAAATAGGAAATTCCCCTGGGCGGAATCGTGTTGAATCACCGAAACCGTGTCGTCCCCCTGTTCGAGGAGCAGTCCCCGGGGATTTACGGAAGCCGGAAATGTCATGAACGATGCCCCATATAATACAACACCGGCACAGCCATGCGGCTTATAAGGAGGGACGCTATCTCGCCTGCCATCAGAGATATTGCAAGGCCCTGAAAAATCGGGTCGAAGAGAATGACACTTGCGCCGACGACAACAGCCAGCGCGGTAAGGAGCATGGGACGGAAACGCACTGCGCCTGCGTCGATAACCGCATCAGCGAGAGGGACCCCTTCCCTGAGCCTCAGCTCAATGAAATCGACAAGTATGATTGAATTACGCACGACAATCCCGGCGCCCGCCATGAATCCTATCATCGATGTCGCAGTGAAAAACGCTCCCAGAAGCCAGTGCGCGGGCAGAATTCCCACCAGGGAGAACGGGATTGCCGCCATGACGATAAGAGGCGTCATATAAGAACCGAACCATCCGACCATGAGAATATATATGAGAACGAGCACGACCATAAACGCGAGACCAAGGTCCCTGAAGACCTCGATTGTGATCTGCCACTCGCCATCCCACTTCATCGATGGTTGAAGATCAGTGAAAGGCTGCACGGCATTGAAGACAGTCAGACGCGACGTACTGCCGCCGAACTCGAATGGATTCAGCTTCGCCAGCTCGCTGTTCATTTTCAGAATCGCGTAAACAGGGCTCTCGATAACACCTGCGACATCCCCGGTAACATATGTCACCGGCATCAAATTCTTGTGGTGGATGGTCTTGTCCTGAATGATGTAATCCAGCTTTACAAGCTCCCGGAGCGGAACCAGGGGCGGCATGGCAACACCCGGCGAAGGTTCGGGCAGTGCGTTCGCGTCGCCCGATCTTATGCGAAGCGCAAGCAGATCCTCCGGGCTCGTCCGCATGGCCCGCGGAAGCTGCAGGGTTATCCGCACATCTTCCTTCTCATTCGGCGCATGAAGAATATCAACGCCCGCGCCATCGACTGCCATCCGAAGCGTTTCGGCTATGCTCGAAGCGTTGATGCCATGAAGAGCCGCCTTCTCTTTATCGACGGAAAAACGCGCCTTCTTCTGATCGTCCTCGCGATACCAGTCTACATCGACCACACCTTCAGTCGCGCGGAAAATTTCCCGCACCTTTCCGGCGAGCTTTGATCTTGACTGTTCATCAGGCCCGTATATTTCTGCGACCAGAGTCTGCAGCACGGGAGGCCCTGGAGGAACTTCAGCTACCGCGACCCTTGCACCAAACTGCGCCGCGATACTTTGAACCCGCGGCCGCACCCGTTTTGCAATCTCATGGCTCTGCGCCGACCTCTCGCTTTTGCCTGCGAGATTCACCTGAAGGTCGGCTGAAGATGCTCCGCTTCGATTGAAGTAGTGACGTACAAGGCCGTTGAAATTGAACGGAGCTGCCGCACCCACGTAAACCTGATAGTCAGTCACCTCCGGTTCCTTTCTGATTTCACGGGCTATCTCCCTCGCAGCCTGAGCGGTTTTCTCCAGAGAGCTGCCTTCGGGCATATTTATGATCACCTGGAACTCGCTTTTGTTGTCGAAAGGAAGCATTTTGACCTTGACGAGCTTCACACCGACAAGTGCCAGCGACGCAATCAGGAGGAATGCTATGACTGCAAGGAACTTCATCCGGGCCGGACGACGTTCAATAAGAGGACCCATGACGCGCCGGTAAAGCCTGGTGAAGAAATCCTCTTCGTGCTCCAGACTTGTGTGATGCCCGCCGGAGGACGCCGCGCCTTCCGTGCTGTGCCGGTATTTTTCACCCCAGTGCAGCACTCTTATTGCAGCCCAGGGGGTCACTATGAATGCAATCGCCAGAGAGAAGAGCATCGCCGCACTGGCGCCGACTGGGATCGGCCGCATGTAAGGTCCCATCAGTCCGCCGACAAACGCCATCGGGAGAACGGCGGCGATGACTGCAAATGTCGCGAGAATTGTAGGATTGCCCACCTCACCCACTGCTTCAACCGCAATCACGTGCCAAGGTCTTCCCTTGTTGTGCGGAAGGTGGAAATGGCGGACGATGTTTTCAACGACTACAATAGCATCGTCGACAAGAATACCAATCGAAAAGATAAGCGCGAAGAGGGTAATCCTGTTCAGGGTGAATCCGAACATGAAGAATGTGAGCAGGGTGAGCGCAAGAGTTGACGGAATAGCGACAGCGACGATCATCGACTCTCTCCATCCGAGCACGATCCAGATCAGGGCCGTCACGCCAAGTATGGCGATGGCCATATGAAAGAGAAGTTCGTTCGATTTTTCAGCCGCAGTCTCGCCATAGTTCCGGGTTACCGCCATTTCCACATCAGAGGGAATTATATGGCCCCGCAGTGTCCCGATTTTATGAAGGACTGTATCTGCGACCTGTATCGCGTTGGCGCCGGGCCTTTTTGCGATACTCAGGGTTACTGCAGGCTCCTCGTCACCGGTTGCCGCGCTGCCGAACAGCACATACTGCGAGACTTCCTCCGGACCATCCACTATATCCGCCACTTCACGGAGATAGACGGGTCTTCCCTGGAAAGCTCCGACTACGACACTCCCGACATCATCGGATGTTTCAAGAAATCCTCCGGTTTCAACCAGAACCTCGGTATTCCGCGTGGTGACGGCGCCCGATGGAAATTCGCGGTTCGCCAGCTGAAGCATCTGGGCAAGATTTGCGGGACTGAGGTTCCGCGACGCAAGTTTCACGGGATCGAAGAGAACTCTTACGTGCCGCCTCACACCCCCTGTTACCGTCGTTTCCGCCACATCCGGCGCCTGCTTCACTGCATCGTCAATCTGCGCCACCAGCCGCCGCAGCATCAGATGATCATAGCGGGACGAGTGGAAGGTCAGCGCAAGAATCGGAACATCGTCAATGGATCTGGGCTTTATAAGCGGAAATGAGACGCCCGGCGGAATTCTGTCGAAATTAGACTGCATTTTCTGATTCAGCTTGACCAGGCTTTTTTCTACATCCTCGCCGACTTTGAACCGTACTATCGCAAGACTCCGGGAAGGCTGGGACATGGAGTATATGTATTCCACCCCCGGTATCTCCCAGAGAAGTTTTTCCATCGGACGTGTGGCCCGCTCCTCCACCTCTTTTGCCGTAAATCCCGGCATCGAGACCATCACGTCAATCATCGGGACTTTTATCTGCGGCTCTTCTTCCCGAGGGAGAAGCCAGATTGCCCCGATACCAAGAAGCACAGAAGTGATCACAACGAGCGGTGTGAGCTTCGAATCTATGAACGCATCCGCGATACGCCCGGCTGTTCCACGATGCATCAGTTCACCTCGACTTTCCGGCCGTCCTTGAGTCCGGCAATACCGTCAACTGCGACTTGTTCACCCGGATCAAGTCCCGACAGCAGTTCTACCTTGCCCCCCTCTTTCTTTCCCGTGCGAACGAGCCGGAGCCGGGCCCTTCCGTCCTTGATTACATAAACAACTTCCATCTGCCCCCGCTGAACGACCGCAGCTGCAGGAATACTGAGCATCGATTCCTGCCCTGCGGGCACCGCCACGTACCCGAACTGGCCCGACCGCAGGTCTGAAGCGGCGGGAAGATCGACCTTCACGAGAAATGTGCGGCTGTTCGGGTCCGCTGCAGGTGAAACTTCGGAAACGGCGCCCTTCAATGATTTGTCGAGCGCGGAGATCTTCACGTCGAAGAACGCGCCGGTCTTTATGCGCGTAATGAAAGTCTCGGGAATGCCGGCTTCGAACCGAAGCGCGGAAGGGTCTTCGATTTCGAAAAGCGGCTTTCCGGGCAACGCGAGATCGCCTACGTTCGCAAGCTTTCTGGTAATCAGACCGGAGAACGGCGCTTTCACCCGGGCGTGCGACAGCATGCTTTGAGCTTCCGCCACTGCCCCCCTCGCAACACGCGCCTTCGCCTCCATTCCGTCGTATTCAGCCTGGGTGGCGGCTTTCTGCTGCAGAAGCGATGTGAACCGCCTGAGATCCCGTTCAGCCTGATCCTTCATGGCAAGAGCCTGATCGAGTCTGGCCTGCACTTCCTTCGCATCAAGTTGAGCCAGAAGTTCTCCCTGGACCACAGTCTGCCCTTCGAATGCCGGCATCCTTTCGACGCGGCCCGGGATCTTTGCCTCGATGCTCGCTCGGAGCTTTGCCCGCACAGTGCCCGGAACAGCTTCAGTACCGGATGCGTTTACAAGCTCCGCCTTATATACACGAACCTTCTGAGCAGGATCTTCAACGGCAGCTGATTCTTCTCCGCTCCTGCAGCCGGACAGAGCGAACACGGCCAGAAGAACAAATAACACTCTCATCTTTCAAGTCTCCGCTTAAATAACCTGCAGTCCATACGCCTTCCTGAGGGCCGCAACCGCAATCAGACGATCAGCCCTCGCCTCGGCATTTCTTACTCGCGCAGCCGTAAGAGCCACCTCGGCGTCAATCAACTGAGTCGTAATAACAAGTCCCTCGTTGAAACGCGCCTTTGTAAGACCTGCGCTCTCCTCCGCCTGTTTGATGGCCTTTTCCGTAACGGTGACTCTCTGCTCCGCCTCCTCGAGGTTAAGACGAGCCCGTTCTTTCTCCAGGTCGATTCCAAGACGAAGTTTACGCTCCATTTCACGGGCGGTATTCAGAGCCGCCTCAGCCTCGCGGACCTGGCCCCGCGTTTTGAACCCGTCGAATATGTCCCATTCCGCCTGCAGTCCTGCAGTGTAACTTGTGCCGTCTCCATCAAGTTCCCAGCCCCTGTTATAGTCGACACTCGAAAAAGCGCTGACCCTGGGAATATATCCACCCTTCGCGGCTCTTCTCTTTGCAATGGCAGCTTCCTCCATATGCTTTACGCTCCGGATTTCAGGGCGGTTTCCTGCTTCCGACTGTGCAGGAGTGATCAGTACAGGTATCTCTTCCGATACCTGGAAATTCATCTCTTCAATTCCAAGAAGATTTTTGAGAACACGCTCGGAAAGCTCTTTTGCATTTTTCGCTCTGATAAGATCCTCGCGTGCCTGACTCAACCGGACTTCCACGTCGAGAACTTCGGACTGAAGTATAGTCTGCTGAACAAGTCTCCGGTTCGCCACTGAAAGGCTGTTCTCGAACGAATTGACAGCCGCCTCGCCGGCCTTGATGAACTCCCGGGTCTTCCACACTGTGAAGAACGCCCGCGAAACTTCGAACGCAAGAGTGTTCCGGATCGCCTCCGCGTCCATTTTTGCCGATGCCTCATTTGATTTTGCCGCATCCGCGTTGGCCAGGTTCCGCCCCCCGTTATATAAGTACCACTGCACCGCTCCTTTCATATTAAAGTTGTCCACATCCGGGACATCATTGAAGTTGAGGTCGGGCGTAAAAGCCTTCTGATTCAGGATGGCGCCGAAAACGGTCACGGGATTATTCGTCCACATGTAGCCGGCCTGCGCCTGCAGGCGCGGATAGAACGCGGAATTTGCCTGCTCCAGTCCGGCGCGGGCGGCTGCAATTCGATGCTCCGCAATAACAGCATCAGGGCTGTGAGCAAGCGCGCGGGCGAGAGCTTTATCGAGGGTCCAGCTTTCGGCTGATCCGGCCGACGGCAGCAGCACAAACAGCATGAGAGATATGAGTCTTTTCACTTTTTCACCTCCAGCCTGGCTTATCGGCGGTCATCCGCAGCAGCAGCAGTCACTCTTCCTGCCCACCCCCATCTTTTTGAGGACAATCTCTGCCGGACAAAAGCCTGTAAATGCCGATTGAATCAGATTCACCCCGACAAATACAGGGAGAAGCTGCCACCAGGGATTTACAAAATATGAAAGCGCCAAACCAGGGAGCACAAGCGTGCCTGCTGGAATACGAATTGCGGATTCAAGTTTCATAACGGTCTCTCCTGAAAAATTCACCACTCCGGACAAAAACCTGATCGTCTCCATTGACATGCAGCACTATATTTGTGACTATGCATATAGTCAAGTGTCGATATGCTTAAAAAACCGCTCAACCAGCTGAATCAGGACGCCCTTGAACTTGTCGCCGAGCGTTTCAAGGCGCTTGCCGACGCAAGCCGCCTCCGGCTCCTTATGTGCATCTCCAATACGGAAAAAAGCGTCGGAGAACTCACGGAAAAAACAGGACTTTCCCAGGCGAATGTTTCCCGCCATCTCCAGACGCTCTCCAGAGCCGGCCTCATTTCGCGGAGAAAAGACAAGCTTCATGTCTATTATCAGATCAGCGATTCATGTATACCTCAGTTGTGTGAACTGATGTGCGGGGCTTTGAGGAAGAAGCTCGAGTCGGGCGCGAAGATATTCAAATGAGAGTCGAGGTTCTGGATTTTGTCGCAGGCGCAAAAGAAGCCCGCGGAATTACCGTCATTATAGACGTATTCCGCGCATTTTCCGTGGTCTGCTACGCGTTCGGCCAGGGCGCGGAGGAAATTATCCCCGTCGGCACAATTGAGGAAGCCCTTGACTGGAGAAACAAGGACCCGGATGTGCTTTTGACTGGTGAGAGGCATGGGCGGAAAGTCGACGGATTTGATTTCGGGAATTCCCCCTCAGAAATTGTCGAGGCCGATCTCAAAGGCCGCGTCCTTGTTCACACCACACATGCCGGAACTCAGGGGATCGTAAACGCCGTCAACGCAGACGGAATCCTGACAGGGAGCCTTGTAAATGCAGCGGCCACTGCTTCCTGGATTAGAAAGAAAAATCCTGAAGTTGTGACTCTTGTCCGAATGGGGTTCGAAGCGGAAAGAAGGACTGATGAAGACGACATCTGTGCGGCCTACCTCAAAGCGCTCCTGCTTGACGAGCCTTTTGATGCTTCCGCAGTACCTTCCATCCTCAGAGCATCTCCGTGTTCCGCGCGTTTTTTCGATCCGGCACAAACCTGGAGCCCGCCCGGTGATTTTGAACTGTGCGTTCAGCTTGATAGATTTCCGTTCCCTGTTTCCGCGAAGAGAAACACAGAGAGGGGCGTTCTTACTCTCTCACCAGATTTTCACCAGGGACAGTGAATCACGCCTGCCCACTTTCACGCCCCGGTCGAAAAGCCAGGGCACGGCATTCGCCCACTGAGCCAGCGACTCCCGGGTGTGCCCGTACTGGGAAAAACTTTTTGCGTCGAAAAGAAGCGCGGATTCGTCATCTCTGTAATCCGCAGCCTCAAGGAGAATTTCGTTGTTCACACTGTTTTTAATCTGAATGCCGACCGCGCAGTCACCTTTTGCGGCTGCTCCCGCTGCAGCTCCGGCGCCCGCGGATATGGCCGTTGACACAAGCGCGGCGCCCGGGATGAAAAATCCCGCGACAGACGTGACGGCGTTCAATGCTGCTTTGGTGGCTGTCAGATCAAGAATCGCCGCCTGAACGACGAAGGCGCCGCTTCCGGGATCGTCGGCGACCTGAAGTCCGGGCGCGGGATTAGCGCCGATGGCTTTGACAATATCCTCGTGAAAGAGTTTTCCGATCGCGAAGTCGTCCTCTGAAACCTTCCCCAGCGGCGTAAGATCGACAGGCGGAACAACGACAGTGTGATAATCTGCGCGAAGAGACGCAATTTCCGGGGCCCGATCCGTCCACATCCAGTAGAACGGAGCGTCTTTGGGTTGAGCTTTCATTTCAGATTCGTGCTGAAGGAACTTGCCGGCGGAATTCCATGCGGCCGGCGGTTTTTTCGCCGTGGCCGATGAGCAGCCGTAAAAAACGACCGCAAAGGAGAGAGTCAGGAGAAGTAAATTACTTTTTTTCGAGCTTTTCCCTGATATAACCTTCGATTTCCCCCCTGGACAAATGCTTATCGTCATCCTTATCCTTATCGTCAAAAGCCTTTTCCTGATGCTTCAGAATCTCCGTGAAAGAAAGCTCGGAATCCGCGTCTGTATCGGATTTTTTCAGATCGGCATCGTCATGGTGAATGAGTTCCGAACTGCTCAGTGAAATGTCGTCATCTTTATCCATGGACTCGAACACTCTTACAGTGCCGTGGGCGTACTCGTCCTTGTTCAGCCTTCCGTCTCCATCCTTGTCGAACAGATCGAGAACCTGCTGCGCCTGCTGTCCGGGCGAGAGAGCAGGTGATGATGCTGCATGCTCTTCAGCGAGAGCATGTGCGCATGTGATCAGTAAAAGAGCGGCGAATAAAGAGCAAAATCGGGCTTTCATGTTCTCCAGTTTTTCAGGGTTTTCCGCTCCGCGCAAGCGGATAATGCGGTAATCAGCTTCCGATGACCGCCAGTTTCCGCTCGGCTGTCCGGGCAATACTTTCGTAGAGCCGCGCAACGCGTCTAAACTCGATCGACTGAAGGCCGGCATCCTCGTCCTGATCCCAGCAGAATTCCGATGAGCGCATCGCCACACAGCGGATTCGCTCGAGGTGTTCCTTTCCGAGCGTTTCGGTCTTCACAATGAGATCGACAATGCCGCGGGCTTCTTCAGTCCGAAGGCGCCGGGGAGAGGCGCTCGCGCCGTTGCCCGTAAAAGCCTCGAGAGCGATCACGAATTCGTCGGGACTCTCGACGATAAGAGCATTCATGCTTCGGCTCTGGGTCGACTTCGAATTCATACAATACCTCTTGTATCCAGTTCCTTAAATCACAGCAGAATGGAGAGGAGCTGCCTGACTGACTGGGGGCACCAGGTGCGTCCGGTAATAATAGACGCTATTGTCTTAGAAAAACTCCCTCATCTCTGATGAATGAAAAGTCGGTCCGGATTCGGCAGGACTTGAGCGAAAAATAAGAGACACTGGTTCATTCCCGGAGAACCGTCTTTGCACAAAAGGTCAGCCGGTCTGCCGCTTCAGCTGGACTTTATTCGCATGAGGAAGAGCATGTGAGCCGCACTTTTACCAGACTCCGGCGATCCCGCATCCGCACAGGCACCTCCCATTTTTCATATGGGCTGCGGCCGTATAGAATCCTTCACGCTCTATGACATGCGCTGAACACTCCGGGCAGATAGTATCCTGCATCAGTTCGGGCGCATTTCCAGCATAAACAAAGTGAAGTCCCTCTTCCATCGCGATCTCCCGCGCGCGCACCATTGTTGCAGCCGGAGTCGGGGGCAGCTGCTGAAGACGGTATGTCGGGTGGAAGCGCAGAAAATGCAGAGGCGTTGAAGGCCCGAGATGCTCGACAATCCACCTGCACAGTTTCCGGATGTTTTCAGGATCGTCGGAAAGAGAAGGAACTATAAGATTCCCCACTTCGATCCACACACCCTCTTCCCGCATTATCTCGAGAGTTTTAAGGACAGGCTTCAACGTTGCCGCATTCAGCTTTTTATAAATCTGCTCGTCGAACCCTTTCAGATCCACGTTTGCTCCGTCTACAACCCTGCACAGTTTTCTGAGCGGATCCGGGTTTATATATCCGGCAGTCACAAGAAGATTTCTGATCCCCTTCTCTTTAGCCTTTGACGCCGTTTCGTACGTATACTCATAATACACGAGAGGTTCGGTGTACGTGTAGGCAATCGAAGGACATCCGCTCTTAATTGCCTCTCTGATTACAGCTTCCGGCGGCATATCCGAATTCATGACATCTTCCGGGCGCGACTGGGATATCTCCCAGTTCTGACAGTTGAGACAGTGCAGATTGCATCCTGCAGTCGCAATAGAAAAGGCGCGGCTCGAGGGAAGAAAATGGTAGAAAGGCTTCTTCTCAATGGGATCCACGTGTACAGCGCACGGATTTCCAAATGCGACCGTATAAAGCTTCCCATTCTCCGACACTCTCACCCGGCAGTATCCCCTGTCCCCGTCCTGCAGAAGACATCCGTGCGGACATAGTTCGCACTGGACGGGGCCGTCGTCTGAAATTTCATTCGGGGTGTACCAGTCAGCTTCGCGGACCCATTTTGACGAGACATCCGCCCCGACTCCTCTGAACCCTGCACTCATAGTCTCTTTCCTTTCCAGAAGTGATTTTAACAGGTTTGCGGGGCATCAACCACACCGTGAAAACCGGATGATCCCGTGTGTGTCTGCGATGAAACTGGTATATCATGACTCGATGAGCATATCCTCTCCTGCAATACGCCCCCCTCGAGTTTCAGGCTCCTTTTATCCCTCGGACCCGGAGGAACTTTCAAAACAGATCCAACAGTTCCTGGATAGAGCTGAGACCGTGTCGATTGAAGGCTCTGTCCATGGTCTGATAGTTCCGCACGCCGGTTATCAGTATTCGGGCCAGGTTGCGGCCTCCGGATATGCGACACTTCCCCGGACCCTGAAGCGGTTCTTTATCATCGGCGCCCTTCACAACAGGATTAACAGGCCCTTCAGGTTCGCCCTGCCGGGTGCAGATGCTTTTGCGACACCTCTCGGGGAAGTTCCTGTTTCAACGGCAGCAGATGAGCTTTTGAAGAATCCGGTATTTTCGGAAATTCCTGAGGCTCACGATTCTCACATAATAGAAGTGCACCTTCCGTTTCTGCAGCATATGTTCACGGATTTCGAAATCATTCCGATAGTGACAGGCTCGACAAACATGCACGACATCGCCGCGGCAGCGGGTGCAGTCTCTCCATTCATCGACGACTCGACCGCCTTGATTGTGAGTTCTGATCTCTCGCACTATTACCCTTACTCTGAGGCGGTAAAACTGGATGAGGAGTGCCTTGATGCTTTCGTGGCGATGGACATTATGCGCGCGCAGCATGCGGAAGCGTGCGGACTTCCGGCCGCGTTGATTCTGATTCAGACAGCAAAGACCAGAAGATGGAAAAGCAGTCTTGTTCAGTACCGGAATTCCGGCGATGTCAGCGGGGACAAGACCCGGGTTGTGGGGTACGGAGCGGTGGCGTATTACGAGATGATTTGACTGGTCCTGCCGGGGAAAAAAGCTACCCCAGGGTGAACTGAAACCTCATCCGCTCAACATTGAATCCGTCGAGCTGGACCTCGATCTCTTCTCCGACCGAAGGCCTCACTGCTTCGGCAGCAGGAGGCGCAACATATCCCCACTTCGTAAACTGAGCGATGTCTACATAAAGAGATGCATCATCTCTCAGTTCCACGACCTTTCCTCTGAAAGTCTGCCCGATCCAGCCGAGGCGTTCCTCGATGTTCTCAAAAAAACGGAGCCTTCTGTTCACATTCGTGTGCTCCCTGAGCTTTCTGTTGGCGGCCCGCACGCGGCGGTTCAGTTCGTCCAGCGTAAGCGGCTGATGACCCGGACACGGTTTGTTTCCATTTCTCGACATCCAGTCGATGGCATCAAGCTGATAGGCATTGAAGAGTCCAATGGCCTCTCTCGGCTTGAACTTGCTGTACGCCTCCCTGCCGACGCCATGATGTCCGCTGTTGATAGTGTCGTAAGAAGATCGCAGGAGGAATATATCGAGAAGATGCGCTGAAAAAGCCCGCGCCTGCGAAGTGCCGGAGTGCTCCAGGCGTTCGAGCAGCGCGGCAAACTTGAGAGGATCGTCGAAGTCCGCTATCTTCGCGGAAATTCTCAGAGCAGCAAGTTTGTGCATCAGGTCTTTCTTGATCTCCCGGGATGGCGGCGTGTGCACCTTGAAAATGGCGTGAACACCAAGAGCCTGCACCGCTGGAGAAAGAAGGTATTTCGCGATGGCGTAGTTTCCGGCAATCATGCATTCGCTCAGCACCACGCCTGCGGCCCCTTCTCCTGTTATCTCGATAAGCCTCTTCATCCTGGCTCTGTGCATCCTGAGCGAAGACGCCGCATCAACCAGCGCTCCAAGAGTTCCTTTCCGTGTTTTTTTCCCGTTCAACACGGCATTTACCTGAGCAGGACTGAGATGCTGATGAGCTTTTACCAGCGCCCGGTAAACCTTCGGCCGTTCCACATTCTTGATGTCCCCGTCTCTGGTGATATGAAGCTCCGCAACCCAGGCTATGCGGGGCTCGCCCAGCACGAAGCTTCCGGGACCGTTTGCGATATCGGGCCCAAGAGTCGAAATGACGTGACGCGATCCATAAAGCGTGAGAGCAACGCGCTGGGCATAAAGATCGACCTCCGTGTCCGGCTTCACAAACCAGCTCACATCAACGAATCCCACGTACAGCTTTATTTCCCCGTTACGAAGCCGCTTCGCGAAAACGACATCTTCGCGATCGGCTGTTCCTTCTTCGTCGATGGCGATAAAGGGTTTATCAGTGAGATCCTCGACGTTTGACGGCGGCGCAAGCGTCCTCACCAGGTCGTTCAGCTTCGGCACGTCCCCGTAAAAATGACGTATGCGCCATTGAATCGCCGATGCGTGCTTCAGCACCAGAAGCGGAGCTCCCTGGGCTATGTCGTTTATCTCTTTGCGGAGATTGGCGATGCTCGATGCGCGATGGATGTAAACCGAAATGCCGTGCTTTTCCTGAAAATATTTTCTCCAGAATTTGAGCGCCTCTTCTTTGTGCGGCGGAATCGAGAGATCCAGAACGAGAAAATCAAAGACACCCCTGGGAAACACTACCTGGTAGCGGTACGGACGGAGAAGCTCCACCTCGAGAGGAAGCGAGCGTTTTACGTGCTCAACGAGGGCGTCGGTGTTGATCGGCGTGGACCGATTCTTTCTTTTCAGGTCCTTTGGCTTCGACATCTTCTCTCTCTTATTATGATGCACACACCCGTCCCAGGGCCATCTGTAATTTATCGACCCCGCCTCCCGGACTATATTTTTTCCCTGCGACCTGCTATTCAATCAGCAGTATGAAAATTATCCGGTTGACATCCCTTTTCCTTGCTCTTGCCCTGCTGTCAGACTGCGCTCTTAAGCCTGGCCTCTTTGACATTTCCGGACCTGTCCGGGTGGCGGGCGTTTTTGATCTTACCAGAAGGCTTGCTTCCCTTGACGGACCGGCTTCAAGAGGCGCACAACTTGCCGCTGAAGAGGTGAACAGACAGGGGGGACTGGCCGGCAGTGAGCTGGAGTTCATTGTCCGTGATACCACGTCGACAGCAAGGAAGATTCAGGGAAATGTCGAGTCTTTAATCCAGTACGAAAAAGTCTCGGCATTCATCGGTTTCTCGGATACTGATCAGGTGATCGCAGCTGATCCCATTGTACAGGCTGCCAATCTTCCCTTTATTTCAGTTGGCGCCACATCTCCGCGGCTTACAGGCGGGTTTGGTTCAGGAAAGACTCTCCTGCTTGCCGCTTTCGGTGATAACGCACAGGCAGCCGTCGCCGCGGAGTTCGCAAAGGCCCAGTTCGGTCCACGAGCGATCATTATTTACGAAAACACGAAGGATTACCCCGTTCTGCTGAGCCGGTATTTCAAAAAGCGATTTGAGGAACTTGGGGGGGAGGTCATTGGAAGTTATTACTACGTCGGAAACCCTCCGAGGCTTGTCCCTATTACCCGCCAGCTGAAAGGCCCACTCGCAAAACCCGATGTGGTATTTGTCGCGTCAATGCCCGTGAACACCGGATATGTGATCCGCCAGCTTCGCGCGGCAGGAATCAAGGCGCCGATAATCGGCGGGGACAGCTTCGACTCGGACGAACTCCGGCAGTCGAGTTCCCTTCAGATCGGCCAGGTTTATTTTACCACCCATGCCTGGATCCATCCCTCAAATCCTTCTCAAAGGGTCCAGGACTTCATCGCGAAATACAGGGCGCGATTCAACGTGGAGCCTGAAAACTCTTTCGCGGCTCTGGGGTATGACGCTGTGATGCTTTTCACGGAAGGAGCCCGGAGAGCCGGCTCACTTGAGTGCGAAAAGATAATACCTTCAATACAGTCGCTCGAAAATTTCGAAGGCGTTACAGGTCCTTTCATATACGGTGCGAACAGAAGGGTTCCCTTCAAGAAAGTCAGTATCGTCGGACTCGGCGCATCCGGACTGGAATTTATTTCTGAACAGATGCCTGAAAAAATGCCGGTGCCGTAAGCGTCCCTGTGATCATCGTAATGGCGTGACCGCGATTCCGAATGTTCCTATTGCACTATGACAGGGATCTAATACACTAAGCTCCGCCACTTATTTTGGAGTTGTAATGGAAAAGCTTGAATACGTCAGAGATGTTGCTGTCGAAGGCAAACGTGTTCTTTTAAGAGTCGATATTCCGCCTCTGAGTGAACCAGGGCGGGAGAATGGCGACACCGCGCGAATAAGAAATTCATTGTCCTCTGCGCAGGCGGTACTGAAGCGCGGAGGCTCGGTCATCCTCGCGGGATCAACTTCCCAGAATCAGAACGGCGGACCCTCGTCCTACGCGCCCGTAGTTCGAAGGCTCTCGACAGCGCTGGGAACCGATATTTCATTCTGTCCGGAACCCTTCACAAAGGATACGGAAGAAGCGTTGAAAAAACTTGCCCCCGGCCAGATTGTGCTTCTCGAGAATCTTTCTCTTTATCCTGGAGAAGAAAACAACGATCCCGCGCTGGCTGCGTTCCTTGCGCGCCTTGCCGATGTCTATATCTTTGACGCTTTTGTATCGGCTGCTTCGCGGACGGCGTCAACAGTGAGCCTTCCCGCTCTTTTTCGAAGGAAGGCTGCAGGCCTGGTCATTGAGAATGAACTTAAGGGCTTCGAAAAGTGTTTCGCTCTTCCGCAGCGTCCGCTTCTTGGCATCGTTGCCGGTCTTCGGTTTTCATCGAGGCTCGATCTCATAATGAGCCTGAGCCAGAAGGTGGACAAGCTCATCATAGGCGGCGGCGTTGCGCACACATTCCTCGCCGCGCAGGGCCTTCAGGTCGGGAGAGCAGTTTTTGAGAAAGACATGATGCCGCGGGCGCTTGAAGCTCTGGGTATGCTCGCAAGAAGAGATACCAAGGTTTACCTTCCGGTCGATTTTCTGGTCGCCCCTTCTGCATCCTCCGTCGGGTTGGCCAGGGCCGTTCCCTCTCTGGAGATTCCCGCGGATACGATGGCGCTTGATATTGGTCCTGCGAGCATTGCTCTTTTCCAGGAGGTTATACGGTACTCAGACACGATCTTCTGGTGCGGGAGTCTTGGCGCGTCGGAGAACGAAGAGTTTGCAAAGGGCACGCAGGACCTCGTCGAGGCAGTAGCTGCCTCCCCGGGAACTAAAGTCGCCTGCGGTGAAAGCGTGGAGAAAAACGTCGCGGCAATGGAACTTGCTCACAAGTTTGATCTGATTAGTTCAAGCGGCGAATCTTTCTGCGCCCTCGTCGAAGGAAGAAGACTTCCGGCACTGACTGCGCTGACACAATAATTTCTGATATCGGCCCTTCACGGGATGATGCTGTTGCGGGGCGCGCGAATCACCTGTGCGAGATTGTCGTAATATTGAAAACCCCGGGCTAATTAGACTCCCAGTCTAAAGCAGCCTGCTTCCCATGCCGAGTTGTATACACAAGCGAGAAAACCCCGCCTCAAATGGACTCTTGAAGGCCTGAATTCCCCCACTATGCTTTGGAACGGAAATCATGAAGCAGTGCTGAGCTTTAAGGTATCTGTGTATGATGGACCCGAAGAAAGCTTCCCGGAAAATGGCCCGGCAGTTGACGAATGTCAGGCATAAAAAAATAGCGAATCTGAAAACCAAAATAGCGAAGGGCAAATACCGGATCAGCAACGCAGACCTGGCAAAAGCTCTCTTTCTTGCTCAATAGGCCGCGGCTGCTCATCCGCTTTTTCAGATGAGGAGATCTACTATAGCGTTCACCAGGTAAAGCGCAATAATATAATCCGGCAGGCTGATCCTTATGGGGGCAAAGTCGCGGGTTCGATCTCATGTTCCGGAAGAAAAAGAAAGAGGAGAAACTCGAAAAGACAGGCGGCCTCGTCTTTTTCACTTCGCTCTTTTTTCTGCTGATCCTCGATGCTGTTTTCATATGCCTTCTGACCCCGACAATATTTTCCGGTCCCAGCGCGCTGGAGAACTGGTTTTTCTTCCTCATCGGAAGCCTCGTCGGCTGGACTGCTGCATCAGTGCTCATCGCCGGAAGGCTCGCAGTCTTCCTGCACGAACTGAACCACAAAGTTCTTTCGGGTCTTCTTGGCAACAAGCCGAAGAAAATGAAAGTCGGAAAAGACGATGGATTCTTCGAGTATGAGTATACTAAAGAAACCGCGCCATATAACGCTTTCATAGCGCTCGCGCCCTATTTCTTCCCGCTTTTTACCCTGCTCGGTCTGGCACTCTCCCTAATCGGCTGGAAGACGCAGCACTATCTCGCGGCATGCATTACGGGCATGGGATACGGCACAGACCTCTTCCTTAACACCCGCTCAGTCGGCCCGTATCAGACGGATTTCAAACAGATCCGGGGAGGTTACAGGGCGGGTTTTCTGTATGTAATCGCGGTGACACTCGCAATATTTTTTATTCTTGCAGCCTGGGTGTCAGACGGCGGGAGGGGATTACTCAATCTTTTCAGGACGCTTTTCGAGATTTCGGTTGCCGTGGCCGAAATTTTCACAGGAATGAAGATCAGAGGGGAGCTTTTTTAGCCCGGCAGTCAGTCAATCGCCTCGAACTCGATCTCCATCGAATCAAGAGCGATCCCTGACACCACAGGCGGAGAAAATGTCATGCCGTCCCGGTGCGGCCCGATTACGAAACTGAACCCGTGAGCGACGTCTGTAAAGAAGAATTCCCCTGCTCTGTCCGTAATCTGATCGCCAAGAGCGCCGCCTGCGATATGGACGCCCTCGATTCCCGACCTGTCTTTACGGCTGTATACACGTCCTCGAAGAACATGCACAAACATCGCGCTCGAATCTTCCGGTATCTGTTCTCTTCTCTCTGCTGAAGGAACTCTTTCCAGGCGGTCTGCCGCTTCCGGTTCAGGTTTTGTCGCGGGGGAAATCCTCTCCCGACTCTTCTCCGGTGCAGAGTCAGACCCCGTAACCAGCACCTTGAGCACAGTCACGACGCCTTTCAACAGACGCAGGATGAGGGGCTCTTTTTCAATCTTTTTCCCCTTGCGGCGAGGACGTTTTTTACGACGGATATACGCCTCGGGTTCCCCGATCTCACGGAGCCACGCTTCAAGCGAAGAGAAGAGATCCCGCTGCGGTGTCGTCAACTGCTGTGATATACACAGCTGCGATAACGCCTGATTCAGAAGTTTCCGAAGCAGACCTGCCGACTGGATAATTCTCTCGGCCTCGGCCGGTGATATTTCCCGGCCCGACTTGAGAACCGGCGCGACTCCCTGCAGTACTTCGCCGATCGCACCCCGCAGATGCTGCAGGATAGAGGTCTCGGGCGTGCCGGCAAGATCCACGTCAACGGATCGCAGCACTACCTCCACTTTCTCAAAGATCTCTCCGGCAAGAAGCGTCTGAGCATGATGCTGTCTCTTCTGGTCTTCGGCTTCGAGCACATGCTGACGAAGGTTTCGCATGAATTCATTCGAACCGGAAATATCAAAGGCCTGCAGAACAGCCTCGAGACCTGCCGGGGATTTCACCTCCGCACTCTGCCCTTCCTGCTGGACAAACTCGTCCCTGTCAAGGTGAATAGAAACATCGGGATCGGCACGGAAATCAACTGATGGTCCCTGCTCAGGCAGCGATCCATCGACGGTTTTCCTGGGGTTCAGATCGTTCATAGGTTCAGCTTAAAACTGAGCTTGAAGTTTATCATTTTTCAGCCTCCTTTGACACAGCCTGTTGTCGCCGTTAGAGTTCTCGGGCGGCCCTGCATCAGCCAGGCCGTTCCCCGGGAGGAGTAGAATGAAAAAAGCCTTTGCTGTGTTCCTCACCTTTCTTTTAAGCTGTTCTCCGGTCAAAACCGGTTCCCCGATTGTGCCCCGGGTTGATTCAGCAGAGATCATATACAGCCGGACTTCTCTGTCAGGCACAGAGTTCGAGCACTATAAGCTTACCCCTCCCCTCCTTTACTATGAATGCGGAACAATCCGGCGGTCGACCCCAAATATCGATCAGCAGGACGTTTTGACGCTGCCGGCGGAAGCATACGAAGACCTGGCCGCGAAAGTGGCGGATATTCTCTCATACAAAACCGATAAAAATGAGACACTCCCCCCGGCCGGAGACAATTCAGCCTTTTCCGACCCGGGGAAATTCTCACTCAACATCTCCGGGGACACCTCCCTCGATGTGAAGGGATCCTTCGACAGCGTAAGCAGCAGACAGGGGGCCCTCGCTGAAAAGCTTTTCCAGCTTGTGCGGGCTGTGAGGAGCACGGCTGCAGAATCCCGAAAGGCGCCGCCATGCTCTAATGCTTACTTTTTTGGAATTCCATCCTCACTCCCCGGCACAGAAGGGTAATTTCGTTTGATTTTGGTATTGCCTGCAGTATTGAAAGCGCTGAAAATGCAGATATGTCCGCCGTGAAGTATGTGTTAACAACAGCGCTTATCCTCTCCAGTATAAGCTGCAGCAGTCTCAGCCGTGTGGCCACCAATCCGGTGGTAGAGAGGCTCAAGAACAGAGGCCCGATTACTCTCAGCGCGGACAATCCTTACCTATCATCGAACATGATGCTGCAGAAAGTCATGGATGATAGTTCGGACGTGAGAGGGTTTGTGCAGCACCGCGGCGCTCCTACCGTGCTCGAGGTCAGGCAGGAGTTTCTGTCCGTTCCGACCATGTTTTTCTATTACCCCGAGAATGGAGAGCACTACAGGCTGGAACAGGACAGTGAATCATGGCTCATCGAGGGTCCTTTTCAGATCGATGATGAAATGCTGGCGAAGCTGAGGCCATTGACTCAGGTCCAGCTTTCCACGCAGGAGAAACTCCAGCCGACAACTCCGCCGGCACCTGTCAGATCAAAACCGCAGCCTGCGAAACCTGAAAAAACAAAGGTGTCGGAACCCGAGTATTATCCCGAACTCGCGGGACAGCCGGACGGAATCCCCATCGAGAAGGCTCCTGAAGAGTTTCCGCTGCTCCCGCCACAGAAGCCATCGCCCGCCCCTGTAAAGGTGAAGACGGCCGCACCGACAAAGAATGCCGATCAGCGGATTGTCGAGGAGGTGACAGCCGGCGGCGCCCGGGCAACGGGGGAACTTACCCCGAAAGGCGACCTCGTTCACTATGTGACATATCCTGAAGAAGATCTGGCTCTCATTGCGAGATGGTATACGTACGACGCATGGAACGCGGGAAAGGTGGCCCGCGTGAGCGGAATCTCTTCGAAGCAGCCGTTGACCGTCGGAGATACTCTGGTCATTCCTTCCTATCTTCTCAAGAATAAAGTACGGCTTACGAAGGAAGGCCTGGATGCTCTGAGAGCGGGGGGAAGGTAGCGCCGCATCCGATGAGTTTTTTCGCCATAATAGTCGCGGTACTACTCATCTTTCTCCAGCCAGTATCTGTATAGATCCCTGAGTGTATCCTGCAGAGCATACTCGGGCCTCCATCCAAGCTCTCTTTGAGATTTTTCGAACGAACCGTACAGTACCGGAACTTCGGGCCCTCTCATTCTTTCAGGATCCTGAACCACCTCGACATCGAGTCCAGACACTTCAATGAGCTGGTCGAGGATGGTGCGGATTGCGACAGGCCTTCCGGAGCACAGATTGTAGATTCCGCTTCCGCGCTCGGCCGACATGCGGTACGCGCGCACGATGTCTCTTACATCGGAGAAGTCTCTCTGCGCTTCGAGATTGCCCACTTTCACCGCCGGTGGCGCCTTTCCTTTTGCAATCCGGGCAAGCTGCAAAGCAAAGGCCGATGCGACGAATCTGGATCCTTGTCCGGGTCCGATATGGTTGAACGGTCGCACAATCACGCACCGGGGACTTTTCCGTCGCGCATAACGGTTCGCCACAAGCTCGGCAAAAGCCTTGGAAAGACTGTAATTGTCGGTGGGTGCGACGGGCGTTTCCTCAGTAACGGGCAGATCCTTCGGGTCGACTTTCCCGTATACTCCCGCGGAACTGACAAAGACGATCGTGCAGGGGCGCTCGATCAGGTATGCCATCCTGAATATCGAGTTTGTTCCAAGTACATTGGCCTTAAGAGCAGCTTCGAAATTCGCTTCTGCTTCGGGAACGAATGTCAATCCGGCAAGGTGGTAAATAACGTCGGGCTTGAAACTGTTCAGGATCCCTGCGACGCTGTCGGGAGAACATACATCGAGTTCCTCCACGGGACATTCCGCCGGCGAGGTATTCGCATTGAGATCCGTCGCAAGCACCTCGTCACGGCACTCAAGGAGATGCCGAACAAGATAGCGGCCGACAAAACCGCCTGCTCCGGTGATAAGAACGCGCATCTTTATTTCGCTGCCGAAAGACGCTCTATATCGGCGTCAACCATCATTTTCACCATTTGTTCGAACGTGACAGCCGGCTTCCATCCGAGCACATTCTTTGCTTTTGATGCATCTCCTATCAGGAGATCGACTTCCGCAGGCCGGATGAAGGCAGGATCCGTCTTTACAGCATCCCGCCACTCAAGACCTGCATGCGCAAAAGCGATCTCGATAAATTCCTGAACCGAATGCGTAGAACCGCTTGCCACGACATAGTCGTCCGGCTGCGGCTGCTGGAGCATGAGCCACATCGCCTTTACGTAGTCACCTGCAAACCCCCAGTCGCGCTTTGCGGCAAGATTCCCCAGCCGAAGTTCTTTGGCAAGACCAAGCTTTATCTTCGCGACACCATCGGTAATCTTTCGTGTCACGAATTCAAGTCCTCTCCTCGGCGACTCGTGATTGAAGAGAATGCCTGAGCATGCAAAGAGATCGTAACTTTCTCTGTAGTTCACGGTGATGAAGTGTCCGTAAGCTTTTGAGACGCCGTACGGAGATCTCGGATGGAAAGGAGTAAGTTCATTCTGAGGGACCTCGCGGACCTTGCCGAACATCTCGGAACTCGACGCCTGATAGAAACGGATGTTCTTGTTGACGAGCCTGATTGATTCGAGGAGACGCGTCACTCCGACCGCCGTGAACTCCGACGTTAACACGGGCTGGGCCCAGCTTATCGGGACGAAACTCTGCGCGGCGAGATTGTAAACTTCATCGGGCTGCGATTTCTCGAGCGTTGAGATAAGAGAGAACTGATCGAGAAGGTCGCCCTGTATCAGTTCGACGCGATCCATGAGGTGGGATATACGCTCGAACTTGTCGACCGATGCCCGGCGGACCATTCCGTATACTTTGTACCCTTTCTCGAGCAGAAGCTCCGCAAGATAAGAACCGTCCTGTCCCGTTATTCCTGTTATCAATGCTGTCTTCATAGTCGCTTCCCTTCTAAATCAGTTCCGTCCGTCCTTTTGCTTTGAGCTCCTGCACGACCTTCCGCACATCCTGCACACGGTCTCTCGGGCAGACAAGAACGGCGTCTCCCGAGTCGATGACCACAAGGTCATCCATCCCCAGAACCGCAATAAATCTCCCGCCTCCCTTTACGATGCAGTCGCGCGCGTCAAGAAGAAGCGCGTCCCCCTGGACAAGATTGTTCGCCGAGTCCGGCCTGAAGTGCTCCGCCCACGCATCCCAGGAACCGACATCAGTCCATCCGAACTGATCTGCGGGAATGACCGCGCAGTTTCGGGCATGCTCCAGCACGCCGAAGTCAATCGAGATCGCCTCCATCGGCTCGAACTGTTCGCGGAGAACTTTCGCTTCATCCGGAGTGCCTATAGCGCGATCGATTTCCATGAGCGAAGCGTACATCGCCGGCATGTATTCCTCTATCTCCTGAAGAAGCACTCTCGCTTTCCACACGAACATGCCGCTGTTCCAGAAGTAATTGCCCGATTCGAAATACTCGTTGGCGCGCTCCTGGTTCGGCTTCTCGTAGAAACGTCTCACGGTGAAACCGCCGGAAGCAAGCGGGGCCCCCCGGAGAATATAACCGTATCCAGTGTGCGCAAAAGTGGGCCTCACTCCGATTGTTACGAGCAGATCCTGGGACAGGGCAAGTTCGGATGCGTCCTGAACTATCCTTCGGAGCGAGTCTTCATCTTTCACGGCGTGATCGGAGGGAAGGCATACAAGAACCGCGTCGGGGTCTTTCTTGTGAATGTACGTCGCCGCAAGTCCAAGCGAGGCTGCCGTGTTGCGCGGAAAAGGCTCGCATATTACGTGTGCGCCCGGCACATGCTCTCTCACGAGAGGCGCCTGATCTTCGTTCGTGACTACCCATACTCCGTCCTCGCCGCAGAGCGGTTTTATCCGCCTTGCGGTTTCACTGATGAGACTCTTTCCGGACGGCGTAAATGGGAGGAACTGCTTGGGTTTTTTAACCCGGCTCACCGGCCAGAACCTTGTCCCCAGCCCTCCCGCGAGAATCACTGCTGTCGGCGTCGCCACTTTTTGTTTCTCCACCTGCATCTTTATTCCTGAATCTGATAACCAATGTCCCGTAAATGACATTTAAGCCCATTTAACCATGGAACCGGAGGCCTTCCAAGGATAGACGTGAGACGCGAACAGTCAAACACGGAATAAGCAGGCCTGCGGGCAGGCCTCGGGAATTCACTCGCAGGAACAGGCTCGATAACCGTGTCGAAAGCGCCGCCCGGTTGTCCTGTCGTAAGCGCCTTTATTGCGCATGCGAACTCATACCAGGACAATCCCCCGGCGCAGGATGCATGCACTATTCCTGCAGCGTCTTTCTTCGAACAAAGTTCGAGAAGGACCTCGGCGAGCCATCCGGCCCAGGTCGGAGACATGAACTGGTCGTTTACAACTTTGATTTTCTCTTTTTCCCGGAAAAGCTGAAGCATCGTGTGAACGAAGTTCACTCCATACTGCCCGTGGAGAGACGATGTCCGGACAATCACAGCTCCTTCGCCATGCGCCCTTAAGACTTCCTGTTCACCCGCAAGTTTCGATTTTCCATATACACTGAGAGGATTCACGGGCGACTCTTCAGAAAGCGGCGTGCCGCCCTCTCCGTCGAACACGTAATCTGTCGAGATGTGAATCAGCCGCGCGTTATGTCTGCGGGCAGCTTCCGCCGTAATTCCTGCGCCATCCCTGTTGATCCGAAACGTTTTTTCCACGAGTTCTTCGGCTTTATCAACTGCAGTAAAAGCGGCTGCGTTTATTACCCAGTCAGGCCTGCAGCTTCCCAGAAGACCGTCCACCGATTCGGGGCTGCAGATATCGAGATCCGCTTCGGGGGGAGCAGCAATAGATGCCCCGAACGCTTCGGCGCGTTTCTGAATTTCCAGGCCGAGCTGGCCGTCTCCTCCAAAAAGAATAATCTTCATGACGCGGCGCGATTCCCGTAGTTTTTCTCGTAGAATTCCCGGTAGGCGCCGGTTTTCACCCGCTCCCACCACCGGCGGTTCTGCACATACCAGTCGATGGTCTTCCGGATTCCTTCGTCGAACGGAGTTCTCGGCGCCCATCCGAGCGATCTGTTAATCTTCGAATAATCCACTGCATAGCGGCGGTCGTGCGCAGGCCTGTCGGCAACTTTCTTTATGAGTGATTCGGGCTTCCCAAGTATCCTCAGGATGGCGGCTGTGACTTCCCTGTTCGGCAGTTCAGCCTCCTCCGAGCCTCCCACATTATACGCCTCGCCCGCCTCTCCTTTTTCCGCAGCGAGCAGAAGAGCCTCGCAGTGATCTTCGACGAATATCCAGCTCCTCACGTTCATCCCGTCTCCGTAAAGAGGGAGGCTCTCATCCTGCATGGCATTGGTGACGAAGAGAGGGATGAGCTTTTCAGGGAACTGATACGGGCCGTAATTATTTGTGCATCTTGTCACTACCGCGTCGAGACCGTGAGTCTTGAAGAACGCGAATACCATAAGGTCCGACGCCGCTTTGGAAGCGGAATAGGGGCTTGTGGGGTCGAGAGGAGTCAGTTCTGAAAAGCGTCCTGTCGGACCAAGAGAACCATATACCTCGTCAGTCGATATATGCACGAATCTTTTAACCGAACACGCATGCGCTGCATCAAGCAGGGTCTGCGTTCCGAGAACATTCGTCCGCACAAAAGCCTCTGCGCCGTGAATCGAGCGGTCGACGTGACTTTCGGCGGCGAGGTGAAAAACGAGATCGAACTTCTCTGAGGAAAAAAGCGTGTCTGTACTCTGCGGGTCGCAGATGTCAATCCTGTGAAACTTCGCCTTCTTTTCCTCAAGAAGAGCCGCTATATTCTCCAGGTTTCCCGCATACGTCAGCAGATCGAGGACATGAAGCTCCCAGTCAGGCCTCACTCTCGACAGATAGTGCACCAGATTGCTTCCTATGAATCCGGCGCCGCCGGTAATGAGTGCTTTCATCTCTTCATCATAAATTATTCGCGCCGGTTTCGGCGACGAGGTTGCTCGCACGGTGCAGAGATGCGAATGTGCCTGCGTCCGTCCACCAGCCTTCAAGAACATCGTAAATCATGTTTCCGGCCCGGATGTATTCGTTGTTGACATCGGTGATTTCGAGTTCGCCGCGATCGGATCTCGTGAGTCCTCTGATGTATTCGAAAACCCGGTTGTCGTACATGTAAATGCCCGTTACCGCCAGGTTCGTGGCCGGCTGTTTTGGTTTCTCCGTAATTTTCGTGATCTTTCCGTCCGCGATTTCCGCCACGCCGAATCGATGGGGATCCTCGACTTCCTTGAGCAGCACCATGGCGCCCTGTTCGTTCTTCTCGCGGAATCTCTCGACCATCCGCGTGATGTTTCTCTCGATTATGTTGTCGCCAAGCACGACACAGATCGAGTCTTTCGCGGCAAAATATTCGCACAGGGACAGGGCTTCGGCTATTCCTCCCTCTCCTTCCTGATATGTGTAGTTGATGTGCTTGAGTCCGAATTCCCTGCCGTTTCCAAGAAGGCGAAGGAAGTCCCCGGCAAACTGGCCGCCGGTCACGATCATGATGTCCCGGATCCCGGCATTAATGAGAGTTTTAAGGGGATAAAAAATCATCGGGATGTCATAGACAGGCAGAAGATGCTTGTTTGTGACAAGAGTACAGGGACGAAGCCTGCTGCCAAGCCCGCCAGCCAGAATGACTCCTTTCATGACTCGATACCTTTAATTGAAACCGTTTGTTGATACCGTCAACTGCGCCAAAAATCAAGATTTTCGGCCATTTCGGCCTTTTCGGGCAGCCCCTCAGCGCCCTCCAGTCAGCACTGACCCGCGTCATCGACAATCTCTTCGATGCAGGCGCAGGGTGGATGATTGATCTGCAGGAAGAAGGTGATGCCATGAAATCGTCCCTGAAATCACCCGCATGTTTCATTTTGAGTTCTCTGTTTCTGACATCCTGTGTGCAGCCCTCGAGCTATTACGAGGACAATGTGCGCCTGGAACAGGATGCATATATGAAGGCCTATTATCCCGAGAGGCTCGACGAAATTATCAGCAACGAGCCCTTACCGCCCCTCGCCCTTGAAAACAGAGAGCAGCGGTCTTCCCCCATGGCATACCGGCAGGAAGCCAGGGCTTCGCTCAACCCCGCAGGAGTAATGCATGGCGGTGACGACCTGCCTTCCGCTGGTCAGCCGATCGCCGTCACAGGAACGGTCGTCCGGGCACCGCGAGCTGTCGCGTCCGGTGACAGAAGCGCGGTTATCCAGGGGGGGAATCGCTATTACGATCTGTCTGATTCTTCGCTCCGCCGTGAGCTGGCGCAGAATGTGGGGAAGCGGATACTTGTGGAAGGACGAGTCGCAAGTGCGGGACATACCCTTGTCGTGATTGACGCGGCCCTGTACACCTTCAATCCTGACGCGCGGAAACGGGTTCGCCTTCCTCCAGCGACTCCATGATTTCCCTTTCCTTTGAACGCAGCACTTGCTCCTCCTGCCTTCGCACACCAAGACGGTCCGCAATCATCTCCCTGACTTCATCGCCTCCCTTTAACCTGGGATGGTGATCCAGAAATTCAATAACCTCCTGAACATCAGGAAGAGGCTTTCCTGTTCGCCTGGACCAGAAGTGCACAGTTGCCCGCTCATATCGAATGCCCAGCATCCCCTTGAGCATATGATTTGCGAGTTTCCATCCGAGCAGTCCTCCTGCCGCGCCCGCCGCGAAGAAAAGATTATTCCCGGACGGTGTTCCGGAAATCGATGAATTGAGAATCATGCTGCCGACTGCACCAAGCCCGATTCCAGTCCCAAGAATCGTATATACCGTCAGAAAAAGATGGTGCGCCCAGTATGGAAGTTTGTGTTTCCCGTACCCGTTTTCTGCAAAGCTTTCGAGCTGTGCTTTCTGCTGATTGCTTCTGCGAAGATCCTGAGAGTTCTGAAGCAGTAACCTCTTTAGTTTTTCCCGTTCTAATTCTGAAAGCGCGGGTCCAGCGGCACCCGCGAATTCCCTTCCGGCACCATCATCACCGGGCTTCGCCCCACCGGCATCCTCCGGCCCCGGGAGGCCCCCGGCATCTGAACTTACAGCTGAGAAATTGAGTATCATCAGGAGGTAACTCTATCACAACTTTAAACGCTATGTTCGATGGCAGTGGTGGAAAAAAGGACACCCAAAAAAATACGATCAGATAATGTCAGTAATTCCAACTAGATATTCCTGCGTTCTCCGGGCTCAGCGAGATTCAAAAAGTGGGTGTCCTTTCGTTTCCTCCGGGCTCAGTGAGAATCAAAAAGTGGGTGTCCTTTTGTTTCCTCTCTTATCGCAGCCACGAGCGCCTGCCCAAGTGCTTTATTTCCCTTCTCATTATAATGTGCGCCGTCAGGAAGCCTGCCGCTGCGATCAATTGAAGCGAACCGCACGGCATTGACAAAAGGAACTCCCCGCGATGACGCAATGCGGGCCAGCGTCCCTGTGTATGGCTCGACGTCATTCACCAGGAAGAGAATAAGAGGACTTCCGCCCGCTTCTTCCTTCATTCGTTCAATCAGAACCTCTGTCACAGATGCAGCCTCTCTGAATGCCGGCAGGCTTTCGCCTTTCCGGCTGATTTCGTGTTCAATCGTCGGCAGTTCCCCTTTACGGGCACGCTCAGCGGTTTTTTCCTCCCATCTTGTCTCGAAGCGGTACGCAAGTCTCGAATACGAAATGAGCGGCTCGAGAAACCATCCGTAGTTCCGGGGAAACTTCACCATTATCTCACCGTTCTCGAGATAAGGACGCGGTGCAGGCGCCCGCTGAAGGAGACTCGCGCGATCAAGTTCGAAATAATTATTCAGGATATCATTCGTGCAAAGCTGAACCACGATAAGCTGCGGCGAGAACCCCCGTGAAACATAGCCCTTCAGCGCAAGAAGTTCCTGCAGCGTTCCATATCCGGGGCCTGCATACGCGGTTACAGTGCTGCCGGGCACAGCTTCCCAGAGCCCGGCATACCACATGTTTTCAGGAGGCACGCCCATCCCGTCGGTGAAAGAGTCGCCAAGCACAAGGACTTCAGGACCCCCCGGCGCCCCTTGAAGAATCTTTTCCTGTCCCTTCCAGCCGAGGTTCGAATCCCATTGATCACCGGGATGTTCAAGAAGGGGTGTTCCTTTGCGGACCAGGTGAACAACACGAAGCCCGGCTTCCAGAAAGACAAGAGGAATCACCGCGCCTGCAAGCGCAAAAGTCAGATGGAGCAGGACCCGCCTGAAGGACCGCATCACCCCTCGTCGGGGAAGTTGTCCATCGTACGCTCGGCGATCATCTTCTCAATCGTCGCGGTAAATTCGGAAAGCTTGACGCTTTTTTGTTCCGAGACGGCATAACGCCGCCATGTGACACTCTCACTCGATGCTTCTCTTTCGCCCACGATGAGAATGTTCGGTATCTTCTTCGTGATGGCGTTTCGAAGCCTCTTGTTCATCGATTCAGCGGTTGAATCCACATGAACCCGAATAAGCTTGTCGTGAAGCTCCTTTTCAATTCGCTTTGCATACTCCGTAAACTTCTCTCCCACCGGAATAACCTGAACTTGAACGGGACTCATCCATGTCGGGAAAGCTCCGCCGAAGTTTTCAATCAGGAATGCAATCATGCGTTCGTGCGTCGAAAGCGGCGCGCGATGAATCACAAACGGCCGGTGCTCCTTTCCATCCTCGGCGATATAGGTAAGATCAAATCGCTCCGCAGCGGCGAAGTCGAGCTGGCAAGTTGAAGCAGTTTCCTCACGCCCGATCAAATTACGCATCTGAAAATCGACTTTCGGCCCGTAAAAAGCGGCTTCACCCCCCGCCTCAACGAACGGGACTCCCATCTCCTTCAATATTCTCCGGACCGCTTCTTCCGACCGCTCCCAGGCTTCCGGCTGATCGATATATTTCTCCTTTTTCGCCGGGTCATGCAGCGAAAGACGGATGCCGTAATCTTTGAACCGGAACTTCTTGTAGTAAAATTCATGCATCGCAAGCACGCCCCGGAACTCCTCGGCAATCTGATCGGCTGTGCAGTAAATATGCGAATCATTCATCGCCATGGCACGCACGCGCAGAAGCCCGGCAAGAGTCCCGGAATCCTCATAGCGGTAGCACGCTCCATACTCTGCAAGGCGCAGGGGAAGTTCCCTGTAGCTCCTCGGGCGGACCCTGTAAATTACATGATGATGCGGGCAGTTCATAGCCTTGAGGTAATAAGGCTCTTCACCTTTGAGTTCCATCGGAGGAAACATCGTGTCTTTGTAATAAGGCAGATGCCCTGAAGTGTAGTAGAGACTTTCTTTCGCTATGTGAGGCGTTGCCACCCGATCGTATCCGGCGCGAAATTCGACCTCTTTGGCGAACTTTTCGAGCTCCTCCCGGATGACGGTTCCGTTGGGAAGCCACAGAACAAGGCCTGGACCCACTTTGTCGCTGATTGTGTATATCTCGAGTTCGGCGCCAAGCTTGCGGTGATCCCGCTCTTTCGCAAGTTCGCGTCTCTGAAGAAAGTCCTCGAGTTCAGCCTTTGTGGGAAAGGCCACAGCATAAACGCGGGTAAGCATCGGACGCTTTTCATCCCCTCTCCAGTACGCGCCGGCGATGCTGTCGACTCTAAATCCATCGGAAGGCAGTTCTCCTGTGTCTTTCACATGAGGCCCGCCGCACATATCCTCGAATGGGCCGCTCTGGTAAAAGGAGAGCTTTTCTTCTCCCCGGGCCGCAAGCTCTTCGGCATATTCGACTTTATACGTCTCGCCTTCCGCTTTAAGTTTCTCGATCGCTTCCGGAAGGGACATATGCTTCCGCTCAAACGGCTGCCTCGCCTTTATTATTTCCCTCATTCGTTTTTCTATTTCAGGGAGATCTTCCGGCGTAAGAGGAGTTTCGAGATCAAAGTCGTAGTAAAAACCGTGTTCAACCGGAGGCCCAAAGGCAAGTTTCGCCGCCGGGCGAAGCTGTTTGACGGCCTGAGCCATTACATGAGCAAGCGAGTGCCGCATCATGATGACCGGGTCGGCAGCATGCCCGCATTCACAAGAGTCGCATTCATGGTCTTTCATATTTGTTCCCTGGTTGCTCCAGTTTTTTGTGATTCCACGAGGATAGCGCCTGTTATGCGGTGCAGGCAAGAATTATGAAGGGATATCCTGATTCAGTCCCTTTCCTGGCACCTCCCATCCGGGGCCTGCCGACACGCTTCACGTAAAGATGGAAACTGCCCGAACCGTGGGAAGTCGATAATCCTTTTCAGGCTCAATCCGGGCGCTCTACCCCTCCCCCTCCCTCACCCTCTTCTGCATCAAATCAAAATACCGGTCAGCTTCTTCGATGCTTGAAAAGATCTGTTCCCGCGGAAGCGCCTGTGCAATCTCAATCACTTTTGCCACCGGTGGCTGCAGTTCCAACATGACAAGAAAACCGCCGTTACGGACAATGGCCTTCTGCAGCGCCATAATGACCCGAAGCCCCATGCTGCTGATATAGTCCAGTCTGCCCATATCGCAGACCACATTCGCGGTTTTTGCTTCCATGATTGTTTTGAGCTTCTCTTCCGCAATCTGATATGTGGATGTATCCAGCCGTCCTTCCATCACGACGTTCCAGCTTCCCGTCAGTCGTCTGCTTATTGATATATTGAAAGTCATCACATTCCTCCCGAGTCGTCGTGCCGGGACCTGTACCCCATATACGGAACCGCCTGTGTAATTCCTCCAAGTCCGCCGAATGTAAAGCTTACAAGATATTTTTCTCGGTTCGGGTTCGTTTCCTGCGAGTAACCAAGGTCGAGGTACCAGCAGTTGCACGCGCTGGAGATCCTTATTGCCGCCATATTGTCGATGAACGTTCCGGATGGAGAATCAAACCGCGTGAAATATCCGAATCTGTAACGCTCTCCGAGCACCGCCTCAACACCTGCCTGCAGTTGACTGAGGTTCGTTGTGTTGCCGTATGGATTCGCCGATTTATCGACAAATGAGTACCGGGCCATGATCGAATCTCCCCTGTCCGATTTCAAATTGCCTGTCGCCTCCCATGAGGTGAACTTCTGATGTTCTCTATCGTATGTGCTCGAAAAATCCATTGATAAAGAATCGGTCGGTTCAACTGCGAGAATACCGGTCATATCCGTAAACGCGTTTCTGTCCGGATTCTGGTTCTGCTTTGCCTCGAGAATATTGTAGCCTTCGAGGAGGCTTACGGTCATGAGCGCTCGCGACGTTCCGCGGCGCGTCCTCAAAGGTCTGATGATATCATCAGAGAGTCTCGGCCCGCCCAGATCCTCGAGGAGACTTGGTATGACAGGTTCGGGAAGCTCGTCAATTTCAGGTGTTATCTCAGGGAGAGTTTCTTCTGTTCCCCGTTGAGGAAGGAAACGGCCGTAAATCCTGCTCGTGAGTCCATACAGGACGATGCTTTTCTGACGGATGCGGTCGAGCTGATCGAATTCCGCGATATCGTTCTGATCGATTTTCGGCACCCACCGGTACATGAATGTGGGCTCGATTGTGTGCTTCAGGCGGGCGAGTCTGCTCCCCTGATTCGTCGCGCCGATGTTTGTCAGATCGGCAAGCCAGCTGTCGGGATCCAGCCTGTAAACCCGCTCGATTCCGCTGCCCAGAGTGTATGAGAGCGTGGGCACTGTGCGGGACGGATTCCTGTTCCAGAGGATACGGGTTCCGTCCGGCTGCACATCGGGATCGAGCTGGTTTGTAAGGTGGTATTGTGTCACATGAGTGTTGACGTCGATTGAACTGTTGAAATAGTTCTGGTAGCGGATCGGAATCGAGAATCCCGGGTTGAAGTCGATCCTCTCACCTTCGTAGTAATCGGTCCTTGTAAACTGAGTCAGGTCGAACGCGCTTTTGGTCACCAGCTTTATCCCGAACGGATTATAGCCGAGCGGCCTCCAGCTCTTCAGCGCGTTGACGCGGAACTCAGGAGCGCGTTGAAAGACCCTGTCCTGAGGACTGGATGCGGTAAGCATTGACTGATTGTATTCGCCGAGAAGTTCCGCGCTTATAAAGTCGAGGGGCTGCACACGGAACACGGCGGTCGAAGTGACGTACCTCGTGTTCCGAAGATCGATACCATTATCGTCGATCTCCTTCAGCAGGAGCTCGTCGCTCACATAATGGCCGTCGGCAATAAAGGCCGCGGGGATTAGAGCGTCTTTCTCCGTCGTCCAGCGCTGCCTGTAAAGACCTCCGAACCTGTCTTCATCAAAATAACGTGGACCTTTGATTTCAGAGACATCGGATCCCCGCAGTGAATCTCCACGGGCCCTCTCATCTGAGTAGAGGACCCGCGTTGACAACGTATGCTGCTCCGAAAACGCGTGCCTGTAATCAAGGAAGCCTCCGGCCCTTGTCCTGTTCTCGGTAAACGGAATAACCGTCGCGTCCGAATAATCATCAAGTACAAGGAAGAGAGGCTGCCTGTATTCAAATCCATCTTCATCGCTGTAACCGAGAGTTGGAGGAAGGAGCCCTGAGGCGCGCTCGGTTTTGACAGGAAACACAAAGTAAGGAGTGTAAAGAACCGGCGTTCCGTACATCTCCAGCCTCGAGCCCCGGCAGTGGGCATAACTTTCCTGTGTTACAAGGCAGCGATCACTTCGTATCCTCCAGGGGATCTGTTCGCAGTCTTTGCACTGACATGTCGAGAAATAGGTGTCATCGAGATTGAATTCGAATTCAGAGAGTTTGTTCAGCTTTTCGGCGTGCATTTCGTATGCGCCGTTCTCCACCATGAAACTCGCCGAGTCGAAATCTCCTGTCTCGCTCTCAATATTGAATTTCCCCTCTTTTGCTTCAATCATGCCCAGATCGCCGGTGATGTGTATGTTTCCCTGCATCTGGGCTTCTTTCGTTTCGGAATTATAAAGGGCGTCGTCCGCCTGCACCTGCACGTTGTGACCGGATATCACAACCCCCTGGCTGCCTTTAATCTGATTTGTGTCCTTCAGTACTTCGATGGAGGATGCTTTGAACTCCACCTCCTCTGCGGGCGCTTTCTCGCTCGCCATGTACTTGTCTATCGCTTTGGAGCGTTGGTCCTTGTACTTTTCCGTGTCGGCTTCGAAAAGTTTCCTCTTCCCTTTTTCCTCATCTGTCTGAGCGTTCAAAGGGGCGGGACGGAGAGAAAAGAGAAGCGCCACAGCGGCAACGATGAGCGTAATGACAGTGAGAGAGATGTCACGGGCTTTTATGTTCATTCCAGGCTGCGATACTTAAAGCTGCTTAAAGTAATCCGAACTCCAGTTTGAGAATTACCGGAAAAGGGGAAAAACGCAATCGCTCTCTATGATCCGAATCCGAAATTGCTCAGAATCGCGGCGATTTCCTCCCGCATGTAGGCTCTGGGAACAATTCTGTCGATAATTCCATGCTCAAACAGGAACTCGCTGCGCTGGAAACCATCGGGAAGGGTCTGGCGGATCGTCTGTTCTATTACGCGGGGTCCGGCAAATCCCACCAGAGCTTTCGGTTCGGCTATTATAACGTCTCCCAGCATTGCGAGAGACGCAGCAACGCCGCCGGTGGTAGGATCCGTCAGCACCGAAAGATAAGGGACACTTGCGTTCCCAAGCCTGGCGAGGGCCGCGCTGACTTTTGCCATCTGCATGAGAGAATAAATCCCCTCCTGCATCCTGGCGCCGCCCGATGCGGAAATGATAATTACCGGAGTTTTCTCCCTCTCACCCGCCTCGATAACTCTTGTAAGCTTCTCTCCGACAACCGATCCCATGCTTCCGCCCATGAAAGCAAAGTTGAATACTCCAAGCATTACCGGAATATTCAAGATACGCCCACGGCCGGTTACTACTGCTTCGTTCGTATCAGTGTTCTTTTCGGCTTTTTTCACACGGTCGCGGTACCGCTTCGAATCCCTGAAATTCAAAGGATCGGCAGCCCTGAGGTCCGTGTCCATTTCAAAAAAGGAATGGCGATCGACAAGACCAGGAATGCGCTGCCGGGCGGAAAGCCTGAAATGATAGCTGCATTTGATGCAGACACCGCCGCTCCGCCTGAGTTCCTTGGTATATATAATCGAGGAGCAGTCCGGGCACTTGGACCAGATATCATCAGGAATGGAAGCTTTGAGGCTGTCGTCCGCTGCGGGTTTGGGCGCTTTGCTTCTGGTAAACCAGCTCATAGGGCAAGCCAACTCATAGGGTGAACCAATATATCCAGGGACCCTTCTCCCCGGTCAGAAAGGTTACTCTGCACGTTTATTGAGAAAAATTCAATTCCACAAACTTGCAGCTGCTAAATTTAGCCAGTTATACTTGAAAAGTGGGCAGCAGGCGACCTTGACCCGCTGCGGCCTTCAGTTTTTTTCAAAACTTTATCCTGGTGATGGCTTCTATGAATGAGAACAGCTCGAAGCTGGTAAAGGAAATCTGCAGCCGGTATGGAAAGGACAAAAACCGGCTGATGGACGTGGCACTGGATGTGCAGAAAGAACTTGGATGTGTTCCGCCTGATGCAGTAGACACGATCGCTGCTTCCCTGGGTATTCCGCGAGTTTCGGTTGAAAGCCTTGTTTCTTTTTACGCATTCATGTCTGCGGAGCGAAAAGGTTCAATCGTCATCAGAATCTGTAATGATGTTGTCGACATGATGCAGGGCGCAAAGCAGGTTGCCGATGCATTCAGCAGAGAGCTCGGAATTCCATTGGGCGGCACGACTGAAGACGGCATATTTACCCTTGAATACACGCCGTGCATCGGCATGTGTGATCAGGCGCCGGCCGCGCTTATAAACGAGGTAGTCGTGACGCGTCTCACGGCGGAGAAGGCGGGAGAAATCGTCCGGGCATTGAAAAATCACAGGGATCCCGCTGCCCTCGTGCATGAGTATGGAGACGGCAACAATGGTCACGATCTTGTCCGGTCGATGGTGACCAACAACATCAGGGAAAGAGGACAAGTCATCTTCGGTGACATGACGCCGGGCGCTGCGCTGAAGAATGCCGTTCAGATGACTCCGCAGGAAGTCATCCGGGCAGTCAAGACAGCGAGACTCAGGGGCCGGGGCGGAGCCGGATTTCCCGCGGGAATGAAGTGGGAGTTTACCCGGGCGGCAGAAGGCGTAGACAAAGTCCTCATCTGCAATGCAGATGAAGGAGAACCCGGAACCTTCAAGGACAGGGTGATTCTCACAGAGCGGGCCGCCCTTCTCTTTGAAGGGATGGCAGTGGCCGGATATGCAATCGGCGCTGAACTCGGAATTCTTTACCTGCGGGGAGAGTATGCATACCTCCTCCCCTACCTTGAATCAGTGCTCGTATCGCGCAGATCAGGCGGACTTCTCGGAAAGGATATCTGCGGGAAAACCGGATTCAACTTCGACATCCGTATTCAGATGGGCGGCGGCGCGTACATATGCGGAGAGGAAACAGCATTAATAAGCTCCTGTGAAGGTCTCAGAGGAGATCCGAAAAACAGGCCGCCGTTCCCCGCCCAGAAGGGCTACCTGGGACGGCCGACCTCGGTGAACAATGTCGAAACGCTCTGCTGCGCAGCGCGAATTATCGAAAAGGGCGGCCCGTGGTTCATCACTATCGGAAACGAGAAAAGCACCGGCACCAAGCTGATCAGCATCTCGGGTGACTGCAGAAAGCCGGGAGTCTATGAGATTCCCTTCGGAACAACGGTCAGAGAACTCCTGGCAAAGGCCGGCGCGAAGGATCCCGCTGCGGTTCAGATCGGAGGTCCCTCAGGATCGCTGATTGATCCCGGCCAGTTCGATCGCGCCGTCTGTTTCGACGATCTGGCGACGGGCGGCGCTGTAGTCGTCTTCGGTCAGGAACGCGACCTTCTTGACGTGGTCGAGCAGTATCTCGAATTTTTCGTGGATGAGAGCTGCGGTCACTGCACTCCGTGCAGAGCTGGAAATGCCCTGCTTCTTGACGGGGTTCGGAGAGTCCGGAAAGGAACGGCGGATAAAGGCACGCTGGATATGATGTCTTCGCTCTCGTCGACGATGAAAGCTGCAAGCCGATGCGGACTTGGCCAAACGTCGTTCAATCCTGTCCTGACCGCCATGAAAAACCTCCCGCACCTCTTTGCAGCGGCTGCTGCCAGGCCGGCGGGCGCTCTCCGGCCGGGATTTGATCTCGCAGGGAGCACGGCCATCGCTGCTTCAATTGCGGGACATGGTATTCCCCATCACTGAACATACTCGAGGAAGAAAAATGACTGAAAAAATTTCATTCACAATCGACGGCAGGACAATAGAGGCAGAGCCCGGGCAGACCATTCTCGAGGCTGCGGAAGCCGCGGGGATTTATATCCCGCGCCTGTGCTTCGTCAAGGAACTTTCGATTCACGGGAGCTGCCGCCTCTGCACAGTCAAGGTCAACGGAAGACCGCAGCCTGCGTGCAACCAGCCCGTTTCGGCGGGTATGGTTGTTGAAAACGAGACGCCAGAAATTCAGAGCATAAGAAGAGACATACTCGACATGCTTTTTGTCGAAGGAAACCACTTCTGCATGTTCTGTGAAAAAAGCGGAAACTGCGAACTGCAGGCGCAGGCATACAGAGCAGGGATCATGGCGCCGCGATTCATTCAGCTTTCGCCGGCCCGTGATGTCGACGCATCGCATCCTGACATCTTCCTCGACCGGAACCGGTGCATTCTCTGCGGAAGGTGCGTAGGAGCATCCCGGGAGATCGACGGAAAGTCGGCGCTTGATTTCGTCAATCGCGGCGGCAGAAAAATGATCGCCGCCACAAGCCCGGAAGGAATCGGAGGGACCACCATGTCGGCAACGGACAAAGCCGTGGAAGTATGCCCCGTCGGGGCCCTTCTTCCGAAGAGGAAAGCATACCGGATGCCGGTCGGAACCCGCAAATACGATCACGAACCGATCGGATCGGATGTCGGGAAAAAAGACCCGAAATGCTGCAGCTGTAAATAGAGAGGGGAATTAATATGGCTAAACCAAAGGTCGCGACAATTTCACTTGCAGGATGCTTCGGCTGCCACATGTCGATTCTCGATATTGACGAGAGAATCCTTCAGCTCGTCGAGCTTGTGGATTTCGACAAGTCGCCGATAGACGACATAAAGAAATTCACAGGCCGGTGCACGATAGGCCTTATCGAAGGCGGGTGCTGCAACGCGGAGAACGTGGAGAATCTCCGGTATTTCCGGGAAAACTGCGATATTCTGATTTCAGTCGGCGAGTGCGCGACGATGGGCGGAATTCCCGCAATGCGAAACCCGATTCCTCTCGAGGAATGCTTTGCGGAAGCGTACGTAGACGGCCCGACAGTCTACAATCCATCAGGCAGAATTCCCAACGACCCGGAACTGCCTCTGCTGACAGACAAGGTCTACCCATGCCATGAAATCGTGAAGATCGATTATCTGCTCGGCGGCTGCCCGCCATCGGCGGACACGATCTGGCATGCGCTGGTCGCGCTTCTGAACAATAATCCTGTTGAATTTCCATACGAGCTCGTTAAGTACGATTAGGAGATACTGGCAATGACAAATGTTAGGGCAAACGCGGCGACCGACACGTCGAAAAAGAAGATTACAATAGAGCCTGTGACCCGGGTTGAAGGTCACGGGAAAGTCACCATCCACCTCGACGACAACGGCAAAGTGTCCGATGCCCGGCTCCATATCGTCGAATTCAGGGGGTTCGAGCGGTTCATCCAGGGCCGCCCGTTCTGGGAAGTGCCTGTGCTGGTGCAGAGACTGTGCGGGATCTGTCCGGTCAGCCACCATCTCGCGGCAGTCAAGGCGATGGACCGGATTATCGGAGTCGACAAAGTTACTCCAACAGCGGAAAAAATGCGCCGCCTCATGCATTACGGCCAGATGTTCCAGTCGCATGCACTCCACATTTTCCATCTCGTGTCGCCTGATCTCCTTTTTGGGTTCGATGCCGACCCGGCAGTAAGGAATGTCATCGGAGTAATAAAAGAGCATAAAGAGCTCGCCGTAAAAGGCGTTATGATGCGCAAGTACGGCCAGGAGGTAATCAAGGCGGTGGCCGGCAAGAAGATTCACGGCACAGGCGCCATTCCGGGCGGAATCAACAAGAATCTGAGCATTCAGGAGCGCGACACCCTGCTTAAGGACGTCCCGCAGATGGTGCAGTGGGCGAAAGAAACGGTACAGCTCGTCAAAGACTACACGTTCGCCCATCTGGAGGATCTCAAACCATTCGGGTCGTTCAACTCGAACCATCTGACGCTGATCAGAGAGGACGGCGCGATGGATCTTTACGAAGGAAATCTCCGCGCGATAGACGGCGATGGGAACAGGATTTTCGACCAGTTGAACTATCAGAAGTATGTCGAGATATTCGCTGAAGAGGTGAAGCCCTGGTCATACATGAAGTTCCCTTTCATCAAGTCGCTCGGCCCCGATAAGGGCTGGTACAGAGTCGGGCCCCTGGCAAGAGTGAATGCGTGCGACTTCATCGACACGCCGCTGGCTGAGGCCGGCCGGAAGGAGTTCATGGAACTGACGAAGGGGAAGCCCAATAACCTCTCCATGGCTTATCACTGGGCGCGCGCGCTCGAACTTCTGCATTCAATAGAA
>CAYQVO010000007.1:0-16756 GCA_964421085.1 uncultured Bdellovibrionales bacterium | reverse complement strand
AGAAAAGATAGGGTCCCTTCTCGACGATTCGGACCTTCAGGGCAGCGAACTGCTCACTGACGGGACACGCAGAGAAGAAGGCGTTGCTCTTATCGAAGCTCCGAGAGGCACGTTGTTTCACCACTACAAGGTGAATGATAGAGACCAGGTTACGATGGCGAACCTGATTGTGTCGACTACACACAACAATACGCCGATGAACATGGCGGTTAAGGAAGTTGCGGAGAATTTTCTGAGCGGTAGAGAAATAACCGAGGGACTTCTGAACCGCGTAGAGGTTGTCATCCGCGCTTATGACCCGTGTCTGTCGTGCGCCACTCATGCCCTCGGACAGATGGCTCTCGACATTCAGCTCTTTGATGGGGACGGAACCCTCGTTGATAGAAAGTCGCGATGACAGGTCAGACATCCATTCTTCTTATTGGCATCGGTAATCCGGGCCGCCAGGATGACGGCCTGGGTCCGGCATGTGCCGGTATATTAGAGCGCGATGCCGTCTCCCATCTGAAAGTGGAGGCGAATTATCAGCTTTCCGTCGAGGATGCGGAGGAGATCGCCCGCCATCGAACCGTTATCTTCGCCGATGCCGCAGTCGAGGGGCCTGAACCTTTTGCTTTCGAGAGTGTCACGCCGGCGGTGACGGGAAGCTTCACAAGCCACATTCTTGATCCTCAGACCGTCATGGCGCTCGCCCGTGAGCTGTTCAACGCGGAAACTGAGGCATGGGCGATGAAAATCCGGGGGTACGTATTCGATGAATTTGGTGAGAATATGTCGCAGCGCGCTGAGCAGAATCTGGCCGCTGCCGCGGCATTTATCAGGAATTTTGTCATTTCCCGGCGGGAATGCTGCAATAGCACGGGATCGACAACATCATGAAAGTGAAAAGGAGCCGAAATGCAAGACGGAAAACATGTAATCCTGTGCGTTGATGATGACCCCGATGTTCTCGATTTTCTTCAGACTGTTCTCGAGAAAAACGGCTATGAGGTTCAGCGCGCCGAAAGCGCGGAAGAGGCGATGAAGCGATACCATCAGGTGAAACCCGATGCGCTCATCATCGACCTCATGATGGAGGAGGTGGACGCTGGTGCGGAACTTGTGCGCGACCTCAAAGCCGTCGGCGCATCTCAGCCTGTTTTTATGCTCAGCTCCGCCGGAGATTCCTTAAGTACCGTGACGGACTACCGCACAATCGGCCTCTCCGGTGTTTTTCAAAAACCTGTCAGCCCCGACACTTTGCTGTCCGTGCTGAAAGCAAAGCTTTCGTGATATGAAAGGTTTTATCCGCTTCGTAGACCCTGCCGGACTGACAGAAAACGCCGGTGGTCTCACTTCGGAAGAGTCGGCAATTCTCGACGAGATCAACCGCAAAGTGACCGGCGCCGAGTCTTTCGACGCGATCATGGATTTTCTTTTCGAGCGCACGAGAAGTATTTTCCCGTGCGATCGAATCTCCATTGCCTTTCTGGAAGACAATGGGCGGCGGGTCGTAACGAGAGCAGTTCGTGCAGCGTATGAAAATCTGACCGTCGCACCGGGCTACTCGGACGGTCTGGCAGGCAGCACTCTTAAGGAAATCCTCAAATCGGGCACAATCAGGGTCATCAACGATCTGCGCGCCCATCTTGAGATGAAACCTTCCAGCACCTCCACAGCTGCGATAGTTCAGGAAGGCCAGCTGTCAAGCCTTTCGTGTCCGCTCATTGTGGAAGAACGCCCCGTCGGTTTTCTCTTCCGGAACTCCAGAAAACCTGGAGCATACAGCGACCACGAAGTCCTGCTGCATGCGTTGATGGCCGAGAAACTCTCACACGCAGTTGAAAAAGCGTGGCGGATCTCTCAGCTCTCCCGGGCAAACGAGGGCTACATGGAGATGCTTGCGTTTGCCAGTCACGAATTGAAAAGTCCGCTTGCTTCGATTTCAATGGAGTGCGAGATGCTCCTGGACGAATATGCGGGCAAACTGACGGACGAACAGCGGGAGAGTCTGAAGCGGATGTACCGGAAGGTTCACTCCCTCTTGGAAACAACAAACGATTACCTGAGTCTCGCCGCTTATGAAGGTGGACAGCTCAAGATTAATATATTGGAGAAAGTCGATCTCCTTGCCGACACTGTTTATCCAGCCGTCGAACAGTTGAATGCGCAGATGGAGGCAAAGCAGATGCGGATGGTGATAAAGCCTGCTGAAGGTGTCGGAACGGTTTCATGTGATCCAAAAGCCTTTCAGGCAATTTTCCTCAATCTTATAGGAAATGGAATCAAGTACGGCAAAGAAGGCGGACGGGTGGAAATTTCGCTGAAAAAGGACGATCAGAAGTTTTCCGCGACGGTTTTTAATGAAGGCCCGGGATTCCCTGCCGGGGAAAAAATCAAGCTCTTCAAGCGGTTTTCGAGACTTTATGTTCCCGAGTTGAAGAAAGTGCGGGGCACAGGTGTCGGACTTTATTTAGTGTGGCAGCTTATTGATCTTCATAACGGCACTATCGCAGCTGACTCTGAATACGGAAAATGGGCGGAATTCTCATTTTCAGTTCCGCAGCCGGATAATCCTGATTGAGATTGTGTTCCACTCTGCCCTTTCCGGCGCCGTGGAGCCTTCCCGGACATTCACCACAGAAGCAGTGCTGAAAAGGGCAGAGCGAGCCTGATTGACTCTGGAATCAGGGGATTGTAGGGTATTGAGGATAGCCTCCTGTACTGTCTTCAGAGAGTGTCCTGATTCTTTGTCTCGAGTATCGGCCCCCGGATTATGGTATCAAGAGAGCTTGATTTCACGGGACCAGAAGTCCTGGTCCCGGGCAGTAAAGTAATTATTAAGACCTGAGTATGAAGAAACTATATATTGGAAACCTCTCGTTCTCGACTTCTGAAGAAGCTCTTAAAGAGTTCTTCAAGGACTTCGGCCCTCTTCTGTCATGCAAGATCATTCGTGATCCGCAGACGAAACAATCAAGAGGCTTCGCATTCATTGAAATCGAAGATGACAACAGAGCCATGGAAGCTATGGCGGCTCTGAACGGTCAGACACTCGATGGAAAACAGCTTCGCGTCAATGAGGCCCGTCCGAAAGATTCCGGTGGCGGCGGCGGTGGTGGAAGAGGCTTCGGTCGTCCCGGCGGCGGCGGTGGCGGCGGCGGCCGTCCACGCGGCGGTTTCGGCGGCGGCGGCGGTCGTGGCGGCCCGAGAGGCGGCGGGAACAGGTATTAGTGCCCTGATCCTGACAAGTTTTTTCACTCAGACAGTCGTGGAGCTATCCCCCGACGCAGGAGGGCCGCGGTCGTCTGCCGTGATCACACGCTCTTCTTCGCGTTTTCGATTCCACTTAGAATGATGGCGACAGCTTCATAAAGCTCCTCAGGAATGGATTCTCCTTCCTGCACCTGGGAGAGGCTCGCTGCAAGTTCAGGCCTTCCAACTACAGGCACACCGAATCGGTTGGCGATCTTTGTGATTTCATCCGCTTCAAATGCTTCACCCTTGACCGATACCGCGGGCGCAGAATCATCACACGCGTCGTACCTCAGGCCTACGGCTTTTTGATATTTCTTTTTTTTCAAACTGTTTCCTCTTCGGAGTTCCCCGCGCCCTCTTTGCCGCGCCTTTTCCTTTTTCGTGGAGCTTTCTTCGTCGCTTCCCTGACGATATCAATCTCCTTCGACAGAGGACCGATCTGCCTCAGGGAAAGGAGACGGCTTATGGCAGTGTGAAGACTCCAGGCTCCCAGCGGCTTCTTGATGAATTCCGACTGCCGGAAACGCCGGACCATCCGCGACCATGGTTCCAAAGTCCTTCCGACGAAAATACATCTGATATCGGCGGAAGGCTTCCGTCTCGAACGCGCGAACTTTGAAAGCCTCAGATCCGGATCGTCCAGATCGACAACCACTATCCCGCTGAAAGGTTCGATCCCGTTCAGTTCCTCCCTGAGATCGTTGTGATCGGACGAGACATAACTGACGAGTCCAAATACGTCCAGGGAAAGGCGTATTGCGGAGATTACGACCTCATCGCTGCTGAACACATGAACATCCGCTTTCCTTCTGCTCACAGCATCCTCCCGCTGCACTTCCTCGCGTTCAATAGACGGCTGAATAATCGGAAGGAAGATGCTGAACGTAGTTCCCGAATTCTCCTGGCTTCTCACCTGAATATAGCCGGCATGCTGCCGAAGAATCGAATACGCCGATGACAGCCCAAGTCCTGAGCCGCCTACCCCGACCCCGCTGTCCAGATCGCGCCCTTTCGTCGTGAAAAACGGCTCGAAGCAGCGGGACTGAATGTCCTCACTCATCCCTTTTCCGTTGTCTTCCAGATCGACACGGATGTACTGCCCGGGCGCAATATCATTCGACACTTCCCCTGAATTGAGTCTCACACGCCTCGTCTGTATCTTCACGAAACCGTCGCGCCTTTCATCGAGCGCCTCCTTCGAGTTCAACAGAAGATTTGTGATAACCTGCTGAATCTGTGCATAGTCGGCGAGGACATTCGGAATGCTTCCTTCGAGATCGATTTCCAGCGAAATTTCGGGGCCGAGAACCGATTTATAGAAGTCACGCGATTCCTGGAACATCTTGTTAATCGACATGCTCTTGCGCGAAAAAATATTGCGCGAAGAAACGGTCATGAGTTGCCCGACAAGCGCGGCGCCCTTCCCTGCGGCATCGACAATACGCGAAGCGGAGTCCTCGATCTGGGACTCCGGGGCAGCCTGCATCTGAATAAGAGATGCGTGGCCCATTATCGCCTGAAGAATATTATTGAAATTGTGAGAGACTCCTGAAGCGAGAAGGCTTGCCATTTTCATCTTTTCGGTGTCGGCGACCTTGGCTTCAAAGCGCCTGGCAAGCAGTACAGTGCCTATTTCACTTGCGATATTCACAAGAAGCGGCAGCCTTCCTTCGCCGGAGAATACTGCCGGGTTGGATGGTTCGAACAAAAGAACGCCGACCACCTGACCAAGCGATACCAGGGGCACAATCACAAAAGCATTCAGCGAGAGTTTTCCTGTCAGTTTCTCCAGACCTGAGCATTCCATCTTCTGACCGGGCTGCACCACCACAGGCTTTTTGCTCTCGATTGCTTCATCGAAAAACTGATGCGGCAGATCGAGCTCTATCTGAAGGTGAACAATCTGCTGCGTGATTCCCGGACCGAATCCTGCATGACCTGAAATGTGAGTCCTTCGTTCGTTCATCATGCCGAGCCAGAGCCGCCTGCATGGAAGTTCCTCGGATATGATCCGTACTGCATGCTCGGCCACTTCGCGCGTCGTGAGATATTTCGAAAGCTCGTGGCTGAGACGGTAAAGGACACCAAGAGAGTCAGCGGCCTTTCTTTCATCAATGTGATACTGAGCCTGTCTGATACGCGCGGCAACCTGGCTGCATGCGATCTGCACGATCGAGAAATCGTCGCGCGAATACGGCGACTGCCCGCGCCGTGCAAGAAAACAGATCCCGCTCACTGCACCGTCCGAGATAAGCGGCATTATCAGTCCTGTCTTGAGATGACCCTGCGGTCCCTTCGGCTGGGAACTCCAGCGTTTTTCGAGATCGCGCACCAGTGAACCATTCCGCAGATTCACGCTTTCCTTGAACAACGCGTTCGTATTTACGAAGGAATCGAGAGTGACAACCTGCTTCTCAGTGAAGCCCTCCGCGGCAACGAGTTCGAATTCCCCGTTCGAACCGCCATGAAGAGCGACAAAACCCGCTGCCGATCGGGTCGCGTTCCTGAGCGCCCTGAGAGTTTTGAGAGCAATCATCTCAGGCTCAGCCGAAAACTGGGCGGAATGCGACACTTCATAAAGCGCCTGAAGCCTCCGTTTCTCATTCACCAGCTCTTCTTCGGCTTCTTTCTTTTCGGTTATGTCGAGGCCCAGGGCTTCCCACCCGAGAAGTTCATTCTTCGAGAAGAGGGGCACTCCTCTGAACAAAATCCATCGTTCCGCCTTCGTTTTGACGTGCACGATTTTAAATTCGTCGTGAAGTTCGCCCCGATTTTTCTTTGCCTGGCGAATCTTCTGGGCAAACAGGAGGCGCGCTTTAGTTGACAGAAACCTGGCCCATATATCCCCCACTTCCAGGATTTCCGCCGGCCTCAATCCCAGCATTCTTTCAGTGTCGCCGCGGACATCCGTGATCGTAAAGTCGGGATTAGTCTTGAAGAGGACGAACTTCCCGTATTCGAGAAGGCGCCGGTATTCCCTCTGAACCTTGCTCAGCTTCTCGTAGTATACTTCTCCGGGTGTCGGCGCTGCGGAAATTTCCTTCGGAGGACTTCCCGGAGATGATCTGTCTTTCTCTGCCGCAAACTTTTTATTTCGGAGAAGCATGGGCACGCGGACCGCAAGAACCATGAGCAGTGTCTGCTCTTCACGCCGCCATAAGTGAGTCTCGCTTTTGTGATAACATTCAATCCAGCCGCACAAACTGGAAGGGAAAATTATCGGCACCAGCGCGAAGGAACGGTTGCCTGCCTGGGAGATGACCTCAACCGCCCGTGTTCCTGGTGAAAAGCGTTTAAGATCCGAGATAAAAAGGGGATTCGTCACGGGTGCACGTTCGAACAGGATCGAGCTTCCCTGAATCTCAAATAGAGTCGATGCACCCCCGGGAAGAACAGGAACCGCGCCCCAGTCGGAATGCACCGGACCGCTTTCATGCAAAAAGGTTATATGAATGCGGTCGCACGCAAATGCGCTGCCGGCAAAAGCGCATATCGAGGCAAGAGCGCCCTGCACGGTCGGCGAGTTGACGACCGTTTCCTCAAGCGCTTCTGAAAATTTCGATAGTCTCATGCCCGCTCAACAATCAGCACTTTCGACTTTCTTACCCTGGCAACCAGCTCCTCATATGCGAGAGCGCGATGGAGCTGCCGACGCGCTGCCCGGACATGCGGGTCTCCCTCTTCTTCCTTCAGTTCCTGCCGGAGTTCGTCGAAGGACATCGACAGCTCGGCGCGGAACTGTCTCCGCTTCATCACATACTCGATAGCCGCGAGGGAGATCACACAGACAAGGACGGGAACACCTACCTCCCGGACCAGCCGCTCGAACAGCATCAGGGCCTGACTGCTGCCCTGCACCCGCAGGAACAGAGTCTGCCGAAAAACGCCGCTCATGCAGCAGAGAGATACTGCAAGTACACTGAACGTCTTCAATGCGACGAAGTGTATACTGCACAACCCTTTCACGACCTTCCTGGTTCCACTTACCACATTTACCCCGCCCCCTGCCCACGGATACCAGCCAGGACCGGCCTGCCAAAACTCGATGAGAAGGCAGGCAGCACTGCTGATCCCCAATGCCGGAAAGACCAGCTCAACTATAAAAGCTGCGCTTTCCTTCAGGCACAGAAACGGGTTAGAGAAACCCCATACTATTGAATATTCTAACAGTATTTGGAAATGTAGCCAAACATCGGCCATGCTGATTCCAAGAACAATCATCAATGTTAACAGCTGTATAGCTGCTCCTGTCATAGGTGCCCTCAGAACCTGTCCCCGTTTTCGAGCTTCACGCAGTTTACGTGGTGTAGCTTCGAATGGCTTCGATTCCGCCATACGCAGCCTCCATCATAACCCGATCCATGCGGTTTCGAGCAAAGACAGAGATTCAGGCAATCCGAACCGGATGTCGGCAGAAACAAGGGCGTAAAGTGCGACAAGGCTCATGAGACTCTTGAGCTGGAAACTCTCTGAAAGAAGGGACACCCCGGGCGCGATCCTCGAAACAAGCCCGAAGCAGATATCGACAAAAAAACAGGCGGCAACAAAAGGCACAATCAGATTGATACACGCCCTGAGAGAACACACGGTAAGATTCATAAGCACCGTGCCGAACACCTCGATGTGAAGGGAAAGGTTCGATCCGGGCGGCATTATTTCGAAACTCCGTGCGAGCAGCTGCAAAGACTGATTGAAGCCTCCCCCGAGCAAAATCACCGTCCATGCGTAATGATGGAGGAGTCCGCTTGTGATCGATAGAGGCGCGGAGGCTGAAGCATCATACATCGTGCCGATAGTCTGTCCGCGCGCAGCATCGATAAGCTCACCCGCTGCCGCTGCCGCGCTGATCGAGAGAACGACCGGCAAAGATATAAACACGCCCGTCAGACATTCGGCAATCATATGAAACAGACCGCAGGGTGGCTGAATGTGCACGAACGGGGCGAAGAAAACAGAAAAAGCCAGAGCTATGCCTGTCCTGACGCTGAAACCGTTGAGTCCGCCCGGGAAAGGCATGAGGCAGAGAAATCCCGTGCAGCGAAGAAAGGCGATCCCGAAGCTCCACCACAATTCGCTCATCATAAGGTTCCTGCGGCCGAGAGGACGGAGAACATCGCCTGAGTCGTCGATGAAAGCTGTGCAAACGCCCAGTTCCATCCGAATCCAATGACAAGCGAGAGGACTGCAAGCTTGATGAGAAACACAACGCTCTGCTCCTGAACCTGTGTCGCGGACTGGATGAACGAAACGAGAAGACCGATACATGAGGCGCAGAGAAGCGGAACCCCGGTAAAAACTGCCGCAAGAATAAGCGCCCTCTGTATCACCTGATCGAACATACGCATCATCCAGGAAGCACCGAATATGAACTTATGAGGCCGCGCGCAAGCAGGAGCCACGCATCCGACACGACGAAGAGGAGAAGTTTCAGAGGAAGCGCAATCATCACCGGACTGACCATGTACATCCCGAGCCCGACGAGAATATTCGCCACGACAAGATCAATCACAAGAAACGGAATCAGTATCACGAAAGCCATCGCGAAAGCCTGCTTAAGCTCCGAGAAAATGAACGCGGGAAGAATTACCCGAAGGCCGGGAGGCCGGCACTCGGTTTCGCCGTCCGCGGGAGGGAGGCTGCCGCGCGTAATTTCCTCGAAGAACCTTCTCTCCCGGTGCCCTGTATGCGTCTCCATGAACCGCCGCCACGGCATAAGGACAGGTGTGACCCGGTCGAGCGTCGCGAGACTCGGAACCTGTTCCTCGATAGTCAGCGGGTTTCGGGCAACAATATTGAGAGTTTCTTCGGCAACAGGCGCCATAATGCAGCAGGTAAGCGCGAGGGAAAGCGCCATGATTATGGTGCCCGAAGGCACCTGCTGAGCCCCGAGTCCGCTTCGAAGCATCCCGAGAACGATGCTCACTTTCATGTAGGAGGTCACCATGGCGAGCGCCACCGGAATTATGGCGAGTACTGCGCTCGCCGCGATGAGCCAGTATGGATGCATCGTCATGGGCAGTCCTCACCCTGTTTTCCAGCCGGTACTGCTGTTGCCTTTCATTCAGGCTTTCTGCTTCCTGCAATATAGAACCTTCTTACATGATAACCGCGGGATGCGAGAGCGTCCGATATGCCGCCCCTGTGCAGCCTCAGCAACCGCCGGTCTTTCTCTGCCTGAGACAGCACGCACACCTGAAGATTTTTCCCGCATGCTCCAACTTCCACTTCAAATGTGCTTCCGTCTCCCGCCGCATACGAAACCGTCATCATCGAATTCCGGGAAGCAGGATCCTGCTGCGGAACCTGAAAAGCAGAAGCCGGTCCTGAAACCCCGGAAGCATGCTCCGATTCAGACGGGACACAAGCCGGGCCGGGCAGCGGGATCACCGCAACGGCAGGAGACGGTGTGGAATTCTCCGTATTACTGCGCGCCCCTGCGGCAATGAGCGAATGCACAGAGGCCGCATACTCGATGTCGCGGGCTTCTCTGCTCTCTTCGCTTCTTGTTTTCACCCTTCTCAATTCACCACTTATCAGTTCTCCTCTTTTTTTCAGAACGGAAAGAACCCTGCTGCTGTTTTCCTTTCTCTGCTGCAGCACTATCCGACACCTTTGAATGCTGTCCTGCCCCCGCTTTATCGCCGCAGCGCTCTGAATCAGTGTTGAAACACCCGCCTGCGCACGAGAAGGCGTGTCTTTTCTCTCCTTTTCCCGCATCACCTTCGCGCGCACCGCCTCGAACCGGGCATGCTCGCGCGCGGCAAGTTTTTCGTAATTACCTATCTGGCGCTCCACGCCCCTGAGCACCCGCCCGGCGCGGACAGACGACACTTCGAGCTGTGCTTTTCTGAGAGATAATATGCGCACCCGTGGAGTCTCCATTGATTCCTCCTACTGCGTCTGTTGAAGCCTTCTGAGCGAACTCAGGCCGCTTTCGGCCACTTTAGATAAAAGCTCGACATGCACGCCGAACTGCGAGGCCCTTATCTGGAATACCAGCAGTTCTTTTGGAGAAATTTTCCTGCCCGACATCACCGTACTTTGAAACTGCCGGATGCTCCCGAAAATATCGGAGCTTTCCTGCATCGCGGAATTGACGCCGGCAAGGACTTCTTTGAATGAAATATGGCCTTCTGCCGGTACTGCGCGCGCACTTGTGGCCGGGTTGCTGTTGATTATTGCAGGTGCTCTGACCGAGGCTCCTTTCATTTTTCAGACCTTTTCAAACTGCTGCTATGTATTCGGAGAAAAAACGGAAATGTTTCCCGGAGAGAGTTTTTTTTGCGCTTTTTCCCGGAAAAGTGCCTTTTTTTCGATCGGATTTCGATCTCCTGCAGCCGACACGAGCTGCCGCCGGCAGATTGGCGGATTCATGGGTCTGCAAATCCGCCTCGGCGCGAACAACGCACATCTTCACGGATTCGGGAAATGAAGCCGGTTCTGCCGGACACAGGGGCAATCGTATGCCTGCCTTGCAGATCTGGCCGCGAGTCTGGAACGGGACGGAATCGGCAATTTGAAATCATAAGATAGACTTTAAATGATTTCGCCCCGGGTCAAGCTGCGCGGGCCGGCCGCTCTCTGCGCGCAGCAGCAAGGGCATCCTTTTTGAAGAGAGGGAGCTCCCGCGGATGGATGAAGTGTTTCTGCATGAGGCGAAGGAGTATCGCTGCGTCCTGCGCGGACTCCAGCAAAAAGCATTGTGTATTCTCGACGGTAAAATGTCGAAGGATTTCCGGAACGGGATCGCGTGGCCTGATTCAATGGATGATGCCTTTGATCTCGAGACGGCTTCAAATGAGATGCAGAGAATAGCTGGGGAAGTCGCACGCGAGGAGGGGGAGGTTTTCTACGTTGAGCGCGAACTGAATTATTTCTTTGCCGACCCGCGCCCTCGATGGTATTCCTATTCTTTATCCCTCAAAGCATTCACCGTATTGCTGATGAGTTCACCTACCCTGGCCATTTCCAGGTTTGCCTGAGCCAGCATTGCTGTCGCGCCGTCCCGGATTATCTGCGTTCTGACATACCTGGCCATCTCTTTCGCCACATCAACATCCATTATCCTGCTGTATGCGGCTTCGAAATTCAGTTCAGCTGAGTGAATATTAAGGACGGCCGCTGAAAGTCTCGATTGTTGAGCTTCGACCATCCCGAGTTCATTGTTGACTCTGGCAAGTGCCTCAGCAGCCACCTGGGCTGACTTCTCTGCATCCTCGGCGCTCATAAGGTTCAGCCTCGGCATTGTGCTGACCAATGTTGGTTTCTGAATCAGGATGGTGACGGAATCGGCATTGAGGTCTGCCACTCCCAGGTCGAGAATTCCATCGTTGTTCAGGTCTTCTGCAGACATCTGGAACGGGAAGTCCCCCGCAGCGACACTTGCACCTGCCAGGAAGGATCCATCGCCTTTTCCGAGCAGGAGCTTCGCGTAATCGCCGTTCGCGTTCGCATAAGCAAGATCGAGGTTATTATCATTGTTGAAATCCGCAGCAACGATGCTGCGCGATCCGGCCTGAATCGCATGGGAATCACCCAGGGTAAATGTGCCGTCTCCGCATCCCAGCATTATCCTGCAGCTCCCCGCGAGGTTTGTCAGAGCGAAGTCAATGTGCCCGTCTCCATTAAAATCTCCCGTTGCCGCATCGTACGATGCTTCCGTTCCTGTCAGTGTTATCTGCGCTTCGAACGTCCCATCGCCCTTCCCAAGAAGCAAAGTCGCATCGCCTGAGACGTTGATTGTCAGAATGTCCTGCTTGTTGTCCCCGTTGAAGTCTTCCGTCCGGATTCGGCGTGTATCGAGCCCGGCTTGATAAGTGGCTGCTGCGCCGAAGGTACCATCTCCATCGTTCTTGAGGACTGAAACAAGCCCCGGGGAATTCTCGTTGGCAACTGCGATGTCTTTGTAACTGTCTCCATCAAAGTCATCTACTACAATGTTTCCAGCCTGGGTGCTTCCCAGTGAATAAGAGGCGGCCGTGCCAAACGTGCCGTCGCCCTGTCCGAATACGACGAATGCCTTGCTATCTGCATAGTTGGTAGTCACAAGATCCAAGTGTGTATCATTATTGACATCGGCCAGAACCATGAAGTTTGTCCCGCCGCCTGTGATGACTGTTGCCGGAGCACTGAACGATCCATCTCCGTTTCCAAGGTTGATAAGAGCGCCGGTGGACCCATTGCCGGTTATCATGTCAATGTTGCCGTCTTCATTTACATCGCCGAACGCAATATCATAAGAAGTGATAACTGATGTGTGTGTTGCAGCAGCCTCAAAATCTCCCGCCCCTGCCGTCCGTCCCAGGTATTGGCCGTACTGAAGAGGAATTACTGCTTCGGTTCCGTCTCCGGCCTGTATGTCCACTTTTTCAAGAGTGCCATCGTAGGGTTTCAGATCATTCCACTTGGTGCTCTCGATTATTCTGTTGTACTCGTCGACCAGTGCATTGGCTTCGTCTTCGAGCGCTGACCTTTGCGAATATGAAAGAGTTTCGCTTTCAGCCTGGGTGGCAAGCTCAAGCTGCCTGGTGGCAATTTCCTGAAGCTCAACCAGCCCGTCAGAAGCCATGTTGTTCAGCGAAATAGCCTGGTTCACATTCTGGAGGGCCGTCGCATAAATCCCCTGGTCTGCCTTGAGCCTGCTTGCGACACTGAGGCTTGCGGCATCGTCAGATGCGGAATTTATTCTTTGACCGGAGGAAAGCCTCTCGATACTTTGAGAAAGCGTATCAGTAGCCCGGCGCAGGTTGCCCTGGGCGATCTGGGAGAGCCATTGCGCGGAACCGAAACCGAAACTCTCTTCAGCCATTCCGCGACACCAGCAAAATCCGTGTGTGAGCAGTGGGTCCGTACTGCATCCGCAACTCCTATGGAAGGAACTACACTCCTTCCTCTGAACGAAAGATTCGGCAGCACGGCTTGTTCCATTTACATTCTGTGGCTCATGAGACTGGCCCAGTTTGAGAAATTTCTCTGAAGACGCCCGCAGAAGAGTTCCGTTGCACGAAAAATGCTTAAAAATTGAACAGTGACCTGCGCAGGCGGCTGCAAATCCTCCTCTTTTTCCGGGAGGAATGGATTTTTCGAGATTTGGTGCAGATTCACGGACAAACAAACGCCTTCCAGCAGAGACCGCTCGTTAAAACATCCATGAAAGGAGGTTCTATGACTGAACATACTCCATTCACGATGCATGCACCTTCCCTGTGAACGACCTGGGGAATCAGTGCGTTGAGACATGCACCGTAGGCGTCGCTGGTGATGATGCTGCCATCCATGGCACTTGCGAATACGGAGCCCGCTTCATAAGGAAGGGCGCCGAGACCCGTCAGGCCGTCTGCTGCGACTACCGCAACCGGCAATCTGAGTTCATTTCCTGAAAGGACCTGGAAGAGGACTCGGCAATTGAAAGGCTCGAGCGCAATATACGCCGAGGCTCCGAGCTTTTCCGCGATCCTGTATCCTGCATCGTTGCAGCCCGCTCCTATATCGATAAGAGGTCTTCCTCTGATCCTCCGGATTACCTCCTCCATAGAACCGGGATATCTGCTGCACATTTGACAGATGAATTCGTAAAACTCAGGCGCCGAGTCTCCATCATACCTTTTCCCCGGAGCATGCATCATTGTCGAAACCGCCTCTACCCTTTCGCACCCTGTTTCGCAGGGCAATTCGGACAGCGCCTGCACTCCGGGAAAGATCTCTGAAACATGGACAAAACCCGGCGAAACAACACGGCGGCAGCCGTTGTCGTGAATAATGCATCCCGCCAGTTCTGTGATTGTTTCTTCCGGCGCCATAATCGCAAAAACTCCCTGCCCGCGTTTTCGGCATTTTCTATCTGTTCGCGCCCTGCTTGCTTAACAATCGACATCCCCTTACACTGCTCGAGAAGAATTATCTTATGATCGGTGCCTCTTATGAATGATAGAACTGCAACCCCGGAAGGCGCGGATCCTTCGGGCGATCCCTTTGATGGTCACACCTTGTTCGAAGGAAGCGCACCCCCTGCGGCAGGAGTTCACCTCTCCACCTGTGAACTCCTGGAACAGTGCAGGGCCCCCATGACTGGGGATCTACACAGGGCTCTTGTTGACATGCTTTCGAAAGGAGAAACCGAAGAGGGCAACTTGTTGGTGGATACTCTGATAGGGCAGCTCGGAGACAGAAGCACCGCGGGTAGGAATGCTTTCGTGATTCTTGGTGCAGCGTGCCTTTTCCTCCCGCCGGACAATGTGGAGTGGATTGCCAGGAGATTGAATGCCGCTAAAGACGATGAGGGGCATCCTGAGCGCTGGTATTTGATCTTTCAGATAGTAAAGGGCGCGGAATTTATCCGGGCGAATGTGTTAACAGATGAACCGATGGTGGCCGAATGGGAAAATGATTTGCTGAGCGATGATCCTGATTGTTGTGCGTCAACTGCAACTGTTGTCCGGGTGCACTTCGACATTCAGGCACCAGATGGAGAGCTGGAAATTACGAAAGATATAATAAAGCGATTCACACCATTGCTCGTGAGGGTGGTCGACAGAGGCGACGACTCGAAATGGTGTTACGCTGCAGGTTGTGCACTCCTGACCCTGCAGCGATTCGCAAAAGCCGATGGAGCGTACATGTTCGGCGTGATACGGGATGCCGCGGCTTTGTGGTGGAATAAGCCCGTTCCCGAGCCCGGTTACGCTACAGCCGTTGGTATCCTTTCGGAAAATCGCCTCGAAATCGAAGATCTTGCCGGTCTTATCGCAAATTCGCTCTTTCTTTCCCCCCGCATCGATGCCCCTCTCCTCAGCGCAATCATGAGGGGAGAAAAGGAAAAGGCTGCAGGCCCTGTGATCAGAAAAGCGATGGAGGATGGGCTTCCTGCCTATAGCGACATCATATTGAAACACCTCCTCACGGCAATCGGCGCTCCTGTGGTGAACGAACTCCTGCCCCTCATGACCAGTCCCGCAACGGCCGACAGGGCGATGCAGTTATTTCGCTTACTCGTTATGGATCCTGCTGTCCCCGAACCGGAAATGGGGGGAACAGAACTCAAGGCCAGGATAGAGTCGGGTGATGTTGAAAAGTGTCTGAGAAACGCCTCTAAAACCGGCGATCCTTCGATTTCCAGGCAGGCGAATGAACTTCTCGCGATGATGAGCGGAAACTCCGGTTCCGTAGAATAAAGAAGGGGCTGTCTCAAAAGCGAAACGCTGCGGAGAAAGCGGGGCATCCCACTGGCCTTGTCAGTGCGCAGTTGATGGGTCTAATAACGAGCCTTCAGGCAGCAGTCATCTCACAAGCCGATCGGAAGCAGGCTCAAGCCGGATGTCGCAAGGCCCCCAGATCACGCTTCTCATATTTCGTTCCAGTTGATTTTTCGTATTTCCAGAATACATAGTCAGCAGGGGTTCCGGGCCGCAGGAAGGATGAAGATTACGAACCTCACAGTGGGAAAAAGACAGCCGCTATTCTTCATCACACGGTGGAAATATCTATTGGAGCGACAGTCAAAAAGCTCCATGAAAAAATGTGTCATACGCGTTCATTATTGACCGCGCGGGCAAAATCTGCCGCCTTCATGATCCTGACATTTGCCTCTGCGATCGGTGGCCATCACCGCACTGAACCGCTCGGAGTCAGCCTCCGGAAAGTTGCGGCAAGAACCGGCCTCACGCTGGATAAAAAGTCTCAAACCTATCAGGCCCTTTCTCCCTCGCCGACTTCAATTCCCGCGACCTTTAGTACCAGGCGGCATCATGCAATAATATCTCCCGGCAAATCCAGTGAAAGGAAAAGAGATGCTTCAACAGCAGTCCTACGTGAAATTCGAAGCGACGTGGTTCGAGGAAAAAGCAGTAACTGCAGGCGATATTGCCGAAGTGAACAGGCTGCGATCAACTTTTCGCGATCTTCATCTTATCGGAGAAAAAATGGCGGTCATACCTCCGGCGGATGAACCCAGGCCAGTCGGATTCGGAAACGTGAGTGTCAGAAAAGAAGAAGGTCCCGGATTCATTATTACCGGCACAAATACCGGAGGTTTCGATTCACTGAGCCCGGAACAGTATTCGCTTGTTACAAGCGTCGATATCCCACGAAACACACTCACATGCCGCGGTCTCATCAAGGCATCCGCCGAATCAATGACTCACTCCGGAATCTACGAGGCAATTCCCGCCGTCCGTTTTGTCGGGCATGCGCATAGTCCGGAATTGTGGAACTGGGCAATGAGTACACCTCACAAATTCGCTGTGACTCCGGCATCCGCTGAGTACGGCACCCCTGCAATAGCACTCGCAGTCCGGAACTTCTGCGCCGGTTATAATGGCGAAAGCGGAGTAATAGTAATGGGCGGACATGAAGAGGGTATCCTGCTCTTTGGAAGATCGGCCTTCGAGGTGGAAGAGCTTGCCCGCGAGATGATAGCGCACAAAGAAAGATGCGTACGGGGAGCACACTGATTCTCCCCCGGTATCATCATTGAGTCATTAAAGAAGGGCCGGCCTTCCCCCTGAAAACATGACAGGAGGAA
>CAYQVO010000006.1:118937-124065 GCA_964421085.1 uncultured Bdellovibrionales bacterium | reverse complement strand
CTTCAACGACACTATCTTCGGAGGTTCCTGGACAATCGGTTCCCTGAACCTGTACTCACGCCCCTCGAACATGAAGACAGGCTCTGCCTTTGCATACGAACTTTCGCGCGGAAGGCTCTTGAATTCCTGTCTGTTGATTGCGAACGGCCCTCTTACTATCCATTGCCGCCCGTACTCGGATTCCTGAAGTTCCGCGATATAGACCTGTTTGTCACCAGTGTAGAACATGCGAACCACTGGCCTCTCAACCCCGCTTTCCCTGATTTCAATAGCCGAAGGCGCGCCGCGGCCGGTGAAAAAGTTAAAAAGGTCGGTGCTTTTGCTGAATTCGTCGGAGAGGAAAAGATTCGAACCGAGATAAGGATTAGTGGAGCTCACCGGAAGGACCCCCTTGTCGACAAGAGAAGGGTAATCCTTCAGCTTGTGGGTGCAGGAACACAAAACCAGTAAGACCGCGACCATCAGGAATTTTCGACAACTGGCGGACATGAAAACAGTATAGTGGCCGGCCGGGGAAACGGTCAATCAGCATATTCGTCGTTGTATCGGACGGAAGGGCAGAGTAATCTTGAAGCATGAGGATAGTATCGTTTGATCCTGCTTTGACGGAGATTCTGTACTACTTCGGGGTGGATGAAGAAATTGTCGGCGTTACCTTCCGCTGTGACTATTCCCGTATACCACCTTCCATGACCCGGGTGACAGAATTCAGAGGCAAGCCGTACGAGGACCCTGTTCAATCTGTAATCGCCGACAATATTTCAGGCGATTATGTGGTTCTTGATCGCCTCAAATCGCTGCAACCCGACACTGTTGTGACCATCATGCCTCATATGGACGAGAATCCTCAGATTGTATCGCATCTCCGGGACTGCCTTGAGGAGTATATCGGTCGCCCGGTCAAGCTCTTTGCATTTAATCCGACAGACCTGACCCGTGTGTTCGAAATGTATGAACAGCTCGGCAGGGCCTTCAAAGCAGCAGACAAAGGCCTCGGCCTGGCAAACAAAATCAAGGCTCAGTTCATGGCCTGGGGGGACAGTTTTTACGAGCGGACCCGCAATAAGAAGGTTACGTTTGTTGCGGGTATTTCACCCTTTGTCATTGCAGGGGGATGGATAGCCGATATTGTGCGCTTTGCATCTGCTCTGCCTCAGCCTGTAAGAGGACAGGCGGGAAATATCGAAGTCGACTGGCAGGACATTCTCGCTTTTCGCCCCGATGTAATGATCATTGCGCCCATAGGCTGCTCACTCGCTGATTCATGCAGGACTTTCCTGGAACTTGAGAAGCTCCCCAGGTGGGAAAGTATTCCGGCAGTAAAAAGAGGGGAAGTATTCTTTGCGGACGGGGACGTTCATTTTCACAAACCGACGCCTTCCCTCATTGAATCAGGCGGCATGATCTTCTCAGCCATTGCGGGCTTTGATGCCGGAAGAATCTGTGAGAGAGACAGCATGTACCGCCTCCGGTTTCTCGAGATGAACCGTCATAAGCTGTAAGCATGCCTTCAGGCGCGCCGGTACTTGCAATCCTTTCAACCACGCGATAAAAGCAGTGAGTAGTTTCGATGGGTTAACCTCGGCCGAACCGGGCGAAGGAGGGACTGCCATCAACCTTTCCACGGACGAAAAGACTATGAGCTGGCTGACTGTCCCAGGCAAAGATAACAGTAGTGAACTTGCCCGCAGCATTCGTGCGCGGGTTGAGAAGAAAATAGCCGCAGGTGAGTTTACGGCGGATGAGGTCGCATATATTGCGAAAGTTGACCTTTCGGTTGTCAAGGGCGATCTCAAGGTTTCAGACGAAAACCTCGAGAGACTCCGAAGGCTTTGCGCCCTGTGGGATATTGATCTTAAGGTCTTTTCGATATCATCACACCGGAAAATACTTGGCCCTGTGATCGTGACATTCAAGAAGATTCTTTTTCCGATTCTGAGAGTCTTTCTCAAAGAATGCATAAAACAGCAGAGGGCGTTCAATGCGGAAGTAATCTCGTACCTTGCCTGTGTGAGCCGCGAACAGAATGAGAAGCAGGAGAGTCAGTGAGTACGGGGGATAAGCCGGACGTTTCGGCCATAATGGAGGATATCCGGCGGAGAGTAGCGGCCGATGTCGAGGCTGATAAGGACCGGCGTCTCCCTTTCAAGCCGTATAAAGCGGAGCCGGGCGGCGAAACGAGAAAAGCGGGTGAGATCGTCAACAGCGAGGAACTCCGTTATTTGAATCTCAATCATGCATTCAGTCTTGCGACCTTTAATCCCGATGCCATTCAGTCGCACCGTCCCGGGATAATCGGAAGAGTAATCGTGAAGGTGAAGCGGAAGCTCCTTTCTTTCATCTGGGAGGGGCTCCTGAAGGAATACCTCGACGCGGAGAAGGAATTCAACTCGAATCTTGTCCGCCTGCTGAACGCCTCTGCAAAGTACATGGATGCGCGGGATGCCTCGAACTTCTGGGAATTGATCCGGAAGATTGACTATGATGTCACGAAGGCACTCGACCGGATTGAGCGCATTAACGACGAACAGTCCGCGACAATTCATTCATCGGCGCAGGAATTGAGGCGGAGCATGGATTCTTCTCTCAGCGCAGTGAACAGCCGGACAACTCTTGTTCAGGCTCAGGTTGAATCTCATCAGGGGCAGATGCAGGCTCTGGCAGGCGCAGTCGCCGGCGTCGAGGCAATTCTCTCGAGGCTTGGGAACAGTCCACCGAAAGACGGAGGCAGCCTCGAGCCTCGAACCGTGGAAATGCCCGACTACCGGTATGTGCTTCTTGAAAACAGATTCCGCGGAAGCGAAGCCGAGATCACGAAGAGGCTTTCCATATACCCGCCTGTTTTTGAAGGCGTGGAGAAGAAGGTCCTTGAAATCGGACCAGGCCGCGGCGAACTTCAGCTGCTTTTCCGCGAGCACGGAATTCCTTCATATGGCGTGGATTGCGATGAAGGAATGATTGAAGAGGCAGAGGCACGAGGTGTTGAAGTTCTCAAGGGCGATGGAATTGCCCATATGCGTTCACTTGAAGATGCTTCGCTTGGAGGAGTAATCGCAGTTCAGGTTGTGGAGCACCTGGGAATTTCAGCGTTGAATGAACTTCTCGATCTGTGCTTCAGAAAGGTGTCGCCCGGCGGGCGCGTGGTTTTCGAGACCATAGACCCCCGCTCTCTTCTTGCGCTGTCTTCCAATTACTTCCGGGATCCGACGCACGTTTTTCCTCTTCATCCGGACACTCTTGCTTTCGCAATGACAACTGTGGGCCTTAAAGTCGTGGAAACACGGCCTCTCTCTCCTGTTCCTGATGGTGCGTTGCTGAAGGAAGTTCCAGTCGAGGAGTATATGACTCCCCGCTGGGTTCTCACCGTGGAGAGGCTGAACAATAATATAAAACAGCTGAACAGGCTCCTTTATGGATTCCAGGATTACTGCATCGTCGCGGAGAGGGCGTAAGCCGCGCGCACATTGTCATTGTGAGCACCTGGAAAATAATGACAATCCGGATCTGTAGAACCTGAAAGCATAAGGCCGCCGGTTCTGGCGGATAGCTGCCTCCGCGATCGCCCCGGTAAATTTGTCCCGGCACGACTCTTGCTTCACCTCATTTTAGCGAAAGGAGTCGGCAGGAAGTGACGATTCTCAAGGGAGAGAATCAAAGGAAACTGACGGATTAGCAGGACCGGAGAGACGGAAATCTCCGTTTATATAGTGCAGGTGTGTCTGCCGGTCGCAGATATGCCGCGCCAGTCATATCCGTACCTTCATCCCTGTTGAAGATGAGGCAGTTGCCTCCAGTCACCTTCGAACAGATCACGTGCTGTTACTCCGGGCCCGGAACAAATTTCGCTTACTGTCTCCTGCGTAAGGCGCTTTACGGCACAAACCGAAAAGCGCCTTTTTTTGTAATCCGGAACCTGAAGGGTGCGTCTCGACTGTGATTGCGGGAGAATTGCGGGATGCCGTCGTATATCCTTGATTCTGCCGGAACTGGACTGTCTGGTGACGCCTTGAAGACGTTTCAGAGGAAACTTCTGAAAGATGCGGGACTGGGAATATTCTGCCTCCTTGCGGGGGCAGTCTCTTTCTGCGCCTGTAGCACCAGTCCGGCACCGGGCCGGGATTTGGAGGCAGTTTCTCTGTTTCTCCTGAACCTGGGCTTGCAGCTGAAACAGTCGATATGATCGAGAAGCTGTGCCGGTACGAGGCCGGACAGTCGTCCACGTTTCAACTGAAGTTTTGACTTCTCGACGGCAGGGACCGTTGTCTGCCACAATATCAGTCGAAATGAATGATTTTTTCCCGCGGGCCGTGAAAGGCAGGGGTGAGCAATGAAACTGTTCGCAATGATAAGCACAAAGGCTTCGGCCGCATGCACAGAGCATGCTCTGGAAAGTTTCTTTGCGACAACACCTCTTGAAAAGGGTGACGAGTTCTACCTCATCGACAATGACGGCTCGATGCCTCGGGAAATGACGGCCGGGCGGGAAAAGATTAAAGTTATCGTCAATAGGGATCCGCTGTCATTTGCTGAAAACGGGAATACCGCCATTGAACTCGCCGGAGAGAGCATGGCGGATCTCTTTCTCCTCAATAACGACATCATCTTTTCCACAGCATGGCTCAACCCTCTTTCGCTGGACCTGCCGGTCATTATGTCGCCGGTTTCGAATCAGCATGTTCAGTATTCGCTCGGGGATTTTTCTCTGCGACCCTGCATGGAGCTCGAAGAGTACCTGCCCCGGGCGGAGGTGTTCAAAAAAATCGCGCACGCGCACGGCCGGACAAAAAGGGGGTGCGGGAAGGTTCTGGGCGTTCCATTTTTCTGCGTGAAAATACCACGGGCCGTCTATGAAGCAGTGGGTCTGTTCGATACTTCGTTCGGCAGAGGGGGGGCCGAGGATAATGACTATTGCCTGAGGGCGTACCTTCAGGGCTTTGCTGTTTTCCTCGCGCTTGATTCCCTTATTCTTCACTTTCAGGGCAAATCGACATGGAGAGGCGGCGAAAGCGAAGAGGAGACAAGGATCCGGAACGAACAGTATATGGAAGCTTTTGGCCGGAAATGGGGCGAACGGCTGAGGAAGATAATGATTTTTCAGGATCCTGCATCTTGCGGACTGAACGATGAA
>CAYQVO010000006.1:57514-118927 GCA_964421085.1 uncultured Bdellovibrionales bacterium | reverse complement strand
CTGTTGAAGGATCGGAAAATCACACCCTTTCTCCGGCTTGTCTCAAGAAACGATGGAAGAGAGGAGAATGCGTATCCAGCCGCACCTCGAACCGCAGCTGTATGCTGCACATACGACGATACACGGTGGCTCGAAGCTGCTGCCGCGTCCGTCTATGATTCTGTGGCCGGCATTTTCTTTCTGGTCAGTGACGCTCCCTGGCATGGGGACAAAGGGACAAACGCGGGGGCAGTCGACGCGGTGAGGAAGCTTCCGGATCCTGAAGGAAAGATCCGGCTGATTGAAGGATCATGGGCAACTGAAACTGAGCAGCGGAACGCGGGGCTCGAGATGCTCAAAGACGAAGGGTTCGAATACTGCCTGGTGCTTGACGCTGACGAAGTTTATGACAGAGCGGAACTGTCGAGGCTTTTCGAATTTGCGTTCGATGAACGATACGTTCCAGCATGGAGAATCCGGGTATGGACATACTGGAAATCAAAGGAGTTTCGCGTCGACCCCCCGGAACCATATCAGCCGGTTGTTCTGGTGCGGGTAGACTGCGCGCAGTTTACCGACAAACGTGAGATAGAGCCGAATCCGTCGAGGAATATTCCTGAAGACATCTGCATGCTGCATCATCTCAGCTATGCCCGGAGTGATGAAGAGGTGCTGCGGAAGATCACCACCTTCAGCCATGTGGATCAGGTCGTCCCGGGCTGGTTTGAGAATGTGTGGAAGGGGTGGGACAGAAATCCCGAGCTTGAGAATCTTCACCCCTGCTGGCCTGAATGCTACCGCTCGGTGCGGCGGGTGAATGAAGAGGATTTGCCGGAAGTGCTGAGGATGCCTTCAAAAGGCGGGGGTTCGCAGTGACTTTCAGCCGGGGGTGCGCGGGGAAGGGCGCGATACTGCGCCGTCACGCAGTATGTACTTCTCACCTGTCGAATCCGCAGCCTCTCCTTTCTCGTCGAAATGCAGCCTCTCGCCGAAGGCGCTGAACCAGCCGATTTGCCGGGCGGGAACTCCTGCCACAAGAGCGAAGGGAGGCACGTCCTTTGTGACTACCGCCCCTGCGGCCACAAAAGCATGCTCATGAATCGTGACGCCCGCGATTATGGAAGCGTTTGCCCCGAGGCTCGCGCCTCGTTTCACAGTGGTGGACAGGAAGGCTTCCGAACTGTTCCGCGGGAACTCGCATCTTGGATTGATCACATTTGTGAAGGCTGTGCCGGGTCCGCAGAAAACATAATCTTCGAGGAGAACTCCGTCACACACGATTATATTGTTCTGGAGCTTGCAGTGGTTTCCGATTACAGCATTGTCCATCACGACGACGTTCTGTCCCAGACTGCAGTGACTCCCAATCTTTGCTTTTCCTGTTATATGGCAGAAATGCCATATGCGCGTGCTTTTTCCAATGACTGCTCCGGCGTCAATTACTGCGGTGGGATGAACAAAATAATCACCCGTCATGGCCCCTGTTCCCTTTAATCGTTTTCCATAAACTCATACGCCGGCAGGAGGCATGCGCGTTTCCCGAAACCCGGCGATGCATCACTTAAAATGACAGTTATCATCGGCAGGATCCAGTTCTTTTTGTATCCTTTCCACCGTGGTGAGATTCATATCAAGAGAAGAACTTGCGGAAAAGCTGGAGGAGGAACGCCCGGAGGATACACTCCGGGAAGGAGGATTTGCGCTTGTAGACATCGCAAAACCGGAGGAGTATTACGATTCGCACATTCCTGGTTCGATAAATATCCCCGAGGGCGAAGGAAGGCAGTTCGAGCTCCAGTTCAGCCGGGGTAAAGAATTGATACTGTATACTTCGTCCCGCAGTCCCGAAGCGCTCACTCCCGCCGCCGAGGAACTTGTTTCGCGGGGATTTACCCGCATCCTCATTTACGAAGGCGGGATGGAGGACTGGGAAAGCGGCGGCGAAGAACTGGAGCGCGGCAGAGGCGCCGTCTTCGAGCTTCCGATCGTGGAGAAGATCAGGGAGTAATGTCAACAGTAATAATGTCAACAGGCGCCGATAGACAGGGGCGGATCTACTCCCGCGGCGGGCGGAGTGAAGCAAGCACGCCCGACCCAAGAACGACTATAATCACAAGAAGCAGGTAGAGAGTGAACCCGGGGCCGAGCGCTGATTTCAGGTAATCCGTAAGAAGCATCTTCAGGCCGACAATGGCAAGCACAATCGCAAGTGCGATCTTCAGATATCGGAACTTGGCTATAAGACCCGCCAGCGCAAAATAAAGAGACCGCAGGCCCAGTATGGCGAATACGTTGCTGGTGAAAACAAGGAATGGATCTCCAGTGATGGCAAAAATCGCGGGAATCGAATCAAGAGCAAAGACAAGATCGGAGCTTTCGACAACGATAAGAGCCACCGCAAGCGGTGTCAGCATTATCCGGCCCTGCTTCGCGGCGTCGAGCGATTTGTCGGGCTCCCCCGGTTCTCCGGCCACTGCGGGTTTCCGCGCGCGCTCAGATCCTGCTCTCAGCACGAAGTATGGGCCGTGAAACCGGTCGGTAACGGGAAAAAACCTTCTCGTCAGACGGACCAGAAAATTATCTCCGGGCTCTTTTTGTTCTCTGATAAGAAGCATTTTGACTGCCGTAACTATCAGAAACACTCCAAAAACGTATAGAACCCAGTGGTAACGGGCGATCAATCCGGCTCCTATGGCGATCATCGCTCCACGCATTACGAGAGCCCCGAGAATTCCCCAGAAGAGGACCCGATGCTGGTAAATCCTCGGCACCGCGAAAAAGCCGAAAATCATCGCAATCACAAAGATATTGTCGACGCTCAACGACTTTTCTATGAGATAGCCGGTAACGTATTTGAGCGCTGCGTTCAGACCATCGTTTGGCTCCCCTCCGACCGGGTCGAGCGCCAGTCCCAGCCCGAGCCATTTACCTTCGTACCCGAAATAGACAAAAACGGTGAAGGTCAGCCCCATCATAATCCAGACTGCCGACCAGATAAGGGCCTCGCGAATAGATACAACGTGAGCGGTGCGGTGAAACACTCCAAGGTCAAGTGCAAGCATCGCGAGAATGAACAGAATGAAACCGGTCCAAATCCAAAGCATACCAGGAAGTTTCGTTTAAAAACGGCCGTGGTGCAAGTAAGTCCGCCGGGAAAAGAGAAAGGAAGAGATTCTAAACTTCCACCGCTGTGGGGATGCCGAGGTGGTCGGACATTCTTACGGTCCTGTCCTGGCTCTCACGGTTCATCATCTCAATCGTGGTGCTGCGGCTGTAAACAGGCATTATAACGGATAGAGAAATGGTCATCCGGCCTCTTCGCTCGAAGAGTGTTCGACGTCAAGCAGTGCGGTCATTGATGTCTCTCCACTGAATGTTCTTCTGGCTGCTGCCCGGCAGGATCTGCATGCTGAATGCGTTCTATGATCCGGCTTGTTGAGATGTCCCCGACATACGGCAGTATTACCACGTCGATACCAAGTCCCCGCGCAACTGGAACCTCGGGAAGATCATCCTGCGAATGATTTCCTCCTTTTGCGTAAATGTCCGGATGAACCGCGTCAAGAAGGCCGCACGCCGTGTCGCTGTCGAAGGGCACGACATGATCGACACAGCTCAAAGCCGCAAGAACATGGATCCTGTCGGTGAGCGTATGGATTGGCTGGCCGGCACCCTTGACCCGCCGGATGCTGTCGTCCGAATTGAGGCCTACAATAAGCACGTCACCAAGCTCCTTTGCCCTGTTCAATGTGGCAGTACTGCCTGAATGCAGAGTATCGAAGTACCCATTTGTGAGCACCACACGCTTGCCCTGATTCCTGTACAGCTGGGCGCGCACGGCTGCTTCGTCAGGGGACGATAAGATCTTCAGATCCTCGTCAAGGGCTGCATTCAGCTCTTCCAGGAAGCAGGAACTCGTTCCGTCCTTGCTGAGAACCACAGAGGCCGCTGTGCCGGCGATGAGCGCCGCATCCGGCCCGTCTGCACCCGCATTGAGCGAAAGCGCGAGAGCGCTCAGGTAAGCGTCGCCGGCGCCCGCCGATCGTGGATTGATGACCTGGCGGGTGTACGTGCGGAAAGATCCGGCAACCCCTTCCTCGAAAATCAGGGCCCCATCCCTGTCCAGGGTAACGGCGGCAAGAGAGGCCCCTGAGAGAGAAAGGATCTCGGCGCCGTTATTCCTGATGAACTCGACACGTTCCTGTCCCGGAGGCTTCCCGCGTTTAAGAAAAGCGCACGCCTCTTCATAGCTGGGTTTGACCGCAGCCGGTTTGAGGGAGGCAAAGTACGGAATCCTGAATCTGGAATCGACAATCAGCAGGATCCGTGGATTGCGCGCGCGAAGCGATTCGAGTGTTTCCATCATGGAGTGAGAGATAACGTCCCCCGCATAGTCGGAGAGAATTACAGTATCCTGCTCTCCGTACTCCGACTTCACAAATGAGATAATGTCTTCCTCGGCCTCGGTCGAAAGCTTCCTGCAACCTCCTCCGTCAAACCGGGCAATGAGCTGTCCCTCAGCTGAGTATCTTGTTTTTGTGATTGTACGCCTGTCTTTTTCCGAGGCAAAAAGTCCCTGAATATTTTCGCTTTGGACCCTTTTCTCCAGAATCCGGCCCGCTTCATCGTTCCCGCGGACAGAGATGAGCGTAATAGTGCCGCCCATTCGGCTGAGGTTGAGCGCTGTGTTTGCCGCTCCTCCCGGGATATCCTGACAGTTCGTTATCTGGACTATAGGAACGGGAGCTTCACGGCAGAGTCTTGTCGTGGTCCCGTCCACATACCTGTCGAGAACCGTATCTCCTATCACGAGTACGTGCGCTCCTTTGAACGACTCAAGATAATTTGCCAGTCCGCCTGCCAATTCTTCCACCTTTCCCTGCTGTTCTCTCACGGCCGGGATGTCTCCCGCATCGGCAGGACCATTATCTCCGGAATCACGGTTCCGGGCGGCTGCATGAGCACGAACTTCACCGCCTCCGCGACACTCAAAGGATCCTGAAGAAGGTCCGGATCCAGATCAGGAAACCTTTCGAAAAGGAAAGGCGTTTTCATCCCGCCGCATATTACAGCTGAAACTTTGATATTTTCCTTTCTTCCTTCCACATGGAGAGCATGGCTGAACCCGACCAGCCCCCATCTGCTCGAGTGGTATGCCGATGCATTCGCCCATGTCCGTTCAGCAGCGGTCGAGGCGATGTTTATTATTGAACCCCCTCCCTGTGCCTTCATTATGGGGAATGCGTGTTTGGAGAGCAGAAAGGGTCCGCGAAGGTTCGTCAGGATTATCCGGTCCCAGTCATCGACGGACATTTCCTCTATGCTGCAGGTCACATCTATTCCTGCATTATTGATCACAGCGTCGAGCCTTCCGAACTCCTCCCTGACACTGTTGAGGGTATTTTCGACGTCCGGCGAGCTGCCCGCATCGAGGGTGACAGCCGTCGATTTTCCGCCCTGTTCTGTAAGCTTATGTGCGAGACTCTGCACCAGACCCTCCCTGATATCGCAGGCGACCAGGACAGCACCCTCTGCGGCGAGGGTGGTGCATATTGCCTCCCCCAGCCCCCGTGCCGCTCCAGTCACAAGGATCACCTGATTTTCCAGTCCTCTCATCGCGTCTCTCCCATCCTTCGTTCGCCATCCCGTCCGCTCTCACCATCCTGAGATCTTCGCCCGGCTTCCCCCTTCGAACCCGCAATGCCCGTCACTATTGACAGTGTTTCGCACCAGTCCTCCAGAAAACGGCTTATATTGAAACGTTCTATCGCCGTCCTCCTTGCCGCTTCTCCCCACTCGATGGCAAGTTCCCTGTCGGCAAGCAGTTCCTTCATGACGTCCAGGACCGAATCAACATTTGTGCTTACATATCCGTTAATTCCGCTCTGGATAACGTCGGACATTTCAGTGGTCGCGAGGCCGACAACAGGAAGTCCAAGCATCATCGCTTCACACACGGCGAGTCCGAGACTTGTGTAGCGGATGGGATTGAAGAAGAAACGGTATCTGGAGAGGAATTGAGGGAGTATGTCGTGAGGCACTTCCCCGAGCCCGCCGTGGGAGCATGAGCCCATGCCGACAAGGTCCAGAGGGAGCACTGCTTCGGCCCGCCTGTAAACGTCAAATCCCAGCCGCCGTCCGCGCGTCGAGATGCTGTTGACAACAACAATGCCCCGTTCCAGTTCGCCGGTGTACGAAATATCAGGAGGTACGATTACTCCGTGCTCTATGACAGCATGAGGAGTTCTTCCACTGTCCCACATAAGGTTGTTGAAATGAGTAACATGGATAAGCAGAACATTGGGGTCGTCGACGACGTGTTTTGTATCCGTCGGATGTTCGCGGGGCGGATCATGCTCGAGATATATCCGGGGAAGACTTCGCTGCCATCCCGAAAGAATCTCATGCTGATCTTCGAGATAGTTCTTTTTCGACTGAAAAATCACGACATCAATCGGAAGCCGTCCCGCTTCGCCGGCCGGGACTTCGATGAGATTGTCGGGCCATGCAAACCCCGGAGTTCTGCCTCCGTATCCCTCCGGTCTTCCTTCTCCGGCAGGAACATAAATCCGGTGAGGAATGCGGGAAAAATAGTATAAATAGCTGCCATGCACATGCCAGGTGAATATATTGAGCTCTCTCATGCTGGGCCCCGTTGTACTGAAAAAGGTTCAGAAGAGCTGACTGCCCGGGGCCGGATGAAAGGACGAGCTTTTTCTGTCACCTCTTCGGCGGAAAAGTCGAGGCACTCCATATTGAAGGGACAGCGGAAGCGATAGCAGGGAAAACACGGAGCAGGTTTCCGGAGAAGTGTCGCGGGTGTTCTTTGCGGCTGCCACTGTTCTCTGCAATCACTTCCCGAAAAAAGGTTCAGCATCGGACGGAGGGAAATGCCGGCATTTGGAAATGCCGCGCGAATCGATCTCAACGCAGGGACTGCACACATAGGGTCCCCCGGCTGCAGCGCCCGAAAAACCGCAATGCTGCTTCTCTCTTCCCTTATCAAAGACGCCAAATTGCCCGGTCTTCTAATTCGTTCTCCCGCAGGTTATGTCCGGGGAAGGAGATCGGCGAATGATCTTGATCAACGGAGAACGGAACCTGGCAAAACGATCGTTCTAATCCGCCGCCTCCGTATCTTTCTATTGAATCATTATCGTATTTCTTCACGATTGGTGGACAGGCGGCATGTCTATTCAGGGGTGGTGTATATGAAAAGCAGCAGGTTGTTTCTTGTTCTTGTATCGGCGCTTGTTTCTGCGGGAATCTGTGCATCTGCATCGGCACAGGAGACATACAGGAAGACCCGCTGTCCTAATCCTTATCCCGGGGCCAGAGCGCTTGCGGAAGATCTGGCACGAAATATAGAGATGAACGCAAATACCGACGCGGTGATTTTCACGGAAGGATCAGTTCAGAAAAAAGTCAGGTTGCACAAGGTAAGAGTCACTTTTACGAGGCCTTCGATAAAACTCTTTCTCGGCACAAACGAGGTGGAGCAGCCTCTCTCTTTGACGGGTGAGGAGACAGCAGGAAAAACGATTCTCGGCAATCACGCTGCTTTTTCGGCTCCGCCTGAGGGTTCATCGGAATATGTGGTGAACATTTTGCCGATGACAGACGGCCGGAATTACACCTGTCAGTACAAGTTCAATGCCCGCATAAGGGCCAGTGCATACAGGGAGTGGCAGGAAGGAACGACCGTCAAATCAGAGAGGATTCGGCGTTTCAGGATAGCTGGTGTCAACGACATCATTAAGGAGGTGCCTTTATTCGCCATAGCGAAAACGCCCGGATTGAGCGGGAGATAACAGGAGATGTCAGGAGCCGGAGAACCGGTCTTTCACACGCCGTCGCATGAAGTAATCGAGGGTTGTCCCAATGCAGGGCAGAATGGAGAGAAAATGAATAAACATCTCGTGGTGTTTGAGCGATGAAACGTCCCGCACTTCTTTGAACGTCGGAAGGAGGATATAGCATGCAAGCAGGCGCAGGATGCCTGAGAGCATGAAGAGCCGGAGATATGCCGATTGAGGCGTCCAGATCCCCCTGTCAAAGGGCACCCAGTCCGGGAATCTGTTCACCATCCATGCGCCTGCGATAGAGCCGATGAGGATGAAGAGGCAGTTCGTTATGGACTGATACGCCACACACCTTGCCCGCTTAGGCGGTGTAACAGCGTCGAACAGGAAGTTTGCGGCAGCGAGGTTGTACCCGCCCCACACTATCCCGCTGAAGGCCTGAATCATCAGGCAGCCTCCTATGCTTCCCCATATGCACCACAGTATCGGCGTTATGGCGACTCCAATGGCGGCGAAGCGAAGGACGTTCCTGTTTCCGAACTTGTCGGCCAGATGCCCCCAGTATCGTGTCGTGAGAAACGTGGTCATGAGGAACATGACGGTCATTGTCGTGTACGTGAAGTAGGAGAAGTGCAGGACATTGAGCATGTATGGGGCGAAGAATGGACTCGAAATCATGACCGAGAAGCTCATCGAGGAGATGAAGAGCACGAATTTCGCGAAGTTGGATTTGTGCGATCGCTTGAGGAAGTCGACGTATGAAAATCGGGCGTGATCGTCGACCTTATATGGCGGATCCCGTTGAAGTGAAACAAACTTTCTCGAGATCATACGGGCAGCGAAAGCGCAGACAAAAAGGATAAAAAAACCTGCCGCGCGGTGGTCGAGATTGGTCATCCCCTCCATTATCCCGCCTGCGCTCAGAAGAGTAAGGAGCATGACGACTGCGCTCTTTTCATTGCGAAGACCGAAAAAGCGGCCTCGGGTTTCATCAGGGGCAAGATCGCCAATAAGGCTGCTCCAGGCCGGAACCATGAGATTCCCCATGATTTGATAAGCGGCGTAACAGGCAATGAGAATCCATACCGTTACGCTGGATGCACCGAAAACAAAGTACAGAACGGACGATGGGAGCCAGACGAGAGCCTGGCCAAGAACGCACTGCATCAATATCCTCCGCCGGCTCGGGGAAAGTTCAGAGAGCCACACTCCAATCAGCTGCGAGACTGATCCGAGGAAAAGGGGAAGCGACGACAGAAGCCCAAGCTGCATGTTCGTCGCCTTGAGGAAAATGGCATAGGGCGCAAGGAAGTTTTCACCCGCGCCCACCATCACTGAGGCGTACTGGCAGTCTTTTATGGAGGCATTCAGACTTGGATCGGCGAGTATTTCTGTCACCTCCGGCGCCTTGAGCCGGGGCCCTCCGCCATCCAGGGCTTCGTCGTTCATTTTCTTGTTTCCGGGAAGTGAAAAGATTGTACGGGAGAGGAGACGTTTTGGGAAGGGGAGTGCTGCATGAAGATGCGGTACCTGGGCAATTCCTGAAAAAAATGCTACTCAATATCCCGATGACCAGAGAAAAAAAACCCCTCCGTATCGCCATCCTCGGAACACGCGGGATTCCAGCGTCATACGGCGGATTCGAGACATTCGCTGAAGAACTTGCCACCAGGCTGGCGGCCCGGGGTCATGACGTAACGGTCTTCGGACGGCGGAAGTTTTTCGAGTCCGATCGCAGAGAGGAATACAGTGGGGTACGCCTCAGAAACGCGCCTACTGTTTTCTGGAAATATCTGGAAACTCCTCTCCAGGGGCTCACCAGTTTTCTGTTCATAAAGAAGAATGAATTCGATGCCGTCCTGTTCTGCAACGCTGCGAACAGTCCTTTTTCATGGATTCTTCGCCTCAAAGGAATTCCCTCTGCGGTAAATGTGGATGGGATCGAAAGGAATCGCGCGAAATGGAATTCCATTGGAAAGGCGTGGTATCACCTCGGAGAGTGGTGCTCAGTACGGTTTCCATCGGCTGTTATCGCGGACGCGAAGGTAATTCAGGAGTACTATTTTAAAAAGTACGGGCACAACGCGGTTGTCATTCCATACGGAGCATCTGCAGTGCGCCGTCCCCCGGGCGGCACTCTCGAGCGCTTCAAGCTCACTCCCCGCGGGTACATCCTTTACGTAAGCAGACTCGAGCCGGAAAATAATGCGCTGGGCGTTGTGCAGGCTTTTTCAAAGGTACAGACCTCCATGCGTCTTGTGGTTGTCGGCGACGCGCCGTATGCGAAAGGATATATTTCGCGGGTAAAAGAAGCCGCTGATGAGCGGGTAGTATTTACCGGTTTTCAGTTCGGTGCAGCCTACCAGGAGCTTCAAAGCAGCTGTTATGCATATATTCAGGCTACAGAAGTCGGGGGCACACATCCCGCTCTTGTAGAAGCTATGGCATATGGAAACTGTATTGTGGCAAATGGAACACCTGAAAATATCGAAGTACTTGGCGAAGGGGGTCTGTTTTACCCTCAGAACGACTTTGAAGCTCTTTCACGCATTCTCGGCGATCTGCTCAAATCCCCCGGAATCGCGGTCGAGCAGGGTGAAAGAGCAAAGAAGCGGGCGCGTGACAATTACGACTGGGAAAAGGTTACGGATCAGTACGAAGAATTGATGGGCCGCTTGACTAAGGCCGGGGGCTCCGGTACTAATAAAGAATGAAAGCAGTTTCCTTTTACAGCATTCCCTTTTTCTTCTATTTTGGCGTCCAGTACGCCTGAAGCCGCCTAACCCTCATATTCATCAATCTCCTTTTATAGAACTGAAACCTGAGGTTATTATACAGCTTCAGGAACCGGACGATTACTTATGGAAAATTTAAAACTGGCGGCCCGCAACGGGCACTCAAGAACAATAGTCAGGGTCGGTGATGCAGAGGTTGGAAAAAGGTTCGTCATCATTGCCGGTCCATGCGCAGTCGAAAGCGAAGAGCAGCTTCTCGAAACCGCAGTCGCGGTGAAAGAGGCTGGAGCGGACATGCTGAGAGGAGGCGCGTTCAAGCCGAGAACCTCGCCTTACGCCTTCCAGGGGCTCGGTCTAAAGGCCCTCAAAATTCTCGACAAGGCCAGACAACAGACAGGACTCCCGGTCGTGACAGAGGTCATCGATCCTCGTGATGTCGGGTGGGTCTCTGAATACGCCGACCTGCTTCAAATCGGCGCAAGAAATATGCAGAACTTCTCGCTCTTAAAGGAAGTGGGACGTGTTCAAAAGCCAGTGCTTTTGAAGCGGGGAATGCACTCGACAATCGAAGAGTGGCTGAACTGCGCAGAATATATTCTGAACGAGGGGAATCCTCACGTCATTCTGTGCGAGCGTGGTATCCGCACTCACGAAACATACACCAGAAACACCCTGGATCTCAGTTCAGTTCCTTCAGTCAAGGGCCTTACGCACCTGCCGGTGATAACGGATCCCAGCCATGGGACAGGAAGACGTTCTCTTATAGAGCCCATGAGTCTTGCCTCTCTCGCCTGCGGCGCAAACGGCATAATCGTCGAGGTCCACAGAAATCCTGAAGAGGCTCTGAGCGACAAGGAACAGGCGCTTACGCCCGCCGAATTTGCCGTTTTAGTCGGGAAACTCCGTGCGCTCGAAAATGCGGGAGACTTCATGCAGTGAAAGAGCTTTATATTGAAGCAAAGACCGGAAAGAGCAGACTTATCGCGGGAATCCCGTTTGCCTCCATTTTCCGGATCATGGAGAAGCCGCCGTCGGTCATTGTGGTTGATTCGAATGTGCGGAGACTATTTCCGCAGTATTTCCATAACTGTCCGATCGTCGAAATCAGGGGGGGTGAAGAGTGTAAAAACCTTGAAACAATAAATTGCATTTACGATCACTTCCTCCGGTATGGCCTGGGGCGGGACGCGAAGGTGCTGATAGCTGGAGGAGGCGCGGTGTGCGACGCGGCGGCTTTCGCTGCCGCAACGTATATGCGGGGTGTATCAGTGGTGATGGCCCCTACGACACTGCTCTCACAGGTAGATGCGGGCGTCGGCGGAAAGAACGGAATAAATGTGGGGGGGTATAAGAATGTCGCGGGCACTATTCGTCAGCCTGAACTTGTGGTGTGCGATCCGGCTTTTTTGAAAACCCTTTCTGAAGAAGAACTCCGGTCGGGTTTTGCCGAAGTGATAAAGCACGCAGTAATAGCTGACCATGAGTATTTTACTTATCTTCAGAATAATGTCGAAAAGGCGAAGTCGCTCGATGACGAAGTGATAGAGCGGATCGTCTATGACTCGCTCGTGGTGAAATCCGGTGTGGTAAGCTGCGATGATCTCGATACGGGCGAACGCATGAAGCTCAACTTCGGGCACACTATAGGACATGCAGTCGAGTCCGTTATGAAGCTTTCTCACGGCGAATCAGTGAGCATCGGGATGGCCGCTGAAGCTGTGCTTTCAACACAACGAAGAATGCTTTCAGAAAAAGACTATATCGCTCTTCTTTCGCTTCTCGAGTCGTTTGGACTGCCCGTGAAGGTGGAGAACAGCAGTGCGGCTGAACTCAAAGCAGCGATGAAAAAAGACAAGAAACGGAGCGGGGCAAAGGTGAGCGCCACTTTCCTCAGGGGCCCCGGGACGTCCATAATAGAACAGATTTCGATGCAGGAGATGGAGGGATTGATAGATGCTTTGTGTATCGCTGGCGCATAGCGTCGCATTCGAAGAATGCAGGGCGGTCGCGGAACGAAGTGAAATGGTCGAACTCAGGCTCGACTCGCTGGCACTGAGCCCTGCCGAGGTCAAAATTATCTGCGGGCTCACCAAGGTGATTGCCACATGCAGAGCGGCTGGAGGCGATGAAGACCGGCAGAGAGAAGCTCTTCTCACTGCGATAAGAGCGGGCGCGCAATACGTCGATATCGAGAGAGAAGCGGATGAATCGCAGATTTCAGAGATCCGCGAGGCGGCTCGATTATCGGGGGCAAAGCTCGTCGTTTCTTTTCATGACTTTTTGAATACACCACCCCGCGAAACCCTTGCCTCGATCGTCAATGACTGCTTCAGGCGGGGGGCTGACATAGCCAAAATAGCGTGCAGGGCCCATTCAGCCGCAGACAGCGCAAGACTCCTCGGACTCCTGGATCAGTTGAGGCCGCTTGTCGTGATCGGGATGGGGGATGCCGGAAAGATTACCAGGATAGTCGGTCCTCTTCTAGGTTCCCTGTGGAGCTATGCGGCGGTATCGGAAGGGAAGGAGAGTGCGGAAGGGCAGCTCACAGCTGATGAGTGCGGGGAGCTTATGAAAAGGCTTTCAGCGATATGACCGATTCCGCCATATACCTCGGAGTGATTGGTCGGCCGGTCCTGCACAGCAGGAGTCCCGAAATGCACAACGCAGCTCTCCGCGGACTTGGAATGTCCGGGTCATACCTGAGAATCTCCCCCGACAGTGCCGCACAGGCAGTCGCACTCGCAAAGGATGCGGGCATCTGCGGACTGAACGTCACTTCTCCTTTCAAAGAAGAAGCCTTCTCATGCGCAGCATCGCACGATGACCTTTCGGCGCAGCTTTCCGCCGCGAACACTCTCGTGCTGGAAGACGGAGAGAAAAGCTTCAATACGGATGTATACGGAGTGTCTCAGGCGCTTCTTTCGGCAGGAGTGAGACTTTCGGGTTCCCGCGCAGTTGTAATCGGCGCAGGGGGAGCAGCGCGCGCCGCAGTCTGTGCGCTTCGTTTCGAGGGAGCCCGGGTGACGGTCATTAACAGGACATTCGAAAAGGCGCGGGCTGTTGCGGATCAGTATGGCGTCGACCCGCTTTCTCTTGCCGATGCATCGCTTGCGGACGTTGTATCGCGAAGTGACGTCATCGTTTCATGCGTGAGCACCCCGGAGAGAATTCTGCCTGAAGGCATCATGACGCCCCGACATACGGTGATGGACGGAATTTACAGGATAAAGACAGCCTTTGTCGAAGATGCGGAGAAGTCCGGAGCCACTGTCGTTTCAGGTCTCGAGTGGCTTCTGAATCAAGGTGCGGGATCTTTCGAAATATTCACCGGCCGCAAGCCGCCGCTTGATCTCATGCGGGATGCTCTTACAGGCCCTTCACCCCTGAGCGGGAAGCGGCGAGTCGCTCTCATCGGAATGATGGGCTCGGGGAAAAGCAGCATAGGGAAAGCGCTCGCGGAAAAAATCGGCTTTGCATTCGTGGATCTCGACGAAAGACTGGAATCCAGGTCCGGGAAGAGCATCCGCGCAATCGTGGAACAGGAAGGTGAGTCACGTTTCAGGGATCTGGAAGAGGAGGTGCTGCGGGAGTCTTCAGCGGAGACGAAGCTGATAGCGGGATGTGGTGGAGGAGTGATAGTCAGGCAGGAAAACCGGGAAATTCTTTCGAAGAGGTATCTTACCGTGTGGCTCTGGTCTCCTCTTTCTGAACTCGCAGGCCGCATTGCGGGGGATGGTAACAGGCCGCTGCTTCGCGGCGGCGATATTCACGAGCGTCTTTCCATGCTGTTTGCGGAGCGAAAGAAGTGGTACGCCGGGGCGGCAGACATTGTCGTTCCTTCCTTTGGCGGTAATCCTGAGGAAATTGCAGAGAGGATAGCAAATGAGATCCGTGCAGCCGGGATGGCTTGACGGCGCAGTGGACGCGCCGTCTTCAAAGAGCATGATGCAGCGCGCCGTGCTGGCAGCTTCCCTTGCGCACGGCCGGTCGAATATTTTCCACCCGTCATATTCCGACGATGGTCTCGCATCTCTCCGGATAGCAGAATCGCTGGGAGCGGTGGTGGAGCGCGGGGAGGACGGGGTGAAGATCGAAGGCGGGGGCAGGCCCGTCAGACGCGAACTCGACTGTGGAGAGTCGGGACTCTGCATGAGGATGACTTCCGCAATCGCGTCGCTTTTTGACGAAGAGTTCACGATTACGGGACGTGGATCGCTGCCGGGCCGGCCCGTAGACATGATCGTGGAACCCCTCAGAGTGCTCGGCGCCTCGTGTGAGTCGTCGTCGGGCCGGCTTCCTCTTCGGATCAAAGGTCCCATCCGGGGCGGGCGCGTGGAGGTGGATGGATCGAAGAGTTCGCAGTTTCTTTCCGGTCTCCTTATGGCGCTGCCGCTCTGTACAGAAGATACGACACTGACGCTTCCAGTCCTCAAGAGCAAAGCGTATGTGAGGATGACGCTGGGACTTCTTGCGGCCTTCGGCTTGAAGATCGAACACACCGACGATCTCCTTGTTTATCATATTGAAGGGAGGCAGAGATTTCGCGCTGTCGATTATTCAATCGAAGGCGACTGGTCAGGGGCTGCTTTCCTTCTTGTCGCAGGCGCAGTTTCGGGATGTGTTGAAGTAAGAAATCTCGACCTGGGTTCACAGCAGGCAGATAAAGCGGTTCTCGACCCGCTCGCGTCTGCCGGCGCAGAGATCGAGAGGAAAAGCGGCGCAGTGAGAGTTTCAAAGGCGCCGCTCAGAGGATTCGACTTCGATGCGTCGGAATGTCCCGATCTCTTTCCTCCTCTGGCCGCCCTTGCATGCTGCTGCGATGGTATATCCAGGATAAACGGAACTGAGCGCCTGAAATTCAAGGAGAGCGACAGAACAGCCGCCCTGATTGAAGAGTTCAGCAGACTCGGAGCGGACATAAAAGAGAGCGGCAATGCCCTTGTAATTTCAGGCGGAAAGCCTCTCAAGGGCGGCACCGTCTCTTCTCACGGCGATCACAGGATTGTGATGGCGTGCGCAGCAGCGGCACTCAGGGCGGAAGGCCCGGTCTCTATACAGAATGAAGAATGTGTAGCAAAATCATTCCCTGACTTCTTTGAAACGCTGGAGAGTGTGCGAGCATGAACACATTCGGAAGAATTTTTCGTATCAGCATTCTTGGTGAATCCCACGGAGAGTGTGTGGGTGTTATTGTCGACGGCTGTCCGGCCGGGATGCCGCTTGATGCGGCAGATTTCTCCGGAGATCTCTCGCGCAGGCAGGGCGGTGGAAAGGCGGGCACAACCCCGAGAAAAGAGGCTGATGAGCCGAAGTTCCGGAGCGGACTTTTCGAGGGGAAGACGACGGGAGCTCCGCTTCTGATAGTGTTCGAAAATCAGAATGTGAAATCGCAGGACTATTCCGCGATCAGAGACACGCCAAGGCCCGGACATGCCGACTGGACGGCACGAGTGAAGTTCGGAGGGTTCAATGACTATCGCGGCGGCGGCCATTTTTCAGGGAGACTCACAGCTGGTCTTGTTGCTGCAGGTGTCATAGCGAAGAAGGTCATCAACCCTGTTGTTGTTTCGGCTTCACTTGTGGAAGCGGGAGGCTCCAAAGATATCGAAGCGGCTGTGAAAGCGGCGTTGGAAGACGGCGATTCTGTCGGCGGTGTTGTGGAGTGTAACGCGGGACACATTCCGGCCGGACTGGGAGAGCCTTTCTTCGATTCGGTGGAATCTGTGCTGAGTCACGGCGTGTTTTCTATTCCCGCGATCAAAGGAATCGAATTTGGAGCAGGCTTTGCCGGCGTCGCCCGAAGGGGCAGTGAATTCAACGACGATATTTTAAGCGCCGATGGTAAAACGGACACCAATAACGCGGGCGGCATAAATGGCGGGCTTTCCAGCGGCAATGATCTGGTGTTCAGGGTCGCTGTAAAACCGACTTCGAGCATTCGCAGGGAAAAGCGGACGGTGGATCTCCAGACCGGAAAGAGTGTGCCGATTTCCGTCAAGGGCCGTCATGATGCGTGTATTGCGCTGCGGGTGCCTGTTGTTCTGGAAGCTGTCACGGCGATTGTGCTTGCGGATTTGATGTGCCTGGAGAACAGGATATCGAGAGTGTGGAAAGAATTTTAAAAACAGGAGCTAAGGGGCCATGGGACTTGAAGGTGTGCGGGAAGCGATAGATTTAATCGATGCAGATATAACATCGCTGCTTCGAAAAAGATTCGAACTGGCGGTCAGGGCGGGGAAAATCAAAGGTCATGTGGAGGATGTATCCCGGGAGCAGGAAGTAATCGACAACGTAAAACGCTCGGCCGCGGGCCTGGTGACGCCTGAATTCACAGGAAAGCTTTTCCGCGAAATAATTGAGGAAGCCAAGCGCCAGCAGCATGCCGATCACAAAGTCACAGGCTTTCAGGGCGAGCATGGCGCTTACAGTGAAATGGCATCGCTGGAGTTTTCATCCGATACAGTGACTATTCCCTTCGAGGAGTTTGAGGATGTATTCGAGGGAGTCCGGGACGGCGCTGTCGATTTGGGAGTTGTGCCGGTTGAGAATACGATTGGCGGGAGTGTTACGGAAGTCGACGACCTTCTGATTGAAAGCGGCCTTTCAGTAGTCGGCGAGATAAATTTTGCCGTCCATCACTGCCTGCTCGCCCTCCCTGAGACTGATTATCGCGACGTGCGCGTTGTCTACTCGCATCCGCAGGGCATCTCTCAGTGCAGGGATTTTCTTGTCCGGAACAAGCTCGAGGGAAGGCCGTATTACAACACGGCCGGGGCCGCGAAGATGCTGGCTCGTGAAAGACCGGTGGGAACGGCCGTTATTGCAAGCAGATTGTGCGCAGATATTTACGGTCTGGAGATCCTGAAGGAGAACGTGGAAAACGATGTTGCGAACACCACGAGGTTCCTCGTGCTTTCGAAGGAACCGCTCAAAGACGGCGGCGACAAGTGTTCTATTGTGTTTGTAACCCAGCACAAACCCGGGGCTCTTTATAACTTCCTCCGTGCATTCTCTGATGCGGAGATCAACCTGACCCGGATCGAATCAAGGCCGGCAAAAGGGAAGCCCGGCAGTGTCGCGTTCCTTCTTGACTTTCAGGGCAGCGATCGGGATCCGAACATTGCAGCGACACTTGATAATATCAGGGGCAACTGTCAGGAGTTCAGGCTTCTGGGGTGCTACAAAGAATCCCGGCAGGGGCAGAACTGATGTGTCAACCCTCTGATTGACTACCATCTTCTGCTTGAAGCATTATGAACCGCGGGAGATGGAGGCATGTGCGCTGATGCAGTCTGTAAATATCAGGGGGAACTCTTTTCACGGGGAAGGGGCCGAAGCCTTCGTTTCTTATAATCCCTACTCATATCAGGAATCATGCCGGACCGTTGATTCCTATCTTCGGGAGAGTGAAGGCCATCTCTTCCGGCAGTTGTATCAACTGGAGGAGTATCTTTCATGGGCCGTACCGGCGAAATTTCTGGCGGACGCCGTCGTAATTGTAAATGGATCCGACGGCCGGCTTGAAAACACCCCGGTTGCCTGCCGACTTTCACCGATATCTCTGACTGTGATTGGCCGGACCCGCGAAAATATGGCGGGAATAGTATTGGAGGTGAGCAAGGTGGAACGCTCCCTCCGTGACTTCCGGGTTCTGGATCTGTTGATTGAGGAGAAGCTTTTCGATCCAGATGACGGCAATCTCTGCCTTTCCGGATACAGAGGCGTATCCAGACGACCATGGCCGGATACCATCCTCGATGGAATCTGCATACTTGGAGAGATGGGAATTTTCGACGCAGCCCGGCGGCGAGTATTTGAGGAGTGGGAGATTCCCGCCATCCGGAAGGAATTGAAAAGAAATCTCATCCGTTTTCTGGGCATTGCGAAGTCAGGGTGCAGGAAAGATACACGTCATTTCGATCTCGAGACGGGAGACCTGTTCTTCGATCCTCAGCGGTATGTGCGGGGTCTCAAATACGGCCCCATCAGAGCAGTCCAGCTTCTCCTCACGCTCCGGCGGCTTGTGAACGGATTCGACGCCGATGAAGGACTTCGAACAGGCAGCATTCAAAAGCTCGCCGTGCTGTATCCGGACGAAACGGACGTTATGCTTTCATATAAAAAAGCTCTCGGCATTTATCATCACCAGCAGCATATGAGATGCTGCGGCGGAACCGGTCACATCAGAGTTGCGCCTTCGGAGCTGCAGTCTATATCAGAGACGATTGCTTCTTTCGTTGATATTGAGTTTCACAGAATTGTCGATCGGAACGGGCGAAGCGCTCCTGTGAAATAAGCGCCCCGTTCAGGGCAGTCTGCATCATGCTGATGCGTTTGTTGAAAGCTGATCCTCGAAGTGCCCGAAAAACTCCTGCACTCCGGCTGCATACGCGTTGAATTCTTCCTGGGAGATCTTTCCTCCCTTAAGCAGGCTGACCAATCCTTCATAGACCATTGCCGGATCTGCTTTGAACTGAGAATACACGGCAAGAACATTGAGCCTTGCCTTTTCCAGATCGTCCCCCGCATTGCTCAGTGCCGCATTAGTGAAGTACCCGGTAAAAGACGTCTGGAGTTTCCTGTTTCCTCCTGTGGCTACTGCGAGGAGGGGATCCAGCATTCCGACGACTGCTCCTGAATTCGTCCTGTTGAAATCCACCTCGTATGGCCGCAAACCTCCATATTCCGCCTTCGGTCCCCCGTCGACTCCAATATCATACCTGGTGCCGTCAGCCAGTCCGATTGTCCATTGGCTGTCAATTACCCCGTTCTGAATCAGCACATCTCGAAACTGGTCACGTTCTTTCTGATCCGCTGGTTTCCCCGATTTGAACAGTCCGGAGAAAAGTCCAATCGCTCCGCCCACGATCGATCCGATGCCCGTTCCCACCGCCGGGATCAGAGAACCGATCGCGGCGCCTGTGGCGGCTCCTGTCATGGCTCCGGTGAGAGGACTCACTTTCCCCCAGTTTTTTATCATTGAAAAAACGCCGGTTGCAGCATCGGCAATCGTCGAACCCGCTTTGAAAAGGGATGAGATCGTCGAACTGGTGGAAGGTGAGACTCGTGAAACCGCAGCGGTAGATGACGCGGCGGTGGGGGGAGCAACGCACATGTTCGAGGCGGCTGTCGTGGGATGAACGGGATAAGGATAAAGCGATTGAACGTTATTGCCGGGTGATATATACATAATGTCCTCCCTTGAAGGTTTCAGGATGTAATCGCACTTTTCGGGAAAAAGTTGCGCGCCGGGAGGCTTGTCAAGAAAAATCTTCTTTATCTATCATTGCGGGAATGAGGGTTCGATAATTTCGACTTCACAGAAGCGAAGCCTGTTTTTTCATTCCGAATAATTCGCTGTTCATTATGTCGGCGCATGTTATACAATCATAATTACAGGGATGGTCGGCGGCTCACGCTCCGGCCTCAGAGAGGTTCAAATGGATAAGAAGAATTTAATCAAGAGGCAGATAATAGCAGCATTGACTCACCCCGAAGCGGAAGAGGGACTCTACTTTCGGAATTTTACTCTGCTTCATGAGGAAGATGAGCGCGACCCGGTCGAGGGCGATCAGCTCGAAATTCTTGAAGCACTCAGAGAACTGATAGAAGAAGACCGCGTCCGTGTCGACGAGAGCGGGAAAGAGGTGGTTTTTTTCGCTGCGCAGTAAATGCCGGCTGTCCGAACCTGGAATCGCGGCAGGAGCGACTCATCTCCGACAGATCCGGACTGCCCGGGCATGCATTGGCGCTCCTCTGCGCTTGTATTCGCGCAACTGCTGAGAATCAAGCCCGTGGCAATCTCAGCCTTTATGCCGCTATCCGAACCGACCTGCATCCTGTAATTCCCCGCAGTTACTCTGTGCAGATATGCTACGCCCTCGGTTTGTGATAACTTATTTCCTTAAATTGGAGAAAACATGACACCAGTAGTACATCTCAACCCGGAAACCATGAGACCAGATACTGCCCCCGGGATCTCTGTAGTGGTTCCCGTTCACAATGAAGAAGAGAATGCGCGTGCCTGTTACGGGGAAATTACCGCGGTCCTCGAGAAGATGGATCTCCCCTGGGAGATAATCTTCGTGGACGATGGCTCGAGGGACGCGACCGCAAAGATACTCACTGATATTGCGGCAGAGGATTCTCATGTGAAGGTAATCGAGTTCCGGAGAAACTTCGGCCAGACTCAGGCAATGTCTGCGGGCTTCGAACATTCAAAATACGATATCGTGATACCGATGGACGGCGATCTTCAGAACGACCCTGCCGAAATCCCCATGATGGTCGCCAAACTTGAAGAAGGATACGATGTGGTGGCGGGCTGGCGGAAAAACAGGCAGGACACGTTCTGGAACCGTAAGCTTCCAAGCATGATCGCAAATCGTCTTATTTCCAGGGTCACAAAAGTGAATCTCCACGACTTTGGCTGTTCCCTGAAAGTGATTCGCGGTGATATTGCGCGGGGGCTGCGGCTGTACGGAGAAATGCACAGATTTATCCCGGCACTGGCGTACGAAATGGGCGCGCGCGTTACCGAAGTGGCCGTGAATCACAGGGCCCGCCAGTTTGGAAAGACAAAATACGGCATATCCCGGACATTCCGTGTGATTCTTGATCTGCTCACGGTCAAGTTTCTTCTTGGATATGCGATGCGTCCGATTCATCTCTTCGGGTCTGTCGGCCTTGCATCGGGACTTGGCGGTACATTTCTGCTGGCATGGGCGACGTATGAGAGGTTCTTCCGTCACATTCCGATGGGGAACAGGCCTCTTCTTGCGCTCGGCGTGATGCTCGTGCTCATAGGACTCCAGTTTATTGTATTTGGACTGCTGGCTGAAATTCTCGTAAGAACGTATTACGAGTCACAGAGCAAGAGGCCATATTTTATTCGCACGATCACCTGCAGCGAGGAACCAGAGGTAGAAGGCGAGGAGAAGTGGAAGAAGCGGGCAACGTAGTAAGGAAAACAGAGCCCTTTCCAGCCCGTCCTCTTAGAGCGCTGCTTGATGCGAGAAAGCTCGAAGACGGCGGAATCGGCACATATATCAGGAACCTGATCCGCGGGCTCAAAGCAGTCGACGATGTTTCTCTGACCATTCTCTGCAGGCCGGGAAGCGCTGCGCGACTGGTTCAGAGCGATGGAGTGGAAGTAATACATGAAGAGGCAAGACCTTACTCGATGGATGAGTTCCTCCGCATGCCGATGCGCGTTCCTTTCGACGATTTCGACGTTTTCCATGTTCCGCATTACACGCTCCCCTTCGGAATAAAGATCCCGACAGTAATCACGATTCATGATCTGATTCATGTCTACAGTCCGGAGCGCTTTTATTATCCGTACCTTGCGCGCCCGCTTGTTCGGTCTGCGCTCCGCCGGGCAACGCGCGTCATTACAGTCAGTCATGCGAGCCTGAATCAGATAAGAAAATTCACGCGCGATGACCCGGAGGTCGAGAAGAAGATTTTCGTAATTCCAAACGCGATAGACAGTTCGCTTGTTGATTACGAAAACGGTGAAGGAGCGGGAAAACGCGATTATTTTCTCGCTGTTTTTTCAAACTCGAAGCCGCACAAAGGCCTCGAGGATCTGATAGCCGCATACCGGGAACTTCGTGAAGATTTCGCAGAAGAGGGCGCCGCTCCTGCAAAAAGACTGGTCCTTGTCGGCCCGGGGACCGAACACATAAAAGGAAGGAATTTTGGTTCTGAGCTCGGCTCCCGTGGGGAAATACTGGCTATGGGAGAAGTCTCATCGGATGCCCTGAGAAGACTTTATGCGCATGCGGCGGCCCTGATTGTTCCGTCTCTTGCCGACGGATTCTGTCTTCCGGTGCTTGAGGCACATGCTGCCGGAATCCCCGTCATTGCGCGTCCTGTGCCCGCGATTCTCGAACTGACGACCCGGTTCGATGTTACGTGCCGGGATTTCACGGTTCAGGCTCTGAAAGCGGGCATAATGGAGTTTCTTTCCAGCCAGGAGCCTTCTCCGTCAGGTGCGCACGATTTGAAGCGCCAGGCTGAAGCTTTCAGTCCTGAGACAGCAGCCAGAGCCGTGCAGGCAGTGTATATTCAGGCAGCAGAGAGTGAGGGCAGGGGCGTCGAATGAAGGTTGCAATCGTACACGACTGGCTGACAGGGATGAGGGGAGGCGAAAAGTGCCTTTACGCTTTTCTTTCGCTTTATCCCGAAGCCGACATCTTTACACTTCTTCATTTGCCCGGTACAACCAGCCCGTTGATAGATAAACGGGTCGCGCGAACTTCTTTCATTCAAAAGCTTCCCTTCTCCAGGAGGCTTTACCGATACTATCTTCCCCTGTATCCGAAGGCTGTCGGCGCGTTTTCATTCGACGGATATGACCTTGTTATTTCTCTCAGTCACGCGGCTGCCAAGAACATTCAGGTCCCGAAGTCGACTGCACATATCTGTTACTGTTTTACGCCCATGCGATACATATGGGATCAGGCCCACGCATATTTCGGAAAGGCGACTTTTCTCCTTTCGCCGATTCTCGAGCGCCTGCGGAAATGGGATCGCGAGACGGGAAGGCCTGATGTTCTAATCGGCATAAGTGAATTCGTGCGGGATCGAATCCGGAATTGCTATGACCGTGAGGCGGAGGTGATATACCCTCCGGTTGATACTTCCTGGATCCATTCGATTCCCCAGTTGATAGAGGGTGAAGCGTTTCTCTGTGCAGGGGCTCTTGTTCCGTACAAAAAGATCCGCACTGCGGTTGAAGCGTTTAATCGGCTTGGCCTGCCCCTGTGGATTGCCGGCTCAGGCCCTGAGGAGTCGAGCCTCCGCAGTATTGCGAAGCGGAACATACTGTTTTTCGGGAGGGTCAGCGACGAGGAACTGGCCGCTCTTTATGCCCACTGCAGGGCACTGGTCTTTCCAGGGGTCGAAGATTTTGGAATGATTCCGGTCGAATGCATGGCGGCCGGCCGTCCTGTAATCGCTCTGGACGAAGGCGGGTGCCGTGAGACTGTGAAGGGACTGCGTCCCGGGGAAACAAACAGGGCGGATTCGAATCAAACCACTGGCGTTCTTTATCGAAATGATAAACGCTCTGAGGTGGAGTCTCTGATGAGCGCCGTGCAGTATTTTGGTAATATCGAGGGTAATTTTCAGCCTGAAGTGTGCGTTGCCCGCGCCGGACAGTTCGCGCCGGAACGCTTCTTCAGGTCGTGGCAGCAGTTGATGCAGGGAGCGTCTATTCCCGAGGAAGTTCGTACAAGAGCAGCGTGAGCATGCTTAAACAAAGAAGACATCTTTTCGAGTTTTTGTTTCTTGCGGCGGATCTGCTGGCAGTGTCTGTCGCCTGGATTTTTTCGTACTGGCTCCGGTTTCTTTCGGGCATAGTCGAGGTTCCGAAAGGAGTCCCGCCGTTCACCCGCTATCTCGCCATGGTGCTCTTCATCTGGCTTATCTGGGCTTTTGTCTTCAAGCGAATGGGCCTCTACAGGCCGATGCGCGGTGTAAGACGGTCGATTGAGGTTTGGCGTCTTGTAAACGCAAACGCACTGGCACTGCTCTTCTTTATGTCGGTTACGTATCTTTTCTGGGAAAAGCAGACCGAGTTTTCACGTCTTGTGTTCGTCTATTTCGGAGCCATCGGAACGGTCCTTACGGTCGCCCAGCGCATATCGCTGAGATTTTTCCTGCAGGAACTCAGAAGAAGAGGATACAATATCCGGTACATGCTCATTGTCGGGACTGGGAAGGTCGCGTCTGATATTGTCTCGAGGGTGCGCCTGCGCAGAGAACTCGGCATTCAGCTTCTCGGCTGTCTTTCTAAAGACGGCACGGAGAAGAAAGGACCGGGAGGCGTTCCCATGATGGGCAGTTATTCGGATCTGAGCGAAGTGCTGCGTTCGTGGGACATAGATCAGGTCGTGGTTGCCCTGCCCCTGGAAGACAACCCCATTCTGCCTGATATTATGCACACTCTCCGCGACTCCACAGTGGACGTTAAGATAGTTCCCGATGTTTACCAGTTCATCAGTGTAGGCGGCTCAATCGAAGATTTCGAAGGACTGCCGATAATAAGTGTGCAGGAGTCGCCCATTGACGGGATTAACCTCCTTGCCAAGAGGTTTTTCGACATTCTTGCATCCGGGCTTGCTCTTGTCATCCTCTCGCCTGTAATGCTTCTTATCGCCGTGATTCTCAAGCTCACATCACGGGGCCCGATCTTATATGTTCAGGAGCGGATGAGCATCGACGGCAACCGGTTCCGCATATACAAGTTCCGCACAATGAGAAGTGATGCTGAAAAGGACGGTCCAATGTGGGCTACGACAGGAGATAAGCGCGTAACGATGCTGGGCCGTTTCCTTCGTTCATACAGTCTGGATGAACTTCCTCAGCTTTTTAACGTGCTCCGGGGCGACATGTCGCTCGTCGGCCCGCGTCCCGAGCGTCCTGTTTTCATAAACGAGTTTCGCAAGCAGGTGCCGAAATACATGCTTCGCCACAAAGTGCCGGCCGGAATGACGGGCTGGGCGCAGATAAACGGATGGCGGGGCGACACGTCAATCGACAAGCGCATCGAATGCGATCTTTTCTACATCAGGCACTGGTCGATTCTTTTCGATCTGAAAATCGTGTGGCTCACGCTGCTCAAGGGCCTGCGAAACAGGAACGCGTGCTAGCTGGCGTCGCTTTCGACGCCGGTCGTCCCGGTAAATCCCTTCCCTGCTTCTTCAAGGAATTCCGCCACCAGCTCAGGACTCTTGCTGCCGTCTGAATCTTCAACTCCCGTATGTGAATCTACTCCCGCGGGCCTTACCTGCCGGATGGCATCTTTCACATTGCCCGGCCGAAGACCACCTGCGAGGATCAGCGGTCTGGAGAGGTTTTCCGCCGCGATCCGGCTGACCTCCCAGTCGTGCGTCAGTCCGGTTGCGCCGCACGCGGTTGTTTTCGGATCATATGTATCTGTTATGAACGCATCCACCCATGGATCATACTGTGCGGCCCATGCTGCAAGCGCTCCCGGGTTTTTCGAGTATTCCGGCCGCACTATAAGGCTTTTTATGATAGTGAGATCTCTTCGCAGCTCCTTGAGCACCCGCACTTCCGACGGCTTAATTTCTCCATGCAGTTGAACGGTGGACACACCGAGATAGCTGCAGAAACCGGAGACTTCCACTGCACTTGACAAGTATGTGATTAGAACGGCCGACGAACGATCTCTCAGTTCAGAGATGATATTTCTTGCCGCATCATCGGTTACGTCAGGCGTATGGAACGCCAGACGAAGCGGGAAGCCAATGAGATCCACTCCGAGGTCTTCGAGCATTTTTGCTTCGTTGAGAGACTTTACTCCGGCGATCTGAACCAGGTTGCGAAGCATACGGAGCACGTAAATTAAGCCACAATCCTACAGCACCTGCACAAGAATCTGCACAATCACGATATTGAGTATCAGAGTGACGGGATACACCGTAGCGTAAGAAAGCGCCGGACTATCGGAATGAAGACGCGGATCGGGTTTAGGCAAGGCTGACGCCGTCGCCATGGCGCCGCAGACGCTTCCGATGGACGAGAGCAGGTTCATCCTGCATACAAAGGACGCGGTCACAAGGGCCGTCACCATGGCAACTCCCGAGATCACAACTCCCGCAAGGAACAAAGTCGGACCGGACTGAATCGCCACTGAAATTGCCGTCGCTCCGGCGGCCGTTCCTGCCCCGGCGAAGAAAAGCATCTGGCCCAGTTCGCGAAGCATATTCTTGGCGGCCTGCGGAACGTAAAGCCTCTGCCTGCCTATTCCGCCGAAATGACTCAACACCAGGCTCATCAAAAACGCTCCTCCTGCCGGACCAAGCGTAAACTGGATCCCGGAAGAGAGATGAATCGGCACATACCCGAGAAAAATTCCGACAGTAAGCCCCGCCAGGAAGGGAAACATGTTTGTCTCATCGAGTCTGCGAATATTTGCGCCGATGGTTTCTTCGAGCTTGTTGACGTTTTCCCGGGGCCCGACCACAACAAGCTGATCGCCGATCTCTATCGCCGTGTTCCCTTTTGGAATGAACTCGACCCGGTTTCTCCGTACGCGGGTCACTGTAACGCCGAATTCTTCACGGAGTTTGAGTTCTCCAAGTGTTCTTCCTGCAATATAATCCTCTGTGACCTCGATTTCAGAAACCACGACAGTGCCGTCCAGCGGCATCTCAAGGACCGTCTCTTCTCCGAGAAGGAGAAGGGCAGTGCTCATTGCGTCAGTATCGCCGACTATCGTCACTACATCTCCGATAGCAAGCGTGAAGCCCGGGTCGAACGGAATGAACACTCCCGAGCGGTATATCCTCGATATGTTTGCAGGGGTCCGGGCGAATATCGAGAGGTCGCCGACGCGTTTCCCGATGCAGTTTGGATTTGTCACGCGGAAGCTCCTGCTTTCGAGGGGAGGTTCCTCCGCTTCAAGCCGGCGCCTTACGGCTTCGACTTCGGCATTGACGTTGGAGCGAAGAAGCCGGGGGATGAACTGCACAAACAGCACGACTCCAATGAGACTGAACGGGTAAGTAATGCCGTATCCGACCGCAACTTCGGCGCAATTTTTGATGCCGATGCGTCCGAAAGCGTCGATGGCGGCTGCAAGAGCTGGAGTCGAAGAGATTCCCCCGGTGAAGAGACCAATAGTGATCTGCTTTGAAAAGCCCAGGATGGCGGAGATTCCGAGAGTCGCCGCAGTGCCCGCAAGAACGGATGCAGCACCGACCAGGACGAACTGAAGTCCCTGCTTGCGGAACGTCCTGAAGAAACGCGGGCCTGCCTGGAGTCCAACTGCGTAAACAAAAAGCAGAAGTCCCAGATCCATCACTTCACGGGGAATACTGAACCCGGAATAACCGGCGATTAGAGCGGGAATCAAAACGCCGAGACTGCCGAGGCTGACGCCACGGATCTCGAAACGCGCAAGAAAACACCCCGTTGCAAGAATAGAAAAGAGGATAACCACGTACTACACCCTGATAAAAACGACATCAAAGAGTAACACTTTACTGCTGAGATTCCAATTGCGGAACAATCACGCATGAAACAAGCGGCCTCGTCCGTGGAAGAACGAACGAAAATGGGAACAATGCATACGACCGTCTCTCTATCCCGGCATCAGCGCATGGAGGCGTCACCCCGTCCCTCTCCTCTGCGACCCAGCCCGCCCTTTTGTGCTCTTTAATGAGGAGTGGGAGCCGGCTGTCGAATTCGCCGCGGGGAAGAAGAATCAGGGTCTTTCCCGCCGAGTACTGCCCGGCGTAATAATTGAACTGTAAAAAGATGTCGTCCTGCTGTTCGACAACGACGACCGGGGCAATGAAACAGCCAGGTACCCGGCAATGGCGGAAAGGCATATCAACAGCGGAAAACATCTTAAAGCCGCCTCCGGCGTGCGCCTGCGGATGAATTGAACGACGACGGACGCCGCACCGGCGAGGGCAATGATAGAGAGGATGTTTCCAGCCTGTTCAGAGAGCATCAAGCCGTACCGGAGGACCTGATCCGGCAGTTTCTTTATCCAGTCGACCAGTGTGGAAACTGAAATCATTCGATGGTGAAAAGCGTGGAAAATACCCTTCCTCCATGAGTCATAAGCATTTGCCGCGATGAGGATTGAAAACAGCGCACAGAGACCGATGCAGGCGCGCGGAGGCGGAATGCGCCGGCGATACATCAGAAAAAAAGCGGAACTGAGCGCCAGAAAGATAATGAAGTGATATGAGACGAGCACTCCGCAGAGAACCGTGAAATAGAGAAGGCGGGAGTGGTTCCTGTATCCTGCGAATATTACGAGCGCAAGCAGAGCGCCGATAAACGAAGTCAGTTCGAATGTGGCGTATGCAGCCGTGACCGAATAGTGGACGTGAGCGCCGCATGCCGAAAGCATCAGAGCGCACCAGAACCCCCACTTTTCTCCAGGCAGGCGGTCGGCCAGAGAACGGCAGAGAAGAATTCCCGCAAGTCCGCAAAGCAGCGGAGGCATCCTGATGGCGGCAAGGGAGTCTCCGAAGGTCGATATCCAGAGGGCATGGAACAGCGAGAGGAACGGCGGGTGGATGGCGAGCTGTCTTCGCCGCAGAGAATGCCGGTTTCCGCCCGAAAAAAAATCCGACGAGAAGAAAAACTCGTCGGGAATGAACGGTGTATCGAGAAGCGGGATGCGGAGAGCAAAATATGCCGCGGAAAGCAGGGCCGGCTTCTGCCGGGATTTCTTACCCTGGCACATCCGGGAATATGGGCGCCATAGCAGGAATTTACGCCTTTGATACCTTGAATGTACCGGCTTACAAATTATAAGATTCCCCCTGACCATGACGTCTCGAGGGAGTCTTTGAATGAATATAGCGATTATCGGATCAGGGTATGTGGGTCTTGTCGCCGGCGCATGCTTTGCGGACACCGGCAACGATGTCGTCTGTGTCGATAACGATCCTGAAAAAATAGACGCGCTTCAGAACGGGCGGATCCCGATTTACGAACCGGGGCTTGCTGATATTGTGGAACGGAACGTGAAAGCAGAGAGGCTCAAATTCACAACGTCACTTCCCGATGCCGTAAAGACTTCTGAAATCATATTCATCGCCGTTGGAACTCCTCAGGACGAGGACGGTTCGGCCGACCTGACGCACGTAATAGAAGTGGCGAAGGGCATTGGCCGCGCAATGAACGGGCCGAAGATAGTTGTCGACAAATCGACTGTCCCCGTAGGAACAGGCAAGCTGGTTAAAGAGACTATAGAGGCCCTCACGCCGCACCCCGTGGAGGTAGTGAGCAACCCGGAGTTTTTGAAGGAAGGAGCGGCTATAGATGACTTCATGAAACCGGATCGCGTGGTTATCGGAGCATCAAGCGAGCATGCAGCTGAAGTGATGAAGGATCTTTATGCTCCTTTTGTCCGCACAAACAGGCCTGTTCTTGTGATGGACGTTCCGTCGGCGGAAATGACAAAGTACGCCGCAAATTCGATGCTCGCAGCGCGAGTTTCTTTCATGAATGAAATTGCGACTCTTTGCGAGTGTGCAGGAGCAGACATCAACCACGTCCGGATCGGCATCGGAACGGATTCCAGGATTGGCATGAGCTTTCTTTTCCCCGGAATCGGTTATGGAGGCTCGTGTTTCCCGAAGGATGTGCAGGCTCTGATCCGCACGGGAAAGGACCACGGGGTGGATCTCCGGATATGCCGGTCTACAGAGCAGGTGAATGCCGCTCAGAAACTCTCCATAGTGAAAAAGATCGCGAGGCATTTCGGGAGCGAGGATCTCCGGGGGAAAAAATTTGCGGTCTGGGGGCTCGCTTTCAAGCCCCAGACGGATGATACGCGCGAGGCGCCCGCTCTTGTCGTGATAAAGGAACTGGCGAAAATGGGCGCTTCGGTCGTTGCGCACGATCCGGAGGCAGTTTCCACTTTTCAGGAACGGCTCGGTCCGGATAAACTCGTCGGCTACGCAGAAAATTATTATGATACTCTGGACGATGCCGATGCACTGATTGTCTGCACTGAATGGAACGTTTACAGGAAGCCAAACTTCCCGAGAATGAAAGACAGGATGAAGGGTGCGGTGATTTTCGATGGCAGGAATATCCTGAGCCAGCGTGAAGTCAGGGAGCATGGTTTTTGTTATTACAGCGTAGGGCGGCCGCCCATAGGAGTCCGGGAATGACACGTGTGATTGGAATAACTGGTGGCGCGGGCTTTATCGGATCGCATCTTGTCGATCGTCTGCTGGCCCAGGGGCACCACATTATCGTGATAGATAACTTCTTCACCGGGCGAAGGGAGAATCTTATTCAACACGCGCAAGAGCCCCGTCTTGAAATGATCCGGCACGATATCGTGGAGCCGATACTGGTTGAAGTGGATGAGATCTATCATCTGGCCTGTCCGGCGTCCCCTGTACACTACCAGTCCAACCCGGTGAAGACGATTAAGACGAATGTCATAGGCACGATCAACATGCTCGGAGTGAGCAAAAGAGTGAGAGCAAAATTCCTTCTGGCATCGACTTCGGAAGTCTATGGCGATCCACTCGAACATCCGCAGACGGAAAGCTACTGGGGACACGTCAATCCTGTCGGGCCCCGGAGTTGTTATGACGAAGGAAAAAGGGTTGCGGAATCCCTGACCTGGAATTACAGGATGTGCCACCATCTCGAAACGAAGATCGTCCGGATCTTCAACACGTTCGGACCCCGGATGCTCTTCAACGACGGCCGGGTGGTGTCGAATTTTATCGTTCAGGCTCTGCTCGGACAGGACATCACCATTTACGGAGACGGCTCGCAGACCAGGTCTTTCTGCTTCGTCGATGATCTCGTTTCCGGACTGATCGCAATGATGGATTCCACGGACTTTTCAGGGCCGGTAAATCTGGGAAACCCGGATGAGATGACGGTTCTTGGACTTGCGGAGCTGGTAAAGGACCTGACCGGGGCGAAGTCAAAAATCATCCATAAAACTCTTCCTGCCGACGATCCGACAAGAAGACGCCCTGATATATCACTCGCAGAAGAAAAGCTCGGCTGGTCTCCATCAGTTTCTACCAGAGAGGGGATCGCCCGGACCATAAAGGATTTCGAAGAACGACTGGAAAGAGGGGAGAAAGTATAGAAATCATGGCAAAAGTACTGGTAACGGGAGGCGCTGGATTTATAGGTTCTCATATCTGTGATGCTCTGCTCGGGGCGGGTCACGAGGTTTTTGTAATCGACGACCTGTCGTCCGGCAGAAAGGAGAATCTGCCGCCTAAGGTCCATTTCGAACAGTTCGATATCCGCTCTCCGGAGCTGCGGACATACCTTTCGAGGGTAAAGCCCGGCATCGTTGTCCATACTGCGGCTCAGATATCTGTCCGCATCAGCATGGAAGACCCTGTGTTCGACACTGACGTCAACGTGAAGGGTCTGATGAATATACTGCACTCGTTCTCGGGGCTGCCGCTTCCATACTTTGTCATGATTTCCACCGGAGGAGCCATATACGGCGAGCAGGATTATTTCCCTGCCGATGAAGAGCATCCAATCCGGCCGACAAGTGTGTACGGGATGGCAAAACGCGTCAGCGAACTTTATCTCGATCTGTGGCACAGAGTTTACGGGCTTAAATTCGCGGCGCTTCGTCTTGCCAATGTCTATGGTCCGCGTCAGAACCCGCACGGCGAGGCTGGAGTTGTCGCAATCTTTTCGCTGAAACTGCTGAAGGGTGAGATTCCGTTGATTAACGGGACAGGAGAACAGACTCGCGACTTCCTGTTCGTTGGGGATGTGGCGGGCGCCGTTCTCGGTGTGTGCGAAAGCAGGACTGAGGGAATCTTCAACATAGGAACCGGCATTGAGACCTCAGTGAACGCGCTCTATCGCCTTATTGCGGCCCCTGTCGGCACAACTGTCGTGCCGGAGCGTGTGGAAGCGAAGCCCGGTGAACAGATGCGAAGCTGTATAACGTCAAAGCGCGCCGGCGCGACTTTTGGATGGAAGGCCGCGACGGAACTTGACGAGGGCATCCGCGACACTGTTGCCTGGTTCAAGACACAGATGCAGGCAGGCGAGGGCAGGGCGGGCTCTCTATCCTGATTTTGCCGCATCCTTGAACTCCCGGCTCTGGAAAAGCTGCCTGATCCAGTATTTTCCTTCCGACTCTGAAACCTGCCGCCTCGTGGTCCTGTGGAGTGCAGGATCGTGTGCTGCTATCTCTCCGTTCAAAAGACCGCCCTTTCCTGAAATCTCCAGAGTGAGGTTTAGATCGGATGTGGTGCGGGTGAGAGAGACAATATCGTCATCGAGGGCCGCAATGCGCCATGTTTCGTTTTTTCCTGCGATTTCGAATGCTCCCGTATTTACCAGCAGACCGATGTGCCGGAGCTTTCTTGCGTCACACACTTCGATGCGCAGCAGATCATCCGAATTCAGCTTTTCGAGAATCCCGCGGATTTCGTCCCTCGAGAGCGGCCTGCTCTTCATCTTCTCTTCGGGCAGAGCCCGGCACCTCTCTGCCTTGATCAAAAGGCCGTCCTTGTTGAATGAGAGCTGCTGGAACCCGCCGTTTTTCATACGATGGCTCAGAGAAACGCCTCCGTCATGAGTCCTCCACGCCTCAGCCCCCGAAGAATAGCAGGCGAAGGGGGCCGTTTTCAGGTCGAGATTGACCTTCTGATATACAGCTTCATCTTTGCCGGCGCGAGGATCGCTGCCATGATTTCTGATTCTTCGAGAAGCAAGCTTTGCGGAGTGCCGCAGGCGAGACAGGATAGCCATCCGAAACCTCCCACTAAATACCGTGAACCTTCCCCTGATCACATCCGGAAAAGGATGCCGAATGCTTCCAAAATTTTCTGTGTACGGGATGCTCTTTCCAAGCGCCTGCTTCTCCGCATATGATGTGCCAGATGACGTACCGTGACTTTATAAGAAACTTCAGTATTATCGCACACATCGACCATGGGAAGTCGACGCTGGCGGACCGCATTCTTGACGCAACCGGCGCAATTCAGGCCCGTGAAATGCAGGAGCAGTTTCTCGACAAGCTCGATCTCGAGCGGGAGAGAGGTATCACAATCAAGGCCCAGACGGTGCGTCTCAGCTGCAAAGCCGAGGATGGGAATACCTATCAACTTAACCTGATAGATACTCCGGGGCATGTGGATTTTCATTACGAGGTTTCCAGAAGTCTTGCGGCCTGCGAAGGCGCCCTGCTGGTGGTAGATGCGACACAGGGTGTCGAAGCCCAGACTCTCGCAAACGTTTATGTCGCGATGGAAAACAATCTGGAGATTGTCCCGGTCATCAACAAAATAGATCTGCCGAATGCAAATCCCGAGGAAGTCAGGACGGAGATCGAAGACATAATCGGTATCGATGCAAAAGGAGCTCTCCTTGTCAGCGCAAAGACCGGAGAAGGTGTGCGCGAGATGCTCGAGGCTGTAGTCAAAAGAATGCACCCGCCGTCGAGGGGATCTCTGGAAGCTCCGCTCCGCGCGCTTGTTTATGATTCCTGGTTTGATTCATATCTCGGAGCAGTTGTGCAGATCCGGGTTATTGATGGTGAGATAAAAGAAGGACAGAAGATAAAGTTTCTCAGTACCGGCGCAGTTTATGAGGTTTACAGGGTGGGCGTCTTCAGTCCGCATCCAAAGCAGGTCGGTTTTCTGAGGAGCGGAGAAGTGGGATATTTTTCCGCTTCAATAAAGACTCTGAGCGACGTTCATATCGGCGACACGGTGGCACACGCATCGACAAAGGAGCAGGTCCATCCTCTTCCCGGATTCAAGAAAGTGAAGCCTATGGTTTTCGGGGGGCTTTTCCCCGTTGATGCCGACGATTATGAATCGCTGCGCGCGGCTCTTCAAAAACTGAGCCTCAACGACTCCTCCTTTTCATTCGAGCCTGAAACCTCGACTGCGCTCGGGTTTGGATTCCGCTGCGGTTATCTCGGCCTCCTTCACATGGAGATCATTCAGGAGAGACTCGAACGCGAGTTCGAACTCAATCTCATCACCACAGCTCCTTCAGTGGTATACCGGATCGCTTTGAGAGCCGGCGGCACAATCGAGGTGGAAAACCCCTCTGCGCTGCCGGCAATCGGGGACATTGAGCACATAGAAGAGCCGGTTGTGACCGCGACCATTCACACTCCCCAGGAGTTCGTCGGCAATGTTTTGAAGCTGTGCGAGGAAAAAAGGGGAATTCAAAAGACTATGTCGTTTCATGGCGGCAACAGGGCCGTTATCGTATATGACCTTCCCCTGAACGAAATAGTGCTTGATTTTCACGATCGCCTTAAGAGCTGCTCGAAAGGATATGCGTCTTTCGACTATGAGGTGACAGGGTACAGAGAGGCCGACCTGGTAAAGCTCGATATCCGGCTGAACAACGACACAGTGGATGCTCTGAGCATCATTGTTCACAGGGACAAGTCGTATACGAAGGGGCAGGAATTGACGAGCAAGCTCAAGGAACTCATAGACCGGCAGATGTATGATGTCGCCATTCAGGCTGCCATAGGTACGAAGGTCATAGCGAGGAGCACGGTCAAGGCCCTCCGGAAAAATGTTACTGCCAAGTGCTATGGAGGAGACGTCACAAGGAAGCGAAAACTCCTCGAGAAACAAAAAGCCGGTAAGAAGAGAATGAAGCAGGTGGGAAGCGTATCGATTTCCCAGGAGGCGTTTCTGGCGATACTGAAAATCGAGAGCTAGTGTGGTATGAGGCCCTTCCGTGTAATAGACCCCCCGGCAGGCAGGATTTATGCCATAGGGGATATTCACGGCTGCCTCCGTGAAATCAGCGCCGTTATAGAGTTTCTGAAGAAAGAGCGGAAACTCTCAGCGGAGGATCTTGTCGTCTTCATGGGCGATTACATCGATCGGGGAAGGGATACAAGGGGAGTCATCTCGCTGCTGATTGATTTTCAGAAGGAATACTCTCAGACAGTCTTCCTCCGGGGGAACCACGAAGACATGTTTCTCAATTTCCTCGGGTTCGAAGGAAGCCAGGGTGCGGTATTTCTTGTGAACGGAGGCGCCGCAACTTTGAAGAGTTACGGCATCTCTTCTTCGACCCCGCCTGCCGAGATTGTCAACGACATGCCCAACGCCCACCTTGCTTTTCTTCTTGGCCTCGACAGTTATGTACAGGTCGGGGAATATGTCTTTGCTCACGCGGGCATTCATCCTCTCAAGCCCCTGGAGGAACAGTCGGGCATGGATCTTTTCTGGATTCGCGACGAGTTTATCGCGAATATACATCGCTTCCCGGTAACTGTTGTGTTCGGCCACACACCGTATCAGCAGGTTCTGTTCAATCCGCCTTTCAAGATCGGTATCGACACCGGACTTGTTTATCACAATGTGCTGACATGTCTTGATCTTACGAACAAAGAGATAATACAGGTCCGTTTTGGAACCGACCGCGTGGTTACAGGCGATTTTCCCGAGTTTCCGGTTCCGGTCTGATACTCTCGGCAGAGATGATCACTATCACGTTCCGCTCCATCATCCCTCCTCACTTCAAGCATATCGCGCTAAGATGTAAAAAAGACGGAGGGGCAAAATGACACTTTCATCTTCAGAGAGTCGAGCGTTGTACGACAATGCAGACCGGCTGGCGAGGCTCGGGCTTCAGGACGAGGCGTGGGAATCGCTTCACGAAGCAGCGAGGTTGTCGGGAGTTCCGGTATGGAAACTGTACGAAGAAATTCGGAAGGACATGAGCCCTGAGCTCGATGCCCTTTTCCAGGAGCACAAGGTTATGGAGGGAAGGTCTCAGTAGTTATTCGGCGTCAGGCAAAACCTTCCGCCTGCGGGCGAGCAAATAGACGACGAACGACACAGGCCAGAGAAGCACCGCAACACACGCCGCTTTGAAGGCGCGTACGATGAGTCCCCCGGAGCCTGCACGGAATACATAAAGCGTCGACGCCCCCCAGAGCGCGGCAAGAATTGTCAGCACGCTCACCAGGGCGGCGCAGTAGAGAATAAGCTGGATCTGGACGCCCCGGAAGTTGCGATTCTGAGCATGTCTCACCATGTCTACGATCTCTTCAACATGAGCCTCCGGCCGGCCTGCCGCTGAAAGAGCCGCCTGGAGCTCATCTGGTTTTACCAGCCTGAACAAAGACTGATGAGGGCCGTTAAGTTCTATATTTACTCCTGTGAGAAGCCGCTCCACAGCATAAAACGTGGAAAGATCTTTTTCGCCGGCCTTTGGAATCTGAGGAAGAGAATCGAGGAATTCGTCGAACCAGAGAAACTGAGGAGCATACTGCGTCAGAGAAGGAGAAAGCAGGACCTGAGATCTCAATCCTCCGGCAGCCGCGAGAAACTGATAGCCCGGCATCATCCGGAGATAGCTCTCGTTGGGCATTACTGCCTCCCTGTAATACGCGTTCAGTATTGACACTTCACTTCTGAACAGGTCCGCTTCATTTTTCGAGAGCATATCAGATATGACATCTGCGCGAATAATACGCAGAGGAAACGAATTTTTGAGCAGATAATATGAAAGCGCGTCACTGAGCGAACTTGCCTGCGCTACTACTCCCACAAGAGATCCATCATCCAGAAAAACAGGAGAACCACTGCTGCCGAATGCTCCGGGAATGGAGGTAAGGGCATGCATGGGATCAGCACCTGTGAGTTGTCCCGTGCTTCTCTGAAGCACTTTGCAGGCCGGATACCCTGTCGCGTGCAGTGTGGTTCCTGGAGCGGGCAAGGGTGCCGTCTTCAGCGGGGCGGGCTGCGCGAACCGAAGTGCCGGAGTCACTTCGATCATCGCAATATCGAGAGCCGTCGCTCTCCTGGTCAATGTTGCCTTTTCGTATCGAAGTTCTTCAACAGGCGGACTTCCAAGTCTGGTGCTCTTCTGGATGCGGAGCCCCCGGCACTTTCCGAATGGACAGACAACGCCCGCAACGTGATAGTTGGTTATTATTTTCCCGTCATCGATAAGAAACCCTGTTGCGCACGCCCCGGTTTCGGACAGCAGAAGAAGGGCGCTTTTTGAGTGCGGTGCTTCCGGCCCGGTTTGAGCTGACAGGCCGGCGGGCAGACCGAGAAGCAGAAGCGCCAGAATCAGGCAGAACGGACTATTTCTTTCCATATTGACTAACTAACTGATAATTCAATAAAAGGCAGCAGAAATCCGGCCTTTTTCCTCAGGGCTCCCTGGATTTTCGGGTGTCCTTTTTCTCTCCAATCTCTCCAACCCTCTGCAACGATTTGATATTTCCGGACTCAAATGATATAAAAACCAGGCTGTTCAGCTGCTGCGTCACTGGCCGTTCGGCAGGTGATTTCTGATTCTGGCGGGGCGGGTCCTCTGCTTCGTTTGTATTAGCCGTCCATAGGGGCGCATTTTTTTGTCTCATGTCGTTTGTGGGACGAAGACAGTTGCAGCATGTGTTGACTGAAAGTGTTCGGGGTGAAGAGCAGAGAAGAGCTTTGGAACATTCTCGAGGGTCTCGCGAAAGAGGAGGGTCTCGAACTTTTTGATATTGTGTGGCCGGCGCCGCGTGGCGCAGTGCTGCGCGTTTTTGTTTCAAAGGGAAGAAGAGGTGAGGGCGTTGATGTTGAGGAATGCGCTTCGATGAGCAGGCGGATTCTTGCGCACCCGGATGTCGAGGATCTGCTTCCCGGAAAGTGTCTCCTTGAAGTCTCAAGTCCCGGGATAAACCGGAAACTGCGGCTTCCCCGGCACTTTGCAGGCGCAGTAGGGGAGCGGGTTAAGGTGACTTTTGTTCACAGCGAAACGCCGGACCATGCTCCGGGCAGGCCGGCATCGAAGAGAACAGTAACCGGACTGCTGACTTCATGTGACGGTAAATGTCTCGAAGTCGAAGAGGAAAAATCAACGCAGAAATGGGAAATTCCGCTTGGCGAAGTGAGCGAGGCGCGGGTGGATTTTCTCTTTTCATAGCATCGGAGAGGTACTATGGGGTTTGACTTAAATGCGATTATCAACCAGATCGGCCGCGATAAAGGGATCAGCCGGGAGTCGCTGATAGAGGCCATTGAGTCCGCAATGCTTTCTGCGGCGCGGAAGCACTTCGGCCATAATCTGATTCTCGAAACGACGTACGATCCCGACACCGGAGAGATAGAGGTTATCCAGTTCAAGACTGTAGTCGAGCGGGTTGAAGAGTCTGCCACGCAGGTTTCTCTCAGCGAAGCGCGCCGGGACTACGATCCGGAGGCGATGGTTGGTGATGAACTCGGGAAAAAGCTTCCGACAGATATGCTCGGACGCATCGCTGCCCAGACCGCAAAACAGGTTATTATTCAGAAGGTGAGAGATGCGGAGCGCCACGCTATTTTCGAGGAATACAAAGACTGCCGCGGCGATCTGGTGAACGGAATCGTGCAGCGCAATGAAAAAGGCGGGGCACTCGTCGTTAATCTCGGGCGCACGGAAGCTGTGCTTCCGAAGAGAGAGCAGATCTCCCGCGAACGTTATCGTCAGAATGACAGGCTTCGCGCCATGATTCTCGAGATCGATCCTTCGGCTCGCGGCCCGCAGATCGTTCTGACGAGAAGCCATCCGGATTTCCTCAAAAAGCTCTTTTCGATTGAAGTCCCCGAGATTAACGAAGGAACGATCGAAATCAAGTCAGTTGCGCGTGAGCCTGGAATCAGAGCCAAGGTTGCCGTGCATTCCACGGACCCCGCGGTCGATCCTGTCGGCGCCTGCGTCGGCATCAAGGGCTCGCGTGTGCAGGCGGTTGTGCAGGAACTTCGCGGAGAAAAGATAGACATCGTCCCCTGGACTCCTGACGAGCCTTCCTTCGTCGCCCGCGCACTGCAGCCTGCTGAAGTAAGCAGAGTCGTCGTGGATGAGGAAGCAAAGACGATGGAAGTAATCGTGGCCGACGACCAGCTTTCCCAGGCAATCGGACGAGGCGGGGTGAACGTGAAACTTGCGAGCAAGTTGAGCGGGTGGAAGATCGATGTAAGAAGCGTGAGCATGGCCGAGGAAGAATCGCGGCGTGCAAGACAGTCTCTTGGATCGATTCCCGGAGTGGAGTTCACATATGCCGAACTTCTTTTCCAGGTCGGATTCCGCAGCGCACGTGAAGTTGCCGATGCGTCCGCGGATGATCTTCTGGAAATCGACGGCATTCCGGAAGACGCGGCAGAAAAGATCCTCAAATCAGCGCGTGATTATGTGGCTACGCTTGAAGACGGTGGAGAGGGAGATGACGACGGCCAGGTTACGGACCTTGACAAGCTTTTCCTCAACCCTGAACTTCGTGACAAGCTTGTGAATGGCGGATATACAACCATTCAGAAAGTGGTGATGGCCGAGAACGAGGAGCTGCTCCAGATCGAAGGGATGACGGATCAGGAGGTGGCCGCAGTTAGAGATGCAGCAGATTTGTTTCTCAGAGGTACACAGACTGCGCGCTTATGACCTCCAAAGGGGAGGGCCGCGATTGTCGCGGCCTGCATCAACAGCGGCGGTGCATCAGCTGCAGGAGGCGGGAGGATAAATCCTCCCTGCTTCGGGTTGTTTTTTTTGACGGCCGGCTCACATGGGACCGGCGGAAACGAATGAGGGGCAGAGGCGCCTGGTGCCATCCCGAAAGGGAGTGCATTGTCCGCCTGGCTCAGAAGGGGCTTCTCGAAAGAGAGCTTCGGATACAGGCAGTTTCTGGTGAAGGCGCCGCTGAATGCGGTTCTTCAGCGGAGCAGAGGGCAGCGATTGTAAAAGAACTGCTGGATTTTGTTGGATAGATTATGTCGAAGATTAGAGTTTACGAGCTTGCCAAAGAGTTAGGTGTCGACAACAAAGTCGTCATCGAGCGAGCCAAAGAGATCGGTGTCCGCGGCAAGATTTCGCACTCAAATTCTCTCGATGCCGATGAGGCGGATCAGATCAGGCGTGCCGTCATACGTCAGGCGATGGGTGTATCTCATGATTCGGAAGTCGTCACGAAGCGGGTGGATAGATTTACCGGTGCGACATCGACTATCGTTGAACGCCGCAAGGGTGACGTGATCCGGAGAAGAAGACAGGCCGATGAGGTGAAAGCGCCTGAGCCGGTCGAAGAAGAAACCGCGACAGAAGCAGTTCCTGAAGAAGAGCTGGAAAGCGAGGCTGCAGCCGGCATCCCGCCTGAAATGGAGATTGCCGACGAAGAGCAGGGAGCTGTCGAAGCCGGTGCCGAAGAAGCAGCAGCAGAAGAAGAAGAAATTCAGCCCGCAGCAGGTGAGCCGTCCGTAGAGGGTGCTCCTAAAAAGACTGTCGGCCCGAGAGTGCTTGGCCGCATAGAGCTTCCCGTGGCGAAGAAACCTGCCAAACCCGAAGCCAGAAAGCCTGCTCCTGTTGTAGGTCTTGGCGCCCGGCTCGTCGCGCCTGAAAGCGAGGAGGAGGAAGAAGAGGAAGGTGATGGCAAGAAGGGCGGTCGTGCAAGGAAGGGCCGGAAGCGTGAATTCAGCCGCCATGATCTTGTCGATTATCAGGGACGCGATGGGCGCAGGACAGGCAGGACCGCCAGGGCCAGGGGTGAAAAACCCGAGCACGAGCCTGAGGCTGAAGAGGCTGCAAAGAGACAGGTTACAAAACGCACCGTCAAACTGGGAGAAACGATTACAGTCGGGGATCTGGCGAAACAGATGAGCCTCAAGGCCGGGGAGATCATCGGCAAGCTCATGGAAATGGGCATGATGACCACCATTAACCAGATGCTTGACAAAGACACAGCTACGCTTGTCCTTGAAGAGTTCCAGTATCCTTATGAATCCACGGAATTCGACGAGGCAAGTGCTATTGCTGAAACGGTAGATGACGAAGTGGACAAGGCGACTCAGGAAGTGCGTCCTCCGGTGGTGACGGTCATGGGTCATGTTGACCACGGAAAGACAACGCTGCTCGATTTTATCCGAAACGCATCTGTCGCGGCAAAGGAAGCTGGAGGAATCACTCAGCACATCGGCGCGTATAAAGTCACTGTCAACGATAAATCCATCACGTTCATCGACACCCCGGGTCACGCCGCATTCACAGCAATGCGTGCCCGTGGTGCGGAAATTACGGACATCGTCATTCTCGTGGTTGCGGCAGACGATGGTGTCATGCCCCAGACCATTGAAGCGATAAATCATGCGAAAGCGGCAAAGGTGCCCATGGTTGTGGCCGTCAACAAAATGGACAAGCCCGGTGTTAACCCCGACCGCGTAAAGCAGCAGCTTGCTGAGCATGGACTTCAGCCTGAAGACTGGGGCGGGGACACGATGTTCTTCTCCGTTTCAGCGCTCAAGGGCGCAGGTATCGATGAACTTCTCGAGGGTGTACTTCTCCTTGCCGAAATGCGGGAGCTTCGCGCATCGGCTGAGATCAGAGCCCGGGGTGCTGTCATTGAGGCGAGGCAGGACAGGGGACGCGGAACAGTCGCCACTGTGCTTGTGCAGAATGGAACACTGAATGTCGGTGATACGTTTATTTCGGGCGCGGAAACAGGGCGTGTCCGTTCAATGACTGACCCTTCGGGTCGGCGCATTGCCTCGGCCGGACCCTCGAGTCCTGTCGAGATAACAGGATTCGAAGGAATACCGGCTGCGGGAGATGATTTCATCGTGCTTCCGGGCGAAGCGCAGGCAAAGCAGATAAGCGAGAACCGGCGCGCCAGGAGACTGATGGCCGAGCGCGCGCTTGCCGCAGGGCCGATAAGCCTCGAAGAATTTTCGCGCAGGGCAGGGACTGCTCCTGCGGCCGAGTTGAATGTAATTCTGAAAGTTGATGTTCACGGCTCACTGGAAGCGGTGAAGACGGGGATAGAGAAACTCTCGACAGAAAAGGTCAAGGTCCGCGTAGTCCACGCGGCAGTGGGCGGTGTGACGGAAAGTGACGTTCAGCTTGCCATTGCGTCGAGGGCAATCATCATCGGGTTCAACATCCGGCCCGAACCAAGAGCTCTCGCCGATGCCGAGTCCGCGGGGATTGAAATACGCTTTTACAGAATAATATACGAGCTTGTTGACGACGTGAGGAACGCCATGATCGGCCTCCTTGCTCCCGTGAAGGAAGAGCGTACGCTCGGAATGGTGGAGGTTCGTGACACGTTCACTATTCCGAAGATTGGGACCATCGCCGGGTGTTACGTCCAGAACGGTTCTGTTAAACGCGGCAGCCATGTCCGGCTCCTTCGGGACAGCAAAGTCGTTTATGAGGGCAGATTATCCAGCTTGAAACGCTTCAAGGATGACGTAAAAGAGGTGCAGACCGGATACGAATGCGGCATTGGAATCGAGAATTACAACGATGTCAAACCGGGCGATCAGATCGAGGTCTACGAGTTCCGGGAAATTGCCGCGACTCTCGAATAAAGTTACGGTGATAAGGCGCGCGTGTGACAACGAGAAGACGGCAATACAGGGTCGGGGAGAAACTTCAGACCATCGTGGCTCAGGAGCTTCAGCGGGTGGGAGATCCCCGTTTCAGCATGGTCACAATCAGTTCAGTGGTAATGAGTCCCGATCTCCGGTATGCAAGTGTTTACTGGGTGGCTTCCGGCGGCGAGGGGCGGATTCCGGAAGTTGAGGAAGCGTTTGAAGGAGCACAGGGAAGAATCAGGCGTGTTGTTGCAAAGAGTCTCGGCACGCGCTTCGTTCCCGAGCTTCGCTTCTTTTATGACAATACTCTCGACACTGTGGACCATATCGAGCGGTTGCTCAATACGGTGAAAAACGACTCTACAGACAACAGATGACGGAAGTTTCTTCTATCGAATCAGTCCGGGATGCCATAAAGAAGGCAGAGCGAATACTTGTCCTCAGTCACTATAATCCAGACCCCGATGCTTTCGGGGCATCGCTGGGCATGACCCTCGCACTGAAGAAGATGGGAAAAGAGGCTGTATGTCTGAATGTTACAGGACCGAATCCGAGGTATGCCTTTATGCCCGGAATGGAGGAGATACTTTCGACTGTTCCTGCGGGAGAGTGGGATGCGGTCATTGCATGTGACTGTGCCGATAAAGGACGGATAGGAGAGGCTCTGCTCGCGGGGCTGCCGCAAAGAGCGGTCATGATCAACATTGATCATCACATCTCGAACGATTTTTTCGGTGATGTGAACTGCGTGGATGCCCATTCAAGTTCGGCGTCGGAGCTTGTTCTCAACGTGCTCAGACAATTCCCGGACGCAATATCCAGGGAAGCGGCGATTTGTCTGCTTGCCGGAATATACGGGGACACGGGATCTTTTCGTTATGCCAGCACATGCGGCGGAACTTTTCTTGCAGCACACGAACTGTGCGTTCTTGGCGCTTCGCCCTATGATATCGCACTGAACCTTTACAGCGATATTGAACTCTCTGCTTTGAAGCTTCAGACTGCGGCGTTGTCCAATGTTCAGCTGCACTTCGGAGGCAGAGTTGCCGAGGTTCTCGTCACAAAAGAACTTCTGGAATCGTGCGGTGCCGACATCGACGATGCGGAAGTTCTCGCAGAGCGCGCCAGGGATATTGCCGGTGTGGACATAGCGTTTTCAATCCGGCGAGATAACGACATCTGGCGGGTGAGCCTGAGATCGAAGCATGCGAAGTACAACGTCTCTGAGATTGCAGCGAAGTTCGGCGGCGGGGGGCATGCTGCCGCAGCCGCGTTCAGATCGAGGAAGCCGCTTGAAGAGGTGAGGGAGAAGCTTCTGGCTGCGATTGGGGAGGAAATGGGGACGGTTCCTGTTTCTTCCTGAGAAACAGGAACCGTCCCCATTTCCGCTTATGAAAACAGGCATCATCCTTCTCGATAAGGCCGCCGGCATATCGTCGGCTAAAGCCATAGCTCAGGTAAAGCACGCACTCAGGCTCGAAAAGATCGGCCATGCCGGAACGCTCGATCCGTTTGCGACGGGACTTCTTGTCTGTCTCGTGGGCAAGGCAACACGCGCAGCGGCTTATGCTGCGGACGGCCCGAAATCCTATGCGGGCACAATGCGTATGGGACTTCGGACGTCCACGGACGACATTACCGGGGAGATACTCGAAGAATCCACGCGGATACCGGACGACGCGGCAGTGCTTGACGCTGTCAGGGAAAGGTTCGTCGGAGCGATAAAGCAGGTGCCTCCTCAGATCAGCGCAGTTAAGATACAGGGAGAGCCCGCCTATAAACGGGTTCGAAAACGCCGGGAAAGGGTGGAAATAGCGTCACGGGACGTATTAATTGAGGCATTCGATGCACGGTGTCTGGGAGACGGCAGAATTGCCTATGAAATCAAATGCTCGCCCGGCACTTACATTCGTTCAATTGCCCGGGATCTTGGGGAATTTCTGGGCTGCGGGGGATGTGTGGAGAGCCTGAGGAGGACCGCGTCATACCCATTTGGGCTGGAAAAAGCCCGGAAAGTTGAAGATTTGGCGGAATCGGATATTCTTCCATGGTTTGAGCTGTTTCCGGGCGTTCCTTATGCAGCCTGTTCTGCAGGAGATCTCGTAAAGCTCGGGCATGGTGACCAGAGGCCTGTCTCGGGTCTTCGATTCCCGAATTCGGGGGACAAGGTCCTGTACGGCGGCGAAGATGTGCGTGATGCAAAAGGACTCTTCATAAAGGACCGGGGAGCCTGGAAGTCGGCGCTGTTTATAGGGTGATGGAAAGGAGAATCTTACGTGTCTTCACTTGTGATAGTTGGCGCCCAGTGGGGTGATGAGGGCAAAGGCAAGCTTGTCGATTATTTTACGTCTAACGCCGACTGGAGCGTCCGCTTTAACGGAGGCAACAATGCGGGACACACTATCGTCTGCGGCGACAAAAAAACCAAACTGAGCCTCATTCCTTCAGGCATTCTCAGAAGCAACTGCCGCTGCCTTATCGGGGCAGGACTTGTGATCAATCCCGCAGTGCTCGAGCAGGAAATGGTGCAGCTCAAGAGCGCCGGCGTCGCAATAACTCCGAATCGTCTTCTCATCGACCGGAACGCCCAGCTCATTCTCCCCCATCACATTCTCATTGATCAGGAACGTGAGGCCGCAAAGGGCAGTTCCAGAATAGGAACAACCGGCCGTGGTATCGGACCTGCATATGAAGATCGTGCGGCCCGGTGCGGTGTAAGGATGGCAGAGCTCAAGTATCCCGAAGCGCTGAAGGAGAAGATCACGGCACTTGTTGAGCACTGCAACAGGTATCTCCGAAACGTTGTGGGCTCTGAAAAGACAATCGAGTTCGCCGAAGTCTGGGAAGAGATTCAGAGGGCGAGAGAAGTTCTGCTGCCCCACATGGTGAACGGGAGCAAAATCATTGACGAGGCGCTTTCAGATCATGCAGCGGTCGTTTTTGAAGGGGCACAGGGAACACTTCTCGATCAGGTTTTCGGCACTGTTCCCTTCGTCACATCTTCGCACACTATAGCACCTGCCGTGGGCACAGGATGCGGTATCGGCGCAAACCGCCTTGATTATGTGCTTGGTGTCGCAAAGGCGTACTGCACAAGGGTCGGGAGCGGACCGTTTCCCACGGAACTGAGCGATGAAACCGGTCAGCGTATAAGGGATACCGGCGCCGAGTTTGGAACCGTGACAGGACGTGCCCGCAGATGCGGATGGTTCGATGCCGTGGCACTGCGGTATGCTGTCCGGGTCAACGGAATTGATTCAATAGCTCTGACAAAGCTTGATGTGCTTTCGGGGATTAAGCCTCTGCGCGTGGCGACAGGTTACAGGCTCAACGGAAAGAGGCTGGACGATGTTCCTGCGCTTTCTTCGGAGTATGATGCGGTCGAGATCGAATATGAGGAGTTCGAAGGGTGGGACGAAGATCTTCAGGGAGTCAAAAGCTGGGAAGACCTGCCGGCTGCAGCAAGAGATTATGTGAATGGCCTTGAAAAGCAGATTGATTGTGGTATCTCGGTCGTAAGTGTTGGAGCTGACAGGGGCGCAACGCTCTATAATGGCGAGCATCCGCTTTTAAAGCAGTATGCCGGGGAGTGATTTATGAGTCCACAGACGCAGGGAGTTGTCCTTATTGTTGATGATGAGGCGGCAATCCGCCGATCTGTCGGCGGCGTCCTCAGAGACGAGGGTTTCGATGTTGCCGAAGTGGAGGACGGAGACAAGGCTCTTGCCTTTCTGAGCGATCAGAAGCCTTCGCTGGTGCTGCTGGACATATGGATGCCGGGAATGGACGGGCTTGAAGCTCTTGTGGCAATGAAGCACCGCCACCCCGACCTTCCAGTCGTCATGATAAGCGGGCATGCGACAATTGCTGCGGCTCTGAAGGCGACGAGACTGGGAGCCGCGGACTTTATCGAAAAACCTCTGGACATCGATCGTCTGCTCGACACTGTAAAGAGGGTACTCGGAAACGCCCGGGGGGGGGAGGATAGAAGCCTCGATGTGGACACCGCATTTTCGGAAGGGATGAATTTTCCCCTTGCTTCCGGAACGGAGCCGCCAAAGGTTAACCCTGTTGCATTTCAGAAACAGGCCATGAGGGGGAAAAGAGTCAGGCAGGCAACGCTTGCGAAAAGTGCGGTGCTTTACGGACAGGGTCTGCACTCAGGGCGGAAGAGCGGCCTTATTCTTGAACCGCTTCCTTCCAGCTCAGGCATTCATTTTTCATCGGTTTCCGACCCCGGGGTTGTTCCGGCGCATCTTGATTACGTCGAATCCACAGGTTTTGCCACTACTGTCAAGCTTGGAGGAACTCAGGCCGGGACGATCGAACATATTATGTCTACGCTGCATGCGTATGGCATTTCAAACCTTCTGGTGAAGTGCAATGGCGAAGTGCCAGTGATGGACGGCTCCGCCCTCGATTTCTGCTCTCTTCTGGAGGAGACCGGAATTGAGGAGCAGCCGGGGGAATGGTTCGCTGTGGGGGTGAAGGATGTCATTTCATACGGCACAGAGAAGGAATTCATTCGCATCGAGCCATCGGGCGAATTTACGGTGGACTATACCCTCGAGTACCCGGAGCCGGTTGGAAAACAGCGCATCGTATTCACCCTTTCGGACCCCTCGGAGTACAAAAAACAGATCGCACCGGCCCGTACATTCGGATTTGTAAAAGACATAGGATATCTCCAGAAACAGGGATTGGCTCTTGGTGGACGGTTCGATAATTTTGTGCTCTTTGGAGAGGATGCTCCAATCAACTGTGATCTTCGGTTTACAGATGAACCTGTCCGGCACAAGGTGCTTGACGCGATAGGCGATCTGTTTCTGCTGGGGCGCCCCATTCAGGCGAAGGTGACAGCCGGCATGACAGGCCACTCCGATAATATTAGTTTGTTGAAACTGCTTTCGAAGCAATTGAAGGAAGCGGTCTCTTAGGGGAAGGTTGTAAGGTTATGTTTTCAATTATGAGCAGAGATCTCGCGCTCGATCTTGGCACTGCCAACACGCTGATTTATCAGAAAGGGAAGGGAATACTTCTTGATGAGCCGTCTATGGTGGCAATCAAGCAGACTGGCCATAACAAGGAGGCGGTGGCATTCGGCAGAGAAGCCAAGTCGATGCTGGGGCGGACGCCCGAAGGAGTCACAGTGCTGAGGCCTATCCGCACAGGTGTTATTGCAGATTTCGAAGCAGCGGGCCTGATGCTCAAGCATTTCCTGTCGAAAGCAAGGGACAAAGCACTGCGGATGATGAAGCCCCGGCTCATCGTCGGTGTCCCAAGTCACATTACGGAAGTCGAAAAGCGCGCGATTAAGGAATCAGTCGAAGGTCACGCGCGGGAAGTGAAGCTTATTGATGAAGCGATGGCAGCTGCAATCGGATCCGGGCTTCCGGTAACAGACGCAATTGCAAACATGATTATCGACATTGGAGGCGGAACGTCGGATATCGCGGTAGTGAGCCTCAAGGATATCGTTTATTCGGTTTCCGTCCGCGAGGGCGGGGACGCCATGGATGAGGCAATCATCCACTTTGTGAGAAGACGCCATCATATGCTGATCGGAGAATCAACCGCCGAGCTGATCAAGAAGACTATCGGCTGCGCCCATCCGGATTTCGATCGTCAGGAGATGGAAGTCCGGGGAAGGAGTCTGATAAGCGGAGCCCCCGCCGGCGTCGTAATCCGCGGTTCGGAAGTGCGGGAGGCTGTCGATGAAGTTGTTTCCCTTATTTTTTCCGCAATTCGTCAGGCCCTCGAGAACACTCCGCCTGAGCTCTCAGGTGACATTATATCGAGCGGTGTGACGATTGCAGGAGGAGGGGCTCTTCTGAAGGGACTCGATAAGTATCTCTCTGAGGATCTCGGAATCTCGGTCCGTATTTCAGACGACCCGCTTACCTCGGTGGTCAAAGGGGCCGGAATGGTGCTTGACGATCCGGAGCGGTACAAGGGAATGTGGACGTAGCAGTTGTCACAGTGTTGCGTTCTGCCGGGCTGGTATCAGCCGGCGCCCCGGCCGTATTTTCTGACTGCCTCAAGACCCGCATCTATTCCAATAATCATCTGCAGGTTGTTCTTTTCCCTGTGATTGATCTCCTTGAGAAGAAGTTCTTTTTCCCTGAGTGACGCGCTGAGCTGCGCCTGGTATTTCTTGATTTCAGTGATATCGAATGCCGGACCGACGAGTCCGCTTACCGATCCGTCCTCCTCCCGGACGGGCACCTTCCGGACTGTAAGCGGGAGTGTCCTGCCGTTGTAAACAGTCTCCTCTTCTGCGGAATCCGAATCGATGCGACCATTGAATATCAGCTTGTTACCTTCCTGATACTTCGCGGCAATATGCGGAGGCAGAAGCTAAAGGTCTGCTTTCTCTTCAGGACCTGGATCATCTGCTCCATACACGGCTGGACCGAAAACGGGGTAATGGTGCCGAAAGGGAGCTCCCCTGTACCCCCAAATCCTTTCCGCAGCCTTGTTGAGCTTAAGGAGGCGGAATTCGACATCACTGAGAACTGCTCCAGGCGGAATTGTGTCCATCAGTGCAAAAAGCGTGTCCAGATGGAAACGGGAAGATTTCATGCAATCTCTTAATCTCTTTCGAAATTTTCAGGAAAGTCAAGTCAAACGAACTGATCTTACGACATCCTGCGCAAAGATCTGCAGGCCGGACGTGAGAAAGCGGCGCGCGCGCAGGTATCGAAATATTGCGCAGAAGTGAAACAATTCTTACCAGTCCCATTGCCTTTGCAGTGCTGATTTTTTCCATTTTCTGATTGTCCATCCGGTAATATGGCGGTTTCTCCGGCATAACCATGGATCTTGCCAGTCTCCACTCTTTGGCATGCCGAATGCTGTCACCACGATGTTCGGATCAACAGCAGGGACCCCCATCCCTTTTCCCCTGAGGTGAACGATGGCATTTCATCAGCAGCTGGTTGAAGTCTTCAACCGTCCAATCCCGCTTCCAGCAGTCCTTGAAAAACCAGTCCGCTTCCCAAAGCTGCTGGGCGATGAGGATCTCCGGGAAATGGAAAGATGCATTGAATATCTCCTTTCATGGCTCAGACCAGCCGGCCGGCGGCCTTCAGTCCGGCGCAGGGCCGCAAAGCTCTTTTCGCTCGAAGGAACTGTCAAGGGATTCAAGACCGGTGGTTTCTGCATTGACGGCACGCACTTCTATGTAAACGAAGAAACCTTCGTTGTCGGAGATCTGAAAACGGATGTGGGAGCGAAAGTAAAGGGTCTTCAACTCCCTGATGGAAAGCGAATTGCCACTGCGATAGTAATCAAGGAATGCGAGGCGCCGCAACGAACGTTCGCACATCGTCGAGCGGCAACCGCTTCTTTTCGCGCGTGCCCGCCCCGGCCGGGAACCCGACGCTGAAGATGACATCAACCTTGTCGGTTCGTGAAAGTCCAAGAACTTTCTTTACCGCGTTTTCGTTGAACCAGCCGAGCCAGCAGCAGCCGAGGCCAAGTTCCGCCGCCTGGAGGTCGAGATGCTGGCCGGCGATTCCGATATCAATCAGGCTGTACTGTACGCCTCGCAGATGTCCGCCGAGCCGTGCGATATATTTCGATCTCTGAGTTACAGGCACGATAATAACCGGAGCATCGAGCGCGAATTTGTTCATGGAGTAAATGCCGGTGAACGCCTTTCCGGCAAGAGTCGTCCGAAGCGGTTCGGTGTCGACGACGAGAAATTTCCAGGGCTGCGAGTTGCATGCCGACGGAGCGAGACGCGCAGCTTCGAGACATTTTTCGACGAGTTCCCGTGGTACAGGAGCGCGGGAATATGAACGGCAGCTCTGGCGGGTTCTTACGAGATCGAGAAAGTCCACTGGTCGTATTTAGCAGGAGGTTTCCGGTTTGTAAATGGAAGCATTTTACAGAGGGTGACAAGAGAAACAAACGGCAATCCAGAGCAGCCGGTTTTACCGGCAAATAGTCACGTCATGCAGAGGCACCAGCAGCTGTTTTGTATCAAAAGGCGTGGAAACGTAATCATCCATCCCCGGGGCGAGGCACTGTTCCCTGCATCCTTCGAGGGCGTGAGCGGTAATTGCGATCACAGGAACATGCAGCCAGAAGAGTGTCAATCCGCCTGCGAAAGAGTCTGCGGACGATGGCAAATGAGAGGTCTCCAGCCACCATGTAATGAATGTCGGCAAAAATGCGGCGGGTCTGGAGATAACCGCAAAGAAAAGGGCGCACATAAAACGCGGAGCTTAGAACGCGTCGATGGCCATTACATGTTCAATAGTCTCAACGAGATCCTCAATGCGGTACGGTTTGGCAAGCCTGCCGGCAAATCCGTGCGCCTTATAATTGGCGAGAATGGGGTCAGTTGCATAACCTGTTGACGCGATGGCCCGGACCTTCCCATGCCGCTCGTTCAGCATATGAACTACATCACGGCCGCCCATTCCTCCGGGCACTGTAAGGTCGAGAACGAGAAGGTCATAGGGATTTCCCGCGCTGAATTCCTTCTCGAATTCTTCGACAGCAAGGCTTCCTTCCGGGACAGTGCAGACAGCATGCCCGAGATTTCTCAGAGCCTCCTCGAGCATGTTCCGGATAAGAATCTCATCATCGAGTATCAGAATCCGAAGGCTTTTTCCCTTCTTTGCGCCTTTTACCGGCGCCTCTCCTGCGACCTTTCCTGCGGGCCGCGCCGGAATATAGAACGAAAAGATGCTTCCCTGACCAGGCGCCGACTGAACGGTGATATGACCATTGTGGCTCTTGACGATTGAATAAACAGAAGCAAGCCCAAGACCGCTTCCCCGCTGTTTTGTGGTGAAGAAAGGATCGAAAATTTTGCTGATCAATTCCCCCGGAATTCCCACCCCTTTATCTTCGACGGTTATTCGGACATATGGACCTTCTTCAAGAGGAAGACCATCACGTAAAGTGACATTTACATTCACCGCGGTCATCCTGATAGTTCCCGGCTGCGGCATGGCCTGATCCGCGTTCAGAAGAAGATTATGAATCACCTGAGAGATCTGGCCTCTGTCGGCAAAGACGGGCCATATTTTCGACGGCTCGGTTTCGCACCGGTTTCTCGACCCTGTGAGCGCGAAAGACGCGGCTTCGCGCAGGACCGCCGAAAGATCCAGCAGCGCCGGAACAGGGGCCCCGCCTCTCGAAAATGTCAGGAGCTGCTGTGTTAAATCGCGCGCCCTCATGGCCGCGTCTTCGATCTCGGAAACACATCTCGCGCAGCGGTCGGCATCTCCCTGTGCAAGCAGTATTTTCATCGCGCCCGCATTGCCGACAATAGCCGAGAGAAGGTTATTGAAGTCGTGAGCAATGCCTCCTGCAAGTACCCCCACCGACTCGAGTTTTGCCGCTCTCTGCAGATCTGTCTGGTACTGCTTCTGCATCGTGATGTCGGAAAATATCTGAAAGCCGGCGACTATGACTTCCTGAACATTTCGAATCGGCGATGCGCAGCAGTTTATCCACCGCTCGGAGCCGTCGCTCCGGACCACACGTATCTCGACGTTCTCCACGGTATTGCCCTTGAGTACGGCCTGGCCCAGCGGAAGCTCCTCCGGTTTGTAACGGCTCCCATCGCTTCTGAAACAGTTGAATGTCCTGCCATCAGGAGTGGCAAAGGAAAACAGCATCTGTTCTTCCTTCGACTGAAGGAGGATCTGCTCCGCAGCTTTGTTCACCAGCCGGATTCTGCCCGATGGGGCGTCGCATATCACGATGCCCGCGATGCTCTGATCCAGGGCGGTCACCAGAAGTGCCTGCGCTTCCTGGAGTGCCTGCTCCATCTGCTTCTGCTGCGTTATATCTGTCGCCATCGTAAATACGCCGGAGAATCTGTCGTTTTCGTCGAAGAGAGGCTGCGCGCTGATATGAGCAGTGATGAATTCACCGTTCCGTTTCATAAAACGGCGCTCGTAACTTCCGCTTCTTCTCTGCTTGCGTTCAGTGACTTTCCGGTAGTGGTCAGGGATTTCATCAGGATGCACAAAATCAACTACCGGGCGGCCCATCATATCAGAAGGGTCGTATCCAAGCAGTTCGGCCATTCCCTTGTTGACGAACCGGAGGTTGAAGTTTTCGTCAAGAGCGACAATTCCTTCGTGTGCAGTCTCAAGGATCTTCCTGTATTTCTCCTCGCTTTCCCGAAGAGCGCTCTCCGCGCGGCGCCTCCGGACAATGTTGAGAGAAAGGATGCCGATAACGGCCACAAGGAAAATGATGACCGTGATGGTGGCGGATATTGCCCCGGAGTATCTGCCGTAATAAGTGTCGTCCTTGTTTATAATTCCTGCTCCTGGCGGAAGGCTGCTTTCCGGAATGTGGAAACGTTCGAGCGCAAGCGCATCAAACAGAAAATTGTTCGGGCTTTTCCGCAATATCGGAATATTTCCGGCAGGCTCGCCCTTCAGTATTCGAAGCGCCAACTGTGCGCCGAGCTGCCCCTGACGGATGGAATTGACAACTTTTCCGCCCAGCGTCCCGTACCCTACGCGGAAAGACGTGACTACGAATACAGGGACGGAACTTGCGCGGGCGATCTTTGATCCGCTTTCCCGCGCCGGAAAGATTTCGCCGGACGAGTCGCTCATGTGGGAAAGCATCAGCACTGCGCTGTCAGACCTGAGGGCGGAGAGCCGTCCGAGCAGATCCCGAAATGTCAAATCCGTCATCATCAAATGCTCGAACTCGAGTTGGTCCCTGAAGAGGGGCTCAATTTTGCGTACTGCTCTGTCGTGCGCTGCTCCCGTGGTGGTTCGATCGCTCACAACCACGATTCGTCCGAGTCCCGGAATGATACTATTCGCGGCCTCAATCGTTTCCACATAATCAGAATCCTCGACCACGCCGGTGATATTCTCCTGGCCTTCGATCATTGCATCTGAGAAATCGTTTATGCCGGAAAAGACAAGAGGCGCATCCGGGAAAAGGACCGGGCGGTTCTTCACCATGAATTCAAGAGCGTCGTTATCGGCGGCGAATACCAGATCGATCTTCAGCCGCCTGTACTTCATCTGGTATATCTGAAGGAGATCCTGCTGATAATGGCTGTCTATAATGCGCTTTGCGTCCATGAATTCAGAGTGCACCTCAATCGGGAACGGCGCATTGTTGAACACACTGTCCGCGCCCTCCATCTCCTCGTCCGATAACGGATATCCTCTGTGGTATGAATTCAGAAAGAAGACGCGTTTCGGGGCGAGAGGAGAGGGCGTTTCTGCATGCACTTCGACCGAAAGTGCCAGGCACATGAACAGGAATACGACCAGACGCTTCATAAGGTGTATACTAGCGCGAACGCGTGTTTGAACGAAGAGTTATTACGTGGGACAGTGACTAAAAGGAGCCCGTACTCAGCATTACAAGCGTGCATCCTTCCACAACTTCAATTCCCGCCTCAGACAGAGACTCTTCAAGTTCCGGGTTCTCAGTACCGGGGTTAAAAATGACCCGTCGAGGACGGATTCTGAGGATTTCACTTTTCAGGGGCGTTGAACGGGGAGGGGAAATGTATACGGTTACAGTATCGATGGAGCCCGGTTCTATTTCGTCGAGTCTCTTCGCCACCTGTAAGCCTTCAATTTCCCCGTATGCAGGGTTTACAGGCACAACACCGTGCCCATGAGCCTTCAGCCGTTTTATCGCCATATTGCTGTATCTTTCTGCCTTCGGAGATGCTCCCAGTACTGCTGTTTTCGAACTTTTTCCTTGATTGCCCGTATCAGCGCCTGTCATTCTTGAACCTCTGAAAAAAAAGGTGACTGCATGAGACCCATAATAACTCTAACCACAGATTTCGGAAATGAAGACGAATATGCCGGTGTTGTGAAGGGAGTTATCCTTGCGCGTTTGTCCGATGTCCACATTGTCGATATAAGTCATCAGATATCTCCCCAGAATATCCGGCAGGCAGCTCTGGTTCTCGCCCGGGCTGTGCCGCATTTCCCGGAAGGAACTGTTCATCTTGCCGTAGTCGATCCGGGGGTCGGGAGCAGCCGGAGGGCGATGGCGGCTGTGCTTGGAGACCAGTTGTTCGTCGGCCCTGACAACGGGCTTGTGACTTTTATTGCGCAGGCTGCATGGCACGCTCTGGAGCGGGTGGAAATGGTGGAGCTGTGGAATGAATCGTACTGGCTCAGCACTCCGAGCCGGGTGTTTCATGGACGCGATATATTTGCTCCAGTCGCGGCATATCTTGCTGAAGGGGGGGACATTGAGAATCTTGGACCCCCAATCAAAGATCCTGTGCTTCTTCCTCTTCCCTCAGTCACAACGGAGGGCTCGCGTCTGAAAGGCGAGGTGCTGAATATCGACCATTTCGGGAATATAGCGACAAATATCACGTCGCATGAACTCGGGGAAGAAATGCCTTCGACGGTTCAGATTGGTTCCGTCACCATCACAACCATGGTTTCGGGATATGGAGAAGGGAACAAATCCGATCTTGTGGCTCTTATCAACAGCTCAGGCGCGCTCGAGATAGCGGAGGTCGACGGAAATGCCGCAGACCGCCTGAAGGTCCAGCCCGGGGACGAGGTTCTGGTCGAACCTGGCTGAGCGCGCTAGTCTGCTCAATACGATGAAAATCCGGAAAGGGGGAACCTCAGATGGAGAAAAGAGCATTTGGATCTACAGGACTCGAAGTCACAGTGCTCGGACTCGGCGCCGCTGAAATCGGATATGAAGGCGCAGGCACGGTTACTGTCGATCGGATAATAGGAACAGCGCTCGACAGCGGTATGAATGTGATAGATACCGCGGAGTGCTATGTGACAAGCGAGGAGAACATCGGAAAAACGGCGTCAAAGCGCCGCGACGAATTCTATCTCTTCACTAAATGCGGACACCCGGACGGATCCGGTTCTGAAAACTGGAGCAAAGACTCGATCCTGTGGAGCATCGAAAGGAGTCTGAGGCGCCTGCAGACTGAAAGGCTCGATCTTGTGCAGCTTCACAGCTGTTCTGAAGAAGTTCTCCGAAGGGGAGAGGTAATCGAAGCTCTTCAGGAAGCGCGAGAGAAGCACTATACGAGATTTATCGGGTACAGCGGGGACTCCGCGGACGCTCTTTATGCAGTAAGGACAGGAGCGTTCGATACGCTTCAGATATCGGTAAACGTGGCTGATCAGGAATCGATTGAGAAGGTCCTTCCTGAAGCGGCGTCACGGAAGATGGGCGTAATCGCGAAGAGACCGGTCGCAAACGCGGCATGGAAGACAGGAAAGAAGCCCGGGAATGAGTACGCACACGCATACTGGAACAGATTTCAGCAGCTTAAGTATCCATTCCTCGGGCTGCCTGTCCCTGAGTCAGTCGGGACCGCGCTTCGATTCACTCTCTCTCAGCCGGGAGTCTGCACTGCGATTGTCGGAACGACAAAGCCCGAAAGAATAGTTGAAAATATCAAGCAGCTGGGAGGAAGAGCTGAAGACGAAGAAGTTTTCAGGCAGATTCGCGATATATGGAAAAAGACCGCGACAGACCAGTGGGTGGGGCAGGTGTAATTCCCTTACGCTGCCGTTGTCAGCAGATGCAGGACCCTCTGGCTTTTCAGATCCTGGCTCGACACGGCAGCCGACTGATCCGCAAGGATTCTGTCGCCTACCGTATCGTCACTTTCCCCCAGGAAGCTCTGGTTTGCTGCGAGGTAATCCTCGAGCTGCTTCCTTGCAGCTGAAGACATCTCTCTGAGACTTCCCAGATCTTCCTTGCCGGGAAACGGTTCATTAGAGACCTCTGAGATTTTGCTGATCAGTTCTACAACGGAAGAATCGGCCGCAGACTGACTGAGAAGATACTGAGCCGCCATAACGGCATCCTTTTCGAAAGGCGACTCGAGCCAGGAATCAAGGAGTGAAAGAGCTTCAATTTTACTGTTTATTTCGTGCATCTTCCTGCTGAAGTCTCTTGCCTTCTGTCCTCCGCCTTTGGGTGATGCTGCTACGGCCTCCTCTTCCGGAGTCTCGTCAGTTTTAAGACGTTTTCGGGGAATCGGCTCTCTGAGGAACGCGCCTCCTCCTTCCTTGTTGTCAGGGTGTGTCTGCTGGGTAATGAAGGAAGTCCACCTGTCGGGTTGCCCTGTCTGATTTATCCTGTTTATTCCATCCATGGCATCTCCTGTTTCCAGGGGCACTTCGGGTGCATGAGTCTCAGCTCATATCACCGGAACCGTTTAAATTTGTGAAAGATTCGGGTGGGGGGCTTCCGCCTTACTTCCATCTGCCTTAAAGGGGTAAACGGCACGTTTTCCCTGCTTGTTTAGAATCTGTGGCGAAATTTCTGCCGGGATGGGGAGTTGGTGCCTCAGGCCTCCATCTCGAAAAATTGCTGCCTGCTTGATTTGCCCGCCCGGAACAGGTCAAACTGCATCCGATGCAGTCCTCCAGTGATCCCTCATTTACCAGTCGCTCCCGCGGAAGCCTTCTCGGTCTTGCTGCTGGAGATGCTCTTGGCGCTGCGGTCGAGTTTGAACCCCGCGGCACTTTCACGCCCGTAACCGGAATGCGGACCGGCGGCCCTCACAACCTGGAAGCAGGGCAGTGGACAGATGACACAAGCATGGCGCTTTGTCTTGCGGAAAGCCTGATTGAAAGAAAATGTTTCGACGCTGAAGATCAGATCAACCGGTACGTGATGTGGTGGAGAAACGGCCACCTGAGCAGCAGAGGGACCTGCTTCGATATAGGCGGCGCAACATCAAATGCGCTCAGAAAGTTTCTTTCCACCGGCGAGGCTTTTGCCGGTTCTGCGTCACCCGCATCCGCCGGCAATGGCTCAATCATGCGCCTTGCTCCGGTGCCGGCTTTCTTTTCGCCTGATGCCGGAAGTGTGATTCATTTTTCCGGCGAAAGCTCGAAGACGACCCACTGCGCTGCTGAATGCATCCACGCATGCAGACTCTTTGGTTTCATGCTTTCAAAGGCGCTTTCAGGCGAGCCGAAAGAAGAAGTTCTGTTCGGAAGACTTCCCGGCGATATTTTCGACTCTGAACCGACCGATCGAATCCGTTCGATTGCCGACGGCCGCTATCGGGGAAAAACAATCGATGAGATCAGGGGAAGCGGGTACGTAGTTGAAAGCCTCGAAGCGGCCCTGTGGTGTTTCCTCCATTCAGAAAGCTTCGAAGAGGCGGTGCTTAAGGGTGTAAACCTCGGTGACGATGCGGACACTACAGGCGCTGTCTGCGGCCAGATCGCAGGGGCTTTTTACGGCGAATCAGGAATTCCAGATGAATGGCTCGGGAAGTTGTGGAACAGGGAGATGATTGCCGGTTTTGCGGAGAGATTGAGAGGCGAACGGACAGTTTCCGCCTGATTCCGCTGATTTCCCGATTGACCGGAGCCCGCCTTTGCAATGACAATGTCCACGTCCGTTTCTGACGCGTGGAGGAATTCATGAACGTCGCTAAAAGCAGACGCAAAGGGGAAAAGCGGTACAGCCAGGTCGAAGCGGTGCTTCGTCTTGCGCTTCAGATGCAGCGCTCCTATACGGGAGTCTCTCTGAACGACATTCAGAAGCAGTTCGATGTCTCGAGACGCACAGCCGAACGCATGAGGGATGCCGTGTTCCGGGCGTTTGGACGGGGAAAAGAGACAATCGATGAAGAAAACAGGAAGCGGTGGCGGATACCCACACCGACCTTTTCTCTTCTTCCAGCGTTCGGTATCGATGATTTTCTTGCGATGGAGGGAGCTCTCGCCGCGCTGAGAGCTGATGGCCGCGAAGTCGATGCGGAGAATTTATTGGCAGCGGCCGACAAGGTGAGGGGCCTTGTGAAGCCTGAAGCGTATAAGCATCTCGATGTCGATCTCGAGGCTCTTACTGAGGCGGAGGGTCTCGCCTGCCGCCCGAGACCAAGAATCAAGGTCAATGAAAAAATCCTCTCCACGCTCCGCCGGGCGATGCTGGCCTGTAAAAAGGTGCGAATTCGCTATTACGCCCGAACAAGGCGCGGAGACGGTGAAAAGGTAGTGATACCGCTCGGGTTTCTGTACGGAACAAGGCATTACCTCTGCGCATGTACGGAGCGGGACAAAAACCCTCATTATTACACGTTGTCCAACATCAAAGAGGCGGAAATCCTCAAGCAGGATTTCCAGAAGTCGTCGTTCTCGCTTGGTCAGTATGCGTGCCGCTCGTTCGGTGTGTATCAGGAAGAGAAACTTTTCGAGATCGAGTGGAAGTTTTCCCCCGCTGCGGCTGCGGACGCCTCTGAATTTGTCTTTCACCCGACGCAGAAAATGCGGAAGCTTGCCAACGGATCACTTCTTGTGTCCTTCAAGGCCTGCGGTCTTCTCGAGATGTGTTTTCATCTCTTCACCTGGGGGAGGGAAGTCGAGATTCTGAAGCCCCCGGAACTCAAGCGGCTCTACAAGGAAAGAGTCAAAGAGGCCGCAGAGAGATTCTGAAGCGATTCACTCATCAGGCGGGAAAAGGCCTCCGATTCCCATTCGCAGGTCGAACATCCCGACCCATAATTCAACGGACTGAAACGCCTTTTCGCAGAGCGAATGCAGACGGTCTTCTTTCGCCGTCATCGTCGTTTTCTTTTGAAAGACGATAAAAGGTTTTCTTCATTGCGGCGAGTCTTTTCAAAAATTCATTCTTTTCCATGATCCTCAGCATCTTCAGCAGCAGCAGTGAGGTCGAGCGAAAGCCCGCATTAACATAATACGCATGCCGCCCGATGCGACCGAATGTGGCGGATACATCGGGATTTATACGGATGAAACGGGAAAAGATGATGACTTCGAAGTGTGCGCGCGGTAAAACCGCTATCGGATGTAGTGAATGACGTGCGGGCGGCGACTTCGAAGTGTGCGCGCGGTAAAACCCTTCTGTCAACCGGGCAGACATTCCTGAAAAAAACGCATGAAACGGACTCCTCAAGGCATTCATGTTTCCGCCTCCGATCTTACAGATTTCCTCGCCTGTCCGTATCTCACATATCTCAAACGCAGGGACATCGATATGCCGGTGGAGAGAGCTCCGGCTGACGAGCAGGCCGAGCTGATACGGAAGAAAGGTGAGGCGCACGAACGTATGTATCTCGAGAAACTGAAAGCCCAGGGACGTGAGGTTGTAGACTGCAAAGCTGATTATCGCGGGGTCGAGGAGCGGGCTGCATTTTCCAGAGCACAGCTCGAAGCCGGGAAAGCAGTTGCCTATCAGGCCTGCTTCGCGCAGGACAGGTTTTTCGGATACAGCGATTTCGTGGAGAGAGTGGAAACGCCCTCGGCGCTCGGGCCTTTCAGCTATGAGACAGTCGACACGAAGCTTGCGACATCGATGAAGCCGTACTTTATCATTCAGCTCTGCTTTTACTCGGAACTCCTCGGGCTTCTTCAGGGCAGAATGCCGGAAAACATCCATATTGTACTCGGCACCGGCGAGAGGCGATCTTATCCAGTCATCGACTATTTCTCGTATTATGTCGAAACGAAAAAGCTCTTTCTTGAATTTGTCGACCGATATCCCGACTGCGGGCCGGTTTATCCGGCGCCCTGCGGTCACTGTCGGATTTGCGACTTCAAAGATTACTGCGCGGCAATGCTCGAGGCTGACGACCACCTGAGCCTTGTGGCGAACATCCGCTCGAGTCAGATAAAGAAACTCCAGGAAGCCGGCATAACAACTGTCAGAGAGCTCGCAGAACATGACGGCTCCAGAATCCCCCGTTTTGCCGAAGCGTCGCTCTCGATACTCAGGCGGCAGGCGGCCCTGCAGGTCCGTGCCCGGGACCATGGGGGGCATTACTACGAATTTCTCGATCAGGAAAAAAAATCCACGGGCTTTTACCTTCTCTGTGAACCGCATCCGGGCGATCTCTTCTACGATATTGAGGGAGACCCGTTGTTCGAGGGAGGCCTGGAATATCTGCACGGCATTTGTACGCCGGATGGGAATTACCGCCCGTTCCGGGCTCTTTCAAAGGAGGATGAAAAGAAGTGCTTCGAAGAGTTGATGGACTTCATGTCGGAGCACATCGAAAAAAATCCGGGCGCCCATATTTATCATTATGCCTCCTATGAAGTCTCGGCGCTCAAGCGCCTCATGTGCCGGTATGGGACGAAAGAGCACATTGTCGATCACTTTCTCCGTAACGGGAAATTCATCGATTTGCACACTGTGGTCCGGAATTCGCTTCTTGTGTCGGAACCTCAATACTCGATAAAGAATCTCGAAGCCTTTTACATGGGGAAGCGCTCAGCCGATCTGAAAAGCGGGGGCGACAGCATCGTATGGTTCGAGAAATACCTCCAGACCGGAGAGAAAAAGCTCATCGACGACATAGAGGCATACAACCGGACTGACTGTGAATCGACGTATCATTTGAGAAACTGGCTTCTGGAGCGGAAGAAGGAAGCTGAGGAGAAATCGGGACGGAAGTTCGAAAAAGAAACGGTTGAATCTCCGCAGGATGAACCTGAACAAAGCGCTCCATCGAGCGAAGCGGAAGCACTGCTTGAAGGGTACAGGGTGAAATTATGCTCCGGGCTTCCTGAGGATCCGCTCCGGTACAGCGGGAAAGACAGGTTCAGGGCGACACTCTTTTTTCTGGTTGATTATTACCGAAGAGAGCTTAAGCCCGAATACTGGGAGATGTTCTCGCGGCTCGGTCTGAGTGAGCAGGAACTGCTGGAGGACCCGGAGTGCCTCGCAGGATTGACGCTGAAGAGTGTTGCGACGCTTCCTCGTCCGAAACGATCCTCCATTTATACGTTCAGATTTCCCGAGCAGGAGGGGAAAATGAAGCCGGGCGACAATCCTCTCGACCCTCTGACACTTGAAACAACCGGCGAAGTTGCGGATGTTGATTACGAGAAATGCATAATAGCGATCAAGACATCAAAGACGATCTCCCGGGAACTTGCGCTTGTCCCGGGAAAGCCTGTAAGGCGCGACAGTCTTATCGCCGCGCTTCACCGCTTCATCGACGCCTGCATTGAAAGCGATTCTCCTGACGGGCCTTATTCCTGCCTGAGGCACCTGCTCCTCAGGCAGAAGCCGAAGCTCTCCTCTCCGCTTCTTCCGTTCGCAGAAGACTCGAGTTCC
>CAYQVO010000006.1:46737-57437 GCA_964421085.1 uncultured Bdellovibrionales bacterium | reverse complement strand
GGACCGCCCGGCACAGGAAAGACGTATACTGCCTCCCGTCTGATTGTCTCTCTGCTAAAAGCGGGCAAACGCATCGGCGTTTCTTCCAACAGCCATAAGGCGATTAATAATCTCCTTCAGGCAGTTGAGGAGGCAGCCCGCGAGTCAGGGGTTGCATTCTCCGGCCTGAAGAAATCCAGCCGCGAAGAGGACTGTTTTGACGGAATCTTCATCGGGAATGAGAACTCCACTGAAAAAGTGCTTCAGGCGGATCCTCAGCTTTTTGCCGGCACTGCCTGGCTTTTTTCCGATCCACGTCTCGACAGACATATTGACTATCTCTTTATAGATGAAGCAGGCCAGGTCTCGCTGGCGCAGGTGATCTCTGCCGGCACATCCGCCCGCAACCTGATCCTGCTTGGTGACCCGATGCAGCTTCCTCAGCCGTCGAAGGGCATTCATCCTGAAGGCATCGGACTTTCTGTTCTCGAGTACATCCAGGAAGAACGCGCCACAATATCGCCTGACAAAGGCATATTCATGAACACTTCCCGCAGGCTTCACAGTTCGCTGTGCAAGTTCATCTCAAAATATGTGTATGAGGGCCGGCTCAAGTCGCTGCCGGAGAATGACCACCGCACGGTGCTGGTCGCGGACACTTCTCTTCACGGTATCCGCTGCATCCCCGTCTGTCACAGCGGCAACTCCAATTACTCCGAACAGGAAGCAGAAGCCGTTACCGATCTCTACCGCTCTCTTCTTTCGGCGAAATACAAAAACGGCGACAAAATCTCCGCTGTCACTCCGGAAGATATTCTCGTCGTCGCTCCTTACAACCTTCAGGTAAATCTCCTGAAAAAGCGCATCGCACCCCTTGCCCCGGAAGCAAGGGCGGGCACCATTGACAAGTTCCAGGGGCAGGAGGCGCCAATTGTAATCGTTTCGATGACGACTTCGAGTGAAGAAGAAATTTCCCGCAGCATGGACTTTCTCTTCAGCCGGAACCGTCTGAACGTGGCCCTTTCCAGGGCGACGAGCCTCGCATTTGTGGTGATGTGTCCGGATCTCCTGAGGGTAAGATGCAATACCGTGGAGCAGATGAAGCTTGTGAATTTTCTGTGCGCAGTGGAGCGGGATGCGGAGCAGACAATGTGCGGAAAACTCATTTTCCTGAACTCACCGAAACACCCGGCTGCATGTGTGCGTTCATAACGGCTGTCGATTTTAGTGATATTTGTCAGGGTCTTAGCAGGCGGGGCCCCCGCCGTCTTTGAATCTCCCGTTGACAAAGATCCGGGGCAGGAGCATCTTTGCGCCGATGGGCGGCCTTGCTCTGACCACTCCCGCCCACGTTGAAGCAAAGACTTTTCTTGTTGGCAGTAAAAAATGGCGAGTTCCGGTACTTCTGCAGACCGTGCTGTTGACAGTTGTGCTGTCCCGGCTCCTGCTCCTCTAGTCCTCTTGAATTCCGAGCTTCCGCATGTCCGGGGCAGTGAAATCGAAAACGCGAAACTGATTATTGCTCCCGGAGTTGTCCGTACCTGGGAGGAATTCGTTGCCGAGAGTCCCCGCTATTCGATTGCTCTCGATGGATATGTTTCGGGCCCGACGAATCTGGAGGGCGATTCATATCACGTGAACTTCAATCACCATGAAGGAGCGGAGGGACCTATAACGCGCTCGACATCAGGGCAGGTCGCCATTTTGCTGAAAGAGGACTTCGTACCCGATTTTCTTGGAGATCCTCCTCATGATCCTGCCATATACATAAATCACCCGGATCAGGATTCCTCGCTTGCATCATGGCTTTTGATGAACAGCGAAGAGCTTCTGAAGTCGACCGTGGAGAGCAGGCTCCAGGCTCTTATCGCTCTCGAGGGACGTCTCGATGTCACATGCGGACTGTATAACATGAATATCGGGACGACCGACCTTTACCGGGAAATGATCTGGGTTTTCTCGCCATATACGGATGCAAGGGCGCGCGGCAATGGGCACATGACAGGTGACAAGATGGCTGAAATTGTCACCGACGTTCACTATCGCATCGGCATGTTCTGCATGGGCAAGGCTGAGAAAAGAGAGCCCGACTTCAGGTACGAGATAATAGGCGGTGGTCCGGGTTGGGCAATGGTGCGTGAGACAGGCGCACATTGCAGGGCCGTGTTTCTCAGAGATGGGATCAAGGCTTTCGTTTCCTGCTTTGGAGAGAAAGACGGCAGGTATTTTTATTCGATATGCAAAGCCACCCCTCTTGTTCGGGGGTTTCCGATGCCGCAGGTCTTTGCTTTTCTCAATGAGCTTGAAGGAATACCACCAGACTGTACTGCACGCTGGAACGGCGGGATGGTGGCAGGGGGTTCCCCAAGGGGCATCGGGTCCGCATTATCGCCAAAGGATCTGCAAGATGGGCTCAGAAGATTTCTGGAAAAAGGGGACGGTTCCTATTTCCCTGGTGGGAAATAGGAACCGTCCCCTTTTTCGCGAATTATGAGCCGACGAGGATTTGAACCTCGGACCCACTGGTTAAAAGCCAGTCATCCCTACTCCGACACGGTACGACATACTACGATAAAAAGAATAGTTACGAATACTTATTGACGACACGGTATCTGTCGAGTACGGTGTTGTACGAGCTTTTACGACATGAGTTGCTAACTTATTGCTAACTTTTTTCGGAGCAACTGGTTTCGTGAGAGGCGCGAAAGCGGAGAACCTATGAAGCTATCGAAGAGTGTCATCGACCGCATGACCTTCGGAAAACAAGGCGGGGCGCAAGATATTCGATGGGACTCGACGCTTCCGGGTTTTGGTATCCGTATTTACCCCTCGGGGAAAAAGACCTTCGTCGTATTTTACCGGGCCGAAGGGCGACAGCACATTATGTCGTTGGGGCAGTACGGGAAGACTACCGTTGAGCAGGCTCGGAGCCGTGCCAAATCTTATCTGGGTTCAGTGGAGGATGGCGAGGACCCTCTTAAAGAGAAGCAAGCGAAGCGTCGAGGGAAGACAGTGGGAGACTTGTGCGCCGACTTCCTCGAATATCACAGCAAGCGCCACAAAAAGACTTGGGCCGAAGATGAGCGCCGAATGAACCGCATCATAATTCCCCAGCTCGGCACGCTCAAAGTTCACGCTGTAACACTTCCTGATATCGGTTCCCTGCATCATGAACTGTCGAAAACCTCACCCTATGAGGCCAATCGCGTTCTTGAGCTTTTAAAGACAATGTTCAACAAGGCCGAAGTGTGGGGGTACAGGGTTCCGGGAAAGAACCCAACGCGAGGCGTGCATAAGAACAAGGAAGTTAAGCGCGACCGGTGGGTGACGCCCGAAGAATTTCCGACTCTTTTGGAAAAGATAAACGCCGAGGGCAACATCTACGTGCGCTCTGTCTTATGGCTCTATCTGCTCACGGGCGTTCGGAAGAACGAGCTTCTCAAAACGAAATGGGAGGACGTGGACCTTGAACGTAAAGAGTTGCGACTCCCTGATACGAAATCGGGTAGAAAGCACTACGTTCCTCTTTCCGAGACTGCTGTGAAAATTCTCAATGTCATTCCGAAACAGCAAGGAAATCCCTATGTATTTCCCGGAATGAAACAGGGCGAGCATCTTGTCAACGTCGAAAAGGCATGGAGACGAGTGAGAAAGGATGCGGGAATACCGGACGTTCGCTTACATGATTTACGGCGCACTGTGGGTAGCTGGCTTGCTCAGGAAGGAAATTCTCTACACGTTATTGGGAAGGTGCTTAATCACACATCTCCTCAGACGACCGCGGTGTACGCGCATTTGACCGCCAGTGATGCTCGGGCTGCTCTCGATAAGCACGCCAAGAAGGTCGAGGACGTTGCAGGCCCGAAGCTCGCTGAGGTCATCCAGCTCAACGAAACGATGGAATGGCGGCGTAGGAGAAAAACAAATTCAGAGAAGATGCTTATTCGTCGAGGAGCATAATGTCACGGAAAAAGAATATACGAATACTCGCTGCGGTCCTTTTGTCATTTCTTTGCGGATGCGCCCATACAAGCTATTCATTCTATTCGAATGGGCCGATTGAAGCAGCTTTCGTTAAGCCGGAAGAGGTTAAGGTCTTCTTGGTGCGACCTACGGAACCAGCTCGCACGCTCGGGGCTATTACTGGAACATATTTCGGGCACGGTCATGCGACGATAGATGACGCTGCTCCGTCCATTAAAGCGAAAGTTGCAGAATGCGGCGGTAATGCAGCATTGATTATGAACCAGACATATTGGCCGCTTGTGCTCAATGTTTTCGACGTTCAGGCCGAGGTGCTTCGCGTGGAGGACAAATAGCATGCGTCGCAAGTCCCGCCAACGCCCAGCCATTAGTGACGAAGTGAGGCAGAGCTGTAAAGCTATCAGGAATAATATTCAGGAGCACAATAAGCGCATACGAGAAGAGGAAAAGAACATTCCCCGGCTTCTTTCCGAAGATTTGAAGGAGATGCGGAGGTTTCTTCGCAATGTGCTTCTTGCCTGCGAATATGTGCTGGGGAAAAGGGAGCTGACAACAAATAAGCAGAAATTCCATGAGCTAAAAAGTAAAGCGAAGACTGAATTGCAGATAATCAAGAACAAGGGACCGCGGTGGCAACAACTGAAATCCGAGAAACCGACCGACGTTCGCGAAGCTATCGCGGGAAAATCATTCGAAGAGTGGAAAATTTGGATGACTGAATGTATGGCAGAAAGGAAGCAAGAGGCTTGCGACGGCATCGACCCGGAAATCAGGGTCGCTGTTGAAAAGCTGGTATGGCGCAAAAAAGACCAGACAATTCAAAAGCATTTGGAAACCGCTGCTAAGCAAGCGTGGCAGGACTTTAACAGGCTGGAGCGAAGTCTTCCGGGAAAATGCGATTCTTCACATATGGCATATTTCGCTCTAAGGCTTGGACGATGCTACGAGATGATATGGAATACCTTGCTCTTTTATAAGCCTACCGAAGCGGGATTAAAGAGCGTTGCCACATCAAGGCCTAAGGATAATGGGCAACGAGACGAACGCGTTCGCCAAAACGTCGCCAGTCTAATTGAAAAACGCGGAGTGAGTCTCACATCGGCATGCAACCATATATCAAAGAAATATGGATTAACCACTCGGTCCATCTTGAGAATCGTTAAGGCAGGGAAGACTCGTCAAGAAACTGCGACATAACGGCGGCGTGTCGTACTCACCTTATGGTCTACTCGTTGTAACGCATCCAATAGCGTAAACGAGGACACAAAATGCGAAGGTCAAAAACGAGAAGTGAAGCGAATATCTCGCCGAAAGAAGCGGCTGTTCTATGCTCCAATGGCGACGGTTTACACGGCAGAAAAAGCGCGCTTTCTCCCGAATTTCTAATCGACACCGTGAAGCTAGCCGAAATTCTGAACGTATCGCCGCGCACGGTTGAAAAGAGTCGAATTACTGGACACGGCCCACCATTCATAGTGCTGAGTCGACGATGCGTCAGATACCGAATTCGCGATGTTGAGAAATTTCTGGATGCGAAAACAGCAGCGTCGACATCGGAGGTGCTACAGGAGGAGAGATGAAAGAAGAGCCCCGCAGGGCGCAGGGCTCTTAACCGTGAAAAATCTCAATTTGGAGTCAACGAATGATATCACGGCAATTACAAACCAGCCAAGAGGCCTTCGAGATAATTGCTTCGGAGTTTGGAGTACTACGGCGAGGCAACCATTGCTTATGCCGTTGTGTAGCTCACGACGATAAGAATCCATCGCTTTCGGTTTCGTTGCGTGACGGACGATTGCTTGTTCATTGTTTCTCGGGATGCTCGCAAAGTGAGGTAGTTGGCGCTCTAAAAGAGCAGGGGTTCTGGCCGGACGTTCGAACAAGGCCATCCTTCAAGAAATCAATTTCGATGTCGCAAAGAAGTGTGGAAGCTTCACGAAAATCTGCATGGACTATAGAAGCACCCACCTATGCCGCAGCTGCACGAGTATTTTTGCGACGTGTTCTTCGAAGCGGGTTTGTTCATGAAGCGACTTACAGATATGTTTCTGAGCAATGCGTCTTCTTCAAGGCTCGTGCGCGAAATCCGAAGACGGGAGAGAAGACTTTCATTTTCTTTCATGAATCACAGCCCAATCGCTTTACTAACTCCAAGCCTGAATTTCAACGGTGCAAAGGTCCGTTATATCTGAATGAGAGAATCAGGCTCTTTCCCTTATCAGAGATTATCATCGTTTGCGAAGGGGAAGGCTGTGCGGATGCACTGCGGCGCCTCGGAATCTGTGCTGTAACTTCAGGTGGTGCTTCTTCGGCGCGGTGCTGCGATTGGTCAAAGCTAAAAGGCCGGAAGATTATTGTGTGGCCTGACTACGACACACCGGGGATTCAATATGCTCGCGAGGTCACGGAGCATCTTCTGGCGCTTCGCGCCTCTGTGTCATGGGTGAATGTATCTCTGTTGAGATTGTCGAAAGGCGGTGACTGTGTGGACTTTGTTAAGTGGCATCCGAACATAACAAGAGAGGATGTGTTGAACTTGCCGCGTCTATTGCCTTGCATTTCAGGGGGACACGCACTGTGAAGGGTCATCCTTTGACAGACACGGGCAACGCGGAGCGATTTGCTGAGCAGCACGGGAAAGTTGCTCGATACTGTCGCGATTGGAAAACATGGATGGTGTTTTCAAAGGGGCGGTGGAACAGGTCTTTCGACCTTGCGCGGCAACTCGCAAAAATAACTGTGAGAAAGATATACACCGAGGCTGGAAAGGCATCGAACGACAAGGAAAGACAAGCCATTGTTGACCATGCGCGAAGGTCCGAAAGTCGGCGAGCAATAGCTGATATGCTCTTCCTTGCAGAATCGGAGCTTCCTGTTAAAGCTGATGCCTTTGACCGACATACATATCTGTTGAACGTCAGAAACGGGACGCTTGACCTCACGACAGGAAAACTCCGAAAACCTGACCCTGCGGACTTCCTAACGAAGATGAGTCCCACACCGTTTAATCCCCGCGCCAAATGCGAGAAGTGGGAAGCATTTCAGCATGAGATAGCGTGTGGTGATGAAAACCTCATTTCCTTCAAGAGGCGGTGGTACGGCTATGCCTTGACGGGCGATGTGGGAGAACGAAAGTTTTTTGTCGCTTGGGGGTCAGGCTGCAATGGGAAAAGCACAGAGATTGAGACTCTCCGCCACATTCTTGGCTCCGATTATGTCGCGCCCATTCCGACCGAGACGTTGACAGTACAGAAGTTTGACGGGGCAATTCCGAATGACATTGCGGCGCTTCAAGGAGCGCGTCTTGCTGTTGCATCAGAGTGTGAAGTAGGCAAGACACTTGCCGAAGCCAAGGTGAAAAAGCTATGCGGCGGCGAGGCACTCACAGCGCGATTCCTGCATGCTGAATACTTCTCGTTCATGCCGCAGTTTAAGCTTGTTCTCTTGACGAATCATCGTCCTGAAATTCGAGGTACGGACTCAGCTATATGGAGCAGAGTCTTGCTTACACCATACACGTATGTCGTGCCGTCCGAGCAGATAGACAGGAATCTCATAGCGAAGCTGCGAGGCGAGGCTGAAGGCATACTCGCATGGTGCGTCCAAGGTTGCCTCGAATGGCAAAGGATGGGGCTCTCTGCTCCTCCTTGCGTTACTGATGCCACTGTTGATTACCGCCGCGACATGGATGTTATCGGACGCTTCCTTGAAGAGATGACAATTAAAGGACCGGGTGTAACGGAGAAGAGCTTGCTTTTCGAGGCTTTTAAGCATTGGTCTGTTGAAAACGGGGAGGCAGAGCTTTCAAAGAGCGCATTGAGTAAACGGCTTCAGGAAAAAGGCCTGACAAATGGGCGACGTACCGCCATTGGCCGGGAAACATGGGGCGGGATTCGATTGAAAGACGGGAAATTACTTCAGGAACATGCAGTAGAGATGCCTACTTTATCGGGTAGTTGTGATGGGGCTGAAGCTTCCGAAGTAATCAACATTATGAACACGACAAAGGAAACTTATGTGCACAACTAATGCAGAAAATGCTTCGGATGCTTCATTTGATTCAGGGGGAGGGGGAGGTCAAATTCCTAGCCTCGGTCGATGCAAAACGTTGCCCCCGTGTCGTTTATGCGAGCAGTAGTTTTGAGAACTTTTTTCTTAGGGAGATGAGAGATGGGTATGCGCGGGCCTTTGGGCAAAAGTTTGAAGGAGGTTTCTATGAAAGCTGCTTCACAGAGGGCAGAAAAAGAGCTGCCACCTATGCCACGAGAACTCACTGGCATTGCTGCGAAGTTCTTTCGCGACCACGCGCAATGGCTCTTCCAAAGAGCGTTACTCGACGAAGCAAATCTAGCGTTGTTTTCGCTCCTCTGCAGAATGATAGGGGAGGAGCGAGAGCTGTCTGAGACAATTAGCGTCCAGAAGACGATTCAAACTCCTTCCGGATTTACACGTCCCCATCCTCTGCTCAAGCAGCGCGACTCAATAAGGAAGGATATTGTGGCTTTGTCCGCGCAATTCGGGCTAACACCGGCGTCCCGTTTGCGACTGAACGTAGAGGATGTTCAGTCCCCCGAAGATGCAGGCGACCCTTTCGATTACGAATGACCAGACCTTTACCAAACCGAGGAGAAAATATAATGACAAAAAAGAACGAGCAAAAAACCTCTTCAAAAGAGGACATTTTTTCAAGCATTACCCTTGATGGCTTCGCTGATTTCCGTGATGCAGACGAAAAGCTCTCGGAGCTTCGACGTGAATTGTGTGAGGTGGAACAAGAGCTGAGGGAATGCGTGAGCAAAACGGGAACGAAGGCCGTAGACTCCGTTACTGCTGAGGCGGCTGCTCTGATTCGAGGCGAAACCGTTTCGATGAAAATCAAGGACCACGGCGAACTTGAGAAGCGACGGAAAGTCCTCATGAAAGCTATTCAGCTGCAAGAACAGGAGGTGAGAAGAATACGAATGAAACGCTCTCAAGAAATTTGTGATGACGTAATAGCTCCAATACTACAAGCACTTCTTCGCGAGATGGCGCATAAGGCAGCGGATTTGTCGAAGCAATGTGCAACCCTCAGAAGAATATGGGAGATATGCGAAGAAAGAGATATTCATCGCTGCTTTCCGAGTCTCGTTCTCAATCGCATCGGTGATTTGAGCGACTCATCCAGCGGCGTCTGTTACTTCCTTCGAGATTGTGTGGAGCATGGTTACATTACGAACGACGAGCATCAGAACATTTTATCAAAGTAGAGGAGAGATATGGAAAACGCATCAGCTAAGCCAATGGAGAACAACAAGGGAAGCATGCCACCATCGTTTTGGAGGTGGCGAAGACTTCAGCTTCTTGATGCTCAAATCGCACTCCTGAGGGCGATATCTTTGGAGCGCGAAGGAAAGAAGAAGGAGGCGAGGATAGAGAATAGCAAGGCCGATATGTATTTGAGGCGGGTTTTTCTCCCCTGAGCGACAAGGGCGCTGGTTTTATGATGAAGAAACGCGATGAGTGGTCATCGAATCTTGATGTCTTTGACGGTCCAAATCGGGTTATTATAGGCGTTAATGTCCTGCAGCTGTAACTTTACGCGCCATGCGCTCCGAATCATTGCCCCGAATGTGTTTTGCGCATCTACGTAGGATTCGATTGTCCATGAGCAATCCTTTCCCGGTGCTGCGTACGTATCCTTGAAGGGCTCAAGAAAGCTGCCGGGAAAAGTTGCTGTAGAAGGTGCCTTGAGCGAATTGCGCACCAATTCCTTTGCCTCGTCGACAGCGTAGAACTTTTCTGTGCATACCTTGATTCTCATCCGGTCACGCTCTGCTTGTTTTTGTGGGTCCACTGTGGGGGGAGCAGACTTTGAAAAGAACAATCTCTCATAGTCTTTGGTGTACTTCGTCCCTCCTTCTTGATAACCGATAGAACCTTCTTCATCTATTCCGTCTTTGAAAATGCCGGAATAAAAGTAGTAGGCAAGAACTTTCTTCCCGAAATCTTTCTCGAATGGAGTATTCGATTGCACTTCATAGTACCGTTTCAGAGAGGCGGACGAGGCAAATTTCTCGTCGCTCATTACATACGCTGTGAGGGTTGCGTAAGGCCCTTTTTTACCTCCTTCTGTTGTGGGAGGGATGCCTAGCGTCCTGAACGTGGAATGTTCGCGAGCGTTCTTTAGCGCAAGAAGCAGGGCCTTCAGGTCTTCTCGCGATGTGTTAGGAGCTACCACGAGGGACAGGGTAGTGCGGTCATACGTTCCACCTATCTTGAACGGCGGGAACTTTATCGGGGCCAATGTCGAAGAAGGTGGCGGGGGAGTAGCCGCTGCTGAATGCGCTACCTGAGACGGGGGGCTTTCAGAGCATGAGTTAACAATATATGGGACAGCACTCAGCAGAAAAAAGCCAATTACGACGACAAGACACCCTTCGCCGCATCCCATGTCATGCTTCAGTTCCTTACCGCAGTGTGGGCAGGTCTTCGCCGAGGAAGATACTTGTTGCTTGCATTCTGGGCATTTCTTGAGCGCCATAATGTACCCAGCTAGTTCCCGAGCATGTCGCGCTCCATCCACCATGGCCCTGTTGCAGAGACGAGGAACCTATACCGTCCTTTTAGATTGAGTCTCATCCACTTCGAGACGTCGGTGGGTTCACTGGTGAACTTTTTATATCGTGCCACAGATATCTTCCTCTTGGTTCGACAATCCTGTGCTTTAATGGTTGCTGAGACGAGGGAGCCATCAG
>CAYQVO010000006.1:32947-46622 GCA_964421085.1 uncultured Bdellovibrionales bacterium | reverse complement strand
TCAGAGAATCCCCACCAGAAAAAGGATTTGGGCTTCAGAGAGATGCAAGGCGTCAAATGCTCCTCCGGATTCCCTTCCACACTAAAGTCATTTTTGGCGTCGAATTCATAGAACCGGCCCCCGTAAACAGAAGTCAGTCTCAGTTCTCCGAGGACGTAAAGCTCGCCGCGGAGTTCAATGTCACTTACACCGATTGCTTTAAGACTGCTGAATCTCTTTTTGCTGGGTGTCCAGTTCTTGATGGTGAACGTCCACTGTTGAACGCCCGGAAAATCGTCCACAGTAGCAACTGCTTTATACACAACAGTTGAGTCCGGCGTATACACGTACTCCCATTCGCGAAATGGGTCCCACAGGTTGACATCAGTCTCCGTTGAATTTGGGACGTGCACGAACTTCGATTCTCCGCTCGGGTCGAAGCCGTCCATCCCGGTCCCACTCTGGAGCTTGAGTTTTCCCTGATATATCCCGAGAGGACCCGCCGATGCGAACGGGGTTGAAATGGAAAAGGATACGGCCAAGAATAAAGCGAGAAGAGCAAAGGCTTTCATGTTTCTGGTTTTCCTTCCTAGACGTAAACAGAACAGGCCTTACGGCAATGCCTTGAGCTTCGCTTATAGGGGAACCGTAAGGGACTTTCAAGCACTAGCGGAAAAAGGCTTGTACGGAAGCGGCGAGTGGATGCGGACTTTGAACTGCTAACTTATTGCTAACTTTTTTCTTGGTTGCGGAGCCTGCCACCGCAACCACTTGGAAAAACTTGAGCCGACGAGGATTTGAACCTCGGACCCACTGGTTAAAAGCCAGTTGCTCTACCGACTGAGCTATCGGCCCATCTCTATTTCTTCCATGCCGGGAACCAGTCCGCGAAGCATCGAAGGATTTTACGCATTGGAAGCTGGTGATGTCAATGCACGGGCGCTGCCTGCTTTGTTCGGTCATCTCACGGATCGCGGCTTCCTTGAAAAGCCTGCACCTGTGAAGCGGCTGAATCGGATGGAGCGACATTCAGCTGATCATGCGTGGAAAATACCGGACACTGTCACTGGTGAACGCAATACTCCTGAATTGAAAGAAGGGCGACCCTGTATGGAGAGATGGTACGAAGGGCCAGGATCGCCCGGTGAAGGGTTTGACGTTTCCACGCCTTGCCGTCAAGATGGCTGCCTCACATTGACGGACTCAGAACAACCAGTTCCATAACGCTTTTGCCGCGCCCGTGATGCTTTCGCCGATTTTGCCGAGGCTGTCGACGATATCATTTCCCAGGCCAGCAACGGTATCTCCGAGGCTGTTTTCCTGAAGCCAGGTAAAGGCGCTCCTCACGCCCTCGAGAATCTCGCGTCCTGATTTCATGCCTTTGCTTACATTGTTGCCGAAGTCTCCGATACTCTTGAACCACGCAATCAGCTTATCCAGGAAGGTCTTCGGCTTTTTTGTGGAAGTCGCGTATGGAATCAGATTATCGAGAAGGCTGCTGCTGCTGGTGCCTGAAGCGCTCTGCGTTCCACCGATTCCGAGGGCCGGCGCAAGATACTCCATCACCGAACTGTAGATGGACTGCGCTATTCCGGACAGAGACACGCCGAGCTGTTCAATAACCGAACTGGAAGATGTGTCCAGACCCGTTGGAAAAGACTGAGAGGCAAGACAGCATGACGCGGTATTTCCATAATGAGAATATGGAGAATTTGCCGCCGCCGATTGAGGGTAAAGCGGGGGAGAAATAATCATGACAAACTCCTGTGAAAATAAAATCAACGATTTGAATTCGAAAATAGCAGGAGAAAGTTGCGTCGTGCGCGTGACTTTTTTCTTGAGAAGCGAAAATGCATGAGGCCGCCTTCCCCGGGCGCGCTCTGAATTTCTGGAAAATATTGCCGGTTTTCATGCCAGAGCCGGGGATTTCCATATCATAAAGGTGAGTAAGATGATGATTTGAAGACTGCCGGACAGGCTATGGAGTTTTGACTGTGCCCGGAATGTTCGATGAACGAGAGGGGTCCCTGGGCTCCCCCCTTCCTCCTGGTTGCTCCGAGGATTGAAACGGCCGCTCTTGTCCGCCAGGCGGATGATTATTTCTGAGCCGAAGAACCCGATCCAATCAGCAGGAGCGGCGGCCTCGTGCTGCTCGGGCCAGGCGAATAAAGGCGAATAAATAAAGGCGAATAATGGCCCCACCAGGACTTGAACCTGGGACCTACCGGTTATGAGCCGGCCGCTCTGACCAACTGAGCTACAGGGCCACCATTTGAAGGGAAGGTAAATAATGATAACAATTGAGGAATAAGTCAATTGACGATAAGTTTTCTTGAAGGGTTGATGGAACGAGCGAGATCTTCATATTATGGTGAAAAATGAAAGCTGATTTCACCAGAAATAACGGCATGTTTGGCCTCTTATATGACTGAAAGCAAAAGGACACCACTTCAAAACCTCATCGCACTTGGAAAAGTCGATATATCTCTCGCAAAAATACTCTTCGAAAAGAAACAGCTCACAGAGAAATTCGCAAAAAAAACCACAGAGCTGAGACAGGCGGAAAATGCGCTCGCAGGAAAGATGCGGACGTATAATGAGAGAAAGGCCCGTTTCGACAAGGAAGAGACGGCAATCAGAGAAGAGCGCGATAAGCTCGTGGCAAGAAGAAAAGCGCTCGCTTCTCTGAACAACTACAAAGTTCAGCAGGCTGCGGAAAAAGAGATTGAGCATGCCAACAGGCAGCTCGCCGTAAGAGAGGACTCTCTTCTTGCGTCGCTGCAGGAGCTCGAAACTTCAATAAGTGAAAACGCCGAGCTCGAACAGGCAGTCTCTCAGTTTGCCGGAGAGAGAAGCGAAATAGAGTCGGAGATCAAGTCGGTGTATCCGGGACTTGAAGCGCAGGAGAAGGAACTGAAAAAAGAGCGGGAGGAAATAATCCGGCTGATCCTGCCCGCATACATGCACACATACGAGCGGATTCGCATTCAGCACTCCGGTAATCCTGTCGTGGCGGCCGATTCTGAACATAAAAGCTGTTCTGCGTGCCACATTCAGATCAGACCTCAGGTGATGGTGGAACTCCACAAAGGAGAGCGTATTGTGAACTGCCCGGGCTGCGGACGCATCCTCTATCTCGAGGCTGTGAACACTGAATCGTCCTGATGGAGCCTCATAAGAATGAGGCAGGACGCGTATCCGCCGGCTGTTTTCCTGACAGTATTTCTGCTGATAGTCCTCCTCCCTGTTTTTTCCGTCATGTTTCTTTCCCACAGGAAGAAACGAAAATTCCTGGCCCTTCTCGCCGACAGGCCCGGCGCAAGTCAGGTCCGCGGCGGAGGCAGGGTGGAGAGCGAATCCTTTCTGTACACGTACCGTCTTCACGGTGGAGCCTTCAGTCTCGATCATCTCGCAAAAACCGGGCTGTGGGGAGGGATTAAGCTCGAACTTCTGACGGCATTCGACGCACCCTGCTCATTTGTTCTCAGGCGCCGCAGGATCCTCGATGTATTGTGGACCAGGCGCGACAAACAGGTTCACCGGACAGGATACCCCGACTTTGACAGACGCATCACGGTCACAGTGGACAACCCGGAATTTGCTCTTGAATATTTCGGTTCCAATGCAAGGAGACAGGCGCTGCTCACCCTTATTAAGGGGGATTTTGATGTGATATGGGCGGCGAAAGGCGTGCTTCACGGTCTGAAGAAAGTTTCCGCCATGGGCCCGGGCGAAATCGAGAAGATCGCCGGAGCCGTTTCGCAGATAAAGGTACTCACGAAAGAGATTCCGGAATGCCGGCCGGTCAGGCTCAGAAAGACATGGATTCGCTCCGCTCTATTCGCCCTGATTGTGCTGAGCGCGCTTGCCGCGGCGCTTTACTCCTGTTTTGCGTTCGATGCGCTCGACTTTTTCCAGATTGCAGTGACCGGGGTTTATCTCAGCGTGCCCGTTGCTGCCGTTGTGCTCGTGCTTGGTGCGCCCTTCTTTCTGCGAATGATTCCCGGGAGGCCTCGTACTGCTTATGCCGATACAGGCGCCTCCTTTGTCGGACTTGTCTTTATTTCGTCGGCGCTGCTCACCGGGACAATAACAGGCCTAAACTGCGCCTTTGATGATTCAGCAGAGCGTGTTGTTACGGCAAAGATCGCGGCGAAAGAGGAGAGTGATCTTCAGATATTCGGCATTCGGTCCCTGCTTCTCGAATCCTGGCGTGAGAAAGATACTGTCGAGACTGTGTGGGTGAATGAGGAAGACTATGACGATGCGCAGGAGGAAACCGACTGTCTTTCAATGCTGGTTCGTGACGGCCTGCTCGGATTTCCATGGGTGCAGAAGTATGCGCTTGTTTCAGGCCGGATTGATCCGGCATGCCTGGCCCTGGACGGGGAAGGGGAAGTAATGCCGGGCGTATCAGCCGCAACAAATCTTTCCGACGAAGAGAGTCAGCAGCTCGATGAAGATCCTGAATTGAAAAGCAGGTTCGACGGCTATTACGAAGCTGTGGTAGAACAGATTCTCGATAACTGGGAGTGGAGGCGGACCGACATTATTCTTGAAACCGTGGCTGAGGCGAATCTTTCGGTAAAGGGTTCTCTCGACGGAATCAGGCTTGTTCACGGGTCAGGTGACGCGACTTTTGATTCAAAAGCCCTCGAGGCTCTGAAAGACGCCGGTCCTTTCCCGAAGCCGCCTCCAGATCTGGCCCCTTTCTTTGCCGAAATCCGGTTTACATTTCAGTCCCGCGTGCGAAACCGGTGAACTTCGCGCGTTTTGATGTATAATGAGTAAGAGAGCTTTTCAGGGAGGAGCACGGTTCGCTGCCGCTGATCTTTACTGATTGGAGGAAAGTCGGGACTTTTCAGGACTCATGCTGGCTGCTAACGGCAGCTCCGGGTGACCGGGGGAAAGTGCCACAGAAAAGAAGGAAGCCTAAGCTCGCCGGTAAAACGGCCCGCCTGCGCGGCACGCGCCGCTTTGGCGAGGCACTTTTGCCGGCGAGCCGGCAAAAGTGAAACGGTGGGGTAAGAGCCCACCAGCAGGGAGGTAACTCTCTGGCTTGGTAAACCCCAGTTGAAGCAAGACCGAATAGCGGGGCGCGGCTCTTAAAAGGAGCATAAGGGAGGTCCGCCGAAGCCCCTGGGTATGGTCGCATGAGCATGACGGCGACGTCATGCCAAGAGGAATGGCAGCGTCTTTCCTGTTTCACAGGCAAGAACAGAATCCCGCTTACCGCCGGGCTCTTCCTTGAAAGGCTCTTTTCGTTGTAACCTGGGTCCGGCAGAATCATCTAATACTTCAATGGAGAAGAACAGCAGAATTTTTGTGGCCGGCCACGCCGGGCTCGTAGGCTCGGCCGTTGTGCGCGCATTGAGATCAAAGGGATTCGAAAATCTTGTTCTGCGCTCAAGGCAGGATCTGGACCTCAGAAACCAGGCATCAGTCGATGAATTCTTCGGCCGCGAATCGATCGACTACGCTTTCATCGCGGCTGCGCGGGTGGGCGGCATCATTTACAATCAGAATTATCAGGCCGACTTTCTTTATGACAATCTCATGATCGCGGCCAACGTGATGCATGCTGCTGCGAACTGCGGCGTCAGGAAACTCCTGTATCTCGGAAGCTCATGCATTTATCCAAAGCTTGCGCCTCAGCCCATAAGGGAAGAATACCTTCTTTCAGGGGCTCTAGAGCCGACAAACGAGGGGTATGCGCTCGCCAAGATCGCGGGACTCAAGCTGTGTGAAAAGTACATGAAGCAGTACGGAAAGCGATTCATCTCCGCTATGCCGACCAATCTCTATGGGCCGGGTGACAACTGGCATCCTCAGCATTCACATGTGATACCGGGAATGATGAGGCGTTTTCATGAGGCGAAGATCAAGGGCCTCAACGAGGTGGTAATCTGGGGCACGGGCGCTCCACGACGTGAATTTCTTTTTGTCGACGATCTCGCGGAAGCATTGTGTCTTCTCATGGATACCTACGAGGAGGAGACGACGATTAATGTCGGCACGGGCACGGATATTTCGATTTACGAACTCGCTCATCTCATGAAGGAAACAGTTGGTTTCAAAGGAGAGATAACACTGGATTCTTCGAAGCCGGATGGGACTCTCCGGAAACTGCTGGATGTTACGCGGATGAAACGGCTTGGCTGGGAGCCCCGGACCGATCTCAAAGAAGGGCTCAAAATCGCCTATGAATGGGCGCTGGAGCACGGAAAGTTCGATGAGAAGTATGGCGATTTAAGGTAGTCCGAAGACACCTTGAGAACCTCGGCGTTTACTAGTATTTTCATCCAATGGAAACTCCCCTCTGCGTCGATCTCGACGGCACACTGTTCAAAGGCGACATGACTGTCGAGTCGTCGCTTCTTCTGCTCAAAAACGACCCGCTGCTTTTTCTTCGCGCCCTGCCCGCGCTTTTCAAGGGCAAATCGCCCTTCAAGCGGATCGTCGCACAGAACGTCACGGTAAATCCGGCCTTTCTTCCATGGAACAGAGAGTTTCTGGAGTTTCTCAGGAAAGAGAAAATTGCCGGCAGGAGGCTTCTTCTCGTATCCGCCTCGGATGAAATCCTCGTAAAGCAGGCCGGAGACCACGTGGGAATCTTCGACGAAAGCATAGGAAGCAACGGCATTGAGAACCTGAAAAGCGGAAAGAAAGCGCAGTATCTGGTCGATCGTTTCGGTGAAAAGGGCTTTGATTACGCGGGAAATGACGAGCCGGATTTCAAGGTCTGGGAACGGGCGCGCAACGCTGTCGTCGTCAATGCTTCCGCATTCGTGGAGAGCGCTGCAAAGAAGCAGTACAACGTCTCTCATGTGTTCAAAAAAGAAAGGACAAAGCCGCTTTCTGTTCTCGAGTCTCTGCGCGTGTATCAGTGGCTGAAAAACCTCCTGCTTTTGCTCCCTCTTATTCTTGCGCACAAGGTCCTCGATCTCGATCTGTGGTCGAAGGCGATAATCGCTTTTCTGGCGTTCTCTCTCTGTGCTTCTGCGATTTATGTGGTGAACGACGCCTTTGATCTCGAAGCTGACAGAATGCATGCGCGAAAGCGGTTCAGGCCTCTGCCGGCCGGAGACATTCAGATTGTCGACGCGTTTCTTCTTGCCGGGCTCTGTCTTGCCGGGGCGGTTCTTATGTGTTTCGCCGAACCTTTCGGCTTTTTCCTGTGCCTTCTGAGTTACTTCACAGCCTGCGCCGCATATTCCTTTTACCTGAAGAGAATTCCCCTCGTCGACATACTCATACTCGCGCTTCTTTATGTCCTTCGCGTTCTTTCCGGCGGAGTGGCCGTGGGAGTCGACGTTTCCCACTGGCTCCTTGCGTTTTCAATGTTCATGTTCCTGAGCCTTGCGTGCGTGAAGCGGTACTCGGAGCTTTTCCAGCTTCGGACAACCAATGGGAACAGGGCACATGGCAGGGGGTACGAAGCAGACGACATTGACCACATCGGAACCCTCGGGGCCGCCAGCGGATACATCTCCGTTCTCGTGCTTGCAATGTACATAAGCAGCTCTGAAATCACGGTTCTTTATCACCAGCCCCGCTGGCTCTGGCTTTCCTGCCCCATGATGCTTTACTGGATAAGCCGGGTCTGGCTTCTGGCTCACAGGGGCAGAATGAACGAGGATCCGATACTTTTTGCAGCCACGGACAAAGCAAGTTATGCTGTAGCACTCTTATGTTTTGCGCTTCTTCTCCTCGCATTGTAACAAGGCATGGCTGCCGCCTGGCGGCAGCAGCGCTGTCTCTTCTTGCGCTCGTTTCATGTGCGACGCCGACTCCTCCGCCCGCAAGTTTTGTCACACAGAAAGAACTTCTCGCAGCCGAACTGAGTAATCAGGCCCTTAATGAATTTCAGAACGGCAGGTATCTGGACGCAGACATGGGTTTCCGGCAGGTGCTCTACCTTTTCCCGGACTCTCAAAGCGGGAAATTCAATTTTGCAAACTCTATCCTCGAGCTTGGCCTCTATGATGAGGCAGAGAGCATATTCAGAGAACTCGAGGAACGTGATCCTGACGAGCCTAAATACAAAACAGCGTTGGCGAATCTATATTATAAAGCCGGGCGTTATCAGGAAGCTCTCGACCAGTACGGTAAAATTTCCGGATTTGCCCGTGAAAAGGAGATGACAGACCTGGAATACGATTCCATCCGCAGTATATCGGTCATTCATTTTCTGCTCGGATATGAAACGCAGGCTCTCTGCGAATCCGCGCAGACGCTCGAGAAAAAGTCGCGCCGCGACGATCTGGTTCATCACGGAAGACTTCTTGCGGGGATGAACCGGATTGCCGAAGCCGATTTTCATCTTTCCAGCGTCCTGACGGCTCCTGAACATCAGAAGGACGCCTATCTGCTCCATCTCTTTGCGCTCGTTCTGTTTGCCGACGGCCGTTTCGACGACGCCTTCCTGACAAACAAACGTGCGGTGCTTTACAGCCACGGCAAGGGGGATCTCGCTTATGAAATAAAACTCATGAAGGTCCTGCTGTACGATCGCACGGAGCTTCTGCGAAAAGAGTTCGATGACGATGATGAAGACGAGCGGGAAAGGAAGGAAGAAGAGCGGCTGAAGGTGAGAGGAGAAGTGCTTGGAGACCGGCGTCTGGAGGGGAAATCGACCCTGTACTGGCCTTCGAAATTCGAGGAAGCGGTCTTCGATGCGGCTTCGAAGTACAGGGAGGAAAAGGAGGCTGAGAAGGCCGGCAGCCTCTTTTACAGAGTAAAACAGATTATTCCCTGGGGCTGATACGGGCAGCTGATTTACACAGCCTGTAATACGCGATAAAAGACCTTAAAAAACGGAAGGGAGCAAGTCATGCGTTATCTGCTTTTGCTGCTGCTTTCAGCTGCCGCAGCAACTTCATACGCACAAAGCGGCGGAAAGGGGTTGCTTGATGACATTAACGGAGATGCCAGGATAAGCGTTCTGGCTTTTGGCGACAGTATAACCCAGGGTGTGGGGGACGAAGATGGACTCGGATATCCAGCCCGGCTGGAGAAGATAATCGGAAACAGTGTGGAGAATGCCGGCCTTGCCGGTGAAGAACTCTGCGCCGGAGGAATCTTCAGATACCCGAATGTCTTTACCCGTTCGAATCCTGATATTGACATCATCATGGAAGGGGCAAACGACGCTTACGTCAGGGTCGATGACGATCTCTATCAGAAGTGTCTTCAGCGGCTGATAAACATTACGCTTTATTCCGGACGCACACCGGTGTTGATGACTCTTCCCACACCGTGCTGCGAGCACAGGGGAAGCGGGCAAATCACGCCGGGATACAGCGCAGTAATCAGGGCGCTTGCGTCCATGAATAACGTACCGTTCGTCGACCTTGAACGCGTGTGGAATACAACGTGCGCCGATAAGGGGGAGTGTGAACTTTACAACCTGCCGTCGGGACTTCATCCAAACGCGCTGGGATACACTGCAATTGCGCAGGCCGTTGCGGCGACCCTTTACGGGATAGATATATTTGCGGCCGGCGGTGCAGCTGAACTGGAGAAGAGAGCCGGACTCCCTGCCGGTTCCGTGATTGTGAAGCCCGATGTAACTGAGGTAAAGGGGGGCTCATTATGAGAAAACAGATTCGTCCCGTTCTTTCATGCGTTTTTACGCTGTCATTTCTTGTTTCATGCGGCGGAGGCGGTGGAGGAGGCGGAGGCGGAGCCTCATCTCACGGTATTCGCCTCATTCATGCATCCATTGAGGATGCTCCACTTTCAATGACAAGTTCCCTGGCGCCTCTCAATGAACTGCAGACGGCCCGGTTCGCGGAAGCGACACTTTACTCTCCGCTCCCGAAAGGCGAACAGCATATTACTGTCGATGGCGGACAGGTGGGCGGGGTATCGTCAGCCCCTTTTACCGTTGACGGTCGTGAAAGGCTCTCTGCGCTTTTCTACAGGGATGTGGCGGGCGATGTGCCGAGGGTGGCTGTAATAAGTGATATTCCGCCGGAGCTTTCAAAAACGCAGGCAGCTGTCCGTGTTCTTCATGCCCTCGCAGGCGCGGCAGCGCTGGATGTCACCATAGCCGGCACTCATTCAATCGTGGCTTTTGCAGACGCGGGCGAATACGCAGTTGTCGCGCCCGGTCCCGTGAATATTACTGCAGCAAGACACGCTGATGGTTATCCGGCGGCGTCGCAGTCACTGTCACTGGAGGCGGGAAAAGCGTACACCCTTGTGCTGAGCGGCGAGGCGGGATATTTCACAGCGTCGAGCCTGTTTGCTGGGTAAAAAGATGCTTTTCCGCCAATTCGTCATTGCGAGGGCGGTCAAAACATCTCCGGACCGCTTTCTTCGGGAAACTGCAGCGTCGTCTCAGGCATCTCGTCCAGATCGTCGCGCTTTTGCAGGTTGCCGAACCTTGTGAACTCGGGCGAAAAGGCGAGTTCGATGGTGCCCGTAGGTCCCGACCTCTGCTTTGCGACGATAATTTCAGCGATGCCTTTCTGCGTCGTCGCTCTGTCGTAGGCCTCTTCACGGTAAATGAACATAATTACGTCGGCATCCTGTTCGAGTGCGCCGGATTCGCGCAGGTCCGACATCACCGGCCTCTTGTCGTTCCTCGACTCGACTGAGCGGTTGAGCTGCGAAAGAGCAAGGATCGGGACATTGAGCTCTTTTGCGAGCGCCTTCAGAGACCGTGAAATATCCGAGATCTCCTGCTCGCGGCTCGTTGACTGGTAGAGCGGGCTTCTCATGAGCTGAAGATAGTCCACGACGATAAGCGAGAGTGGATAATCCCTGTCAAGCCGCCGGCATTTGGCTCTGAGCTCGGTGATCGTGATCGCGGGTGTGTCATCAATGAAAATCGGAGCGTCGGCTATCCTGCTCGCCGCATCCACAAGCTTCGGAAAATCACGTTCACTCAGCTTTCCGGTGCGGACATTCGTATTGGGAACCTGCGCTTCCGAGCAGAGCATTCGAAGGACGAGCTGCTCTTTGGACATTTCAAGAGAAAATACAGCGCAGTTGCCTTTCTTTCGAAGGCCCACATGCTGCGCGATATTCAGCGCCAGCGCCGTTTTTCCCATTGAAGGACGCGCAGCCAGGATAACCAGGTCGGAGCGCTGGAATCCCGCGGTCATCTCATCAAGCATGGTGAAGCCGGACGCGATACCCGTTATCGGCTCTTTCAGGTCGTAAAGCCTTTCGATGAGGGTTATCGAGTCCCCGACAATTTTTCCGACACTGGAAAACGCTGATTTCGTGCGCCTGTCGGAAACCGAAAGAATCCGCTTCTCCATTTCATCCATGAACTGTTCGACACTGCCGGAGTCTTCGAACGCTTCCCGGATGATCTCGCTTGCTTCATGGATTACCCGGCGTTTTAAAGCCTTTTCTTTCACAAGCTTTGCGTAATAGGCAACATTGGCGGAGCTGGGAACAACCGTTGCGAGATGACCGAGGTATTCTATGCCCCCTGCATTTTCAAGGAGGCCCATTGACCTCAGCTGGTGACTGAGCGTGACAACGTCTATGGGCTCCCGGCGCTCGGAAAGGCACGCCATTGCGGAGAAGATAGCTCCGTGCGCCGCGCGGTAAAAATCTTCCGCGGTGATTACTTCCTGCGCCGAGTTAATCGAATGATTGTCTATGAGAATCGCACCGAGCACCGACTCCTCGGCTTCGATCGACTGCGGAGGAACTCTCGGACCTGAGACATTACCCGCGGCCCCGTTTCCAGCGGCATCGCCATTATCGCCCGGCTGCAGAGACCGCTGACTACCTCCAAACCGCTTCGCCATTTCTGTGTCAATCCCTCCAGATACTTTCCGAGGTGGAAAGATCAATCCATTTAGCGGACGACTTCATGAGATTCCGCGCCTTCGGATTTGCGAAATCAGCAGTAACTGTATCAACTCCAATTCCATTTGCAAGCGAAATTGGGTACGCGATTTCCTGATCGGGACATACGACGGTGACAATTCTTCTGATCTTTTCGCCGCCCTGTATTGCATTTTCGTTTTCCCGCTCTGTTGATAACGATGCAAGACGTTGAGATGACACGAGAGGCCTGACCCGAGGGGCGGAGATACGCTCAGCCGGACGGTACACATATTCTTCCGGAAAAGTCTCGCAGCCATGCGAAAAGGCTATGATGTCGGCGGACATCTCCACATCCGTGGTGACCTGTCGCGTCACGCCTTTCGGGGGAAGCCGCTTTACAATCACAGTGAGGCCCGCATGCGATACCGCGTCGAGGAACGCGAGTTGTCTTGAATCGTCTTCATGGGGGATGACGGTATAATACCGGCATGCTGAAACACTGGCGCCGGTTGAAAGGGCCTGCACAAGGGCCGACATACTGACTCTTCGTTGAAGCCGCCTTGTCGCTCTGTCAAGTCCCACACCATCGATGAATATTCCGAGAATCCGCTTCTCCCGGCGTTTAATAATCTTTTCTGCCTTCTTCCTTACCGGCGGCATGTTCTACCCCTGATTGAATTGTAATGAGGCATCATAGTACTTTGTGGTCCGCAACGACAAGGCTTCTGAAGGTTTGCGGCCCCCGGTACAGGAGAACTGACAGGAAAACTTTACCTCACCTCCACCACTGACCCGATGTCCAGCGAATAATACAGCCTCGGCATATCAGTGCCGTCCAGTCTCACTCCTCCGACTTCGTCAGACGGAACGGGACTTGAATGGATTGGAAGATCAGGACTGAAGTACACGACGAAATCGCCGAGAGCGCCTTTGCGATATCGCTCTCTGCTTCCCTCAGCCGGCACGTCGAGAAGGCGCGAAGTAAAATACGAATTGGGAGCATACCACAACGGATCTTTCTGCTTGTGAATAACCTGGTATCTTCCAGGCTGAAGCCGTTCAACTCCCTCGCTCTTGAGAGAGACCAGCGACTGGTCCCCGCTCATCACCTCAATGGTTCTGGTGCTCTTGTTTATCGCAAGCCAGTGATCCGCGGTGCGGCTCTTCTGAGGCAGGAAGCCGAGGAGTTCGCCCTTCGACTCCGTCAATACAGGCACGGGCGCGACTCGCGAAAGCACAATGCTGCCGTCTTTCTTCCATGCCGCAGCGCTGCTCTGTTCCGAAGGTGAACTTCCGAATAACGAGCAGCCCGCGAGGAAAAGAAATACGGCTGGCAAAGAAAGCTTGACGATGTTACTTGTCACTCTGTTGGTTCTCATGGCGATGCTCCGAATCGTTTGAGATAGGCGGGGAGATCCTGCTTTCATGTATTACAGCAGTGCCTCCGTGTTCGACAAGAGGTGATTTTGAGCGGAAAGGACATAAGTGCTTCATATATCTGCAATTCTGCATTCTTCAGGGGTGCTCCGAATTTCCCCCGCCGATTCGTCCTCATCCTGTTTCTGGCCCTTCTGTTTGCAGGGTGCTCAATACCGGGACCCTCGGATAAAACAACCGCGACAGGAGCACAGAGGAGTCTGGGTGTCCCGGATCTGCTTGTGCCCCGTCCTGGACCACTGAGAAAACTCCCCGACATAGAGCTCGTCCTGACCCCCGAGATTGAACAGCAGATCGATTACTACCAGCGCGAGCAGTATACAGTTCAGGAAGGACTGAACAACCGGAAAAAGTACGATCGAATGCTCAATGAAATCTTCCGCGATGAAGGAGTTCCGCCGGCGCTGATTAATCTTGCCCTTATCGAAAGCGGATTCGAGCCTGAAAGGAAAAGCAGGGCAGG
>CAYQVO010000006.1:26122-32936 GCA_964421085.1 uncultured Bdellovibrionales bacterium | reverse complement strand
TGTGGCAGTTTATGAAGGATACCGGCAGGCTTTATGGACTCGAGATCGGGTGGTTCGAAGATCAGAGGACAGACCCGATTCTTTCCTCGATAGCAGCAGCCCGCCACCTCTATGAACTCTACACGAAATACAACGACTGGTACCTCGCGGTAGCAGCATACAACAGGGGGACTTCGGGAGTGGATGCGGCCATAAAAAAGTCGGGCTCCGGGACGTTCTTCGAGCTTGTCAGGACGGGAGCTTTGCGCGGTGAAAGCGCCCGCTTTGTCTATCGTTTCATTGCGTTATGCTTTATCATGAACGACCTTGAGCGTTACGGGTTCGTATCGCCGGGCGGGAGAATTGCAAGTGGAACTTCGAATCGGGCACGGTATTGATATTCATCCCTTTGAAGAGGGGAGAAGGTGCGTGCTTGGCGGTGTTGAAATCCCTCATGCTTCGGGACTGAAAGGTCATTCTGATGCCGACGCTCTGCTTCATGCGCTTGTGGATGCCCTGCTTGGCGCCACAGGAAGACCGGACATCGGCGCGCTCTTCCCGAACACCGATCCTGCGCATGCCGGCCGTGATAGCTCATTCTTTTTGTCGACGGTATGGGAGCACGTGCAGTCCGATGGATGGTCCATCGTAAATATTGACTGTACAATACTCGCCGAAGTGCCGAAGCTCAATCCCCACATAGCAGCGATGAAAGAGCGCATCAGCTCTGTGCTTTCCATATCTACCGACCGCATCGGTATTAAAGCCACCACTACGGAGAGACTTGGCGCGATCGGGCGCAGTGAGGGAGTGGCTGCGAGCGCAGTTGTTCTCCTTCAGCGGCTGTGATCGCGCTCATCCACAGGCACATGACCGAAGAGTAACATTTCTTTCATAGTGCTGAACAATCGGGAACTCCCCATGGCTGAAACACAGCAGAAAACCCATGAAAATGCGCTGAGAAAGGCACTTTTTCTCACATTCGGATTCTTCGGTCTTGAAATCGCCGCTGGTCTCGCCGCAGGAAGTCTTTCGCTTCTTTCCGACGCCGTACACATGGCTGCCGACTCGACCTCGCTTCTTATTGCCATGCTCGCAGTGAAGATGTGCCGGCGCGCTCCTGACAGCCGCCGGACATATGGTTACTTCCGTTTCGAGCCGATTGCCGCGGGAATCAATGCTCTTGTTCTCCTTGGTGTCGCGGGATTCATCTTCGTTGAAGCGATACACAGGTTCCGGGAGCCGAGAGACGTAGCCGCACCTTTTATGCTCGCGGCAGCCTCGTGCGGACTCGTCGTGAACTTTCTGTGCATGAGAATACTTGGACCGGCAGCGGGCGGGAGTCTCAATCTGAAGACCGCTTACCTGGAGGTGTGGGCGGACTTCATGAGTTCTCTTGGAATCATTGCGGGCGGCGCTCTAATCTTCCTTTTCGGATGGGGGTGGGTGGACCCGCTTATTGCGCTTCTGATCGGCGTGTGGATGCTTCCCCGAATCTGGAAAATCCTGCGGGAGAGCGGAAATATCCTCCTCGAGGGAGCACCTCACGGGATCGATTCACGGGCAGTTGGAGAAACGATCGCCGCGCTTCCGGGAGTAGGTGAGGTTCACGATCTTCACATCTGGGCCATTGGAACGGGCCGCCTCAGTCTCACAGCTCATGTCACCGTCGATTCGTCGTATATGAGACCGCAGACGGTGCTGGCCGATATCAAGTCGACACTTTCGGAGCGGTTTCACATTCATCACAGCACCATCCAGGTTGAAACAGACGAGCCGCGGGTCAGGGCGGAACTTCATTACGATAAGACGACAATAAACGCGGCGTTTGCATGATTCATCAGAAGAGCGTTTCCCGCACAAGCTGAGCCGCCCGGCGGGCTCCTTCTTTGAGTTCCGCGACGGTCCTCTGCTGTTTCTCCCGGATTTGCCGCCTGTTCACCCACGCGTTTTCGACAGTTTCCGCGATACGCTCCTCCGTCACGGACCCGAGCTCGATGCACAGATCTTCACAGTCGAGAAGCTTCATGTAGCCTCGGACCTTCGGCATGTAAACGAGACCGATGATGGGAGCGCCGACCGCGGAAGACAGAACGAGAGAATGGAACCGCATCCCCATGAAGAGTTCGCATCTGCGCATCACTGCCTGAATGTCATGACTGAGATATCTGCTGTTTTTTATGGCCGGCGGCGCATCGAGGAGAGCTGCGAGTTCATCGACTGTCGACTCGTCCATTGGATGGGTGGAGAAGAGAAGCGGGGTAAAGGGAGAACCAAGTCGGGAGGACGCTTCTTTGACACCATCGGCGATAATCCGCAGAAAATCCTTCCTGCTGCAGTTTCTTTCGGATTTCGAAAGCCAGGCGTCGAAATAAGTGTTGACGTTTATCCCGAGAAAGGGCTTGTCCGAACGAATACCTTCTTTCTCAAGAATCTCCTCTGCGGCCTCATCCGGTGATACTTCGTTAATGAACGCGGCGTCCCCTGTCACGATTATCGGAACTGTCACCCCTATATCTTCCGCCAGTTTCTTACTGTCATGCTCCCGGAGAATAACGAGGTCGGAATTGTTCATGACGCAGCGCGCCATCCTGGCGCTCAGTTTCGAGTGGAAAGGCCCTATTCCGCAGCTGAAGAGCGCGAGTCTGCACCCCGTGAGTCTGCACCACGGCACGAGGAAGATGAGATTGTTCAGCCAGTTGAAAAATGGATTCCAGAGCTTCCTTCCGAATATAATGCCGTCGCAGATAAGAGCCGCATCGCTTTTTGCAATGGCCCGGAATGTAGTCAGCCCGATGAGACGCACGCTCAGTGTCCATGGCATTATGCTTACGCCGTGAATGTTGTACTTTGCCCCGTAGTTTTTTTCCACGAACGAAGGATTCGATGACGGCACATAAAACTCGGCGTCAGGCAGTTCTTTCGATAGAGAGGAGAGAGCGCTTGCAAGTATCGCGGCGTCGCCGAGGTTCCGGCCGGAGTTTGATCCCAGAAGGGTGATGCGGGGTATTTGCCCTTTCACAGTTTTTGAACGTTTCAATTACGGTTCTTTTACACCGAAATGCTTTCGCCCGGCTTTATCTCAATAACGTCGACCGAACGCTTCGTGCAAGCCTTTCTAAATTCATCGAGCGTTCCTGTCAACTGTTCGAAGGTTTTGTAGTGGATCGGGATAGCGGCCCTGCATCCGACCATCTTTGCGGCGTCGGCGGCCTGATCAGGTCCCATGGTGAAATGATCACCTATCGGGAGCAGCGCATAGGCAGGGCGGTACTGCTCGCCGATGAGCTTCATGTCCGTGAATGCGCTCGTATCTCCGGCATGATAGATGGCAGTCGTCCCGTCGCTGATCACGATACCGCACGCTTCGCCGGCGTAAACAGGTCCGTTTCTCGTCTCATATGAACTGGAGTGGAAGGCAGTCGTCAGGCTGACTTTGATTCCCTTGATATCTACGGTTCCTCCTCTGTTCATGGGGATCAAGTTCTTTTCCGGAACTCCCTCACGGCCCATTATCATTGCAAGCTCGTACGTTGCCGCAAGTTTGCAGTCGTATTCTCTGCACAGTCGAGGAGCATCGCCTGCATGATCCGGATGGCCATGACTGAGAACTATCACGCTCAGGTCGAGCGGGAGGTTGAACGTTTCAGGGATTGCAGGATTTCCCTTAATCCAGGGATCAAGACCAATCGAGAAAGAGTCTGTCTTTATGAAAACAGCAGCGTGCCCTGCGTAGGTAATCCCCCGAATCTTCATGACGCGTTCTCTCCCCGAAGGCAAAAGCCCATGGATTCAGCTTCTCGTGAACAAATCTCCTTTGCGATGACCGTCCTCCCGTCCAGTTCGAGATTTCCGGCAGCAATATGATTCACGACCCAGGGATATATCCGGTGCTCGAGAGTGCTTCTAATTCTTGTTCCGAGCGACTCTGCGGTTTCGCCGTGCAGGACTTCCAGTTTCGCCTGCGCGATAACTGGTCCTGTGTCGACGTCCGTATCGACGTAGTGGACAGTGCAGCCGTGAAATTTTTCGCCGGCTTCGAGGGCCCGTTCGTGTGTGTGAAGTCCCGGAAACTTCGGCAGGAGGGAAGGGTGAATATTTATGATTTTTCCGAAGTGCGTTCTTACGAACCATTCAGGCACTACACGCATGAAGCCCGCAAGCACGATGAGATCGGCGTTCTCTTTTTCGACGCCACGCATTATCGCATCACGGAAGGATTCTTTGTCCGTATAGTCGCCGCGCTCAAAGGGGCGTGGAGTGATTCCCGCCTCTGCCGCATGCTTCAGTCCCGCAGCCTCCGGATTATCGGAGAAGACGGAAGAGATTTCATAGTTGCGGGCATTCCTGATAAGGCTTGCGAGATTCGAGCCTGCGCCTGAGATGAGTACGGTGAGTTTCAATGGTTTGGGGCTCATTGCGGGCTATTATCGGCGGGCATGTCCAGGAAAGACAATAGTTTAGGGAGGGCGAGAGGAGGAAAATATTACCGGGCGACACATTAAAATCAAGCCGTTATAATAAAAAGATGAAATACCTGTCAGCCCTCTTTATCATCATGGCAGTTCCCGCAGTCCTCAGTGCGCAGCAGAATCAGCCGGCCGTTAAACCGTCTGTTCTTGCGAACGCTCCTGTCAACAAGGCTTCCGATGCCTCCTTTGACAAGAGGCTTCCGCCGGTTCTCCCGGGAGAACGTGTCAACGACAACGGCCGGGATATGCGGGTGTGGAGCACCGCAGGTGAGGTTCCGGTGAGCCGGGCCCCTCAGCCTTTTGAGGATAGAGAGTTGATTGAAGATGCTCTGAGGAACCCGGGTGTCATTGTCGATGAAAGAGCGAAACACCGGGGCCGTTAGTGGAGGCCTTGCCGCGCCTGATAAAATACCCTGAATCTCTCTTTCGAGAAATTCAGGGCAGCAGGTGTGTGTGCGTGTGTCAGAGAGATCTTTCTTATGCCTCGACGTTCACCATCCGTCCCACCTCGTCGGGATGGGCAGGGCGGGGCGCCGGCGGCTGCGCCTGAAATTCAGGTTCGGCTGTGTGAGCTCTTACTTTTTCCTCCGCTTTTGAAGCTTCTTTGATTTCCTTTGATGCTCCCACCATTTCGGGGGTCACTGGGAGCGGGGCAGGTGCTAGAATCATTTCATTCCTCCATGATAGTCCTCAAAGCCATCCTTCTTCTTCCTTGTGTTCGAGTCATTTCGGACTCAAGAAAAGAATTCGTCCAGGATCAGCCTGCTCTTGAGAAAACGTGGCTATTTTTTTCGGAAAGCGCTTCGGGAGCGGGGCGTTATTTGAAGTTTCAAAAGCCAAAATCCCGGTATATTGCCGTACCCATTAATTCCTGCTAGCATTTAAGTTTACAAAATGACTGGCGAATTTTAAAATGCCGGTGTCCGCGACGCTTTTAGAAACCTGGCGCGCCGTGGACAAGTACGTCTGATGGAAGATATATGGCGCGAATTACCGTAGAAGACTGCCTCCGTGAAGAGAACAACCGATTTGCTCTGGTCCAGCTTGCCGCTAAAAGAACCAAGCAGCTCCTGCACGGATCAAGAGCTGTTATTGAAGACCCGAGAGGAAATAAGTCCGTGGTCATGGCCCTCAGAGAGATTGCGAGCGGCAAAGTGAGATTCATGAACGAAGAAGAGCTTGCGGAAGCCGAGGCCAGGGAAGCCGAGGAAGCCAAGCTCCAGGCCGAGCGGGAAGCGGCGGCAGCGGCGAGTGATATCAGCATTGCCGACCTTCTCTTTGGAGGCGCTGCTACTCTCGAAGAAGAAGGCAGACTCGCCCGTGACGGCGATGAAGGCGGCGAAGAAGAGGAGCACGAGAAAGAAGCCGCCGCCGATGATGGCGACGCAGACGGTTTCGAAAATGAGGGTTCCGATTCCGACGGCGAAGAGGAGATCGGTGAAACAGAATCCGCCGGCGACACAGATGATGACGACGATAAAGATGGCGGCGAAGGTTCCCCGGAAGATTTTTAGAGGAAAGGAGTGGCGGCAGATCTGTTTGACACTGCCTTAAGGCGAATATGCGATATGAGGATATTGCTGAAGCTATAAGACGCTACTATCCTGATCCGGACCTTGCTTCAGTTAAAAAAGCCTTTGAATTCGCCGAACATGCCCATCGCGGCCAGCGCCGCGTCACAGGCGAGCCCTACATAAATCATCTCATCGATACTGCTCTGCTGGTATGTCAGCTTCGACTCGACATTCCTTCGGTGGCCGCAGCGCTTCTTCACGACACTGTCGAGGACAGCATCGTGACCAAAGAGCAGCTCGAGGCCGAGTTCGGAAAAGAGGTTTCCCATATAGTGGACGGGGTGACGAAACTTACCCGGATTGAATTCGAGTCGCGGGAAGAAAAACAGGCTGAAAGCTTCAGAAAGATGCTCGTCGCAATGTCCAAGGATATTCGTGTCATCCTTGTAAAGCTCTGCGACAGACTTCACAACATGCGCACGCTGGAGCATCTTTCGCGGGAACGCCAGATTCGGATAGCGCAGGAGACAAAAGAAATTTACGCCCCTCTTGCAAGCAGGCTCGGTATTTTCTGGATGAAGTCGGAACTCGAAAACCTGTGCCTCTATTATCTCCGGCCCGACATTTATCACCTGATAAAAGAAGATTTTGATAAAAGCGCAGGCGAGCGGCAGGGATACATCCAGGAGGTCATTCATCAGATATCGAGACTTCTCGAGGCAAACGGAGTATCTGCGTCAGTTGCGGGCCGTGCAAAGCACTTCTTCTCAATCTGGAACAAAATGGAGACTCAGGCGCTGACCTTCGAGGAGGTCAACGATCTGCTTGGGTTCCGGATAATAGTCCCCA
>CAYQVO010000006.1:7363-26100 GCA_964421085.1 uncultured Bdellovibrionales bacterium | reverse complement strand
GGGCGTTTCAAAGATTACAGCGCGATGCCCGAGCCCAACATGTACCAGTCGCTGCATACGACCGTAATAGGGCCGGAAGGACAGCGTGTGGAGATTCAGATCCGGACGCCGGAAATGCACAAGATTGCGGAGGAGGGTATCGCCGCACACTGGCGCTATAAGGAAGGCGGGGCGTCCCAGGCGTTCGACTTGAAATGGGTCACTGAACTCGTCGAAACACAGCAGTATCTGAAGAATCCGGACGAGTTCATCCAGTCGGTAAAAGGAGAACTTTTCCCGGACGATGTCTTTGTTTTCACCCCCCGCGGGGATCTGATCCGTCTGGCGGCAAAATCGACTCCGCTCGACTTTGCGTACGCCGTCCACACGGATGTGGGGCACCACACGACAGGCGCGAAAGTGAACGGTCAGATAGTGCAGCTCAATTATGAGCTGAAAAATGGCGATACTGTCGAGATCATGACCTCCAAAAGCCAGGTCCCCCGCAAAGACTGGCTTCGCTTCGTGATTTCTTCAAAGGCGAAGCAGAGGATACGCGCATTCCTCAAGTCTGAAGAGCATTCGAGGGCCATGGCTCTCGGGATGGATATCCTGACCCGGGATCTCAGGAAAGTTAAGCTCAATCTCAAGAAGCTCGAAAAAGACGGAAAGATCCACGATGTGGCGCACTCAATGGGGCTGAGGTCCGAAGGGGACCTCTTTGCAGGAATAGGTTACGGAAAGGTTCTGACTTCGAAAGTTATAGCGAAGCTGGCGCCGGAGGACGTCGATGTTGAAGGCACGCTGAAGGAGTCCGACGAAGCAAGCCCGATCCGCAGGATATTCCAGCGGGCAGCCAAAGTATCGAAGGATTCGATGGGAGTGCAGGTGAGCGGGCTCGACGATGTTCTTGTCCGTTTTGCGAAATGCTGCGAACCGCTGCCCGGAGACAGAATCGTGGGATTCATCAGCAGGGGAAGGGGAGTGGCAGTCCACAGAGCGGACTGTTCCGAAGTTTTGAAATGCGATCCGTTCCGGAAAATCGAGGTCACATGGGATTCGAGCGCGAGCGCTCCCCGCAAGGTCAGGCTTACAGTTCACTGTCAGGACCAGATGGGCATTCTCGCCCGTCTGACGGAAGCCATAACGGTTCATGGCGCGAACATAACGGGAGCGCATGTGAAAACGCTTCCTAATGGAAAGGCTGTGAACGCGTTCGAACTGGTGATATCCGACGCGCGGCAGCTTGAGCGGCTCAAGAACGGCATCGAGCTTCTGCCCGGTGTCATTAAAGTTGAGCGGGTAAGGCAGCTTTCAGGAGGAAAGGAGGAAGAAGATTGAAATCCACGAGACAGAGAATACTGAGACCGGTGAATGCTCTTGCTGTTGCCGGGTTTGTCATGGCCCTTGCCGTATCGCTGATGCTGCTCAAAAACGAAGGCAGGGCGAAGCCCGCTGATTCGAGATCTTCCGCGTGGAGGAGTGAAACGGAGGATCGGACTATCAGAGTTTACAGGGACACAAACGAGGCTGTCGTGTTTATCACGACAATATCGCTTACCGTCGATCCTTTCGATCTTTTTCTCGAAGTAGAGCCGAGAGAAGGCACGGGATCGGGTGTGGTCGTGGATGCGAAGCGCGGCATAATTCTTACGAATCTCCACGTGATTCAGGATGCGAATAAGATCGAGATCACCACGGCCGGCGGGCAGAGCGATCAGGCGCGGCTTCTTGGCTTCGACAAGGAACTCGACATCGCCGTTCTTCAACTTCACAACCTGCCGGGTCGACTTGTCGCGGTGAGTCTTGGAGATTCGTCGCGTGTGGAAGTAGGTCAGCAGGTGCTTGCCATCGGAAATCCGTTCGCGCTCAACCGGACTCTTACAGCCGGAATAATATCGAGCCTTGATCGAACGGTGAAAAATCCGAACGGCTTTCTCATGAAAGGCCTTGTCCAGATAGATGCGGCCATCAATCCCGGAAATTCAGGCGGTCCTCTGCTCGATATGGACGGGCGCATGATAGGCCTTAATACGGCCATTCTCAGTCGATCGGGAGACTCGGCAGGTATCGGATTTGCCGTTCCGGTGAATGACATCAGGCGTGTTCTTCCCGAGCTTATCGCGACCGGCAAAGTTCTGCGGCCCAAGATGGGCTGGATTCTGATTGATACGACCCAGGGACCAATGGTCCGCCGCGTTATTGAAGGCGGGCCGGCGGAGGATGCGGGCATACAGCCAATCGAACGGAGAGTGAGCGATGCGTTTCGTCAGGGATTTATCCGGGATTATGAGCGGGCCGACCTTATAATGCAGGTGAATGGAACCCCGGTGGAGACTGTCGATGAAGTGCAGAACCTTGTGTCGTCGAGCGATCCGAAGAAGGCCATATTATTCACCATGAGGAAAGGCGGGCTGCGCGGACCGGAACGCGAGGTCTCGATAAAGCCGGTGCTTCAGTAGGATTCAGCCGATGAAAGTCAGAGTGCTCACCGACAGCGTCGTCAATAAAATAGCTGCCGGTGAGGTTGTGGACAGGCCCGCGTCTGTCGTGCGCGAACTTGTCGATAATGCGCTTGACTCCGGCGCAGCTGAAATCTCGGTTTATCTCGAAAACGGAGGACGCTCCCTTATCAGAGTGGTGGATAACGGAGGCGGGATGGAGCGTGACGACGCAATCCTTGCATTCCAGCGCCACGCCACATCCAAAGTCGAAAGGGAAGAGGACCTTCTGAAGATTTCCACGTTCGGCTTCCGTGGAGAAGCCCTCTCATCCATCGCGGCAGTCGCAAAAGTGCGCATGAAAACGAAAACTCCCGGCTCCCCGGTCGCAACCGAGGTCGTGATCGAAGGGGGAAGGCTTGTAAACGCGGGTGAAACAGGCGGTGCGCAGGGCACTGACATCTCTGTCCGGCATCTTTTCTACAACACTCCCGCAAGGAGAAAATTCCTCAAGTCCGGGCGGTCTGAAGAACTCAGGGTCAAGTCCTGGATGCAGCAGTCGGCTATTCCCAATCATGCGGTCCGTTACAGGCTTTTCTTCGACGGGAAAGAAATCCTCAATCTTGCTCCGAGAGGTTCCGCTGTCGAGCGGGCTGCTTCTCTCTTTAAAGGCTCGACGCTGGACTTTGCGAGAAGATTCCCCATACGTATCGATTCCGGACACGGAGAAGAAGAGCTTGCTATCGAAGTGGAAGGACTTGTTTCACATCCTTCGCTTGCTCAGGCCGAGGCCGCGGCTTTTGTCGTCCTTGTGAACAACCGCCTCATTTCGGATCGATCGATTGTGCGGGCGGTAAAGGATGGTTTCGATTCTACGCTCAAGGATCGGGAATTTCCCCCGGGCTTCATTCATCTGCGCCTCCCGCCTGTGCTCGTGGATGTGAACGTGCATCCGCAGAAGAGCGAAGTCCGGTTCTGGGATCAGAGGGTTCTTTTCGGTCTTGTGCGTGACCTTGTTTTCAGAACAGTGCAGCAGTTCAAAGCGCCGGCTGCCGTCGCACAGGAAATGGACAGAACATACTGTTCATCAACCAGCAGGCCGTTTTCACTCGTTACCGCAGAGCCTCAGCCGGCATTTTTTTTGAAACCCGAATGGAGAGAGCCGAATCTTTCGCCTCAGGAAGAGCCCTCGTTTTCCGGACTGCGATATATCGGACAGTTGATGGAATGCTATCTTCTCTGCGAAGAAGACGGGCAGTTTGTGATTGTCGACATGCACGCAGCGCACGAGCGGTTCAATTTCAATCTTGTCCGCAACCGGGTTCTTAATCGCGATCACCAGTCCCAGGCCCTGCTCATTCCCGTGAAGATAACACTGACCGAAGAGGGAGTCTTCAGGCTGAGCGCGCAGGATGATCTTTTGAAGCAGTTTGGTTTCGAAGTCGAGACGGACACCGAAACTTCCGTGACGCTCAGAGCGACTCCCCCTGTGCTCAGCCCTTCAGAAGCGGAAGCCGTGATAAAAGAGATAGCGGCATCCGAACCGGGGCAGGAAGGGTATGGAGCAGTCAAGGAAAGAATAGATTCAATCGCGGCGCGCATTGCGTGTCACTCCAGTATTCGCTCCGGGACACAGATGACCAGAGAAGAAGCGTCCGCTCTGTTTGACGCTCTTGATTCCGCGGAGTTTGGGGCTGCCTGTCCTCACGGCCGCCCGGTTATTGTCGCGTTCTCGAAGGCGCACGTCGAACAGTGGTTCGGAAGGGACAGGTAGAGATCGCCATGAAACCTGTCCTTCTCATCTCAGGTCCAACTGCCTGCGGAAAGAGCGATGCGGCGATAAAGACCGCGCGATTTCTCGACGGGGAGATTATCAATATCGATTCGGTGCAGGTATACCGGGAGCTGGACATCGGATCAGCGAAAGTTCTTCCCGAAGAGCAGGGGGGAGTTCCGCACCACCTTATTGACGCGAGAAATCCAGACGAAACGGCAGATGCCGCCTGGTACCGGACAGAAGCCCTGCAGCGGGTGACTGACATACAGAAACGGTCGAGGCTCTGCGTGTTTTCGGGCGGAACAACGATGTATATAACGGTGCTTTTCCACGGCCTGGCGCCTCTTCCGGCGGCCGACCCCGAACTTCGCGCGGCGCTCCTGAAGCTTTCATCTGAGGAACTGCATGCCCGTTTGAGCGAGGTCGACCCTTTGTCTGCCGGAAGAATTCATGTGAATGATCGCGTTCGCATGGAGCGTGCGCTGGAAACATTCGAGCTGACCGGAGTTCCGGCTTCTGCTCTCCAGACAGGCCATGATTTTCCTGTCTCGGATCTGAAGGGGCTCTTTCTTGTCATGTGCCTGCCCAGGGATGTTCTCTATGATCGCATCGACCAGCGGGCGGGGGCAATGTTCGAGAGGGGATTGATCGAAGAAACGCGGCGGGTTGCCGGGAAATATGGAGATAGAGTGTTTCCTCTGAAATCGCTCGGATATGCCCAGGCATGCGCGGTCCTGCGGGGAGAGATGGATATTCGCCGCGCACTGAGCGAGGTTCAGATGGAAACCCGCCGTTTTGCGAAGCGGCAGTATACTTTCTGGAGAAACGAACCCCGGAAGAGGGGATGGGTAGTCCACCCGGGTGAGAGTGAAGAGTCCATGGAACTCAAGAGCGAGGCTTCTTTTTACAGACACCACAAGCGAGTGAGCGATTTCGCGGTTTATGACTGGCCGGTGGATGAGGTGGTGAAGAGGGCAAAGTCCAGGCTCTTGAACCCTTTCGAGCAGAACGAAGTGTGGTATCTGAACGGGGCCCGATTTTGACGCATCCACGGGGAGGGAGAAAATGGGCCCTTTGAGAAATAACAGGATTGGTGGTATGGTGCCGATTCGAAAATAATCAGGAACAACTATCGCAGATGTCGGAAGTAAAGCACCCGCTTGATTTTGAAAAACCTCTCGTGGAACTCGAAGACCAGCTCGAGCGTCTGCGCGACGAGATTACCGCAGGCGACGAGTCGAGGCGCGGTGAATTCGCGAAACTCGAGAGAAAGTACGTGAAGCTCAGGGACGAGGTATTCGGTAGACTTTCGCCCATTCAGAGGGTGCAGCTTTCCCGCCATTTCGATCGTCCATCGGCTCTTGAATTCATAAAGCTGATCTTTACCGACTTCATGGAATTCGGGGGGGATCGTGGATTCCGCGAGGATCCGTCGATGATTGGCGGAACGGCGAAACTTGGCGAAACCCCCGTTGTGCTTGTCGGCCACGAAAAGGGAAAGACCACTCAGGAGCGTCTCAAGAGAAATTTCGGGATGGCTCACCCCGAGGGATATCGGAAAGCCCTGCGCCTTTTCAAGCTTGCCGAAAAGTTCAGCCTTCCCGTAATCACGTTCATCGACACGCCGGGAGCATATCCCGGAATCGGCGCTGAAGAGAGGGGGCAGTCAGAGGCGATCGCAAGAAATCTGATGGAGATGTCGAGACTGCGGACGTCTCTTGTTTCAGTCGTAATCGGAGAGGGCGGAAGCGGAGGCGCGCTCGGAATCGGCGTGACCGACCGCATTCTCATGATGGAGAACAGCATCTATTCGGTGATAAGTCCCGAGGGGTGTGCTTCCATTTTATGGCACGCTGAGGGAGTGAATCCGCTTGAATATACGGCACAGGCAGCCGAGATGCTTCAGCTTACCGCCCAGGATCTCAAACGGAGAGAAGTAATCGACGAAATCGTTCCGGAGCCTCCGGGCGGCGCCCACACCAACAGGAAGGAGTCCGCCGAGATTCTCAGAAGCAGTCTGGTCAGAAATATCAGGAGTCTGGAGAAGCTTCCCGTTTCTGATCTTCTTGATAAGCGATATCAGAGATTCCGCAGAATCGGTGTGTTTACAGTCGAAAAATAAGAGTGTGCACCGCCGTCAACGGTCCGTATTCATGGTGCCGGAAGAGGCGATTGCATTTCATCGGGTCTTTTTGCTACAGTAAGACGTTATTTATATTTGAAGACTTATGGGAAAAGATGGCATTGAGATGAACGGAACTGTCAAGGAGTGCTTTCCTGACACGAAATTCCGGGTTGAGTGCGATAACGGCCATCAGATTATCGCTTACCTCGCGGGCAAAATGCGGAGGAATTATATCAGGGTCCTTCCCGGCGACCGCGTTACGGTTGAAATATCTCCCTATGATTTGACCAAGGGCAGAATAATCAAGCGGGTGAGCGCCATACAAAAATCCCCCGAAGGGGGCGCGTAGGCGCTATTTGACTTCATCTATATAACCTGCTAAGTTTCCTGACAAATTAGCGATTAAATTTAAACGAACTGCAGTTCAGACAGGAGAAGTTTTAAATGGCGTTGGCATCTGGTTCTGAAGAGAAAAAAGAAATCATGGGGAGGTATCAACGGAAAGAGAAAGACACGGGGTCTCCCGAAGTACAGATTGCGCTTCTCACCAAAAGACTCGAAGTCCTTTCGGCACACTTCCAGAAGAACGCGCACGACAATCATTCGCGCCGCGGCATGATGACACTCATTTCCCGCCGGAAGCGGCTGCTTGACTACCTTCGCGCAGAAAATGTGGAGCGGTATCGCTCCCTCATCGCGTCGCTTGGTCTCCGCAAGTAGCTGCACGGGAAATAAGCGTGTCTCCGCGCCTTAATTATGAATTGACGACCTTCGTCCGGTCACACTGTCCGGACTCTTTTATCCACATAAAGGTATACACCTATGAACATTATTGAGAAAAATCTCTTCGGCCGTTCCTTTTCAATTGAAACCGGGCGAATCGCAAAACAGGCTGACGGGGCTGTTATTGTGCGTGTCGAGGATTCAATCGTCCTTGTCGCTGCCTGCATGGGCGGAGAGCGAACAGGAGATTTTCTGCCGCTCACAATCGATTACATCGAAAAAACATATGCTGCCGGAAAAATTCCCGGCGGTTTTTTCAAGCGTGAAGGCAAGCAGAGCGAGAGAGAGACTCTCACTTCGCGGCTGATTGACCGTCCATGCCGCCCTCTCTTTCCGAAGGGCTTCAACCGGGAGCTTCAGGTTATCGCGACGGTCATCTCGGCCGACCAGGAAAACGATACTGATGTTCTCGCAGTATGCGGCGCATCCGCAGCGCTCACTCTTTCAAACATTCCCTTCCAGGGTCCCATTGCTGCCGTAAAGGTGGGGCGCATAGGCGGAAAGCTCGTCATCAATCCGAAGACATCGGAACTCGCAAAGTCCGACATGAACCTTGTCGTTGCCGGTTCCCGTGATGCCATTGTCATGGTGGAAGGCGGGGTTGATCAGGTTCCTGAGGCGGAAGTTCTTGACGCCCTTTTCTTTGCTCACGAGCAGATGCAGCCAATTATCGATATCCAGCTCGAACTGCAGAAACAGTGCGGAAAACCGAAGTTCGAGTTCGTTCCGAAGGAATGCGATCAGGCAATTTATGCCCAGGTTGCCGGGAAGGCTGCTCCGCTCATTGAAAAGGCAATCCGGGTGAAGGACAAGATGGAGCGAAGAGACGCCTTCGACGCTGCCAAAGAAGAGCTCGTCACGGCTTTCGTCAAGGAAGACGATCCGAAAGCGCCTGAAGTCGCCATGCTTATCGATCACTGTGTGGAGGAGATCGTTTACACGCGGGTCCGTGAGAGGATTGTCAAGGAAGGGGCCCGGATTGACGGCCGCGACAGCAGGACTGTCCGTCCGATATCGATTGAAGTCGGATTCCTTCCGAGAACTCATGGTTCAGCTCTCTTTACCCGCGGCGAGACACAGGCAATCGTTGTCGCTACTTTGGGAACCGGGGAAGAGGCGCAGAGGCTCGATAATCTGATCGGTGAAAATGAAAAGACTTTCCTTCTTCATTACAATTTCCCGCCATTCTCAGTAGGCGAAGTGAAGCCGCTGCGCAGTCCGGGACGCCGCGAAGTGGGCCACGGAGCTCTGGCCGAACGCGCAATCAGCGCTGTTATTCCCGACATGAGAAAGTTCCCGTATGTGATCCGCATTGTTTCCGAGATCACTGAGAGCAACGGTTCGAGTTCAATGGCGACTGTCTGCGGTTCGACGCTCGCTCTTATGGACGCCGGCGTTCCCATCAAGGCCCCGGTCGCCGGCGTGGCGATGGGACTTATCAAAGAGGGCGACACAACAGTAGTTCTCACCGATATTCTCGGCGACGAAGATCATCTGGGCGATATGGACTTCAAAGTCTGCGGAACAGAGAAGGGTGTTACGGCGCTTCAGATGGATATCAAGATAAAGGGCCTGAACAGAGACATCATGGGACGCGCTCTTGACCAGGCTCTCGAGGCGAGGCTTCACATACTCGGCAGGATGGCCGAGGTGATCGGACAGCCGCGCGAAGATCTGAGCAAGTTCGCCCCGCGTATCGTCACAATCAAGATTAACCCTGAGAAGATCAAGGATGTCATAGGACCGGGAGGGAAAACCATCAGATCTATTACCGAGTCGTGCGAAGTCAAGATGGATGTCAGCGATGACGGGACCATCAATATCGCGAGCGCTGATGAGAACAAGGTCAAGGCAGCCATCGCGATTATCGAGAACATGACGAGAGAAGCGCAGATCGGAAAGGTGTACAGAGGAGTCGTGAAGCGGATTGCCGATTTCGGCGCTTTTGTCGAGATTCTCCCCGGGACAGACGGACTTGTTCATATCTCGCAGCTTGCAAACGAGCGGGTGAACAGAGTCACTGATATTGTCAGGGAAGGGGACGAGGTTTCGGTCAAGGTCCTCGAAGTTGATCGGCAGGGCAAAATCCGGCTTTCAATGAAGGATCTGGTGGAGGATATAAGGAAGTAGGAGTCTGCTTGTGGGAGGCCCCCCGGGCCCTTATTCGGGGCCGTCGAGCGGACAACAAAGGACATAGATTCAGCAGTTGCCGCGAGTTATGACGTTCGGGCAGATCTGAAAGAGAAAGACGCGGTGATACATGCGTCTTTCTCTGGTACTTTCGTGTATGACTGCAGATTACGATGAGTTTTGTGTGATTATGTAATATCCTTCGCTTCGCTCAGGAGGGCCGCGCTTGTCGCGGCCGGGAACGAAATGGAATTTACCCCTTACATCTCCCGCTACGAAACAGAACTTACTGTCAACGTCATCCCTTTCTGGGAAAAACACGGAATCGATCACGAATACGGAGGCTACTTCGATTCGCTCGATCGCGATGGTTCTGTGTGGGACTCCGACAAATGGATGTGGATGCAGTGGCGCAAAGTCTACATGTGGGCAACTCTGACTGATTCCCCATATGGGCATGAGAGATACCTGGAGTATGCAAAGCAGGGGTTCGAATTTCTGACGCGACATGGAAAAAGCAGTGATGGACATTACTACTTCGGTCTCAACAGGAAGGGGGAGCCGATAATTGCTCCGCACAGCATTTATTCTGAGGCGTTTGCTGTGATGGGAGCAGCTGCTCTTTATAAAGTTACGGGCGATCCTCAGTACAGGGCGGAAGCAAATTATGCGATGGAGAAATACCTCGGCCGCATGGCGCACCCGAAAGGCCGGTGGGATAAGTCCATGCATGCCCGCCCCGGGAGGCTGAGTCACGGTGTTTATATGATCCTTGCGAACCTGGGAACTGTGGTAAAGGAATGTCTCGCAGGTTCAGATTACGACAAGTCGGTTGCAGATGCTGTAGAGATGGTGGTCGAACACTTCTGGCGTCCGGAGCACAAGGTTCTTTTCGAGAATTTGAATCCGGATCATACAGTGGATCTGGAATCGGGCGATGGACGGCATATAAACCCCGGACACGGGCTCGAGAGCTGCTGGTTTATTCTGAAATTTGCGGAGAAAAACAACAGGCCGGAACTTGTTTCCAAGGTCGGTACGATCATCAAGGCCCTGCTTGATTTCGGCTGGGACAAAAAGTACGGGGGCATTTTTTATTTTATGGATATCCTCGGGAAACCGAAACTCGAGCTTGAATGCGATATGAAGCTCTGGTGGGTTCACAATGAGGCGCTTGTTGCGACATTATATGCATACAGGCTTACAAGAGACCGGGAATTTCTCGAGTGGTTCAGGAAGCTCGATGCATGGAGCTTCGAACATTTCAGAGATCCACAGTACGGCGAGTGGTACGGTTATCTGAACCGCCGCGGCGAACCGACACATATGCTCAAGGGCAGCAAGTGGAAGTGTTTTTTCCATCTGCCGCGGTGTCTGATGATGTGTGTTGAGCAGATGAAGGGGTGCTGAACGTTAGCGTACGCCCTTAAGACTCTGTCAACTGCCTGTTCTCCTGTGTGTCAAGGAGATGCCGGTACGCCTCGAGAGGCCGCGTGCCCCCGGCTGAATGCCGGCCCTGTTAACAGTCGTCTTCTGCGTCTATATCAACCGTTGTTCCGTGTCGGCAACCTTGCCCGGCTCCCGACGATCACGTACCGGACGTTTCCTGAGTTCGGAGACTCTATCGGAATCGGAATCCTCTTTCGTGGTACAGTCACGATACAGGCTCACATGCGTCTCACATGATTCCGTCAGCGTCTTCCTGCTCACCATCCATCTTCCACCCCTTCTGCACAGCATCGAGCGCCTTCGCAAGATCAGGAGGAAGTTCTTCAACCGGAGGCAGCGTTGCCTCATTCCAGTTCGGATCGCTTGCCGGCCGGATGCCCGTAATAACACGGCCTTCTCTTGTCTGCTTCAGTGTGCAGATCAGCCTGCCGTGATTGAGGCTCACTCCCCGGTCAGTTAAAACGTCCACGGGGCATTTAAAGCCGTAACGATCATTTCCCGGGATCAGAAGTCTTACAATGGCCATGTCATCGATGCATTCAGTAACTTCTCCCTCCAATTCAACCGGCGGCCGGAGCTTTGACAAAATTACGTCGAGAACAGGAACTCCGAGTGAAGTAAACCAGGGATCGTCTGCAAGAGAAGGATCCTTCATCGCCCATGGAATAAGCGTGTCACAGATAAAAGAAACCTGCAAACCGGTGAATGCAACATGCCCGCCCCGGTCCTCTGCGATGACCTGATTAAGAACTTCATATGCCCGACGGTGACCAGGATAAGCCCTCAGGATCCGATCCAGAGCGTGTTTCTCAACAAGCGCCACAAAAATGGAATTCTCATTTTCCCGGTCCGGCGTAAGTCCATTGTTCATTTCCATCATGGCTCCGCATTATACAGCAACCGGGGTCTAAACATACAACAACTCAATATCTATTTGTTTCAAACGCCGGATCTTCCGGCTTTTTTCTCAAAGAATTGTTTCACTTCTGCGCAACCTTGATCGGCTCACCCCCGCGGAATGTGTACATCTCCTGCTTCAGCCCGCGATAGACGTTGTGTTCATCGAAGGTGAAGACAATTCCTTCGACCTCCAGCCCCGAATGGAGCGCATCAGCAGCAGGCTTTCCTGAAGACACAGCTTTTTCTGCAAGAAGCGCTGAATAATACCCAAGGTCCGCGTTGAGAACAGGATCCCGGCCGTATTTCAGCTTGAACTTCTCCACAAACGCCGGCCGCAGCATTTCACGTCTCGAATAGTATATCTCTCCCGGGAATGCGGACGGGTTGAAGAGCTTTTCTCTGAAGGCGTTTTCGGTAATGACATTCGAGAGAACAACCAGGTTTTTCGGCTTTAGTTCAATCAGGCGCTGAACAAGCGTTGCGTAGCCCCCGGGCTGTGCATCGATATAAAGCACGTCGGGAGAAAGCGCTTTGACGCGCGCCGCAAAGGATGCGGCTTCCTGCATCTGGAAATCCTGGTATTCGAACACATCGAGAAGCCGGCGGCCATCTTTCGAGAACATGGCTTTGAGTTCCTGGTGCAGCGTCTCTGCAAAGCCGGAGATGAAGCGCACCATTACTGCTTTCTTCCATCCTTTCATGCTGACAAGAGGCTCGAACACGTGAATCCAGTCGCGAAGATCGCCGGCAATCGAAAAGTAATTCGGAGCAACAACGAACTCTTTGTTGTAGAGCGTTTCGCAGGAAATGATCGGCACTCCATCTGTTTTTGCCGCTTCCACAATCGAATTTCCCCACCATGATCCGAGAATGATGAGATCGACTTTATGAAGAGAGTGAAGCTTCTGATAAGCTGTCGCGGTCATTCGCGGCGCTGACTGGTCGTCCTCGATAAAAAGCTCCACTTCGCGCCCGTTTTTTTTCAGTTCATCGATCCCGAGCTGCACGCCTTCGAGCACGGCTGTTCCGTATGTCGATGCAAATCCCGTCGTTGAACCGATGCAGCCGAGACGGAGGGGTTCGTCGGCGCGGGATACTGAGAGAATGATCGTGAGTGAGGAGAGCAGTATTAACGCGTTTCGAAGCATTCGATGGCTATAACAGATACGGTGATTTGATGGAAGAGGCGCAGGATCGGACCGCGGGGATGCGGTGCCTGCTGGAGGGATCGCGTCCCTGCGGTCCTGGACCCGTTCGCCCCTGTCACTTCACGTTCCTGCTCAGCTTCGAATTCGCCGCAGTTTTTGCCGGGCCATTCTTCGACGCACTTACGACTTCCGTGAGTTTTTTGTTCAGATCGCTCTTCTTTGCTTTATAGCTCTGTTTTGTCGCCTTCTTGATGTTCCTGGTTTTTTCTGCATTTCCGGCACTGATAAGAGATCGTCAGCTCTGAGACCCCATTCCACGAACCACTCCCTGCCTTGAGATCCATTTTTAGGAGAAGGTGTCAGTCCAGAAGCAGACTGTTTACCTCGCTCTTGAGTCTCGCCGGGTTCCAGCCCGTAGCTGCCCTGATTGCAGCTTCGAGCGAAGGTGAGCCCTCCATCAGCGCTTTGTACACCTGCCCGATGCCCCGGACACCCCGCTTTGCGAAAACTGCGGCAAATGGACACGCCGCGGCAGAATACCCGTCCATTGTCGCCGAAAATACGGCTTCCCCCGGCGCCCAGGATTTCGACGCGCGTTCGATAGCGGCGCCGATTATCTTCCGGCGCTCTCCCCGCCTCGTAAGTTCCGACGAAGCGCTCGCAAAATATTCGAACCATGTGGCGAACCCTTCGGCCTGTGCCCGGTCAGTTGTCTGTTTCTGACCGAGCAGATGAAACTCGACGACATGGCCAAGCTCATGAAGCAGCACAAGCATCATTTCCGCATCAGCATCGCCGATCCGAAGCTTCGTGCTCCCTCCGCAACCCGCCGCAATCCGCTGCGCAATAACATAAATATTCGCAGGAGGCGTCATCCAGCCGGGATGACAGCTGCTGATGAGATAGAAAGGGATCTGGGTCTCCGGAAGGTTCTCATCGAGAAAAACAATCTTCCACTCCGCATTCAACGAAGAAACGCTCGAAGGCCATCCTGCCCGATGAAGCACCCTTGAGACTGTTTGAGTTGCCTCAGCTACCGCCCGGTTCGGCGTCCGTCCAAAAAGCCTTTCAGTTGACCTCGCGCCGCGAAGCTGAACTCTCCCAAGCGCAGTCGATATGGTATCCGAAAGGTGGGTTCCTTTTATCTTGATTTCGTCAGGCGGCGCAAGGTAGTTCTCCTGTGCCTGCCTTGGCTCGCCGGAACCCCGAACAGGCAGGATTGAAACAAGAAAGGCGGTAAATACCCGGGAAAAACAGGATAAAGCTGTCATACCTGACACTATCGGCTGGAATCCGACCGGCTTACAGGGTTATATTTCATCAAAAAGGAGATGCCGATGAGAAAAATCCTGTTTGCCCTGTTTTTGGCCGTCGTGTCTGTCCAGAGCGCTGTCTGTGCTGAGTACAAAATCGACCCGGCCCACAGTTCGATTTCCTTCAAGATCCGTCATCTTGCTGTTTCAAACGTCACCGGTCATTTCGGCGAGTTCTCCGGGACATTCGCGTACGATTCCGGGAATCCGTCTGCGTCGAAAGCTGAAGCTGTAATAAAAGCCGCAAGCATCAATACAAGTCAACCGGCGAGGGACGATCACCTCAGGAGCGCGGATTTTCTGAACACTGAGAAATTCCCTGAAATAAAGTTTGTTTCACGTGAAATACGGAACATATCCGGACATTCCTTCAAAGCCGCAGGTGATCTTACAATTCACGGTGTGACAAGGCCCGTTGTCCTTGACGCGGAATACGGCGGTTCAGTAAAGGACATGAACGGCAAAGAACGCGCAGCCTTCGCCGCCGCAACTGAAATCAACCGGAAAGATTTCGGGCTGACCTGGAGCAAGCTTCTCGAAACAGGGCAGCTCGTTGTCGGTGATGAGGTGCGTATCACCCTCGAGATCGAAGGCGTAAAGCAGTAAATACAAGGCTGAACAGATACGTCTATCTGAACTCCGCCCACTCGGGCTCGTTCTGGAAGATCCAGAAATAGTAATCCCTGCATGCGAGTTTTTCGGCGGCATCCTCGTCGCATATGATTGTGCATGAAGGATGAAGCTGAAGCGCGGAGGCCGAAATCATCGATGTGATGGGCCCTTCGACTGCTTTTGCAATGATGTCCGCCTTTTCCTTCCCGGTCGCAAGCAGTACGATCTTTCTTGCTTCGAGAATTGTCCCGACGCCCATTGTTACCGCCCGGCGGGGGACTTTCGTCATGTCCCCTCCAAACATCCCGCAGTTCTGCCTTACCGTCTCGGGCGTCAAGGCCTTGTCTCTCGTCCTCGAATGGAGGGAGGAAAGGGGTTCGTTGAATCCGATGTGTCCGTCAGACCCTATACCTAGAAGCTGCAGATCAATGCCTCCTACAGCTTTAATCCTCTCGTCATACGCACGGCAGGCAGTCCTCAGATCGAGCGAATGAACATCCGGCAGGTGCGTGTTTCTCAGGTGTATATTCACCCGGTCAAAAAGGTGCTTGTTCATGTAATGGCGGTACGAGTTCTCGCTTCCAGCCGGAAGGCCGATATATTCATCGAGGTTGAAGGACGTGCAACCCGAGAAATCAAGGTTCTCCTTTTCATGATACTCCGCCAGCAGGTCGTACACGCTTTCCATTGTGCGTCCAGTGGCGAGGCCGAGCACAACTCTCCATTGTGTACGAATCAGTCTTGCAATAATGCGCGCCGTAAGCTGCGATGCACTTACGGCATCAGGGCGAATAATGACTTCCACAATGCTCCTTTGCTTAAATCTCCAAATGCGGTTATGCGAATATCGAGGCAGGATTCTCCTGCGCAGAGACAAACCTGCCCCCTTCATACGCCGGCTTCATCTGCCTTCCGCTCCACTTCTCGAAGCGGTAAAGCGCCGCATAGGTATAGTCCGGAGCAGCCCCGCCTTGTCCACCAACCAGTTCTCGCCGACGCCCACGAACATGCCGGTGTCGAGATTTCTCTTCACTTCCTCGACATGGAACGAGATGGCAGCGATGAGATCCGCCGTGTCCTTGACACTTCCTTCAACCATCAAATTCGGATTCGGAAGCGGCGCCCAGAATTCGGTCTGAACGACGAAGCATTCAAAGTCCGCGGGAAGTTCCGCAAGCGCATCGAGCACAAGATAGTGTGTCCCGATGTGAGTCCCGTTCCAGTCGCCCACGTGAGGAATCATTATTACCTTCGGTGAATTTGCCCGGATAATTTCGACGATCCTCTCAACGCAGCCGCTCCAGTGCGCCGGGTCGCCCGCGCGTGCCTTCGGGGTTATCTTCTCGAGCCCGCCTTCTTTCGTCTGAATCACTTCGAAGCCGAGATAATTACAGGCGTTTGTGAGCTCGTTAAAGCGCGGCCCCTGTCTTTCCTTGTTGCTGCCCTGGGTGACAGCAACGTTTATCACACGCATCTTGAGTTCACGAAGCAGCCTAAGAGACAGCGTGCCGCAGATGCACTCGTCATCAGGATGGGGGGAAAATGTCAGGACCTTCGGCGCATCAGCAGCGAGCGCCGGTTTCTGAGTATCAGGCGGAAATCCGCCGAGAGGCAGAGAACCGCCGTCACGGAGGATTTTCTCGAAGCTTTCAGTAAACTTCAAATACGGATTATCAGTCATGTTTTCTCCATTCACCTAAAGTTTATTCGACCACCGGAAGACTCGCCGCAGCAATCGCCTGCCCGTGACGTTTGTCGCGCTCGTCAGGCGTATGGAACGCCACCTGCTCAGCCAGCTGCGGGAACTCAACCTTCAGCACATTCTTTGCGTTGTCGATAATCACGGAACCGCCTTCACCTGACGTGACACGCCCCAGGATCAGCACATTGCGCAGCTCATAGAAATCGACATAGTGCGCGATGGTGTAGCCAAGATATATTCCGATGCTTTCGTAAATCTTACGGGCCCGGGCATCTCCTTTCGCCATCAGATCCTGCACGGCTTTAAGCCGCTCGGGCAGGGGCATACCAGGCTCCACCTGGATGTCCGCGGCCGGAAGAAGTCTTGCAACGCACTGCTGCGAGAAGTACTGAACACCGCACCCTCTGTCTCCTGACCATTCATCAGCAGGACCGTTTTCCCTGTAATCAACAGGCACGAAAGCAAGCTCGTTGAGCCATGAAGTTATGTTTCCATCCTTCGTCACGTAGCCTGCAGCCTGACTCGATCCAAGAGAGAGGCCCAGCACACAGTTGTCTTTGAGAGACATAGACCCTGCAAGCGCCGTTATTTCTCCGTCATTTGCCACCTCGAATGGGATGTTGTTCCAGGTTTTCCGAAGCTTGAGAAATATGTCCTTCACTCCGGCGTTGAACGCGTCTTTCGGCACGGCGCGGAAAAGAGAAGCCACTTTCGCGCGGTTGTTGACATACACGCCTGCAGCGCTTCCGCCGATTGCATCGACCCGGGGAAGGTGAGCAGCGGCCTTTTTGAGGGAGTCGTTGATACCTTCAAAGTGATACGTGGGGTCGCTCTGCTTTGAGGGATCCCATCCGGTTTCATCACTGAAGACCACTTCTCCATCTAATAAAGCAGCGGCCTTTCTGTCGCTTGCCCCAAGATCGAATCCGATTCTGCATCCGTTAAGATGGCGTCCGAGCGGCTTTGTTGCTTCATATGGGGCAGGAACTTTGTCGCGGGTCACGCCGACAATCTCGAAAGGCTTTTCATAGACTCGTTCACCCATGATTTCAGCGTCGAAACGGCCTGTCGGAACTTCCGCGTAATAATTCCTGAGTTTGTTCACGACCGCCGGAGTTGCCTCTACGTAGACACGGAATCCACCCCGGGACCACAGCACGAACTTGATGTAACGCTCCAGATACTGAAAGTTGGCCTCTGCAGTCGCAGTATCGTCACCTGCCGCGATTTCAGTATTGAAATGAAAAATCGAACCGTCCGCCTGTTCAATTGCGATCGTGACCGGCAGAGCTTTTCCCTCGGCTCGAAGAGCGTTTCTGAATTCACGGTTTGCCAGAGCTGCCGGACGATACTCCGGATCGACCGGGGGAACTATGCTGGGGGAAATAAGGCGAAAAATACCTGATTTGCTCATATGCACCTCTCGTTTTTTTAACCGTGAAAGTTCCGGCAACTGGTCATCCGTCCACACATCGGCAGAACATGGGGCCGCTTTTCACGCAGACACTCCTGCCCGGCTGACCGGCTGCAATTATCGCAGAACAACATGAATATGTACCGCAAATCAGATGTGTATGGAATAGAAATGGCGGCGAATATCCTTTTTTTCAGGGGAAAGCCGCATCCGCGGCGGTTGCTTTTTTCAGCTCAAAAAGCCGGTTATAAGGTATTGCGGGCGAAGTATTTCCAGAGAAGCTTCATCCGGTCTGTCGGCGCCGCGCTTCTTTCGTGGTTATTTCTGTCAGTCGTGTGTTCCGCGCTCCAGGCATCGGATTCCCTGTAGGCGTGGTAAGTCCAGTGCCACTTCTTGCTCTGGAAAATTGAGATAAGGTGGGAAAGGTAATTGCGGGTACTGTTACCCGGGGCCCAGCGTACGGCCGAAAACTCTCCCACATAAATCGGAACCTTGTATTTTTTCTGAAATCTTATCGCCTTCTTCATCCTCGAAAGAAGCACCTTCTTTTTGTACTTCTTCGACGGATACCTGACATTCGCCGGCCCGCCATTCAGCCCCTGGGCCTGGAACCGTCGCGGATAGTAGAAATGGAAGCTGAATGCTACGTTGGATATCTTCAGAGGTTTCAGGCCGCTGAAATATTCCTGATTACCGTAAATCACCTCGATAATAATCATGTGGACCGGGTCAATCGACCTGACTATTCCGGCAACTTCGGCTGAAAGATCTCTCCACTTCTTCAATCCCGGGTTGACCTGTCTCTGGGCCGGCTCATTTACGAGGTCATAGGCAAGAATCACCGGGTTGCCGGCATAGTGCTGAGCGAGGACCGACCACGCCTCCTTGAGAGCATCCTGCGCCCATTTCTCGGCGAAAATCCTGTGCCAGGAGGGAGATGCCTTTGAGATAAAGCCTCCCGGCG
>CAYQVO010000006.1:1504-7353 GCA_964421085.1 uncultured Bdellovibrionales bacterium | reverse complement strand
GCAAACGCCGGCAGCAGCGAGTCGAGATGAGGAATCGCATCATTCACCAGCCAGTTCATGTATTCTTCGCGAGTTGCCGTGTCCGCAGGCCCGTGCCAGGTCATCGTGTACCTCACGACATTCGCTCCCCAGGGTTTCAGGTCGGCAATATCCGCTTCACTGATCGAAGGGGCCACGGTCACGCCTCTGTAGCGTGAATCAGCATTCGAGGATGGCTGAAAGAGGAAAAAAGATGTAACGCAGATGAAAAGTATAAAACGCATCAACATGGCAACCCGCAATGGAACACGATTGAAATAAGCAGACAAAGTCCGCCTGCCCTGTATATTAGTTCGAGCCGGCCAGGTAAACACTTTAGATTCTGTGGCTGCAGGAAATCCGCTTCAGCCCTCGGAATTATTCGCAGATTGCCCGTTTCCGCGGGCTTTCTTGCAGCTTTTGCCCGCCTGCGCGAGAACTGTGCTATAAGTTTTCCTTTAAAACCAAGTCAACCTGGGAGGGGAGAGCCTGTATGACTAAAGAAAAGGATCAGGCGGTTGCGGACGCGGGCAGAGGCGGATTCCTCAAACCAATCGGCGTCCTGTTAATTGTTCTCATTGGCGTTCTCTCTGTTCTCTACTACATCTTCGGAGAAGTTATTCCTCCCGGAATGATGGGAGTACGGCAGATAACGATGGGGCCAGGCCAGGGGTTTTCACGGAGGGGACTCAGCCCCGGCTATCAGTGGACGGTTCCCTTTTATTCAAAAATACATCTTATTCCATCGACCATTCAGGTGCTGAACTTTCACCGGGGACAGGCGGGACTTAACGCTTCCGGTCCTCTCGAGATCAAGACATCGGACGGCGCCGATGTCGAAGTCGACATAACAGTGATGAGCCGGTTTTACCCCGCCCCCGGCGAGGTGGAAGACAGGACCCATGGAGGGCCTGCAGATCTTGTCACGAACGTCGGCCGGACGGAGGACAGATGGGTTAATCAGATCACGGGTGTCGCAAGCGATGAGCTTAAGCAGGGCCTGAGCAGTCTTCTTGCCGGAGAATTCTACAATCCGCACAAGAGAGAAGCGGCACTCAAGGATGCGCAGAACCGTATGAACAAAAGACTCGAGCCTTTCGGCATCACAATTGAGGGCGTGCTGCTCAGAAGATATACATACAGGGACTCCAGAATCGACGACGCAATATTCAACAAAAACCTCCAGGACCAGGAGAGGAACCTTAAAGAAGTAAGCGGGCAGCTTGCAGAAGCGCAGGCAAAGCTCGAAAAAGAAGCTGCCGAATGGGACGCAAAGATAGCCACGCTTCAGGTTTATGGAGAAAATCAGGCCTTGATTCTCCAGTCCGAAGGCCGGCTTGTGCAGTCGCAGAAACAGGCGGAAGGAGACCTTGGGGTTGCCAAAGCAGAAGCGGAAGTGGACCGGCTTCGCGCCCAGGCGCTTGCTCAGAGTCAGGGTGCGGACGTCTATGTGGCAAGGGAAACGGTCCCGGTAGTAGAGTCGCTGCGCGGCGGAGTTATAAGCGGAGTTGACCCGTATGATATGAGCAGCTGGACACAGAAACTGGGGGTGGAGCGGAAATGAAAAAGATTATTGCTTTCCTGCTTGTAAGTTTTGTCCTTTCAGGGTGTGACGTCTGGTTCCAGAAGATGGAAGCTGTTGAACACGGGATTATCTTTCGGAATCTCCCTCCGTTCCTCGGCGGCGGGATCGCGCGAAGCGCCGTCAATCCTGGAGAACTGGCCTTCATATTCCCCTGGGACACTGTAATCCGGCTCAATACTGCCTCTCAGGATGTGACGCTGGGAGAGGGCGGTGAAGATCAGAAGGACCTCGGTGATTTCGTTTTCACCCGTGCTCTTGACGGAAACGAAGTTGCGCTGCGCATGACGGTCCGCTACCTGCTTATGCCCGATTCAGAGAGCCTGCGTACAGTGGTGCAGCGGGTGGGAACTACGGATGAATCAATCCGGCTTATAGTCGTTGCAACAGGCCGGGCGCTGATCCGCACAGAGATGAACGCGCTTACAACAGCCAATTTCATCGATGAGAACAAACGCTATCAGGCCGTCCGGGAGGTGGAAAAAAAGCTCCGGGACAGCATGGGGAAGCTCGGAATCAATATTCTGGCGGTTATCCTCGATCGCTTCGAGTTCGCGCGTCTTCTGCCGGACGGGACTGTGGATAAAGAGTACCAGGAAAAACTCAATGAGACGCAGCGGACCCGTGAGCAGACGGAACGGGAACGCCTGAGGATTGACACAGTGCGGGCCGATGGACAACAGAGATTCAACCAGGCACAGGCAAGGGTCAACCGCCAGATTGAAGAGGCAAAAGGTGTGAAGAAGCAGGCCGAGACAAAGGGCGCCGCGTATCTTCAGTCGCAGAAGAACAAGTCGGAGGCAATCCTTGCCAGAGGGAGGGCCGAGGTCGAAGGGATGATTGAGAAGATTAACGCCCTTTCGGGTCCGGGGGGACAGGCAATACTCAGGCTCGAAATCGCAAAGGCTCTTCGGACAGCAAGTCCCCGGTTCGTGGTGCTGAACGAAAGCGGAAGCACAGCCGGCGCGACGCTTGGTGTGAACAAGGTTGACGTAAATCAGCTTCTTCAGCAGGCAGGGGTGGTGGAAGCTCTTTCAGCCGACAAGCCGAAGGAGGAGCCGTAAGAATCCTTCGCCCGGAAAGAGAGGAGGAAAGCCATGGCCCGGAGACAGAAAATCGCCCTGATTGGCGCCGGACAGACAGGAGGCACTCGCGATTCCGATTCCAGAGGAGACGGCCCAGCGTGCTGTGGATGCAGCCGGGGTGCATAGGCTGCGGCGCCTGTGTCGCGGCATGCCCGAATGCGTCTGCAATGCTGTTTTCTGCCGCTGAGGTCCGGCATTTCGCTGTGCTACCGCAGGGGCGGACAGAACGCTTCGCCCGCGTCCATTCAATGACTGCGCAGATGGGCAGGGAAGGGTTCGGCGGGTGTACGAATCATGGAGAATGCGAGGGGGCATCTCCCAAAGGGATAAGCACGAGTTTTCTTACGCGCATGAACCGTGGCAATCTCCATATCGGCGACAATACAGGAGCCGTAAATGAATCTGCATGAATATCAGTCGAAGGCTTTGATGAAGTTGTGCGGGCTTCCCGTTCCGCGCGGGTACATGTGCACGACCGCATCGGAAGCGGAAGCTGCGGCCGAAGCGCTTGGGGGAGGCCTCTGTTATGTTAAGGCGCAGGTTCTTGCGGGGGGCAGGGGAAAGGCGGGGGGAATCAGGCCTGCAAAGTCTCCGGAAGAGGCTGAAGAGATCGCCCGCGCTATGCTGGGAATGAGACTCTTTACGGGACAGACCGGCGCCGATGGAACGACAGTAAGAAAGGTGTATGTTGAGGAAGCCTGTGAGATCGATCGCGAGCTGTACCTTAGTCTGCATGTCGACAGAAGCGCCCGGAAGATTTGCATTGCTGCATCAACTGAGGGAGGAATGGATATTGAGGAACTATCGCGTTCTCATCCTGAAAAGATCATAAAGGTTCATGTTTCATTCGCCGGCCTCGAGAGTTCACAGGCGGCGGAGCTGAGCGGCAGGCTTGAGCTGGACGATTCGCTCTCCGGGGAGTTCGAGAAGCTTGTTTCGGGACTTTTCGGGATGTTTATCAAGTACGATCTCTCCCTTGTTGAGGTCAATCCGCTGGTGGTTGAGAAGTCCGGAGAATTTGTTGCGCTTGATGCGAAGTGTTCCGTCGACGATAATGCGCTTTACCGGCAGCCTTGTCTGGCGAAGCAGGCGGACCTCGATGAAATTGACGAGAAGGAACGCGTCGCCGGCGGATTCGGGCTGAATTATGTCGCGCTCAAAGGGAACATAGGGTGCATGGTGAATGGCGCCGGCCTTGCGATGGCGACCATGGACATCATCAGAATATTCGGAGGAGAGCCCGCCAATTTCCTGGATGTGGGAGGGGGAGCGTCAAAGGAGATGGTAAAGGAAGGCTTCAAGATCCTGATGTCGGACCCTCATGTAAAGGCGATTCTTATCAATATTTTCGGAGGCATTCTCAGATGCGATGTGCTCGCTCAGGGAATTGTCGATGCCGCGGGAGAGCTTTCAATGAAAGTGCCTCTTGTCGTGCGGCTTGAGGGGACAAATGTCGAACCTGGGAGGGAGATACTCGGAAAATCCGGCATGAAAATCATATCAGCGGAAACGATGGCCGACGCGGCTGAAAAGGCAGTGAGGGCTGCGGGAGCATGAGCATTCTGATAGGCGGAGATACGAAAGTCATTACCCAGGGTATTACCGGGAAAACCGCGACCTTTCACACAAAGGCGTGCATCGATTACGGCACAAAGGTCGTAGCGGGAGTTTCTCCGGGGAAGGGGGGAAAAATCCACGAAGGTGTGCCCGTATTTGAGAGTGTGGCTGAGGCGAGAGACGCGACGGGCGCGACTGCGAGTGTTATTTACGTGCCGGCGCAGCACGCAGCGGAAGCTGTAATAGAAGCAGTGGACGCCGGCCTCGATCTTGTCGTGTGCATAACCGAAGGCATTCCAGTTCTCGATATGCTCAGGGTCAAAGCTCATATGACGGGGAAAAGGACGAGACTGATTGGCCCGAACTGTCCAGGCATAATAACGCCCGGCGAATGCAAGATAGGGATAATGGCCGGCGCGATTCACCGGCCCGGGAAAGTGGGTGTTGTATCCCGCAGCGGAACGCTCACATATGAAGCTGTGCACCAGCTCACCCGGCTTGGAATCGGCCAGTCGACATGTATTGGAATCGGGGGCGACCCGATTGGCGGGATGGATTTCATAGACTGTCTTTCGTTGTTCAATGAGGATCCCGGGACTGAAGCTGTCGTGCTGATTGGCGAAATAGGGGGAAGCGCTGAAGAAGAGGCCGCCGGGTGGATCAAGGCGAATATGAAAAAGCCCGTGACTGCGTACATCGCGGGAGTTGCGGCGCCTTCGGGCCGCCGCATGGGTCATGCCGGAGCGATAATAAGCGGCGGAAGCGGAACAGTGGCGTCGAAGTTTGCCGCGCTCGAGGCGTCGGGAGTCCGGACTGCGAGATCGCCTGCTGAAATTGGGGCGGTGTGTGCGGAAGGGCTGCGCCGTTAATCTACGCGTAAATATCTTTGCTGCTCTTCGACCTGACGAGTCCCTTCTCGCGGAGCTCTTCAAGCTTTGCAAGAATGCGATGCTGGGCGTCTTCCACCTGGTTGATTCGCACCGGCGGAAGATTATCGAAGTCGTCCTTCACCTGCTGCCGTTTCCTTTCCGACATGTTTGTGTAAAGGAAATCTTTAACTTCGTCGCTCGCAATCTTCATTGAAACAACAAGGTCGCTCTGATCCACTTCCTGAATCAGACGTTGAATGCTTTGAGAAGTAAGCTCGAGCAGATCATCAAAAGTGGAAAGGTTGCTTTCGATGCGGCCGGCAAGGTCCGGATCGAGAGAGCTTATTTCTTTTAATATCCGCTCCCGGTTGGCGGTCGTCATGCTGTTGAGGATTTTCGCTGCAGCAGCCGGGCCGTCTACGAACTCGTCTCCCGATTCCCGGGCTGCACCGGGCTTTTTCGGTGGGCGGGATTTCATAGGAATGAATTCTAGCACATGGAAGTCGGTGCCGATATGCGCTTACTTGACCCGCCCCGCCACTTGCAATTCGCCGGATATATTGTAAAATCTTAAGAATTCATTGTTGAAATGGCGCCGTAGCTCAGATGGTTAGAGCACGGAACTCATAATTCCGGGGTCGGTGGTTCGATTCCACCCGTCGCCAGATTTCCACCCCGCGAGTTGGCTGCGCCAACATCGCTGCCCCCTGGAGGGGCATGCGACGGGTGAAATCGAAC
>CAYQVO010000006.1:0-1494 GCA_964421085.1 uncultured Bdellovibrionales bacterium | reverse complement strand
ATTCCCAGTAGTTGCCGAAACGCTTGATTCTTAAGTCACCACTGAGTCACCAACCCGCCTTCGGTATGCAATTTGACTAAGAACCATAGTCTTTTTTGATGCCAACAGACCGATGGGTCATCAGGAGACAACCGAGGAAGGAGGTTCAATGGACGCGTCGCAACAAAAAGCAACCGAGGAAATACATGGCCTTACGGCGTCTGAGTTGACGGATGAGGGGCTGGATCGAGTAATTGCATTAACTAAAATGATGAAACGGGGAAGGACTCTTCTTGCTGCGACGGGATCGCGCAACCCCCAAACAGAAGCGGCTGTGACAGAAAAAACACTTCGAGCCGAAGGCCGCATACATGGCTCAGAAGCATATGAGAAGCTTGGGCTTGAAGTAACGGAGGAAATTCCGGCAATCTCTCCGGAGCTCGCAGCTCTTTGCGCTGCTCAACCTGTAAAGAGCATGCTGGTTCTTGATGCAGGGCATTCTCTTATCGATTTGGCAAAGGCGTCTGAGGACGGTTGGGGAATGTTTTTAGGATATGCCGTCACACAAAGTAGTCTTGCGTCAGCTGCTCATGATACACCTGCCTGGGTTATTGTCCCCATGGAAGTTTCAACAGAGCCTCAAACGCGCAGGTTGCCAAAGACAGATGCCATACGAGCAGTCCAGGATAAGAACGAAGACCTGACGATTTGCACTCCCGATCCTCGACTCATGGCACTTGGCATTTTGCTTCATGAAAGAGCTACTGGGGAGGAACTCCTGCAGAGTGTGTACACCTTCACCAGCGAATCAAGCGTTATTGTCGGCTACTCGGATGCCGATGGCTTCTGCGTGGACGACGACAGCTACGACGTTGATGACGACGGTTTCTATGGTGTCGGGCTCGCGCCGGTCGGAATTACAAAAAATTGATCATTGGGTATTGGATTCTTGATCTAAGCAAGAGATCTTGATTTTTCGTATTTGGAAATTTTATTTCAATCCTGTAGAATTTTTCCGTCCCGGAAATGAAATGGCGCTTAAAGTGGTGCCATGCCCTGGGACTGTTCGCACAGATTCGCCAGACGTTTTCTTTTTCTATTCCCAGTAGTTGCCGAAACGCTTGATTCTTAAGTCACCACTGAGTCACCAACTCGCCTTCGGTATACAATTTGACTAAGAACCATCGCCGTTTACAATATTGATGCAATGTTAGAAGAGCTGAAACGGTGAGGGAGATCCAATGGTCGGGGTGCGAGATGAAAGGACAGTCAGGGATATAAATCTTCTTGTAGACGAACTTCAATCAAATAATGGCCTCGAAGCGGTATTAGAGCACTTGGCCGAGAGAATGGGACGAGAAAGGGCGCTTGCTGTTCTGGGAAAACCGTTGTGTATTTCCCAAACAGAAGCGGCTGTGACGGAAGAACACCTTCGAGCCGAAGGCCGCATACATGGCCCGGAAGCATATGAGAAGCTTGGGCTTGAAGTAACGGAGGAAATTCCGGCAATCTCTC
>CAYQVO010000005.1:49324-124772 GCA_964421085.1 uncultured Bdellovibrionales bacterium | reverse complement strand
TCGGGCGATTTCTATTGTCTGGAACTTTCTGCGGTTCATCCCCGCGCACGCAGGGAACACCCGCCTTTCCCCAATGCGGAATGTCATATGCTCGGTTCATCCCCGCGCACGCAGGGAACACTTTTCCAGCTCCTCATTTATTAATTGCAACAACGGTTCATCCCCGCGCACGCAGGGAACACTTGCTCTGAGAGCATATATGCGATCTTGTCGCCGGTTCATCCCCGCGCACGCAGGGAACACTTCTTCCCCGTGCAGTCTACAATGTCGAGGGGCGGTTCATCCCCGCGCACGCAGGGAACACACTTGCGGTATACTATTAAAACACCACGTTTTTTCAACAATTGTTTTTCTACCGCCTAATCAGTCATGAAAATTCTCCGACTCCGGAAGAAATGAGATAAGCTTCAGGCCATCGAATTCCACGGGCATACGTCTGTTAGTTCCTATTGTCTCGAAATCATAACCGCCTTCATTGTTCGTAGACCACACTATGACCGCATTCCCATCTTCTATGCCCGCTTCGATTTGACTTCTCAGCATCTGACGCACCTTTGCCGAAAGGTCGCCAACGAATACACCCGCTCGCAACTCTATCATATAGAGCGACAATCGCCCGCGCAGCTTCAACGGCGCATTCTCAAGTACGATGACCAGCATCCCCCGGTCCTCTTTTCTCTGGAATTGCTACAGGCATGGCTTCCTCATGCGGAAGAGGCAAAGGCGCACCTCCAGCAGAGAGGACAACGTCAATCAATGGAATGAGACGATTCATGAGGCGTGCGGATCGAAACACGTCTCTGCATCTGTGCCTGACTGTCCTGTCAGGCTGTGTCTCGTTCCGGCTCGCCACTTCGAAAGCAATGGGCACAACGGTATCGAACTTGACAAGATCAGCAATGTCGTAGACGAAAGACAGTGGCTTGCCGGTGTGCAGAAAGCCAATCGCCGGAGCGTATCCGGCAGCCAGAACAGCCGCTTCTGTCAACCCGTAGAGGCACGATGTGGCGGCGCTAAGGCACCTGTTGGGAACATCTCCCTTATCCCAGTCAGTGTAGTCGTAGTTCCTGCCCTTCCATTCGACTCCGTGACGCTGTGCAAGCAACTGGTACATCTTCTTTACACGCGCCGCCTCGATTCCTCTCAATTGACTGACACTTCGCTTTTCAGGAGCCGCTTCGGAAAACCGAAGTTCGTACATCTTCCTCACCACCTTGAGACGCAAATCATCGTCAAGCGCCAGCCGCGCCTGAAACAGGAGCTTGTCCGACCGTGCTCCTCCGGGCTGCCCCGCCGCATACAAACGCACGCCCGCTTCGCCAAGCCACATCAAAAGACACCCCACTTTGGAAGCAAGAGCGACAGCGGCATGGGATATTCGAGTTCCCGGCTCCAGCATCAGGCAAGCGATGCTGCCAATCGGAATTTGAGTTCGAATGCCTCTTTCGTCAATTACGACGAAAGCATTGTCGGAAATGTCAATCTGCCCTTTCTCTACAAACATCATGGAGAAACGCTCCTTGATAGAAATAGGCCGCAGATCCGGGAGAACCATTTGCACTAGATCCAGAATGCGATCAGCCCGACTTCCCTGTCACCAGCTTTACTCTCTGCAGGGAGAATTTTCTATTATGGGAATCAAACGAAACAGGATTAACCATCAAAGAGTCAGTACCTTCCTCAAAGGACATAACCTCTCGCAGGTGGACAAGCTCCATCAATCTCCTGTTCGCGGCAAGCTTGTTTATCGCTTCGTCTTCAGTTTCGAAAAGCCCTGCAAACACCGGCCGAGATGGGATGCAGTTTTTTCTGCCCAGAAATACCCCCCAAACAGGATCGGCAATACGAAGAGCGAGCGTCTCGATGAACGAGCGCGAACCTCTCATTACAACACCAAAGGTTGCATCGCTCAGATACTGGCGAAAAGTGAGATGCGTTGGTTTGATTTTTTCCTCCGCGGTCTTGGTATCGTTAATGGTATGAAAATCTGTCAGCCTCTGAACATGCAGCTCCTTACCCTCTCGGGCAGGGTCAAGCCGCGGCAAGGCCATCATCAACATTTCCACCCCGGCAAACAACGAAAGAATTGACTTTTCCTCTTCAGAGCCCCGGGCGCACCCTGACGCTGCACAGCATAAACCGATTACGCCGCTCCTCGTTGGCAGCAGGCCAGTCTGCCGTCTATTGAACCTGCTTTCAAATCCCCACGACTGAAGCGGCCCTTCCAGAAGAAGTGAGAGGTAGAGGTGTTCAGATGGCATATTCCTCAACCTTATCGAGAAGATCCTTGACCGTCCCGCTGAAGCCGGGGCCCACCTCAATAATCCGGGAGAAGTCTACCCCCCATTTCGAAGAAAGGTCTTCGCGCTCTTCTTTTATGGCATCAATCGACAGCTCCATAAGCCCTTTTCCATTATGAGCGTAGACAGGTTTTTCGAAGGCGTTAACAAGCTGCACAGGATGTCCCTTTTCACGGGCCACGAGCAGCGCGTAGCCAGGAACCGTGTTCGCATTCATTGAGTTGCGACGCGCGCCTGGTACCGCGCGGAGTATCGCTTCGACAAAACTCTTCAGCACTGCTGCGCGGTCACTCTTTTCCAGCCCTGCAAGGTGATCTTCATTAGCCAGCATGTCAAGATTGACCGCGGCAAAGCGATAGTATGCAGCAGAACTGAATTCAAGCGTCCCAGTCATTCCTGCGCCCGCCTCGTCATCTCCCTGCAAATCGTCCACCGCAGCGAAGAAGTCTATTTCGCTCTCCGCCCTGTGAGTTGAGAGCGCATGACTGAACATAGCCGCTCCTTCAACGGTAAGGGAGGGATCATTCGCCACCATCCTTCCGAAGAGTGCTATGTCGGCAGCGTCACACCACGTTGAACCATTCGTCCTCAAAGATTTTTTGACATCACCAGTCTCTTTGAATTTCGATGCAATTGCCTTCAACTCCGCAGGAGACGTAAAAAACATCGTCCTGACCTTCTCGTCAGGCGCCTTGTCGTCGAGTTTAGCCAGAGCATTCGCCAGTGCTTTAGCTCCCGCCAATGCATCCTCCTCAGAACACCCAAGTTCAAGCAAAGATTCCTTGAGAGGCGCCATAATAAGTCGTGTGCGTCTACCTTCAAATTTCGGGGACAGCTCCTTCGCCAGCTCCCGAACTGCCCGTTTCCAGCTTTGGCTGGAAACCCTGGCCCGGGGAACACCTCCAAAAACGGCGGTTTTTGGCGAGTTAAGATCGTCCCGGTTCAGGCAGGAAACAGGCACTGACTGCAATATATGTAATTCTATATGTCTCATCCCACATTCCTTTGTACGAATACGTTCAATTGAAAACTGGCTGCAGCATCATAAGCCCGAAGCCAAAACCCTTTGCACTGCCAAACCCCTCGGCGAATCGCTGCTTGAACATTTCCGGTGTATTCACAGCTATTGCCCCGCGAAATCGCACACCCGCATGCGTGCCTTCCCGGCTTCCCTTCCTGAACGACAAATAGCGCGGAGGATCAATTTGAAGGGGCACATCCGGAAGCAGACTGAAGCCCCCCTCACTCGCTTTGCGCAGAAACCAGGATCGCAACCCCTCTTGATCGAGAATTCCCACTCGCTTCCCGCGTCGTCCGTTCACTTTTCCTTCCCCTTGAGGCAGAACTGCCCTGGTTGGATTTGCGAGAAGGTCGAATTGATACCTTTTATGTGCGAAAAACTTTTCAGGGATTTCCTTGCTCTCCCAGGCGCACCCCGTGAAGGAAGGAGGAACGGGCTGTCTTCTCGACACCATCTGACACACAAATCCCCGCTGAGTCTCCGTTACTCGGAACAAAAAATCGCGGGAAGCTTCAGGTTCCCCGGGGAAGCAACTCCAGACTGCTTTATGCCATGCGTATAGATCAAACAGCCTTTTTCGCGCTGCTTCGTCATGCTTGAGCGAAAACCTGCTTATCCACATGGCTATTCCTCCACTCGCTGCTCGCCGCCGGATCCCCAGAAAGATGAAGCCCAGCGATTTTTCACCCGCGGACCCCACCATCTAAGGTCATTTTCCAGAGTGTCATAATCAACTGGCAGGGACTGCGATTTTGCATACAATACAATCCGTACCACCCTGTCACAGATTTCGTGCCGTTCGGCCTGAAGCAGATGTTGAACACGCGCGCTTATCGAGCTGCTGATGTCTTCACGCTTCTCGTTTCTTCTGTCGGCAATCTTCCGGCAGAGAGCGCCTATGTTTCCAGATTCCCCCTCCTCGGGATGCATGGCGTATAGCCCCGCAATAGTCTGCATTACCACATGCTCAAAGGAATCCCCGATCGCATTAAAACGGCCGAGCACAGGCCATGCACGATGTCTCTTTCCGTTCGTCAAAGCACACTTCAAGACAGCCATCATCCCGCGATCATTCCTCCGCGAGCGGATGAATTCAAGCAACGCAGACATCTTCCTCCTCCTGTTCTTCCTCATCAGTTTCGTCAGTTGCAGCTTCCACCTCGACGTCAGCTGCCTTCTTCGAATAAAGACATCTCCAGCCCTCCGCAAAAGCCCGCATTTGTCGCGGGGTATCAGCTGGACACGCTGCAGTGTACGCAACACGCGAAATCTTTACCAGGATCTCCTCCCACTCAGCTTCCGCGGCAACCCCCTCCTCCGTGCCGAGCTTTTCTGCCTGTGTCAAAAGCAAAGCACGGTATCCTTCCACTGATGTCCAGAAATGATTCAGCGAACGTGACGCCAGCTTTGACTTCAGTTCGTTTTTGTTTTTGTTGCTCTTCACTCGGCCTTCCCAACCGCCATCGACGGCGCGTCGATAAACCTCGACGGCCCAGGCAAGGCGTGACGCCGCACGTTCGGCATGCTCGATTCCGTTCTTGTAAATCGCCCATCCATCTGAGGAGCGAATGCTTTTCGGAACAAAAACCACCGCCTCACTGCTGTCCAGTACCTCGGCCTGTTTTCTTGCCATTGCAATCAGTATCATATCGGTATCCTCGTCCCGCAGGTTGACAAGACAGAGCGGGCCACCGATCCCGCTTCTTCGCTCAACAGAGAGGGCTGGAACTTCTCGCCAGAGTCCTTTACCCTGAGAAAAGCTTAAAAGACGCCTGGCTGGCTTCCCGTTTTTTTCGAATTCAACGACCGTACCCGTAGGTTCTGCAGGAAATGGCGATTTGCCGTCATTGAATGCAGGAAGGCCGATGCCCTCGCCCAACAGCATACGACTACAATCACCATGCAGCTTTATAACTCGAGACAGCGGAACTAATCGCCCAAGGTAGGTGTGTCGGGCGTTTCTTATTGCAGCCTGATCCTGAGGACCTTCGGGAAATCTCTCCCATAGCGGCCTGCCAAGCCACTCTTCTTCTGGACCCCGGTAGTGACGTTCAATCTCTGAGTATGGCACGAGGTTCGCGTTAAGGGTTGCGACAAGGTTCTCGCGTCTCAAAATCGCATGGTACATCGATGCTGACGCACAAGGACCATCCTTGGAGCTTTTTGAAGTTTTTTGACCGCCCCAAAGGACTTCGGAGATCAACCCGCCGGGTGAAAAGCACAGGTAAGCGAGAAAGGAAACTGCAAGATCGGCGGGAGGAATTCGCCTCACCTCTCCACGGGAAAGATGATCAAACAGCGACGCCATATTCCCGCATGCCCTTGAGAAGTCGAGCTTATCAACAGGGGTCCACCCGGCTCCCAAGTCCGAGCCTGCTCCCTTGTCCCGGGGCCTCAGATCAGCCACCTGACAAAACGGCTTCACCGGATCGAACAACTCGAAACTCCCCGCCCATTTGTTCAGATAATCCACCGCGGCGTCCGGCAACCTATCCGGGACTTTCTGCCACTCTTCAAAATCCAGGGGTCCCTCCAGCGCCGCATGTGAAATGCAGAGGAGCAGGCGCATCAAAGCAACTCTTTCATATGGCCGAACGGCAAGGTCAGGAAAAGATGTGCCGCGGATGAATACATCCATCAGACTAACACGCGTCGTGCTCGCATCGGGGCAGACTACGGGAATCCACGGCTCATGTACTAAGTTCATTACCCCTCCTGCGGCTTCTCCAGGACGACCCCTATTTCATTCGACCATCTGATGCCGATATCCCTTAAACCGTGCACGGTGACAACTCCGGCCTCTGAAACTACTCCAATTCGGGCAGATCTTGAAATATATCTCGCGATCCATGCGTCCGTATCTGGCGTATCCGAAAAAAAGTATTCGGGAACGCTTACGACGTTCTTATTAATAGCTTTGGCTGTCGAGAGCGAAAACGAAGCGTTCTTTGTGAGTTTCACCTCATCTCCGTTGAGCAACTCCAGCCGATCACTGTTTTTCGACTTCACCAGAAGCAGAGGCACGGTCGGCATCTCATTAACCCGGGTTTGAACTCCCTCATCGTCCTTCAGTGTCGGCATGCCGCTTCCCGTGTTCATCAATGCGAGGGTTCGATGCGCGCTTTTCATTCCTTCGGATCCAAGGAGAAGGACCTCCCATGACTTCGGTTGCACTTCACGTTCCGTGTAGGTGGATTGAAGGAGATCGCGAATCTGAGAAGGTATTTTAAGCTCTTTGGTGTCCCTCCATACCTCAAGCGTTCTCAGAAGAACATAAGGATCGTAAACTTTCGCCTTTGGGCCGAATTTTTTCACTATATCAGCAGCAGAAAGAGAACGTAATTCTTCCAGGGTTGCCGCTTCATGCAGCACTATAACTTCAGGGTAAGCAAGTGGTCGGTCCGGCAATTCATGGCGCCAGAGGCGACCAAGCCGCTGAAGAAGCATGTCTGTCGGTGCAAGCTCCGTGACTAAGAGGTCTGCGTTCAAATCAACGCTCTGCTCCACGACTTGGGTCGATACGAGAATGCATGCAGGCTTCACCTGTCGCATTTTTCCCAGCCGCTCCATCCACACGGATTCGAGTTCTTCCCGGAAAAAGAACGGAAACCTGGAGTGAAGAAGGCCAATGGCAAACCCGCCTTTCGCTGCCGCTTCTTTCAACAGATGAAAGGTCTCCTGAGCGGAATCGACGGTATCACAAATCCACAATACGCCTGCGCCATTGCCAGCCGCGTCTGTGGCGCGAGCTCTTGCATCTTCCGTGTCCAGGAAAGAGACTTTAACATGCCTGTCAAGCGGCGGCGCTACTGCTCGTTCCGGGAGAGCTCTGCCTGTCGCGGTCTTCCCGCTGAGAAGAGGATAACCATCGGTTTCCGCTTCAGAGGCGATTGTGGTCAACGATCGACGACGGGACCTCGTCAGTGTTGCTGAAAGAATAATGATCGTACAGCCCAATGGGAGCAACGCATCGCATAACTTGTCTATCAGAGTACCTGTGTACATGTCATACGAATGCACTTCATCGATGATCACGACCTTTCCCGCCAGCCCGCAGCGACGCAGGAAGAAATGCTTTGCAGCTACTATAGAAAGCAACGCCTGGTCGACTGTCCCAACGCCGAATGGAGCGAGTATCGATCTTTTCGGCGTGCAGAACCAACGGCGGACATCGGCTCGATCCTCCTCATCCGTCAGGTGCTCTACGGCGGATAACGGCACAATGACATTCTCGAAGAGCCAGGAATTGCGATGGATTAAACGCGTCGAAGAATCGTCGGAAGCTGCTTTTGAAACAAACGAGTTGAGGCGAAGATGGATTCGATTGCTGGTTATCTGCGTTGGCAACGCAAAGTACACACCCGTGGCCAGTCCCTGATCCATTAGTCTGTATGCAGCCAAAAGCGAAGCTTCTGTCTTACCGCTGCCCATGGGGGCCTCAATCACGTATAAGCCTGGCTCCTGTATGAAGTCAGCCGCCTGCTCCTGAACAAGATTCGGCGGAAAATCGAACAATTCCTGAAATGAAAGGCCTGATTTAAGACTGGGCTTAGTGAGGCCGAAATCATTGCATGACTTTCGGACGCGTCTTTCGACTACGGCATGATCAATTTCTTCCTCATTGGATCCAAATATGTTCTCATCAGAAGCTATCCAGTCTGCGACCGTCGTTATTCCGGCAACCCACCAAAGAGCAGGCGAGTTGAAGTCCACTTCAGGAAGTTTCCTGAGAGGATGTTCAGCGAGAAATCGGAGAGCTGCTTCCTTTCTAGCGACTCCCCAGTCGTCCTCTTTCCGCATCCCGGCCTTTTCTTGAAGGCCCTGCTCGCCTTCCCAGCATGGTCTCCCATGATGAGCGCCTATAGCCATTGCCCAGATGGCTGCCTGAGCTTTTGGATACCCACTATCTTCCAGAATATGCTGCATAGTGAACTGAGAGGTTCTGGCGTGGTCTTTCGCCCAGGCATCCCAGCGGTTGAGCCTGTTTTCCTCGACCAGAGAATATTTTTCGAGCCACTTGGTACATTTCCTCTGAAAACCACCGGATATTTTTCCAATGTCGTGAAGCCCGGCCAGACTTGCTGCATCCTCGATATGGAGCCCCAGTCTCTCAAGAGTGTTCTCTTGAAAGCCGGCAAGTATACGGGCTGTCTGCGCCACCGTGTCCATATGTTCAGAAACTGATATACCCGGACTGCCATCCTTTGTCGTTTTAGCCCAGAAAACGCATGACGTCAGATCCACCATTTTCTTTACCTTAGCGATTGGCGGAGAAAGCCCGCGACGAAAGTCTCTGGAGTCAGTTTGATCCCCTGAGATCCGAATATCTCTTCATTATGAAGATTGTCAACTTTTTGCTGAGAACGCGCGAATTGCGGGCAGTGCAAATTCAGATAGCCGGAATAGGAGTGGGTGGCGGGAGAATGGCATCATCCGAATCTTAGAGGCGCCGCTCCGCCACGACTCCAAGTTCGGATTGCCGCCATCAATGCGTCACGATATCCGCCGCCATCTGCTCCTGCGTTTCCCTCTCGCCCCTGCCCTTCTTTCCGTTCATATCCTCGTAGAGCAGAATATCAGTAGTGCTCTTACGTTCGAGGACCTTGAAGAAAGTCGACAGAGACGCATACCGGAACGACTCACGAAGCACCTCGTCCATATGCTTCACCGGAATAAGCTCCAGTTCCGCCCGGACAATGGCGGGGATTTCTTCGATCTCGTTCTCATTCTCGAACGGAAGAAGAATCCGCTTGATGCCGCCTCGATGACCCGCAAGCGCTTTCTCCTTCAAGCCGCCGATAGGAAGAACATTTCCACGCAGTGTAATCTCACCGGTCATCGCGACTTCGCGATCAATCGGAATTCCAGTCAGTGCCGAAACCATCGAGGTCGCCATCGCAATACCGGCTGACGGGCCATCCTTCGGAATCGCACCCTCCGGAACGTGCACATGGATGTCGATTTTGTCATAGAAATCCTTCGGAAGACCGAGGAAAGCGTGCCGCGAGCGCACATAGCTCAACGCCGCGCGTGCTGATTCCTGCATTACATCACCGAGTTTTCCGGTAATCTGCAGCCTCCCTTTGCCCGGAAGAATCGTCGTTTCAATTGTGAGCAGTTCTCCACCCTTGTCGGTCCACGCAAGACCTGTGACGGTGCCGACCTGATTTTCCTCTTCCTTCTTGCCGTGCCGGTATTTCGGCTGTCCGAGGAAAAATGGAAGGGACTGCGCTTCGATTTTCACGAGGTGGTCAGAACCTTTCTCCACAATCTCGACTGCTGCTTTGCGGCATAAAGTCGCAATCGCCTTCTCGAGCGCTCTGACACCTGCTTCCCGTGTATACGATCTGATTATTTCAACAAGCGCATCTTCAACTATTTCGATCTGCTGTTCTTCGAGTCCGTTGGCCTTGCGCTGCTTCTCGACAAGGTATTTCTTCGCAATCGCAAGTTTTTCAAGCTCGGTATACCCCGACAGGTACAGAATTTCCATTCTGTCCTTCAGCGGTTCCGGAATCGTGTGAAGCATATTGGCTGTTGTAACGAACATCACCTTCGACAGGTCATAGTCGCAGTCGAGGTAGTGATCGTTGAAGGTGTCGTTCTGCTCGGGGTCAAGCACTTCAAGCAGCGCCGACGACGGGTCGCCTCTGAAATCAGTGGACATCTTGTCGACTTCATCGAGCAGGAACACAGGATTGCTCTTCCCTGCTTTCTTCAAAGACTGGATGACCTTCCCGGGCAGGGCTCCAATGTAGGTGCGTCTGTGCCCGCGAATCTCGGCTTCGTCTCTTACGCCGCCAAGAGCCACACGTATAAATTCCCGGTTCGTTGCTCTCGCGATCGAGCGGCCGAGCGATGTCTTTCCAACGCCCGGAGGTCCGACAAGGCAGAGTATAGGCCCTTTCTGTTTCTCCACCAGCTTCTGCACCGCAAGATATTCAAGGATACGTTCCTTCACCTTTTCGAGTCCGTAGTGGTCGGCTTCAAGCACTTCGTGAGCTTTCCTGATATCTATTTCGTCCTCGGAGATCTCGTTCCAGGGCAGCGCCAGCATCCAGTCCACGTAGTTGCGCACAACGGTCGCTTCGGCCGACATTGGCGACATCATCTTCAGTTTCCGGATTTCCTTTTCCGTCTTCTCGCGGGCGTCATCAGGCATGTCCTTTGCTTTGAGCTTTTCTTCGAGCTCCTGAATTTCGTTCCTGAAATCGTCCTTTTCGCCGAGTTCTTTCTGGATCGCGCGCATCTGCTCGTTCAGGTAGTATTCTTTCTGAGTCTTCTCCATCTGCTTCTTCACGCGATTGCGAATGCGCTTTTCCACCTGCAGAATCTCAATCTCCGACTTCATGTGTCCGAGAATTTTGTCCAGGCGTTCCTGAGGAGGAATTGTTTCCAGAATGTCCTGACGGTCTTCCAGTTTCACGTTAAGCTGGACCACAATGGCGTCCGCTAGTCGCGATGGATCTTCAATCGCGTTCACCTGCATGATCATCTCGGGATTAACCTTCTTCCCAAGCTTGACGTAGTTGTCAAAAGTGACGTTCACTGAACGCATGAGCGCTTTGACTTCCGTCGTCATCTCAATCGGGATCTGAATCTCTTCAGCCTCGACTGTTATGAATTCCTCGCCGTCATGAAACTTTTTGATTCGCGCGCGCGCCTTTCCTTCCACAAGGACTTTAATCGGTCCATCGGCAAGGCGGATCAGCTGCACGACTTCGCCGAGTGTTCCGATCTGATAAATGTCTTTCTCACCGGGATTGCTGGTCCGCGCGTCTTTCTGAGCGGCGAGCATTATGTAGCAGTTCCGCCGCTGGGCCTCTTCAATGGCTCTCACACTTTTTTCCCTTCCCACGAAAAGCGGAACAACCTGCTGCGGAAAGACCACGAGTTCGCGCAGCGCCAGAAGAGGGATGCTGTTGTTTTCAGATGCTTTCATACGACTCCAGTTGTTTGGTAACTAAAAAAGAGTTCCCGTGCAGGCTCCGTGACTTCGCGCTCTCGAAAGTACCCTGCCAAATTAAGATGCGGGCCTGGAGAGAACTTTCTCCACTAAATTTCTGAACGACCACAGTATTTTAGGGTCGACAGGACCGGGCCTTCCATTCCTATAAGGATAATGACTCGGGCAATAAAAGAAAAGGGCGCCACGGGACTTAAATCATTTGAAGAGAAGCCCTGTTTCTCCTGCCCAGAAAAAGAGATCGAGGACATCCATCGACTCCCCCTCTCCGGCGGCATATGCCGCGAATTTGCGCTCTATTTCTTTGTAAACCTTCCCGGTCATGGATGACGGAACGCGCGGTATGACCTTGAGACGGACAAGATTGCGAAGGATATGACGATCCAGAATTGCAAGACTCCTCCGGCCGATATTTCGAAGCGCGTGGGAAGCCTCTTTCATCCCAAGTCCATTAACAAGACGAATCAGCCGGTCCCGTTCTTCGGCAGGGGACATTCCCGCATACAAGACTGCCTCAACCTCTTCGATTCCGGCGAGAAAGGCTTTTATGCGCTTCGCCTTTTCTCTGTGAAACCGCACGTAGCGATTCCTGTCTGCCAGCCCTTTCTCAATGTCACGCAGAGTAAGAACTCCTTCAAAGAGGCCCCGCGCTTCGAGTTCACACAGGCAGGATTCAGCATAAAATGGATTTGTCTGAGGCGTGAGAAGACAGAAAAGAACTTCCCGCGCCCATTTTTCCCGCCGTACTGATGAAAAATCAGCAAGACGGGATTCTATTACAGGCCTGAGGATATCAAGCCTGTTCCTTTCCATGTCACGCGGATTCAGCCTGATGCTGGTACACAATAAGAGGCTTTTCGTCCTTTGTTATTGTGTCTTCGGAAATCACGACCTCTTTGATGTCCGGCTCGGAGGGAATCTCGAACATCATGTCCAGCATTAATCCTTCCATTATTGCGCGGAGCCCGCGCGCACCCGACTTCCGCTCAATCGCCTTTCGCGCGATTGCCTGAAGTCCACCTTCCGTAATCCTGAGCTGCACGTTCTCCATTTCGAAGAGCTTCTTGTACTGTTTGATCAGCGCGTTCTTCGGTTCGACGAGAATCTGAATAAGGGCGTCGTCGTCCAGTTCAGTCAGAGTAGCTACAAGCGGAAGCCTGCCGATGAACTCCGGGATCAGTCCGAACTTGAGAAGATCTTCCGGCTGAACCTGGAGCAGAAGGTGATCCCTTTCTGTCAGCTTGCCGCTCTTGTCACGTTCGCGGATGTTCACCTTCCTGCCGTCCTTCGACTTTGCTGCGCCGAACCCGAGCTTCTTCTCGCCGACACGCTGTCGAATTAAATCGTCGAGTCCGACAAATGCTCCACCGCATATGAAAAGAATGTTCCCTGTGTCGACCTGAAGGAATTCCTGCTGAGGATGCTTGCGCCCTCCTTTCGGGGGGACGCTGGCAATAGTTCCTTCAAGCATCTTCAGGAGCGCCTGCTGAACTCCTTCGCCTGAAACATCTCTTGTGATTGAAGGGTTCTCGGATTTGCGGGAAACCTTGTCGATTTCATCTATGTAAACAATCCCGCGCTGAGCCTTCTCGACGTCATAGTCTGCAGCCTGAAGGAGATTAAGGATGATGTTTTCGACATCTTCTCCAACGTAGCCGGCCTCTGTGAGACTTGTCGCGTCCGTTATTGTAAAGGGGACCTGAAGGATTCTTGCGAGCGTCTGCGCCAGAAGAGTCTTACCAACTCCGGTAGGACCAATGAGCATGATATTGGTCTTCTGAATTTCGACATCGTTACTCTGTTTACATTCGATGCGTTTGTAATGATTGTGAACGGCAACAGAGAGGACGCGTTTAGCGTACTCCTGCCCTATGACGTACTGGTCAAGGAACTCCTTAATCTCTTTCGGTTTCGGGATATGCGAGGATTTCCCGCCGGCGGTATCGTCATGCTCGACTTCCTCGGCAATAATATCATTACAGAGATCAATGCATTCGTCGCAGATGTAAACATTAGGGCCCGCAATAAGTTTGCGGACTTCTTCCTGGCTTCTGTTACAGAAGGAACAAACCAATGTATGTCTTGTTCTGTCCGAATCTCTTGCCAATGTTCTTACTCCCAAGTTGTTAACGTGTCCGGCCGTTTAAAAAAGTATACGGCATGCGACAATATTAATCACGCTTCGTACCGGCCTCGTGAACCTCGTCAATTATACCATATTCCTTCGCTTCCGCTGCAGTCATGAAGAAGTCCCGATCCGAGTCCGCCTCTATCTGCTTGATATCTTTCCCGGTGTGGCTGCCGAGTATCCTGTTGACCTCCTGCTTGACGCGAAGCATCTCCCTGGCCTGAATCTCAACATCTGATGCCTGCCCTTTGAAGCCGCCAAGCGGCTGATGAATCATTATCCTCGAATGCGGCAATGCTGAACGCTTTCCTTTCGTCCCGCCTGCAAGCAGGATAGCTCCCATACTGGCCGCCTGTCCCACACATACAGTGGCAACATCTGCTTTTACATGGTTCATTGTATCGTAAATAGCCAGGCCGGCGCTGATTGATCCGCCCGGGCTGTTTATATACAGAAATATGTCCTTGTCGTGATCCTCGCTGTCCAGAAACAGGAGCTGGGCGACGATGAGATTCGCGACAAGGTCATCGACCTCGGTTCCGAGGAAAACGATTCGTTCTTTCAACAGGCGGGAATAGATATCGTAGGATCTTTCTCCTCGTCCTGTCTGCTCAATTACATATGGAATATAGGTCACGTTACTATGTCCGTTTGATTTCGCGGCCGCGCCGCCGATTAGACGAGGATCAGATTAGAACACAACGGCGAAGCTGAAAAGCCTGGTTCTCACCCCCTTACTGCACCGACCCACCTTTCACCGGCGGGCGAGCTCCGGGCTGCAAACCGCGAGCTCTTTCCGCAGGTTCTCAGCCGCCTTTTAAACTCAGGCGGCCTCCTCTGTAACCGTCGCCCGTTCAGAGAGAAAATTCAACACGTTGCGGCGAGTCATCTCAATGAACACGCCCACAAGGCGCCCCTCTTCCTTCGAATAAAACTTTCGCACTTCGTCCAGACTTACGCCATAGGCCGCGGCTGTGTCTTTCATATGCTGGTCGATATCTTCACTCTTTGCATGGAGGGATTCCTTTTCCGCAATCCTGTCTATCAGAATTGCCGCCTTCACCCGGCGGACAGCCTCTGCTTCAAACCGTTCGCGGAATGGTGTGAGGTCCAGTGTTCCGGCTTCCTGCGCCTTGACGAGACCGCGCTGCGCAAGGAGATTTCTCAGTTCGTCGTCGACAAGCTCCTGAGGAAGTTCAAATTCGTTGCCGGCCACAAGGTGCTCGATGATTTTGCTCTTCACCTGCTCCCTGCCCATCTCCTCCGCGTCCTTTTCGAGCCTCTGCCTTATTGCCATCCGAAGTTCAAGAACTGTCTGTTCAGGGCCATCGAGCGACTTGACGAAGTCGTCACTGATTTCGGGGAGGATCTCCTGTGAAATACCCTTCACCGTAACGGTATAAAAGGCCTGTTTCCCCCTCACATTCTCATCGGGGTGGTCCTGGGAAATTATCGTCTCAATTTCTTTCGTCTCGCCGATCTTCATGCCGGTGATTCCGTTCTCGACATCCACGGGAACTCTGTGATCTCCGAGCCTGACGTAAAAAGGCTCAGGACGTCCGGAAGCCTCCTGCCCAGCGACTCTTCCCATGAGCTCGCCTTCAACGACATCCCCCTCTGCCGCCGCTTCACGGTCTGTTACGGGCGCAAGAGAGGCTTTGCTGCGAAGGACTGATTTGATCACCTCCTCGACATCGTCATTCGACGGTTCACGCTTTTTTATGGTGACGGCGAAGGTGTCGTAGTCCGAGACTTCCGGCTTCGGAAAGATGCTGAACCTTGCCTTGTAGGAGAGATCCTTTCCAGGCTCCAAGCTCTCGATCTCGATGTTCGGGTCGCCAAGCGGTGAAAAGGAATTTTCCCTCAGAATCTCCCGCAGAGATTCTCCAACCAGTCTGTTGATCGTTTCAATCCGGGCCTGTTCACCGAACATCTTCTCAATCATGGAGCGAGGCGCCTTGCCCGGGCGAAAGCCTTTTATTGATGCCCTCTGTCCGAGCCGGGTCAAAGCAGACTCAACCTCAGACCCCCAGGCTCCTGCCGGAATAGTGACAGATACCTGTTTTTTTGTTTCGCTTTCGTGTTCTACAGAAGAGTTGTATTCCATGGGTTCCTTTTGCCTTCCCCTTAATGAGTAATCCGGGGAAGGTAGCATAAAAGGGCGATAAATGCACACTCCGAACGGTGAAAGCTGTTAATCCCCGCCTCTGAATATTATACTTCCTTCATCAGCGGGGATGGTGGAACTGGTAGACACGCCAGATTTAGGTTCTGGTGCCGAAAGGCCTGGGGGTTCGAGTCCCCCTTCCCGCAAACCTCCTCAAAGCCTGCCGGGGTTGAAGTTTCGGCTTTCTATCGCCGTCTCCTCGGCCTGCTCATCAGCTCAAAAACTTTGTCCTCATCATCCCCCTGGTAAACAACGGCTCCCCGGGGATCTATTACGGCGAAGTACGGGACTTGATTACCACTCAACATCAGAAACGCTTCATCATAAGTTTCATTGCCCGAAAAGGCATGACTGATGGATGAAAGCCTGAGATCTCTAATCCGCTCTTTCAGTACCCGTTCATCTTCAGGTTTATCGATGCTTACGGCCACGTAAACAGCGGCAGGGTTGCGGCGTGATGCGGCAAATTTGTTCAACCTCTCTATGGCCCATCTCGATCTCGGGCACCATGTCGCCCAGAACATTAATGCGACAGTCCTCCCTTTGTACTCGTCCATAATTCGCGGGGTTCCATCGAGCATTGTCAGCCTTGTGTACGGAACGGACTTCCCCGTCATGACCTGCTGCGGAACGTGCGAACTGCATGAAGCGGCAAGGAATATAAGCACAACAATGGGGAAAAAAAGAATTCTTTTCTTGTCTTTCATTGCGCGAACCGGCTCACCGCTGCTTCAGGTACCAGAAAGTGTCCTTGTAAGCCTGTCTTACCACGGGATCTTTCTCTTTTTCATACTGCTCAATAATGAGCCTCATCGCGGGTGCGTCATTTAAACCTTCGAGAATCTTCATTGCTGCCATCTTTACCGAAGTTTCGTTATCTGTGAGCAGGTCGAACGCCCGGCTTGTCGGTATCCGGTTCCTGTGTTTTTCAAGGATGTAATTCACGATTACCGGCGGAGCCGATTCCATCACGGCGTACATGAACCCTGCATCGGATGCGTTGGCATCAATTGTGGCGAATACATCCTGCAGAGCATCAGGTGGAAACAGATCGAGGGTGCCGATCACACCAATGAACCGGACATAATTACCCCTGCTTTCCCACTTGTGCTCGCGCACCCATTTGATGAGAGCTGCGGCCGGCTGGACAGCCAGCGGCCGCCCGACAAGGATATCGAACACAGAAAGACGGATCGCGGGATTGGCGGATTCAGCGCACAGTGCAAGGAGCACTCTCTCGCTCTCTGGTTCTATCCACATTCCGAGACCTCTCACGTCCTGTTCGGCAGCCCGGCCGGTGGCGGCATGAACCAGCGCCTGCATGGTGGCCGGATTCATGCTGCCATCGAATTTTATGGATGACAGGAAAAATCCGCGCACAGGAGTCACCATCTGCCTTTTGTTGATTTCATCAATGACAGCTTTTGCCCGGCTGTCCTTTTCCTGGACCAGCGCGCCAAATATGGACAGCAGGGATGAATTGTCAAGATATTCCAGACGTCCCATAACCTCGGGGCCGAACAAGGCCGAAGTGGCCGGAACTGCCAGCATGAGTGCGAAGATGGACTGGGAGGGATCAATCTCGGTCTGACGCACCAGCTTTACAAGGCCGGCGAACATTTCCCGCAGTGAGTCAGGATCTTCATTATCGAGAGCTGCCGCAGCTGCCAATGTCAGAGCCTGGTTGGGATCTATCTCGATGAGCTGCCTCAACAGTGAGGTTCTCGCGTCAGGAGGCAGCGTTGGGTCTATCGATCTCAGCATAAGCTCGTAGTTTCGAGGCGGAACCCCGGTGGGAAGAGTATCGAGCCACTTCTGAAGGAGCAAAGAGGAATGTTTGAAGCCGATGCGATCGGCACGCTTCAATATCGCCCTTTCCGCAAAAAGCCGCGCTTCATTTGACTGGGGATTCACGGCCGCTTTGACGAGGACATCCTGCGCAAGAGGATCGGCGGAATCAGCAAGGTCATCGAAATACCTGCGCATCGTGGCAGTTTCGGCAGTTGCTGCATTCTCACTGCCTCCTATAATTGCAATCGCCTGGTGGACATTTCTCTGAGATGTGGAAGCCGGAACTTCGACCGTTGAAACTCCAGTCTCAACCGGAGATTTCATAAAGAGCCAGACGACGATTCCGAGAAGGACGAAAGTGAGCCCTCCAAGTCCTCCCAGCAGCGCTGCTCTTCTCATCTGCTCCGCCCGGGTCTCTTCCGGAAGTTTCTCTTCCTCCACGTCATTCAAATGCCTTACGAGAGGCCCTGTCATAAGCATGGTATCCTGACCTTCTCTCTCTGATGCCGCCCCGTCCGGGACCTCCGTGCCGTACTGAACAGGCGTAATGGACGAAATGTACGATTGCCGCTTTGCCTCGAGAATCGCTTCACGCATCTCTCCGGCCGTCCGGAACCGCAGTGATTCATCATACTCCAGGCATTTGAGCAGGACTTTATCTCCCCATGATGGCGGATCTTCCATCAGGCGCTGGAGCGGGCGCACGGCATGGATGCCCCGCATTTCGCTCTCCTCATCAATCGGAAAGTCGTCTGCCAGAAGCACATAACCCAGAACACCGAGGGAAAAAACATCGGACGCACCGCCGGGCTCTGCGCCTTCCTGCACCTCAGGTGCGACAAACCTGCGAGGATCGATTCCTCCGGAGTCATCCATCTTCTGAAACCAGCCCTGCTGCATGCCAATCACATTTACGAACGACAGCTGCCCGTTTCTGCCGACAAAAAAAGACTGGGGAGAGAGATCCCCGCAGACAACTCCACCGGCATGCAGCCGCTCTACGATTTCCACACATGAGGCAAAGCGTCTCTCAGCCTCGATTTTGTCCAGCGACTCCGAGATCAGCGGAAATCCGTGAAGCGACGGCAGCGCGACGAAACCTGTTCCTGAACTGTCCACCCCGTATGAAAGCAGAGACACCACATGAGACGAGATCGACTGCATGCGCTGAAGACGCTCCTCGAAACAACGGGCTTCTTCACTTCGAAAGTCGAACTGGAACTTCATAATCCAGAGGAGCACGGGCGAGTGGGTATACCTGTCCACTGCCTTATATGCGTCAGCCAGCGGGGTGGAGAAAAGCTTTCCTTCGATCACAAAGTGATCGCGGATAAGGCCTTCTATCACTGTGAGTTCTTTCGTCATATCAGAGATTCCAGGTGCCTGCCTGCTCCACCCGGACATTGCGCGGCAGCTCATCAAAAGTGACTATACGGGGAAACTCGTCACAGACATCCAGGAACTTCTGCACCACTGCGCGAAGATCGGCGCGGCACAGAATGGAAACGGATGTGACGCCCTTCTCCCTCACCGGACGAATCACGTTCATATATCCGTTCCTGAGCTTATCAAACAGATCGGGCTCGAGTGCTGTTCCAGCTGAATTCCGCGGCGCATCCTCGAACGCCGCCTCGACTTCATCGGAAAGCACCACCGCTCTCACTGCATTTCGGGAAGAGATCAAGGGCGATACGATCTGCCGCTTTCGCGCGCTGCGGACATATGTGACAAGTTCCTGCACATCCACGTCGGCATCATCCTGCGCGGTCAGTCCTCTGGCAGAACAGAAGGCGGCGACAGTTTCAACGATGGCCCGGAAATCAATCGTGGTCAGTCCCTGCCGGACAAGTTCCTGCATCACTTCCGTAAGTCTCGTCATGCTGAGGAAATTCGTGCTCAGGGCGTCTGCTATCAGGCCGGGGTACTGTTTATCAAGCCGCTTCAGCAGCGCGTGAACATCAGAAAGGGTCAGAAGTTCTTCCGGATGCCTCTTGAAAAACACCGCGACAAGAATGCCTATGTATTCAAAAAAGTCCCGGCTTCGTATCCCTCCTGCCTGAACCATCCGCTGTGTTGCGCCGCTATTCTGCGTCCAGAAAACCCTGCCTTTCGACAATGGATGTTCCACATCTTCCATCAGCTCAAGTCCGAGAATTTCCGCATTCGCCGGGTTGAGTTCAAGCAGCGTCCCATCGAGAGGAACGGTCCCGGAAGCGATAGTAGTCCCATGATAATGGACCTGGAACGAAGCGAGGGGCGTTCCATCAAGACCGATTATCCTGGGGTCAGGCAGGTGCAGCCCTGTCTCGACAAAGAAATCGCTCTGCAGCTGCTTCCACCACGTCCTGTAGCGTCCCTGCGCCATCCGGTAAAATTTCAGGAGGCTTTCCTCATCAAGGGCAATCAGGACAGGTGTCGTATCATGCCGGACATCTTCTCCCCGCGTCGCCGCTTCACTCGTTATCAGCAGCGGAGACATCACAGAAAGAGTTTCCACATCGTCAAAATTGCCTTCAAGAATTCGATCGCGCTTCCTCTGGATAAAGAAGCTTCCTGAAATGAACGCCAGCCCCACGAGAGAGAACGGTACAAATGGAAGGCCGGGAAGGCTGCCGAAAAGAATCAGAATCACACCGGCCATGAAGACAGCTCCGGGACGCGCGAGAAGCTGTGCCGTAAGGTCCATACCGAGCGTCGAATTCTCAGTTGAAGCCACCCTGGTGACGACAAGTCCCGCGCATACAGAGATGAGGAGTGCCGGGATCTGACTGACGAGTCCGTCGCCGACAGTAAGAACAGTGTACGTCTGGATGGCATCAGAGAAGCTCATACCGCCCCTCAGGCCGAGATACATTCCACCCAGGATATTTGTCAGGATTACGAAAAATCCGGCAATCGCGTCTCCCTGGACGAATTTCATGGCGCCGTCCATGGAGCCGTAAAGCATGGACTCCCTCTGCAGATCTTCTCTGCGGAGTCTGGCCTCTTCCGATGTAATGACCCCGGCACGAAGGTCGGAATCGATCATCATCTGCTTGCCGGGAAGAGCGTCGAGCGTGAAACGTGCCGCCACCTCGGATACACGGCTCGCGCCTTTTGCTATCACAATGTAGTTAACTATGGTGACTATGGTGAAGATAATAATGCCAACGACAACCTCGCCGCGGATGAGGAAGGAACCAAAGGCATTAATCACTTCTCCCGCATACCCCTGACTCAGGATCAATCTTGCCGACGCGACGTTAAGCGCCAGTCTGAAAAGAGTCGTGATAAGAAGGAGGGAGGGGAACGCAAGAAGCGCAAGAGCATTCGGCATGTAAAGGCCGACAAGGAGAAGGAGAAGCGAAAAAGAGAGGTTTACGACCAGAAGGATATCCAGCAGCCAGGTCGGAACGGGAATCACAAGCATGGTGGTGATAGCCACCACCAGCACTGCGAGAAGAACGTCGCTTGTTCGAGCTTTATTTAATTTCACCGCCGCTATTCGACTACTCCTTTACTCAAATGCCTTGAATATCTGCAGCCCGAACTCAAGAAGGATAATAATAAGGAACCCTGCGAATACCAATGCCACCGGACCGGTTGCTTCGAGTTCCAGCTTCTTGATCTTTGCGTCGATCTTGGTTTCACGCTGGGTCTGCACGGAGTCCGCCAGTTCCTGCAGCTGCCTGCTCACCTCGCCTCCATGCTTCGCCACCTGGGCGAGCGACATGAAGGCGTGCTTCAGTTCCGTGTGCCCCGACAGTTTTCCTATTTCCGTCAGAGCCTCCTCCATCGGAACTCCCTGTTTCATGAAAAAATGCGCTCTTTTCAGAAGATCCGTTACAGGATTATGGCTTTCGCGTTCATCGGCCATTTCAATCACCGTGGATATGCAGGGCGCAATATCGAGAGAAGCGCTCACGCCTACTACCATCTGCTCGATAACAAGAGGCAGATAGAAGAGAATGTCGTCAGCTCTTCTCAAAATCTTCCTGTCAAGCCACGAGAACGGAATTTGATACCCTATGAGGCCGCCGACAATAAGCGCCACAAGAAAAAGGTCTGAGCCAAGGCCCGTCGCCGCACCAATAAGAACGACACCTCCGACACACACCACAGGAGCGACGATTCTCAGACGGGCGAAGAATTCGCGGTCTTTATGATAAAAAAGACCGGCCTGGAAGAATTTATCCTCGATGGTCAGCCGGGTGCGCTGCTTGATGCTCTTCTGCATCTTCGAGCGAAGAGCTGTAAGTTCATCACCGGTCTCATCATCGCCGATGCGCCGCCGCATGGAACTGACATCATTCCCCTTCGGTTTATTACGGCCCATCAGTGTTCCGGCATCGACAGCTTCCCCCTTCATTATGCTGTAAAAAAGGAGACCCCCTGCTCCAAGCAGAATCACGACTACCAGAATTATGAGCAAACCGTCCACACTGACCTCTGTTCAACCCTTTTCAAACAGCTAAACTCTAATCCGAGTCACCTGCCTCAACCAGAGAATGCCGATCATAATAAGAAGAAGCGCTCCCTGCCATCCCTGCCATCCGACTTCGTCCTTCAACGATTCAATAACCGTATTGGGCATCACAAAATACAGATAGAACTCGATAATCACCAGTATCAGTATGATGAACCAGAGAGAACCACGCTGAAGACCGATAGCGGCAACCGCGGCCTGCCTGAAGTACTGACGCCTTCGAACCTGCTTTGCGAGACGCTCGAGCGTATCAGACAGATTACCCCCGAGCCGCTTATTCAACAGTAATGCCTGCACGAAGAGTTCTATCTCCGGATGATTGATATCCTCGCCCAAAGTTCCGATGGACTTTTCTTCCGGAACTCCGAAACGGAGCCGCTCAAGCATCAGCTCGACCTCCTGCCGCACGAGTGCTCCGGGTTCAAGCCCTTCAGCGGCAGCTTCCAGTCCGTTCAGACTGTTCATTCCCGTTTTCAGGAGACCCACAAGCGAAAGGAGGAACTGCGCATAATCCTTGTCGAAGGCTTTGAACCGCCGTTCGAGCCGGATTGTCGTGTATGTGCTCATTATCAGATGGCCAAGGAAGAGGAAAAATACCGCCAGGAATATCGCGAAGATACGCGATGCAATCAGAAACGCCACTATTCCAATTCCAATTGACCAGAGCCACCATACTTTCGGGGACATTTTCATCTGGGCGTACTTCAGCTTCCGCTCCAAAGTAAGAGAAGATCTGTCTACCCTGCCCGCCTCAGTTTCAGGAGTAATGAAAAATGCCTTGCGTTCGCGGAGATCTGAAGGCAATCCCCGCTGAGCTGAAAGGATTGCTCCGAACTGGCCGGAAGGATCGGCATCAGCCCCCTCCATCAGCAGGAACCAGACTATGGCGCCGCCGATAAGAAGAAACATGGCAATAACTATTATTACGACCGCGCTGCCCGTCATAACCATCAACTCCTCTCTGTGCGCTCCAGCGATTCGGGATCGACATTCGTGAATGAAATTTCCTTCGGATGATCGCCGAGGAATATGCCATCGTCCGCAAGAAGATGATCGAAATTGCTTGACCATGACTCCACACGCCAGGCCGCTTTTTCACCCATCTCAATGAGACGGAACATCGGCCGGACCTGGATGACACCTTCCACGAAGTGGCCGACTTCAATGACTTCACCTATCCGGATTTTGCCCGTTCCCTTCTCCCTGAACATCCACACCACCAGGTCGACCGCGAGAGCAATTTGCTGCCTTATAATGTCGATGGAAACAGACTTCTGAGCGCGACCGAGAAGACTCTCGAGACGGACCAGAGTCTCACGGGCGTTTCGCGCGTGGATGGTGGACATTCCAACGTGGCCGGTCTGCGCGCTCTCCAGGAATGCTTCTGCCGCATACGGAGTACGCATCTCTCCGAGAATTACGCGGGTAGGCGTCATTCGCAGAGTCGTTTTGATATGCTCCTGAAGCGTCACCTCGCCGACACCCTCTGCGTTCGGGGGGCGGGATATGAGGGAACGGAAGAATGGATGCTGAAAGTTGAGCTCGGGAGTATCTTCAACGGCGATAATGGATTCATCGGGACCGAACTGAGTGCCGAGACACTTCAAAAGCGTGGTCTTGCCGGTTCCAGTTTCGCCGGCGACCATGATCGTCGCAGTTCCACCCCGGATAAGACAGGCCAGATAATTCACCACAAGGGGCGGAGCAACCTGGTATGAAACGAGTCCCTCGAGCGACACATCAACGATGCGGGGAACGCGAACGCACAGCAAAGGCCCGCGGGTTCCGCACACGCTCTCATGGATAGCGCATATTCGTATGCCGTTCGGGAACGACGCGTCGACTGTGTGCTGCTGAGTCGTGAGAGATTTCCCAAGACGCATCAGAAGGCGATCAATGAAGGCAATGTATGCCTGCTTATTCGGCCAGTGAAGGCCGGTAATTTCGCTGCATTTACCGCGCTGCAGGACGACAGTCTGATAATCGTAAACATGAATGTCGGTAACTTCACGGTTGTCCACAAGGGGCTGCAGTACGCCCCACCCCATAAGATCCTTCTGAAGGTGAATGATTATATTGGCGCGCTCTATGTCATCGATCGGCTCCCCGCGCCGGCGTATTACACGATCCACAGCCGATGCTATTGCTTCTTCCGCAATCCCCTGCCCACTCTGCTGCGCCTGCTGCAGAGCAGTGTCGCTTCCGAGTTCGCGTCGAGCCTCTCGAAGAATCGTGCTTGCAAGGGGAGAGAGCTGGGTCTGTGTGCCGGTTCTTGATGACGGACGTCTTACTCCACTTGTTGCGCCGGCTGTCGCTTTGCCCGTCCGATCAGTGACAATGGCGGGGGACTGCCCCTGCGTCTCAGCCGGAGTGCTCTCCAGCAGCCGGGACTTAAGTGACCGTGTTGAGAATAAACTGATTAGAGCATCTTTGTCTTTGCTTCCGCCTGCCGTCATACACCAACCTTTTTTTCAAAACCACCCCTCGGACTTCCGTTTGAAGTTGTCCGAAAATACTGCAAGCTGATTTACGCGCCGTCTCTGCTCTGTCGCTTTCGAGAGAGAGATAGGCGGTGCAGGGAAGTTTTCGCGAGCCCAACGGCACGGAATACACAGATGTATATTCAAAAGCTCTTAAGAATCTTCAGGAGTAATCCTTATAGATTGCCATCCAACCTGGGCACGCATACGGTTCCCTCACTGGATTTAAGATGCACCGCAGAATTGAAAAGTGGCAACTTTAACGCGGCCCTACCTCTTCACGCGCGCCAAGTTGCCACTTTTCCCGGAATTACCGATATTCCTACCCTAACTGTCCGGCGGTGTAGGAGAACTGCTGAGAGATCTTGCTCCCGAGGGCCCGGATTGCCACGATGCATGCAACCGCTATAAGGGCAACGAGAAGAGCATACTCGACAAGGCTGGCGCCCTTTTCTGATTTGAATTCCATCAAACTTTCCTCCACAAAAGAGTTAAAGAAAAAACTGTTTATCATGAGCGGCTGGACTTCCTCAGTCCCCCCGCGCGCTTCACCCAGCATACCTGAGACTTCAACACGCTCAGGTAATAGATGCCAGATAAAAAATTTGTACAGAGACCCTGAACGTCCTGAGCTTACCTTACCATGATAACGCGTTCAACCAGTTATTTTCAATCAGCGCTTCAGAAGCCGCTTAAGCCATCCTGAATCCTCTTCGTCTCTGACTGAACCTGCGGAGGACGCCTGACTGGCGCCAGGAGCCTGGTACTGCACCGGATTTTGGCAGAGACCTATTTCTGCGGCAACACTCTCCAGCACGGCTCTTGTTGATTTCTGACCGAGACTGTACATTGTCCGTCCGCTGCCGGGCCACTGGCCCGCCTTGTAGTCCTTCGGTACTGTCTCCAGTCTCCACGGCATCTGGCCCAGGTGGTGCGCAGGTTCCAGTTCGCCGGCAATCTGCTCAATCGTAAGCGACTCTGGAGTTGCCCCGTTTACAAGGAATACGATCCTGTCTGTGTCGCCCACCAGCGACTTCACGAAGCTGAGGTACAAGTCTAAAGCTGTTATTCCAAGCACTGAATCGTCAAGGACTATAAGTACGGTATCAGCTGCCCTGAGAAGAGCGCCTGTTGCGGGACCAAGCCTTCCTGCCGTGTCGACGAGAATCACATCGTAAAGCACTCTCGCCAGATCGACCACCCGCTGAACAATAAGCATGCCGTCTGTATGACAGATGAGATCCATGGATTCGGCCATCCGATCGGGCGGCATCAACACCGATACATCGCTGCTGATCGGTATCAACGCATCCTTCAATGATTCACGGGAAATTTCGCGCTCTCCGTTGACCCAGGAACTGACAACGTGAGCCTCCGTGCCGTTCACAGTAAGAGAACGGCTGAGGTCTCTCGTTTCGACATCCAGATCCCAGAGGATGGTCTTCCTGTTGTAGACGCTGCATATCTCGGCAAGGGCCGCTGCAACCGAGGTCGCCCCCACCCCGCCTTTTGCGTGGGCAATGGCAACCACTTTTCCTTCTCTCGTCCTTCCCTCACGCCGGAATTCCGCATGAATCGCGACAAGTTCCTGCAGAAAATCAATGGGAGAGGCGCTGTCGGGAAAGACTTTCCGCACACCCACGGCCTGGGCGGCTCTAAACGCTCCTCCTCCATAGAGCTCGTCGGTAACAAACATTATAATATGGAGCCACGGAACAGCGACCATCGCCTGCTTCGCGATGACGACACCTGATTGACCAAGCCCCGAACCCAGAACGAGAACGTCCGCTTCAGTTATGTATTGCATCGCCTCGGCTTCATTTGCCAGACGCACCTGGAGATCGAGCGTCTCCTTGTCCAGCTGGCTGAATGATTCAAGCCTTCGGTAACAGAAAGCCTGCGATTCGGCCGTGTTGTCAACTATAAGAATTTTCATCGACCAACCCCCGGAAGCGCCTCTATAATTCTGCGGACATCGAAAGCCGAAAGCATGTCCGGAGATAACATATAATTTATTACGAGCAGACCGACCATCAGGCCGCATAGTATCGCAACAGTGAGCCGCAGGAAATCATAGAAGTCCCAGGGCTGGGATCTATCGACGAGTTCATGGAGTTTTTTCATGCGGTCGGCATCGATCGCTGTGGATAACACATGCGTCTCTTCCGACCCGGGTCGAGTCGTTTCCCCGGCATTTTCCTGGCGGCGAATTGTCATCATGCGCTGTCTGCTGTCATTTGCGCCGCTTTCTCGATAATCAGGTCTGGTGATGTCGAGACTCTCCATCACATCAGTCCCGAACGACGCAGTAGTCCTGGAACTTATGGCAAGGTCTCCGCCTGTATATGCAAATGCACGGGAAAAACCTCCCGATTTGCCGCGGGTTTCGGTGTCCACATCCTGTGAAGAGGAAACAGACCGCGCAGTCGCCTCGGCCGGCGGTTCCCGCACATTCGAAGGATGAAGTTCATCTGCCCCGGCTGCCGATGATAACTCCGGCGACCTTTGAGGAAGATCCCGGTTTCCGTACGGCGATGCCGGGCGATTCTCAACGGCCGGTCCGGCAGGGGCCGCCTGCGCGACAGTCGTCAGACGCTGTTCCAGCTCCGCTGTCTCCCCCTGCGATGCCGGTATTGAGGCGACACGCTCCCCTCGTTGAGATGCGAGCAGTTCGAGATCTTTCTGCATCTTTCCAGCCGACTGATATCTTTCATCGGGATCCCGCTGCATCGCTTTGAGGATAATAGCATCAAGTTCTTTCGGGCAGTCGGCACGATGGGTACTGGGCTTCTCAGGATCGGTTTTAAGCCGCTTCGTCATGGTTGCGTAGACGCTGTCGCCCCGGAAAGGAGATTCCCCCGTAAGCATCTCATATCCGAGTATGCCCATCGCGTAAATATCCGAACGCGAGTCCACCTGTGAGTTGAGAATATATTCAGGGCTCACATAATCGATAGTGCCCACGACACCGCCATGTTCGGTAAGCTTCGGGCCGTGTCCTGTGCGCGCGATCCCGAAGTCGGCGATCTTAACGTCGCCATCTCTTGTCAAAAGAATGTTTTCCGGCTTCAAATCTCTGTGCACAATTCCTGAATCATGGATCGCCTGAACACCCGCACACATCTGCGCGAGAAGCTTGATCACATCCGAGATCGGAATCGGCTCTCTGCTTCGCCCCAGGCGTTCAGCCAGATCGCCGCCGCCGACGTATTCCATCGTGTAAGCGACGAGATCGCCGTCGCGAAGGTACTCATATGCGCGCACGACATTTGGATGAGAAACGCCGTAGGAAGCGAAAATTTCGTTCCGGAAACGCGCAGCGGCGACTTTATCCTGGGAAACTTCAGGAAACAGGACCTTCACTGCCACAAGGTGCCCTGAGAGTTCCCGATGCCTGCAGGCATACACCAGTCCCATGCTGCCGGCCCCGAGACACTTCACGACCTCATATCTCCCGTCGATGACCGTTCCCGGCTGAAGACTTATCAAATGCTCTTCGGTCATCTTCTGGTCCCGGCTCTCATCGTCGTGCTCCCGTCTCTGGTCCGATCGTTATCCCTGCTCTCTCACTACCATGCAGACATGGAACGAACGCTTTCCGAAATAAATGACATCGCCGTGCCCCACCGGGCTTCTCTCTCCCGACAGGTCTTCAAAAGTATCGGATCCGAGCCGTTTAATCTTCGTTCCAAACTCGGAAAGCTGATCAAGAACCTGCACTTCTCCAGCTCCCGTTATACGCAGGATGGCGTGCATGGGAGAAATGCTCTCGTCCGCAATGACGAGATAATCCCCATGAGCCGCGCGCTCGGACGTCACAATCATCCGGCCCTGGCGGAGTTCGAAAACTTCACCATTCTGGTCGGTATCGTACGATACAAGGAAGCCCTGAACGGGCGCCTGTTTCGACCAGTATACCCGGGACTCCGGACGCGTTTCCTGCCGCACATCCGGCGGCACTGGATGCGCCACTGGCTTGAATGAAGACGGCTGCTGAAACTGCACGGCGGAAGGAGCGGATGGCTGTACCGGCTCCTCCTCTTCAGGAAGAGTGAAGGGGACGGTTTTGGGAGTATGAACATGCATCGGCCGGAACGCAGTTGGTTCCTCGACAGTGGGACTTTCGGGCTCTCCATCCGGGGACGGATTCGGATGTTCAGCCGCAGCATCTCTGCTCGTGACAAGTCCTTCTCTGCCAATGCGGCTTCTAAGCTGCCCCGTCATTTCGGGGGTGAGCATTACGGTGCGGTTCCTTGCCCGGGGCGCTGAACCTCCCTCACCTTCCGGTCTATCCTCTGCATCGTCCTTCTTCGAATCCATTTCAACCTCCAAACCGTTCCTTGCAGGCACCGCACGCCCGGCGCGGGCCCGGAGCCTCAGGAACGAATTATTGACGACTCATGCCGTACATAATCAAAAAGACCGCAATCAAAACACTCACTGCTGTGAGAATGCCTGTAAGCATTCCCGCTTTCAGAATATCTCTTCTGAAAATTGATTTGTGTGCGGCCGCTTCCTTCCTCACAGGAACCGCAGCTGTACACGGCTGTTCCCTGAGCTGCCCGCCAAGTGGGATTATCGCAAGGGTGATATTATCGAAACCACCCCGTTCTTTCGCAAGTTCAACAAGCTGAACACACGCTTCCTGCGGCGGACTCTGCGTGACCGTCAATGCGATCTCATTTTCCGACACGAGGCTGTAAAGACCATCGCTGCACAGGACGAGCGCGTCCTGCGGTTCGTCCTGACGGGAAGGCCATACCCAGTACCTTTTCAGTTCAACGTCCAGCATAGCTTCCGCACCAAGACATTTAGTGAGGATGTGGGCCTGCGGATGCGAAAGCGCCTCGTCCGCGACTATCTCTCCGCGGTCGACCCATTCCTGGACAAGAGTATGGTCGCGTGTCAGCTGCTGAATGGCGTTGTCACGCACAAGATAGGCGCGCGAATCGCCCACGTGGCCGATTGATACTTCATCACCTTTGAACATGGCTCCGACAATTGTAGTTCCCATGTTCGAAAAGGCCCTGTTCTGCCGCCGAAGCACGATTACGCGATTTGCCTCTATTACGGCGCTTTCGAACGCGACAGCAGATGATCGTTCAGGAAGCATTTCAAGGTCACGGCGAATCGCATCGATGGCAAGCTGAGCCGCAAGTTCGCCTCCGCTCGCGCCGCCCATTCCATCGCACACGAACCACCCGACTCCTGAAGCCGAATCGACAACTGCGTAACGGTCCTCATTCAGATCCCGCTCGCAGCCCGTGTCGGTGATCGCAGCAGGAATCAAAAACTCTTCGCCGCGATCTCCGCTGGACGTATGCTCTTCGCCCCCTGCAAACATTTCCGGTTCTTTCGTCGCGCTCAACAGCCGATGATTGTGCTATGATGAGCTTTCAGTTATTCCGCAAAAAATTAAAAGAGTACCACCTTAAATATTTGATTCAACGAAGCAGCCGGCCGATCCGTAATTTCTTAGAACGCCGGTTGGGCATTGCGGGAATTGATCTTTTTCATGGAAGATATAACGTTATTTCGATGGTAAGACTGGATCGAATATATACTCGAAGCGGAGACACGGGGGAAACACACCTCGCCGGCGGACAACGCACCCAAAAGGATTCTCTCAGAGTGGAAGCTTGCGGCGAAATCGATGAATTGAACTCCTTTGCGGGAGTCGCCCTGACAACGGCGGAAAAGGCCGGTATGAGAATAGTTTCAGAGAGCCTTGGTCACATTCAGCAGAGGCTTTTCGACATCGGCGCTGTTCTGGCAGATCGGTCTTCACTCGGCAATCCCGTCCTGAAGCCCGACGAGATAACTGAAATGGAGAAGCTTATCGATTCTCTTCTCGAAGGACTTCCCCCTCTCCCATCGTTTGTTCTGCCGGGCGGAACCAGGCTTAATGGCGATCTTCACGTCTGCCGGACTGTCTGCCGGCGGGCCGAGCGGCACGTATTGAGATTAAGCCGCGAGGAAACTGTGCCGGAAGATATTATTGCTTACCTGAACAGACTAAGTGATCTTTTCTTTGCTATGGCAAGACACGCGTCGGCTGAGGCGGGGGCTGCGGAGAAGTTGTGGGAGCCGGGGTGACGGGTTTTCCCAGGTAATACTTCACCTCCCCGCCATCATCACGTCCGTAACAACTTTCAGACTGTTTTCGACTCCGGTGATATCTCTCGTCAGAATGTGAATAAACACCGGAAGGGACAGGCTCGTTACGATCAACCCGATTCCAATCGTCAGTGGAAAACTGACTATGAATATATTCACGGTCGGCACTGCCTTCGTAACCAGCCCCATGACGAACTGAGTCAAAAGAAGAGCGACAATAACGGGCGCAGAAAGAACCACTCCTGCTTCGAAGATCGCGGCGCTGCGATCAACGAGAATCTCCGCAGACACCTGCACCGGAAGAAGAGTGCCCGGCGGGATTTCGCCTCCAAGCCCCGAGGCTGCATAAACAGCCACATGATGTCCGCCGATAAGAAGAAAGATCAGGATGACCAGATTGCCGAGGAGAAGAGAAAGCGGCGAGGTACTGGTGCCCTGCGCGGGATCTATGAGATTGGCTGCTGCAAGACCCATTGTCGAGCTCGTGAGCTGCCCTGCCATCTGGGCGCCAGATACTATAAAAAATGGGATTGAGCCGATAAGAACGCCGAAAAAGAACTCAGACGACATTGTGACAGCCATCTGCGCGATGTTCGGCGGCAACGCCGCCGCGCTGCAGACTGCACTCGTGGCGAATGCCATGGTCAAAACGGCCGGAACCCTCACCGCAATGCCTCTCAGGCCCATGCCAAGACCCGGAATAACGAGCATCATGCCGCCGAACCGCACGACCAGAAGAAAAAATGTCCATACGATGTCCAGACTCTCGAACATCTGCACGGGGGCTTTGAGGATGATGCCGTCGAGCAATCTATCCTCCGACCATCCCTATCTGCGTGTATACCCAGATAGTAAAACCGGCGATTCTGTCGATCATGAAGTGCCCGAAAATGACGAGGCCGGTGACGGTGGCGCCGATTTTGGGAATGAACGCGACAGATGCGTCACTGATCTGCGTCGCTGCCTGAAATATGCTCACAATGAGCCCCGAAACAAGACCAAGCACAAGCATGGGAGCCGCCACCATGGTGGCAACCTCGACTCCAATCTGCGCGACTCTCATGAAATCATCTACATTCATATTCACCTATGTATGATAAGTCTGTACGAGTGAACTGATAATCAAGTGCCAGCCGTCCACTATCACGAAAAGCATGAGCTTCAGCGGAAGCGAGATAACCACAGGAGGAAGTGTGATCATGCTCATCGATGTGAGAACCGACGACACAACCATATCCAGAATCAAGAACGGGACTGCTATGAGAAATCCGATCTGGAAAGCCAGGTTGAGCTCGCTCATGACAAAAGAAGGCACCGCCACAAAGAACGGCACGTCGTCGGGAGAATCAGGGACTTTAGACTTCGTAATTTCGAGAAAAAGTGCGAGGTCCTTTTCACGGGCGTGCTTGACAAGAAACTTCTTCAGCGGGCCCGTCGTTTTTGTGATTGCTTCCTGCTCGGAGATCTGTCCCTCGAGATAGGGATTCAGTCCTTCCTGATACATCTTTGTCAGGACAGGATTCATTATCGCTATTGTGAGAAACAGCGCGAGCCCTGATATGACCATATTCGGAGGCGTAGAAGCGACGCCAAGAGTGGTCCGCGCAAGGCTCAGAACTATCGCAATGCGTGTAAACGACGTCATCGTGAGGACCATGGCGGGCCCGAACGAAATGAGCGTGAGAAGCAGCATGACTTTGATCGCAGAGGCGGCGTTGCCGCCCTGCTGGTTCGCCGCGCTTCCGCCGATGTTTATGGAGAGCGCCGGAATCGACGCTTCCTGGGCCGACACATGCCCCGCCATCAGGAGAATGATGGATGCAATCGCAACAAATCGCAGAATCGCTACCGTTCCTTTACGCATACTTCCTTCAGTGATTGCTCGAATGTATTCTCCTCCTTCGCTCCGCCGTCCATGTTCAGAAAAGACACGTGATCCTGTCCGGCCGACGCGACTATCTTCCTGCCGTCAACCTCGAGCAGCACAAGCACGCTTCTGTGTGTCAGTGGAACTTTTTCCAGAACCCGTATTCGCTTCGAGCCGCCGGTCTCGTTCCGCCTGTTCAGTTTTCTGTAAACTGCGAGCCCGACAAGTAGTATACCGAGGCAGAATGCAAGGCTCTTGAACATCGATGCTCCGGCAGCGCCGAACCCCTGCTCCGTATCGCCGTTCCAGGGCGACTGCGTCCGCTGTTTTCCTCCGGCCGCGGCTGATGAATTTTCAGCAAGAATTGCTTTCGTCCGCTCGAGCTTTTCAGCTTCAGAGACAGGAGTGCGGTCCTGGGCCGGAAGTGCGGAGGCACTCAGCAGCAGTAAGACGATTAGAGCCGGCAGAAATCGCTTCATCGAATCACTCCAGCTATGCCAGAGCATCCACTCTGTCGTCGGGGGATATGATATCCGTAAGACGAACGCCGAATTTTTCATTCACTATCACTGCCTCGCCTCTGGCCACCGGCTTTCCGTTGATATACACATCAAGCGGTTCTCCTGCCAGCTTCTCGAGCTCCACCACGGAACCCTGGCCAAGCTGAAGCAGATCCTGGATCGTCATCCGCGCCCTTCCCACCTCGACAGTGACCTGAAGCGTTACGTCCAGAATGAAGTCCAGCGTCTGTGGAGATCGACTTCCCGACGATGCGGCGTGTGCGACGTTACCCGCTGCTGCTGCTACTTTCTCAAGTTCGTCAATAGTTTCGTTATCCGCCATTTTGTTTCTGCTCCAGTCTGTTGTTGTAGTTTATGAGATCTCTCTTCGGAATCGCGCGTGTCACACGAATCGCCCTGTTCCCCCGATAGCTTCCCACATACCCGTAATACTTCGGCTCTCCTTCAACCATCAGCATCGCTTCATCGGAAGGATTCGTGTCCATCGTCATGATGTCGCCCGGCATAAGGTTGAGGAAATCTTTTGTCTTGATGGCGCCTGTCGCAAGCTGCACACTGACGTTCGCAGGTGTCTGCCTTATGCTGCCTTCCAGTCTCTTCACAACACCGCTGTCTACTTCGAGACGTGTGCTCTGGAAGCCGGCCGCAAGTTTTGATTTCAACGGGTCGATGGTCGACGAAGGTGTGCAGAGGATGAGGCTCGTCGTCTCCTGCTCCAGCTCGACTTCAATCGTGACAATGACGACCACATCAGTCGGCGGCACGATTGCGATAGCAAGAGGATTGAACTCCGATCGAACGTACACGAAGTCGACCGGGTGAATAGGAGCCCATGCGTCTTTGAGGACATCGAGGGCCTGCATTACGACTTTACCGATAAGCCTTGTTTCAATCGGGGTATATTCACGGCCTTCTATCTTTACCCTCCCCAGTCCGCTTCCACCGAAAAGGCTGTCGATGATTCCGAACACAAGCGGGGCCGACACAACCATCAGCGCATAGCCAGGGAGAGGAGGCATCCGGAATATATGAAGAGAGGAAGGAAGCGGAAGTTTCTTCATGAAGAGACCAAACTTCACCATCTCAATGCCGCCCACATTGGCGAAGCATGTCCGGCCGAGAAACTTCGAAAGAGTGGTTCTGAACTGACGGGCGAAACGATCGTGGATGAGCTCCATCGTCGGCATTCGTCCGCGGATGATGCGTTCCTGGTTGGCCAGGTCGAACTTCTTGACATTCGCCAACACCTGCTTGTGGGATTCGACGCTGTCCTGCTCTATCTCGCCCTCAGAGAGACCCTGTAACAGCGAGTTAATTTCATCCTGGGTAAGAACCTGATTCATCCGAACTAACCTTCCTTGCTATCCTTTCTTAACCCGCCTTCGCGGACTCTTAACCACTTCAACACCCGAGACTTCCAACCCTGCTCCGGCGGGTTACCCGACGAAGCTCTTTTCCCTGCGCAGCTAGCGGAGTCGGGTAAAGACCGCCGTAACTCTCAGAGATACTTCCGGTCCAGGTTTTTTAATCCCTGCTCCAAGCCGCCGGCATTCACTGCCGATGCTTCGAAGCCTTAACCGCGAATCGGGGAAGCCGAGGTCAATTAATTGACGTCGTACAGCCAGGGCCCGGGCGCTGCTGATGGACCATGCTGCTTCCTCTGCCGCCGTTTCCAGCGGCACACACGATTCAATGTCCGCAGTCGACGCTTTCAACGAATCCTTTCTGGTCCAGGGGGTTAAGACCCTGTTTAATGCTTCTGCCGCCGGTTCCACGCCGGCCGACAGCTGAGGTTCGCTGAATGTCATCTCGAGAATCGTCCTGCCTTCGGCCTGGACTTCCACGAGCGCGGGCTTTGCCTCCTGCCTGAGATTTGCAACGACAGTGCCAGTTTCTGTTTCACGCGATGGGGAGTATCTTGCGCGAACCAGGTCGTTGTTTTCACTCGCGGTTTTTTCCATCGCATCCTGGAATGACTTCACTCCGGCCCCTGAAAGCGTGATTACGGCGATAAAGAAACAGAGGAGAAGTGTCAAAAGATCGCCAAACGTAATAAGCCAGATGTTCTGCACTTTTTTTTCGAGATGGCTCATGCCGGCCCCCCTTTGTTGAGGCGAACCCGGACTCCCGGCCGGTCCTGAGAGGGGAGAACAAAGATCTTTACAGCGCCTGCCGGGAGGGATTTTGACTGGAAGAAAGCATCCAGAGTCCGGGTCATCCTGAATGACTTCTCGAAGCTGCTGACCGGCACAAGCACCTCGAACTCGGCGTTGATATCATGGTTCGAGAGAAACACGGCATAGATCTCAGCAGCTTCCGTATTCAGGTCTCCTTCCACCGTGAAAAGAGTCTCGAGGGATACTGTCGAAATTTCCGAAGACAGAGGGACTTCAACAAGCCGGAGTTCCTCAACAGGCTTCACCGCGTCTTTTTTTGCGGACGCAGACTTTCCCTGATCAGAAAAGAACGCCCAGACGATGCACGTGAAAATTATGAGAATGATTGAGATATACTGAGAAGCAAAGGTGTTTGGAACGACTTCTTTACTCCCTGTTTTCCCCCACCCCTTCATCTATCGTATGCTCCTCCTGGACCTATGGGGAGAAAGCTCTGAAGTCGCTGCTCCATCACGATTGCGCCTTCCTGCCGGCTCAGGCTCACCATCGCTTCGACTGTGATTGCCTTGACCAGCATATCTTCTTCCTCCTGCAGCTTTATTTTTCCGGCCACCGGGAGAAACAGAAGGTTGGCCAGAACGGCGCCGTAGAATGTTCCTGTGAGCGCCACCGCCATCGCAGGGCCTACCGACGAAGGATCACCAAGCGCCCCGAGCATCTGAATCAGGCCGATTAGTGTGCCGATAAGACCAAGAGCCGGGGCAAATGTGCCCATTGTCTGAAAAACCTGGACTGCGCGTGTCGCGCGCTGATGAGATGCCCTCATCTCCGTCTCGAGGATCCTTTTTATCACAGAGGCGTCCTGCCCATCGGAGGTAATCTCCATTGCTTTCCGCATGAAAGGGTCTCTCTGTCTTGCTGCTTCCCTGTCGAGGAAAAGCATCCCGTCCTGCTTGACGGCCGATGCCACCCGCACGAGGTACTGGATTCGCGCCAGGGGGTCCTTGTCGGATTCCCTGAGACTGCCCATGGCGAGCTGAAGCGCGTACGCGATCTCCTTCCACGAATAGTGGACAAGCGAAGCGCTGAGGGTCCCGCCGATTACAATTAAAATGCCTGCCGGATTCAGAAAGCTTCCGAGTCGGCCGCTTAGAATCATTCCGCAGAAAATGAGCCCGAAGGAAAGCAGGATTCCTGTAAGCACGCTCCGGTCAATCGACCTCGCATCATAGTCCGATAAAGCATAAGCTGGTGTATTCATCGCAAGGGCGCTCCTCGAGATATATTCGTCCGACAAAGCGGGGTTCAAGTTCTGTGCCGCGAAGAAAAGACAGCAGGAGCGGGGAGTTACGGACAGGCGGAAGCAGCGAGAGCCAAATTAATGACGGTCAGGAATTAAAAGAACCAGGCGGTCCCTGCCGCTGCGAGCGGGACAAAGGTAATCGCTGCAATGATTGCAGCCAGCAAAAGGCTTAAGAGTATTTCAAGCAGCGATCGCTCAAGTGGCCGAGTGTACGTGAAGGGACTATCATGACGATCATATATGATTGGGGACTGCATTTCCCTCCCGCATGCGATGGAATAACGCCCGACAGAATAGTCCCGGCAGCAGGCAAAGTAAAAGCAAATCTGTGGAAATCTTCTTTAATTCCGTTTTTTCAGGGCCTTAGGCGTTCCGGGACTCATCCCGCAACCTCGAGGGCTGCGCTTATAATGGCCGGAATGTGCCGGGGGGATTGCTATATCACCCGCATTAAATTATTTAAGACAATACACATTCGACATAAAACTTGCGTTTCAGGAATTAATATCGATGCACAATAGCCCCGTATGCAAAGCCCTGGTTGCCGCGTGTCTGATTAACCTCTGCCTTTCCGGCAACGCATTTGCCTACCTCGATGCGGGAACCGGAAGCATGATTCTCCAGGCCATCCTCGGCGGCATTGCCGGTCTTGTCGTCCTTGGGAAAATGTACTGGAAGGAGTTCACAGGCCTTTTCCGCGGCAAAGCCGAAAAGAAGGACTGAAAGGATCACTGATGAATGCCGCAGGAAAGGTTTCTGCTGATTCGAGTCAGCTCGAACCAGGATCGTTTCGCGATCGCACTGGACGCATTTATTACCTTAATGACAAGGTTTACCGCGCTCTCTCGCCGGAAGCATGCGAAGCCTGGAACCTCCTCACGAAGAAGAGGTTTTTCAACGAAGCTTCAAGTGCCGGAAGAATTGTCGGCACAGAAGAAAGCAGCGAAGTTGATGCGTCGTCTCTCTCAGCAGAACACCAGTGGGCGGGACTCCTTTCGCACGAACGGATTCCATTTATCTCCTACCCATACGAGTGGTCTTTCGGCATGCTGAAAGACGCATCGCTGCTGCAGCTTGAGCTGCTCGAAGAGGCGCTTCAGGAAGACATGATTCTTAAGGATGCGACCCCTTACAATGTTCAGTTCCGCGGCTCAGTTCCGGCATTCATAGATATTCTTTCCTTTGAGCCGCTCTCCGAAGGACAGGTCTGGGTCGGCTACAGGCAGTTCTGCGAACTCTGCCTCTACCCTCTCATGCTTCAGGCCTACAAGGGCGTACCCTTCCAGGGAATCCTGAAGGGTTCGCTTGAAGGCATCTCTCCTGAAGATTTCTGGAAGCTGCTGTCCGGATTCGATGTGTTCCGCCCGGGAGTTTTGAAGCACGTATTCCTGCACAGCAAGCTTCAGCAGAATTTCGGAGGGACTGGAAAAGACGTAAAAGGAGCTCTTGCAAAGGCGGGCTTCCACAAGGAGCTGATCCTTGCAAATGTGAGAAGCCTTAAAAAGCTCGTGTCAAAACTCTCTCCCCGGGCGCAGAAAACCGAGTGGTCGGACTATCAGGACACCTGCGTGAGCTACTCGAAGGAGAACTTCGATCAAAAGTACGCCTGGATCGAAGAGATACTCGCGGGCGCGCCCCGTCAGCGTATGACATGGGATCTTGGATGCAATACAGGCACTTTCTCCAGGCTTGCAGGGAGGTACTCTGATTATGTTGTCGGCATGGACATTGATCATATGGCAATCGAGCGGTTCTACCAGTCGCTCAAGGCCGAGAGGGTGAAAAGTATTCTTCCTCTTGTTTCAAACCTTGCAAGCCCCTCCCCTGCTCTCGGCTGGCGGGGTCTCGAGCGAAAGCGTCTCGAACAGAGAGGCCGGCCTTCGCTTATGCTTGCGCTTGCGCTGATTCATCACGTGGTGATTACAGCAAATGTTCCCATTCATGAATTTGTCGAAGTCCTCGCACAGCAGGGGGACTCGATAATTATCGAGTTCGTCACCCGTGAAGATCCCATGGTCCAGAAGCTTCTCCGGAACAAGATCGATCAGTATTCGGAGTATACGACCGGGAATTTCGAACAGTGCCTGGCATCGCGGTTCAATATCGAGCGGAAACAGGTTTCGCTTTCAGGAACGAGGGTGCTGTATTATGCAGTACAACGCGGCGTTTAGACGGGTTCAGCCGCTTTTCTGCTGATCCGTAATCTCCATCAGCGAAACCTTCCCTTCCCTCTCCTCTTCCACAATAAAAAGCTCAATCACATTTCTGCCGTCGTGGAAGGACGCTTCGCTGACCAGGAATTCAAAATCCTTACGGGAAGGATCACGGGCGTTGCTTGTGAACGTGAACCCACGAAGCACTCCGTCAATCGCAAGAGCAAGCTCGAGATGTTTTTCAGAATCGATAGTGCCGGTAATTCTCACAGGAACATAATAGCTCTTCTGATTTACTTTGATAAATCTCGCGCCGTTTTCGGTTTCGATTGACTCGTACCATTTCACCGGCTTCTGAACGGCGCCGCCGGAGACATCCTGAGCGTTAACGGACTTTCCGACATATTCAGCGTGAGGCCCGATAAAAAAGCGATCCTCCGGATTGAACTGCCGGCACCCTGGAAGGGAGAATTTCCATTCGAGACTCTTTCGCGGCGGTATCTGCGGCGCAGGGAACTCCATGAACTCGCCCGGTTTCCCCAGTGCAGCCGATGGAGGTCCGTCGACTCCGCTTACAGGAAGATTGCCGAGCATCATCCGTTTCTTCCCGGGCCTCTCTGACGATGCATCGAACACGGAGATTCCGTCGATCCGCCATGGGACGGAAATCTCCAACCCGTCGGCTATTGTCGGGAGAATATCTATTGTCTGAACGTTCAGGTCGCTCTCGACCGGTTCGCGCTGAAACGGCTTCTTAATGAACAGCGGCACTGACAGAATGTCTTCATAGAAGCTTTCGTGACCTGGATTCCCACGCCGGTAAGTGCCCGCCTGGAACGACACGCCGTGATCCGAGCCGACATAGATCAGCGCTTTGTCATACAGGCCATGCTCCTTAAGGCGGTTAATCACTTTTCCAAGAAGCTTGTCGCAGTTTGCAAGCTGGAGAAGATACCTCTGGAAACCGTGGTATGTCGCAACCTCGTCGCCGTCCCACCTGTTGTTCACATATCCGTGTCTCGGGCCGCGCATCGAATATGTCTTCCCCGAAGGGGCGAACTGATAGGGCATGTGAGGCAGAATGGCGTGCACAAAAAAGAAGAGAGGTTTTTCCGTCGCCCGGATTTTCTTTATCTGCGCTTCGAATTCCGCTACGCGTCTTGGCCGCTCGAATTCCGCCTTCTTCCAGTCGTCCTTTTCATCGTTCCAGAAATCGAGCCATTTGCCCTCGGTTTCAGGCGCCCCCACATCGAGGTTGCGGGGTATAACGTAGTCGATATAAACGGCGCTAAGGTCGGCAAATAGAAAGGGCATCCTCTCCCTGAACCGGGGCTTTGGAATTCCTGCTTTACACACCTCATCAGGGCAGAGTCTGGTTATCGGCTCATAGACCACAAACTCGTGGCTTCTCTGCAGCATGGTGAAAATATTTCCGGGATAGTTCCGCACAGTGGGCAGGAGCTTTTCCGGGTTGGGGTAGCGTCCGGACAGAATCGCAGGAACGGCAATCGGCGTAAACTGATTCACGGCGGTTGCGTTGCGGAACCACCAGGATTCCTTCGCAAGCGCAGCGAAATTCGGGAAACGTTTTTCATCGACCTTGAAGTTTTCATCGAGGAGGCTGTGCAGGGAAAACTCGTCGAAAAGCAGCATGACGAGGGGAGTTTCCGTATCCGCTGCGCCTATGCTGGCGTGTTCCGTTTCCGGGAAAAGGAAGGATGATATTCCGCCGTTTCTCAGAAACAGCAGAGGAGAAACGACCAGAATGGGCGACATGCACGCAACGAACATGCGCGCTCCGGCATACCGGGAGAGAAGGAAGGCGCAGGCGAGACCTGCCGTGCACCCTGAAGCGAGGACGGCATAAGGAGGCCATAAGGACAGTCTGCCCATGGCCGGCATCAATATCAGCGCCGCAAGTACCGCAGTGAAAATCCATCTCACGAGAACCCGGAGACGGCGCGAGATAAGACTCGAAACTCCGAGAACGGCGCACAGAACAGCGGGCAATCCCGCGAAAAGCAGAAGAAGCATTGCGACAACGTCTTTCCGGGCTGAGCCCCGCACGACGAAAAACTCGGGCCCGCCTGCGAGGATTTCAAGAAGCGGATGCGAAACCGCAAAGGCGCAGAGCACGAAGATATGGAGATACTCCATCCTGTGTGAATATGGTTGATCCCGGCCATGACAAGCGCGGCTCTCCTGACATCCTCCTGCCATCGGAAGAGACTCTCATGATTCAATCTGAAGTTTCAAGTGGCCCTGGACTGGATCATAACCGCGTGAAGCCTTAAACTGTCCCGAAAAGGGGTGACGGGAGAAACTGATGGCAAAAGTCAAAGTGAAAAATCCGATAGTGGAACTGGACGGAGACGAGATGACCCGGATTATCTGGGCGCTTATTAAGGACCGGATGATACTCCCCTTTCTGGACATCGAGCTGAAGTATTACGACCTCTCCATCGAAAACCGTGACGCGACGAATGATCAGGTCACAATCGACGCTGCAAATGCAGTCAAAGAACACAGGGTTGGAGTAAAGTGCGCAACCATCACTCCTGACGAAGCAAGGGTCAAAGAGTTCAACCTGAAAAAGATGTGGAGGTCGCCAAACGGCACTATACGGAACATTATAGGCGGGACAGTTTTCCGGGAGCCGATTATCTGCCGGAACGTCCCGCGTCTCGTGCCCGGGTGGACGCAGCCGATAATCATAGGCAGGCATGCCTTTGGAGATCAGTATAAAGCGACGGATTTCCGGGTGCCGGGTCGCGGAAAACTTACAATCACTTTTGCGCCTGAGGACGGCGGTGAGGCAGTGAGCCATGAGGTGTTTGAGTTCCCGGGCGCTGGAGTGGCCCTGGCCATGTATAACCTGGACGATTCGATCAGAGACTTCGCAAGGAGCTGCCTCTCGTACGGCCTTGCAAAGAAGTGCCCGGTGTACATGTCGACCAAGAACACGATTCTCAAGGCGTACGACGGCCGGTTCAAGGATCTTTTCGAAGAGATCTTCGACACCGGGTTCAAGTCGAAGTTTGCGGAGGCCGGAATAACATACGAGCACAGGCTGATTGACGATATGGTGGCGCAGTGCCTGAAATCAAGGGGAGGATTTCTCTGGGCGTGCAAGAACTATGACGGCGACGTGCAGTCGGACATCGTCGCCCAGGGATTTGGATCGCTTGGCCTGATGACATCTGTTCTTATGACTGCCGACGGAAGAACCGTGGAAACAGAGGCCGCCCACGGCACTGTGACGCGGCATTACAGGCTTCATCAGCAGGGGAAAGAGACTTCGACAAATCCGATTGCCTCCATATTTGCCTGGACAGGCGGGCTTCGTTACAGAGCGAAGTTCGACGCTCAGCCGGAGGTGGAAGCATTCGCTGCCTCGCTCGAAAAGGCGTGTGTGGATACAGTCGAATCAGGACAAATGACGAAGGATCTTGCTCTGGCTGTTCACGGAAGCAATATCGAAAGGCGCCATTATCTTTCAACGGAAGAGTTTATCGATGCGGTGGCCGGCAGACTGTGAGCGGATTTCTACTCTCTCTTCTTCTTTTCTTAACTCTGCTCCCATCCGGGACAAACGCCCTGGCGCCCGGAGATAAAGCGCCGGCGTTTTCCGTTTCGTCCGGAGATGAAGAAGTGCTCACTCTCGATCGGATAGAAAAGACAAACCTGGTCATCCTTTACCAGTCTCCCGACTCCGCGGAAGAGAACGATGTGCTTCAGAACCAGCTTTCTGCGCTTTACGAGGAGTCCGACCGGTACGAAGAGACAACCATCGTAGCGCCCGTTGTTGACTGCACATCCGCTTCCTGGCTGCTTATTCCTTTCTGGAAGCGGGATATCCGCAGCAGGTCGGAAGAGGAAGATGTCACAATTTACTGCGACTGGGATGGAAGGATGCTGAAGGATTACGACATGACGGTGGATCACAGTAATGTCGTGGTCATAGACCGAAGCGGAACAGTACGGTATGTCCAGCGCGGAAAGGCAGGGCAGGAGAGGATTGATGAACTTAAAGCGCTTCTGCGGGAGTTTGCGAAGTCGTGAAGTGGGGAATAAAAAGGACACCCACTTTTTCGAAGCCCTCTCCGAACATCTATACCATTGAAACTGCTCGACTTTCCCGCGATTAAAAAGTGGGTGTCCTTTTTCTTTCGAAAAAGCGGCATCTCCCGCCTCTCAGGCGAAAGGGATGCCGCCTTCAATTCATATAAGCGCCGCTACTTCCCAGCCTTCAGCGCAGCCTGTGTTGCAGCAAGACGTGCAATAGGCACACGGTATGGTGAGCAGCTCACATAGTTGAGACCCTGCTGGAAGCAGAACTCTACTGATGCAGGATCTCCTCCCTGCTCGCCGCAGATTCCAATCTTGAGGTCGCTTCTTGTTCCACGCCCCCTCTTCACTGCCATTTCGATGAGCTGGCCTACGCCGCTCTGGTCGATGGTCTGGAAGGGATCGGTATCGAGGATTTTGTCCTCGATATAGTCGCCAAGGAACCCGCCGATATCATCACGGCTGAATCCATAGGTCATCTGTGTAAGGTCGTTCGTACCGAACGAGAAGAACTGTGCTGTCTTCGCCATCTGGTCGGCGAGGAGACATGCGCGCGGAATCTCGATCATCGTGCCGTAAAGGTACTTGATCCCGACGCCGAGAGATTTCTCGACTTCAGCATGAACCCGGTCGACGATCTTCTTCGTCTGGTCGAGTTCCGCTGATGCGCATGTAACAGGCACCATGATCTCCGGACTCGCCTTCTTTCCGGCCTTGATAAGCTCGCCGGCGCCTTCGAAGATTGCGCGCACCTGCATCTCAGTGACTTCGGGATAGGTAATCCCGAGACGCACACCTCGGTGACCCATCATGGGATTGGATTCATGGAGCAGTTCTCCCCTCTTCTTCACATCCTGAGCCGAGATGCCGAGAGCCTTTGCAAGCTCCGCCTGGGCTGCGGGATTCTGGGGAACAAACTCATGAAGCGGCGGATCAAGAAGACGGATTGTCACGGGAAGGCCTTCCATCGCTTCAATCGTGTTCTTGATGTCGCGCTTGACGAAAGGATAGAGCTCGCTGATCGCCGCTTTCCGCTCTTCGACCGAGTTGCTCAAAATCATCTTTCGCAGAAGGAAGAGGGGCTGGTCGGAACCCTTTCCATAGAACATGTGCTCTGTGCGGAAGAGGCCGATACCTTCCGCGCCGAACCCGCGCGCAACGCGGGCATCTTCAGGAGTGTCGGCATTGGTGCGGACACCCATAGTGCGGTACTTGTCCACCAGCTTCATGAACTCTTTAAAGCGGGGATTTTCGGTCGCATCCATCATCTCCAGAGCGCCCTGATAAACCCGTCCGCGGGTTCCGTTCAGTGTCAGCGTCTCGCCTTCCTTCAGGACCTTGTCGCCGACTTTCATGATCTTTGCGCCGTACTCGAGGTGGATTCCGGCGGCGCCGACGATGCAGCACTTGCCCCATCCGCGGGCCACGAGGGCGGCATGGCTGCGCATTCCACCGCGTGCAGTCAGAATACCCTGAGCTGCGCGCATTCCTTCGACGTCCTCAGGGTTGGTCTCTTCACGCACCAGAAGGACCTTCTCTCCTTTCTTTGCCCATGCAACCGCGTCTGCAGAACTGAAAACAATCTTTCCAACCGCACCGCCCGGTCCGGCAGGAAGTCCGCTTACAAGCACTGCCGCATTCTTCTCGGCGGCCGGATTGACGATGGGATGCAGCAGTTCGTCCAGCTGTGCGGGCTCGACGCGCATGACTGCGGTTTTCTCGTCGATAAGTTTGTCTTCGAGCATGTCCATCGCCATGTTCAGCGCGGCTGTTCCCGTTCTCTTTCCATTCCGGCACTGAAGCATGAAGAGCTTCTTTTCCTGAATCGTAAACTCGATGTCCTGCATGTCTTTGTAGTGAGTCTCGAGCCTTGTGCGGATATCAAAGAGCTGCCTGTAAAGCTCCGGCCACTCGGTCTCGAGAGAGTGCAGATGCTTATTCTGCTCATTTTTTGTGCTCTCATTGATTGGATTCGGAGTGCGAATGCCGGCAACCACGTCCTCGCCCTGCGCATTTACAAGCCACTCGCCGTAGAACTTATTTTCGCCGGTGGCGGGGTTGCGCGAGAAGGCGACGCCGGTTGCGGAGGTCTCACCCATATTTCCAAAGACCATGCTCTGGACATTGCAGGCCGTTCCCCATTCACCCGGAATTCCTTCGATCTGCCGGTAGGAGACTGCTCGTCTTCCTTCCCAGCTCTTGAAGACCGCGCCTATTGCGCCCCAGAGCTGCTCCTGCGGATCATCAGGGAAATCACGACCTAGAACCTGCTTCACGCGGACTTTGTAATCCTCGCACATGCCTGCAAGATCGTCGGCACTAAGGTCGGTATCGGACTTGTACCCCTTGCTCTTCTTAAGTTCTTCCATGATGTGATCAAGCTGAACGCGGATACCTTTTCCGTCCTGAACTTCGATGTCCTCGGCTTTCTCCATTACGACATCAGAGTACATCGCGATGAGGCGGCGATATGCGTCGTAAACAAAGCGGGGGTTGTTTGACTTTTTGATGATACCCGGAATCGTCTTTGAGCAGAGACCAACGTTAAGAACTGTCTCCATCATGCCCGGCATTGATCTTCTTGCGCCGCTTCTTGCGGAAACGAGAAGCGGATTCTCAGGATCGCCGTATTTCATGTCCATGGCTGATTCGACTTTCTGCAGAGCTTCGGCGACTTCGGCCTTGAGTGACTCCGGGAACTTTCTCCCTTCCTGGAAGTAGCGCGTGCAGAAATCTGTTGAGATCGTAAAGCCTGCAGGAACCGGCAGGCCGAGCTTTGCCATTTCGGCGAGGTTTGCACCCTTTCCCCCAAGGGAATTCTTCATGCTTGCGTCCCCCTCGGTCCCGTCGGGGCCAAAATAATATACGTATTTAGTAGTCATATGTTTTCCTTGTTATAAGTGAAAGAACAGGAAGTTAGCTGTTTATTTGCAGTGTAAACCCTAACAACAGCGGGCATATGAGGTCAAGGATGGGAGCGGGAATGAGGATGTCCTTCGGCGCGTTCAGGATGACAGGGAGAGCTAACCCCCCGTAAGCCGAAGAATCTCCCGCAGCAACCCATGTCAGCATCGCGTGAAATTCCCTCACCATTTTCCGGCGCCCGGCTGGAACCGCAACATTGAACGTGTACTGGTCAATGCCTAAAAACGCCCTCTGAGAATTCTCATCCCGGCTCAGATTGGCGCCCGTAAGAGAAGCTCCGGCATAAACCCCTTTTGCCCTGGAGTGCGCAGTCATTCCCTCCAATGGCATGTTGAAGGACTCGTCGAAGGTTCCTGCGTCGTTTCTGCAGTGAGCGACTCCCTTCCCGTGTGTTCCACCGACACCAATGGCAGCCGTAACGACATCAGGAAATACGGCGACGCACTTATTGATCTGCCGGATCGGCGCCGGGAGTTCACCGTGAGGACCTCCGATCATCGAGCGGTAAACTTCCCGGTAACGATTGAGCTGTGAAGGCGTTCAACACCGCAGCGAACAGCGTCGCTGAACAGATAATCGAATGGGTCCGGCGGCGTTAATGAAGAAGTCCTTCCCCCTTTGGCCGTTTATGCCGTGATCCCCATCATTCCCGCCTTTTCAGTCTTTTCCGATACTTCCATACGGCCGCTATATGATTCAGACACTCATGCTGTTTTCCCATTCTGAGATTTCCAGACGGGATGAGATCGCCTTTCATCCCCGCACAGATGTCTTCACTCACTGCGGCGATCTGATCATACGCATCGAACTCGCCGGACTTAAGGATGAAGATTTTTCAATCGTCACCCGTCCGGGAACAGTGGAGATCTCGGGGAACCGCACTGATTACGGCGGGTGCAAAGATGGTTTTTATGCGATGGAGATCCCTTTCGGTTTCTTCAGGATTGAAGTCGAGATTCCGCCGGATCTTCACGTTGATGAAAGGCGAATACGCGCACAATACGACGATGGTTTCCTGGTCGTAAGGTGCCCGCGGGCGAAGGCCAGAAGAATTCCGGTGGTGGGAAGTTCAGTTGAAACGGATTGAGGAAAACCTGGTATGGTATCGGGCAGGGGTGAAGAACCGAATTTTGTGCTTGTTGGAGGTGCGGACAGATTGAGAAGCCGTGAAATCCCCGCTGTATTGCCTGTTATTCCCACGCGCGGATTCGTAGTGTTTCCCTGGACTACAGTACCAATCGTGCTCCGGGACGAGAAGGTTGCGAGGCTCCTTAACGACGCAAGCATGGGGGACAGGCTCGTAGCGCTCAGCTCTGTCATATCGCCCGGGGAGCTGGATGAAAGCGACATTTCCCCTGAGCATCTTCACAACATAGGCACCCTGGGTTATGTTGTCCGCCTTTTCAAGGGAACAGACAACACAACGCAGGTCTTCATTCAGGGTCACGAGCGTATAGAGCTTTTGTCAGTGGTGTCCACCGTCCCCTATATTCGAATGCACATAAATAAACGCGAGGACATTCCCTTCCCACCTGACGATCTCGAAGCGGAAGCGATGTACCGGGCTATGACACGACAGTTCTCAAGACTTGTTGTTCTTTCGACCAACCTTCCCGATGAACTCGCCGTCAACGCGTCAAGATCGGAGGATCCACGGCACGTTATTTATCTGATCGCGAGCGCGCTCAGCCTGGAGCCGGATGTCTCGCAGAACCTGCTCGAACTGGACAGCATAAAAGAGAAAATACTCCGGATGACCGAAATACTGGAGCGCGAAATCGAGGTTCTCGAGCTGGGGAAAAAGATTCTTTCAGATACCAGGTCGAAGATCGAGAAGACTCAAAAGGAATATCTCCTCCGGCAGCAGATGAAATCAATCCAGTCGGAACTCGGGGAAGATGAAGAATCCGGCAACCGGGCCGAGCAGTACAGGAAAAGGATAGAGGATGCGGGGATGCCGCCCGAAGCAATGGAAGAAGCACTGCGCGAGCTCAAGCGGATTGAAGCTATGCCGCCAGGATCGGCTGAACTTCCCATGATTGAGACCTACGTTGAGTGGCTTATCGAGATGCCGTGGAAAAAAGCCACTCCCGATGTTCTGGATATCGAGAATGCGAGGGAGACTCTCGACGCCGACCACTATGACCTGGAAGAGATTAAAGAGAGGATTCTCGAGTATCTTGCGGTCCGGAAGCTGAAACACGACAGAAAAAGAGATGCGGTTTCCGCGGCGCAGCCGGTGCTTCGACCCGAGAGGGAAGGCGCAATACTCTGCTTCATCGGGCCTCCGGGAGTGGGCAAGACTTCACTTGGAGTCTCGATAGCCCGCGCCATGGGAAGGAAGTTCGTCAGGATGAGTCTCGGCGGACTGCACGACGAAGCGGAGATAAGAGGACACCGCCGAACATACATTGGATCTGTCCCGGGACGCATTCTTCAGTCGATCCGGCGCGCAGGGACAAAGAACCCGGTTTTCATGCTCGATGAAGTGGATAAAGTAAGCGCCGACTGGCGTGGAGATCCCTCGTCTGCGCTGCTCGAAGTTCTCGATCCTGAACAGAACCGGGAGTTTCGTGACAACTATCTTAATGTCGCATTCGACCTCAGTCAGATCCTTTTCATAGCGACTGCAAATGTGCTCGAGACCATTCCGCCGCCTCTCCGTGATCGGATGGAGATAGTTGAACTGTCAGGCTATACCCAGCAGGAAAAACTCCATATCGCGAAGCAGTACCTGCTGCCGAGACAGATTCAGGAGAACGGGCTCCAGCCCGCCGAAATTTCCTTTTCAGACGAGGCCATCCTCATGATCATTGAGAGCTTTACGCGTGAAGCAGGCGTCCGGGAACTCGAGAGGCGAATGGGTCAGATCTGCCGGCGGGTTGCCGTTGCCATTGCCGGAGAGGACGGCAGCAGGGAACCGGCCCGCATCGACGTGCAGAGAGGGCATGAGATTCTCGGCAAGCCTCAGTACTACCACGATGCAAAAGAGCGAACGGATACACCCGGTGTTGCAATCGGGGTGGCTGTCACCGCTGCAGGCGGAGATATCATGTTCATTGAAGCGACGCGGATGAAAGGCAGGAACAATTTCGCTGTTACGGGACAGCTTGGAGAAATCATGAAAGAATCCGCCCAGGCGGCCTTCAGCCTGGTGAGGGCGAATGCGGATCGGCTGGGCATTCCGGATGATTACTTCGAAAGAAGCGATATTCACATTCATGTCCCTGCAGGCGCAATTCCAAAGGATGGCCCGTCAGCGGGCGTAACCATGGCGACAGCGCTTGCTTCTCTCGCTACCGGGCGCCTTGTCAGGTCGGACGTTTCAATGACAGGCGAGATTACTCTCAGAGGCAAGGTGCTTCCGGTCGGAGGGATAAAGGAAAAAGCTCTGGCTGCTCACCGCGCCGACGTAATGACACTCATTCTCCCGAAACACAACGAAAAGGATCTGGACGACCTGCCGGAAGAAGTCCGCAACGAGATGAATCTGATCACAGTGGATAACATCGACGAGGTTTTCAGCAGCGCGCTGGAACCTCCTGCGCTCGAACAAGCCGATGAACAGATTTCACAGACACATACAGACGAGGGGGCACGCGCAGCATTATGACACGGGAAGGCGAACATTCTGGTGAAGAAGAGAGGTTCTTCCCCTCTCCTGCGGACCGTGCTGAATTTCAGCACGAGGCAGAAGAGAGCTTCCGGACGATTGACGCCCTGATGGAAAGCGTTCCTGATGGAATCGTCATAGCGGGAGGACCTCCCGATTTCAGGATCGAGCGGGCAAGCCGGATGATGACGGAACTGACCGGAAGACCTGTTGAAGCTCTTGTCGGCTTCCCCGCCGACGAGCATTACGAGAGATGGGGAATCTTTCTGGCAAATGGAACGACAAAACCTGCAAAAGACCAGATGCCGCTTTACCGCGCCATTCATCACGGTGAAGAGGTCAAAAACGTCGAACTTGTGATTGACTCGGCTGATGGACAGAGGCGATCCGTAATTGTGAACGCCACGCCCCTGAGAAACCGCGACGGGGAAATAACCGGCGGCATAGCGTGTTTTCGGGACATATCAGACAGAAAGGAAGCGGAAGACGCCCTGCGCCGGGCCGATCAGCAGAAGGACGAATTCCTTGCGCTGCTCGCGCATGAGCTGAGAAATCCTCTGGCAAGCATAAGCGCTGCTGCCCAGATTCTCTCGACTCCGACAGCCCGGCGGGAGCACGAGCGCGCGGCCAGAGAGGCCCTGAAGATGCGGACGAGGCAGCTTGCCCGCCTGATCGACGATCTGCTCGATGTCTCGAGAATAGTGCGGGGAAAGATTGACCTGAGGAAAGAGACCACATCGCTGGCATCGGCAGTCGCACGGGCAACCGAAGTCGCAAGGCCTTTGATTGAGCAGCGCCGCCATACTGTATCAGTCAGAGTGGAAGAATCAGTGTATGTAAATGCTGATCTCACCAGACTTGAACAGATCCTGACTAATCTCATCACCAACGCCGCGCAGTTCACCCCTCAAGACGGAACAATTTCAGTAGTCGTGCGAAGAGACGGCGCACAGGCTTTCGTCTCGGTAAAGGATAACGGCATCGGGATCCGCCCCGAGATGCAGGGCCAGATTTTTGAAATGTTCGGGCAGGTGGATACGAGCCTGCACAGGCCGGAAGGCGGCCTGGGTGTCGGCCTTTTTCTCGTGCGAAGGCTTGTGGAACTTCACGGAGGCACAGTCGTCGTCAGAAGTCAGGGACTGAATACCGGCAGCGAATTCGAAATACGCCTTCCGATTGCTCCGCGTATCGACGCCTCTCAGGAAGGCCGCACGAGACCATCGGTGGAGATGCCTCAGCTCGATATTCTCGTTGTGGAAGACAACAAAGACACGGCAATGCTGATGGCGGCGCAGCTCGAGCTCGATGGTCACCGGGTGCAGGTCGCCCACACCGGCACAGAGGGGTTTCACTCCGCCCTTGATATGCACCCGGACGTGATACTTCTGGACATCGGCCTTCCGGGTATCGATGGTTATGAAGTCGCCCGAAGGCTCCGCAGTCAGGGACTGGAGGATACTCTTATCGTGGCAGTAAGCGGCTATGGCCAGCAGAAGGACATTCAGCTTTCAAAACAGGCGGGAATCAACTACCACCTCCTGAAACCGATGGATTATTCATCGCTCGCCGCGATTCTGGAAGAGTGGCAGAGGGGATCGCACGTGCAGGTGCATTGAAGTCGCCGGGCTCGAATCGGCCTGACGAATTGTCGGAAAACCGTCATTGCGATGAATCCCCCTCACTCATAATGCAGCGCCTGAATCGGATCCATCCTCGAAGCTTTCCATGCCGGATAAAAACCAAAAACGACTCCCACGGTCAGAGAAACTGTGACGGCGGCAACAATAGCGAGCAGCGACAGTTCAGTCGGCCACCGAAGAAGAAGGCGTACAAGAAGAGATATCCCGCGCCCGAGCAGGATTCCTATGATTCCGCCCGCAAGGCAGAGAACGAGCGCTTCAACCAGAAACTGCTGAAGAATGTCTTTTCCCCTCGCTCCTACAGCCATGCGAAGCCCTATCTCCCTCGTCCGCTCGGTCACGGAGACGAGCATTATATTCATGATTCCCACCCCTCCGACGATAAGCGATATAAGGGCGACTCCAAGCAGGAGATTTGTCATCAGCTTCGTAGTGGAAGAAAGAGCGTTTGTGACTTCCGACATATTTCGAATGCTGAAATCGTCAGGTTCGCCCGGAGTAATTCGATGCCTCTCCCTGAGCAGCATTGTTATCTGTTCAGTGGCTATGGCAGTATGGCGGGAAGACCGGGCCGCGACAAGGATCTGGTCGATGTTGCTGAACCGGGTCGGCATCGGCTGATCGGACGCCCGATTGGGGTCTGCTTCAGGATAAAGACTCTGCTCCACGGCCGGATAAAGCCTGTTCCGGAGCATTGCCGAACTTGATTCGGATGACTCCGAAACAGCCTGCGTTGCCGTTGTGCTCGTCCCTGAAACCCTGAGCTTAATGGATGTCCAGGGCGCGATGATTATGTCGTCCTGATCCATTCCCATCATATTGGCGCCCTTTCGGCTCAGCACGCCGACGACCCGGAAAGAGACATTTTTTATCCGGAGTTCCTTTCCGACGGGTGACTCATTCCCGAAAAGCTCCCGGGCGACTGTATGTCCGATAACGCAGACTTTTCCCGCGTTCCTGACTTCCTGCCCGGTGAACATCTCGCCTTCAGTCAGAGTCCTCCAGTCCCGCACATCAAGAAACGACGGGGTAGTGCCGTAAATATTCAGCGGCACCCAGTTCTTGTTGCCGTATGTCGCTTGAGTCCTTGCGCGCACAACCGGAGCAGTCGCCCGTACTGCCGGGATATCCCTCAGGATTGCGGCAGCATCATCCGGAGTCATAGAAAGAACACTCCCTGCTCCGAAGCTCACTCCACCGCTTGCAGCGGTCCCCGGGAGCACAAGCAGAGTATTTGCGCCCATGCTCGCAATCGTCTTTTGAATCGCCCTGGAAGAGCCCTGCCCTATTTCCATCATGGCAATAACAGCTGCGATTCCAATCATGATGCCGAGCATTGTGAGGAAGGCGCGCATGAGATTCCGCCGGAGCGCCAGAAGAGCGACGGGGACGGTGCGGGAGAGTTTCATTTCGATCCCTCCTCCTGGCCGTGTTCAATCAGGCCGTCGCGGATTCTTACGATCCGCTCCGCGCTGGAAGCAACGTCTGTGTCATGGGTCACAAGAAGCACAGTAATCCCCTCCTCCCTGTTCAGGCGCTTGAACATTGCAAGCACATCGGCGCTTGTTCTCGAGTCGAGGTTTCCGGTCGGTTCATCCGCGAGAATGATCCGGGGGTTGTTGATAAGAGCGCGCGCAATCGCCACTCTCTGCTGCTGGCCTCCTGAAAGCTGCGAAGGTTCGTGCTTCATTCTGTCGGCGAGTCCCACAAGAACAAGCATCGCTTCAGCTTTCTCCCTTGATTCCCGGTCAAGCCCTCCGCCCGGCGAATAAGAAAGCGGCATCATCACATTATCAAGCGCGCTCATCCGGGGCAGGAGATTGAAGTTCTGAAAGACGAAGCCTATTGTTCTGTTCCTTATGTGGGCAAGGTCGTCGGCGCTCAGCTTCGACACCTCGTTTCCTTCCAGGAAGTAGTCGCCGTCGTCGGCGCGATCGAGACAGCCGACTATATTCATAAGGGTGCTTTTGCCCGATCCCGATGCTCCCGTAAGAGCAATAAGCTCCCCCTTTTCTATCGTCATCGACACACCTTTCAATACGGGCACCGGCACTTCCCCCGCCTGGTATGTCCTTGAAATATCGCGAAGCTCGATGAGCGGCATCTTGATTATCTTCTTCCGCCGCGAATATTCGGGGTAAATGGATTCCTGGATGCCTGCCCTTCCTTTTCATCCGGATACTCTTCTCCCGTTGCGACTCTTGCTCCCTCTTCAAGCTCCGGCGATTCGACTTCAGTCACGTTTCCATCAGTTCCGCCCGTTTTCACCATTACAGGCTTCAGAGATCCGGCTTTATCCATCCACAACTGCTTCATGTTCATCTCGCCGGACGTCTGTTCCGCCGCGGAAGCACCTCCCCTTACCTCTGTTGCTGCGTCTGACGGTATAAATCTGAGTGCGGCATTCGGGACAAGAAGGACGTTCGCGCGCCTGCTCACCTCAAACTGCATATTTGCCGTGAGATATGGAAGGAGCCGGCCCCGGGAATTATCCACGCTGACTTCGACAGTGTACGTGACGACATTCTGGGTCATTGAGGCATTAAGCCTGATCTTTCTCACCTCGCCGCGGAAAACTTCGCCTGGATATGCATCCACTGTGAATGTCGCGACCTGCCCCGGCCGAATCGAACCAATGTCGGCTTCGTTCACCGCAACCCAGGCTTCGAGCCGGCTCAGATCTTTTGCTATCAGAAAGAGGCTCGGCGCATTCAGACTCGACACGACCGTCTGGCCTATGTTCACCCGTCTGTCGATGATGACCCCCTTCACAGGCGATTTGATGATTGTGTACCCCAGGTTCCGCTTCGCCTTGAGAAGAGCGGCTTCAGCCTGGGCTATTGACGCCTTTGCCGTCTCAACATTCGCTTTTGCAGTCTCGAAGGCGGCTCTATAGTTATCGTAGAGCGTGGGTGAAATCGCCTGCGACGGCCCTGCCTTCTGCGCACGGGTCCAGTTCCGATCCGCTTCCGTCAGTTTGGCTTCGGCAAGAAGAAGCTGCGCATGGGCCTGCCCGAGCAGGGCTTCATCAACTGCGACATCGGCTGCGTAAAGCGAGTCGTCAATCTGGGCCAGTATAGTTCCCTCTTCCACCGGAGAGCCGTAATCGACCTCTTTGCCATTCAGATCTTTGCCAAACGAAACGATCCGGCCGGCAACCTGGGCGCCGACATCGACAACCTCTTCAGGCTCAATGGTCCCGGTCGCACCGATGGATACAAGGAGGTCCCCCCGCTTTACCTCCGTAAACTGATAGATTATCAAGCCCTTTCCGGGCCGGAAGAAGGCGAACATGGCCAAAAGGACGATTACCGCCGCGACAGCAGCGGGAGTTTTCCGTTTCATATGAATCACGTCAGCGGATCCCGGGAGTGTTATTACAATGGAAAGCTAACACATGCGCCGGGTAAGCGACAGTTTATGCCTCTATTCCCTCAAATCGGAGGGTATCAGTTCCCGGGCCTCATCTTTCATTTCATCGACGTCCACAATTTCCACCCGTTCCGCCGCCCTGCCCTCCTCATGCATGATGAAAAGCCGGTCTTTGCCGTGAGTCTTCCTGGAATAACACGCGTAATAGCTGATCGCGTCGTCATTTCCGAAGGCTGCAAGGGACTCGAGATCCGAATAAATGCATCTCAATACCCAGCCGGCCCTCGCTGAGAACACCTGGCCGCCCGACTCGCCCGATCTCATCTCGAGCCTTTCAGGGCATGGATTTTCTATGTCCATGTCTCGCGCATAGATTTCGTCGTTGAATTCTTTCTGAAACATTCCGTCGCTCATGCCCGCCTCCTGTCTCCTTCCGAAGACGGCAGGATACACCCGCCAGGAACGAAACTCCATGAAAAATACGCGCGGAGAGTCCCGAAGCTTAAACCGCTTCGCGCCTCAGGAGATTTTCAGGAACACCTGTCCTCCACTCCGGGATTATCTGAACCAGAACCATCTCTTTTGCCGAATAAAGGATGATGGCAGGTTTCTCAGGAAAGCAAATGTCACCCGCAGATTTGAATACCGGCTCAAGGCCGGCTGTTTCTGCGCTATCTGAATCCGGCAATGATGGATACGCACCGTTTCAGGGCGCATCAATGAGGACCGGGGGACAATCAGCGGAACTGCCGCAGGAAAGGGCGCTGGAAAGGGTTTCTCAACTTCTGAACGGGTTGTTAAGCCCGGCCGATCTTCAGAAAATGGAGAGCTTTGGTCTGCGAATTTCTCTGGTGAGCCAAAAAGTGCATCTCACTATCCCGCGTTCGTCCCACAGCAGCCCCCGTGTGCCGTCGGGCATCTGCCTGAGCGACGCGGAAAAAATAAGCGTGCAAAAGCCGACCAGGACAAGGTTAAGAGTGAGCTTCACGAAGAAGCGGGGCGGCTGCGGCGGGGACCCGGTAGGAAAGCTGGACGCCTGGAGAACCAGAGATCGTTATGGCCGCACCAGGTACGATTATTCTTATAGAACCACCAATCCGAGGTCGGAGAGACCGGCGCCGCAGCCCGAGCGGAAAGACGTCCCGGAAGTTCCGCCGCCTCAAGCATCCCCGCTTCGCGCTCTCATGTCGGCTCTCGGTCTGGCCGGCAAAGAAGGCGCCTGAAGAATTCCTGGCATCCTGAAAAAGTGGCTATTTTCATTGATTATTGCACTCGCAGCGATACAATTCAGCCTTCACGTTTGAATTATCGGAGGCTGGAATGCAGGGTAAAGTGAAAGTTGGCGTTATTGGCATTGGCTTCATGGGCTCGACCCATTTTCGCATCTACAGAGATAATCCGAAGTCGGAAGTTGTCGCAATTGCAGACGTCGACCCTGCAAAGATCAAAGGGGACTGGAGCAAAATAGTCGGGAATATCGGAAATGACGACAATTCCATTCCGGTTGATGTCAGCAGACTCAAAACGTACTCCGACGGAATGGATCTTATTAACGACCCGGAAGTCGACCTCGTCGACATCTGCGTCCCCACTTACCTCCACAGACAGTATGCAGTTGCGGCGCTGAACGCGGGCAAGCATGTCCAGTGCGAAAAACCAGTCGGAAGATCGGTCGACGACGCGCGCGAGATGGTGAGCTGCGCAAAGAACGCAAAAGGCAACTTCTCAATCGGAATGTGCGTCCGCTACTGGCCGGAATACCGACATGCGTATGAAGTTTATAAATCAGGAAAACTGGGCAAGGTAATAAGCGCCACATTCAAGAGAGTCTCGCCTGATATCAGCGGCTTTGCATGGCAGAACTGGTTCATGAACGCTGAAAAGTCGGGGGGCGCGCTTCTGGATCTCCATCTGCACGATACGGACCTTGTCAGGTATTTCTTCGGCCGTCCGGCATCCGTCTCATCGTGGGGACAGGCCGGCGTTCGCACAGACAAGGGGGTCGATCATGTATTCACCCGCTATTCATTCGGAGACGGCGCTCTTGTAACCGCCGAGGGCAGCTGGACTCCGACGAAAGGAACTCCGTTCGAAATGAGCTTCCAGATTCTCTGCGAGAAGGGGACAATCAGGTTGTCCGAATCAGGGTACAAGATCATTTATGACAACGGCACGGTTGAAACCCCTGCTCCCGCCAAAGCGGATCTCCCGACAGGGTGGCATGTCGAGCTTGACTACATTCTGAGCTGCATTCTCGAAGGCAAACGGCCCGACCGGTACATTCCGTTCGAGGAGATGGTCGATTCTCTCGCCATCGTCGAGGCAGAAGAGCGGTCGGTGCGTGAAGGTCGTGAAATAAGAGTAGAGTACTGAAGGAGGAAGTCATGGGATATTTCAAAGCATTGAATTACTGGGTCCTCGGAGGGTTCGACGGACAGATGTCGCCGCTTGACGCCATCAGGACCGTGAAATCGTATGGACTGGATGGTATAGAGCTGACTTACCCTGATGCCATCAAGGCCGACGTTACGGAAGCGGAGTGCAGACAAATCTCGCAGGCCGCAAAGGATGCAGGCATACAGCTCAAGACACTTGCTTCCGGCGCTTACTGGGGAACCTCACTCTCAGCTGAAGATGTTGAAGAACGGGCAAAGGCCGTTGAGTTTACTCAGAAGTATATTCAGGCGGCTTCATGGCTTGGCGTATCGAGTATTCTGGTCGTTCCCGGAGCAGTTGACGTAGGATGGGATCCTTCCAGGCCTGTCGTGCCGTATAAACGGGCGTGGGAGAACGCAACCGAGTCAATCAAAAAGCTCCTGCCATCGGCTGAGAAGTGCAGGATCAATATCTGCTTCGAAAACGTGTGGAACAAGTTCCTCACGGGGCCTTTCGAGATGCGCGACTTTATCGATCAGTTCAAGTCGCAGTATGTGGGAAGTTATTTCGACGTCGGAAATGTCGTGCTTAACGGCTATCCCGAGCACTGGATCGAGATACTCGGAACAAGAATCAAGGCTGTTCATTTTAAAAACTTCACGCGTAATGATGCCGCCGGAGGGCTTCACGGATTTGGAGAGGATCTTCTCCAGGGAGATGTGAATTTCGACGGCGTGCTTGGCGCCCTTGCCGCAGTCAAGTATGACGGCCCGATTACTGCAGAGATGATTCCGTTCTCGAGACTGCCGGATCTGAATCTTCCTGATGCTGCGCTCGCTGAGAAGACAGCGGCGGCGATGAGAAAACTGCTGGGGTAGGCGGACTCGTCGTTATTCCGCGAGCAGAAAAAGATTCCTGTCGCTGAAATTCTTCACTGCACTCGTCGGGATGCGCTTGTCGAAAGTCACAAGCCGGACATCGAGGGAGCAGGCAAGACCAAGAAGGTAAATGTCGGTAATCTGACGATGCCCGAGAAAAAAACCTGCTTCGAACAGCGCTGAGTCTCTGAGCGAAATATGCTCCGCAAGGAGGCGGTGATTTTTGTATCTGGAAACGAGTCTCTGCAGAATATCAAGAGCCTGCCCGGGCGTATCGGTTCTGTTGCCTGGATAAGAAGGACTGGAGACCACACGGATGAACCCGTTTTCGGTTGTGGGAGAAGTGCAGTATCCCAGCCGCGATGCATCGAGAAACCATTTCCGCGCGGTCTCATGGTGAATATGTGACGAATCCATCAGAGCTATAAGAACGTTTACATCAGGAAAATCCGCCGGCTCTGTTCCCGTCATCAGGCTTAGTCCTCGAGCCCTGAGAGGATATCATCCACCATTTCCGGCGTGACCGGCTTTGCGTCCGCCCTTGGCGGAAGAAGCGGAATATCTCCGTCCGTTGCCGGTGTTCCTTTTGAACCGTAATGAAGAAGCACCAGCTCTTCGACCTTTTCCCCAAGAGTCTTCTTTTCCCGGCGGCAGATTGAGAAAAGAAACGAGTGGATATGATCGCTCAGCTGAATCGTTGTCTTCATACTTCAAGTATCGGGTATCGGGTATCGAATGTCAAGTATCTCATTTCCGCGGCTGAAGCAGTGACTCAATTTTCTCCCCGGCTCCTTTCGAGCACCGGCAGCGCAAGCTTCGAAAGACGACCGGGTTCATGATGCACCGTAATATCAGCCTTTCGTATGTCCGCCGAATAGACCTCCGACTTTCCGCTCTGAAGATTTCTCGAATACACCGGGTGCCATGACGCGCAGATGTTTACTCTGATTTTATGCCCCTTCTTGAAAGTATTCCCTGTGATCAGATTATTGAAATTCAGCTTTACGACTTCCCCGGGGACGACATTCCGCCGCGGGTTCCCATTAAAGCGGTAACTCGCGCGAAGCACTTCCTGACCGGGGCTCATAAGATTCCACGCCGTTCCTTCAGGGGTAACATCAATGAGCTTGACGAAGAGATCATAGTCGGGCGAAGTCGTTGAAACGAACACCTCCGCATTTATCGGCCCTGCAACTGTCACGTCTTCAGTCAGCACTTCGCTGTCGAAGGTGAGCACATCGCTCTGATAAGCAAGATAACTCAGATCAGTTGCGCCATAATTCGATCCATACCGGTCATGCACAGGCTTTGCAGGATCAGCGGTAAATGTGTGAGAACCTTCAGGCGAGGAAGGCGTCCAGGTCAGGCTTCCGTGATTTGCCGAATCTTCGCCTCCCTGCGAGAGAAAGATATCTCTGTACCGCGTTCCCGTGAGAGGAAACTGCGAGTCTTCGACCCAGCGGTTGTCACCCATGATGTACACTCTAACTCGCGGCTTATCTTCTTCGCCGTTCTTTATATCCCGGACATAACGGTCCATCCAGTCCAGCACGGTATCGTCATAGTTGATGCGCGCATTATCAGGAAATCTGCGATCGGCTGCTTCCGGCTTCTCTGTCTCATATGCGCCGTGAGGCCACGGGCCTATGATCATCCTGGTTCGTGGATCGGCCCAACCCTGTCTTGCGGCCATGATTCCTGCAAGACCCTCAACGGCGCCATGAGGACCATACGGCTCGTCATGCCATCCGGAAAGATGCAGTACTGCGGCAGACACATTGTCGTAATGAGCGCGCACTTCGCCGGCATCCCACCAGGAATCTTCGGGATAGTGAGAGATCCACTGGTAATAATAAGGAGCGGCCTGATCAAACTGCCTCATCGCCATCAGAGGCAGCACATCGACAAAAGAGCTTTCACCAAGCCTGTCCCATTCCGCGACTGCCTCGTCGTATGTTTTCGGCCCTGGAAGCCCGAGACGCACCCGCGCGTCGGGCGTCATATGTCTGTAAATCCATCCGGTCCATGCAATTTCAAAAACGCCTCCGAAATAAATGAAGTGACGCATGGTGGGAAAACTCATGGCCGGGACCATTGCCTTGAGATGAGGAGGATTTTCGACTCCTGCAAGCCACTGAACTGCGCCCGGATAGGAAAGTCCTATGGTGCCTGTCCGTCCGTCCGACCATTCCTGCACGGCCGCCCACTCAATTGTGTCGTATCCGTCTTTCCCTTCGTTTCTGTAAGGTGTGTATTCGCCGTCAGAGCTGTAGCGGCCGCGCACGTCGACAATGAGCACAGCGTATCCGCGTTCAACAGCGGCGGAGAAGGTGCGAACGTTGTAATCCTCTTCGGATTCTTTCCCATATGGAGTCCGGTAAATGATCACCGGAAAACGCCGCGTTTCTGAACTTCTCCAGAGGTCGCCTCTCAAAGTGACGCCATCCCGCATGGGGATTTCGAGATTGTTATCCTTGACTATGTTTATTGTATGAGCGTCTCCCCCGCCCCCACAGCCCGTGATTAGAAGAGTGAGTATACAGGCGAAAATTAAAGAAAAAGATCGAAGCATTCTTTCCTCACAGACTATTTCAGGCGGGATTTCCTGAATTTATTCGACAGGATTTCCGCGAGCAAGCCGAAAAAACATTTCCAGATAAACTTCGCCGGGCATTCGCTGTTTTTAACAAAAGGTCGGACTGAACGGATCCGGACTCCAATTTCGATGGATTCATTTTCCTGACTGGCGTATAACCAGCTGGAAGTTCTTCCGTCTGGAGTGAGAGGCGGCGTGCCCCATGACTCCATTCAAAAAGGATTTCTCTGCGAATTTCGCAAAGCGCCCTCGAGCAGGAAGATTCATGCGGATCATTACAGAACACAGCCTCCGTTTCCTCGCCGCTCTTTCGGCTGCCTGTCTCTCCGCCTGCTCCCCTTCCCTCGGCACGATAGCCCAGTTCGGCACAATGGACGCCCTCATGGCAGGAGCATATGACGGTGTATTCTCGTGTTCCCATCTCGCGGAAAGCGGCGACTCAGGACTTGGCACTTTCGATCGTCTCGATGGAGAGATGATTGTGCTCGAAGGAGAGATCTACCAGGTGCAGGCGGACGGCAGAGTATATCCGAAAGAGGCGGATTGTTCGGCGCCGTATGCCCTGCTTGTCGCGTTCCAGCCGGACATAACACTGGAACTTCCCTCGACCGTATCGAAAAGCGATCTCGACGCGCTGCTCTCGGAGAACTGCAGGGGAGACAGGGTCTGCAGTGTCAAACTTCACGGCCGCTTCGCCCGCGTTAAAACAAGGAGCGTCCCTGCGCAGAACAAACCATACCCTCCCCTTCTCGACGCGATAAAAGACCAGTCCGTTTTCGACATGAACGATATCGAGGGAACTCTGATCGGCTTCAGGAGTCCCGCTTTTTTCAACGGCATCACCGCCGCGGGAAACCATTTTCATTTTCTTTCGGACAGGCGTGACAGCGGAGGGCATCTTCTCGACTTCGAACTGAAAAGTGGCGTCCTGGAAATCGATAACTGCGATGTTTTTGAAATTGTTTTTCCCGACGTTGAAACCGCTCAGAAAAGCCCTCGAGCAACCGCACTGGAAGCGGGCATGCAGGAGCTGTGATCGAACTGGTTGAAGAAGGAGATCCTTCGGCTGCACCCTTCGCTCTTCGATGGGGCGAGAGACTGCTGCGTACGGTAAGGCAACGCGGGAGTTACAGAACAGGTGGAAAACAGTTCGAAACACAGAGAGATCGGAACGCAAGGCAAGTCAGACTTGAATCATTCGGGTCCTGATGCAGCGTCGAGGGAGGGTATCACCGTTCCCGGGGGATTTCACGGCAGGCTTCTGATGGAGAGACTCGGTCCCCAGACGAAGCGTTGAGCCTGAACGGGGTCAGGCTGACAATCTGACATTCTCTTTGAAAAGTCCGGCGGCTCCGGACGGGAGACTTTCGTCGCTGTTATTCTTCCCACGATGGATGGGAACGGAAGGACGGGGCGTGTGCTGATAAATTCCTGCCTCAAGAGAGCGGGCCTGCCGCAGGTCATTGTTCCCATTGAAGCTTATAACCGCTGCGTTTCCGCCGTATCGAGAGCGATTACCAGCGGCGAATATGGCGACTTAACTGATTTGTTTATCGAGTTCAGAGACGGCGGAGTCAATTAAAGGCAGCAAAGTGGAAGTTGAAATTCAGCGAACCGGCGCAGCAGCTGCACCGGCCTGCTCCCTGACGAAGGACACTGAGGCAACCAGCCCTGCGGCCGAAATTCCGGCGAAATGAGCCGCCGGCACAACCATGAATCCCTCAGTATCGACGAAGAGGGCGGCATTGCAGATAAATTCGTAAGCAAGCTTTGCAAGGAATAAAGCGAGACAGCCGAGGCACGCAACGCCCGCCGCTTTGTCACGTGAGGTCAGGGCCTCTGACAGAGCAGTAAAGAGAATCAGGCCGTAAACTGCGGTGCAGAGCCCTGAGAGTCCGCGGTAATGAAGGACTCCGAGTGGAAAAGCGCAGACGATGATTGAAATGAAACCGGCGCAGAAAATGATGGAAAACCCGAGTTTTCCGGCGGAAATTGCCACAGCTTTTTTCCGGGAAGAAAGCCCGGGAAAGGACCGCCAGTTTCCGCTTTCATACAGCCAGCAAAGAGCCGCGAAGGCAATCGCGTCCCATGTGAAATGATTCCATGACCAGTGGGCAAAATGGCTCAGAAACACGGGAATAATGGCCGGAGAATCTGTCGAGAGTGTGAGAGGAATCTGCACATGCGGGATAAGCATGAGCAGGAAGGCCAGGGTCAGGGCTGCCATTGTCACGGAAGGAACTTCGAACTTTTTCATATCATCACCTCTTTGAGAATATACGCCCGCCCTTTCGGGCGGGCGGACATCCGGTTTCTTAATGCTTATTCCTCCTTATTCTTATCGCTGTCGTTCCTGCGCCGAAGAGGAGCAGAATTGCAGTGACAGGATCAATCGCTCCCCCGCCGCTTCCGCCGACACCGTCAAGGATATGGCCCGCGCTGGAAGTGAACATGGGAGCGGCCGAATCCACTCTTACGCTCTGAACGGGTGCACTCAATCTTGCGGACTGTGCCTGGTGCTCGACTGAAATGCGCTGCTTGTTGTCTCTGGAGATGCCATACTTCTGAAAGCTTTCGTCCGAGAGCACAAGCATCGAAGTTTCGTCGGTGACAAGCTGATATGCAAGACCGAGACTTTTTATGCTCTCTGAAGCCTCATCTTCGGCAAGCCCAAGTTTCTGCGCATGCTCAATCTGCTCTATCCGGTTCATAGCCCAAAGTCTTTCGATTTCAGGATATGCGGCGGCAGTTTCCGGGAAGTCGAAGGTCGTTGTGTAGATCTTATCTTCCCCGCTGAGTTTCGCCTTCAACGATACCGTTGCAGAGCCTGATTTCTCGTACCGGCCGAAGAGAACAAGCTGCTGTCCGCGGTAAATCTTCCCGATTTTTTTATCAGTGCCATCGAAGACTTTTACCCCGCTCACGGTGAGCTTTGCATCGTGAAGGGCTTCCGATGTTATCTTGCTTTTCGCAAGAAGCAGCCGGCCCATGATGTCGTCCGAATTCGACACCGATGAATAAAAGCCCCCGCTTTCCTCGGAAATAATCCTCATGAGAGGCCAGTTGGAGGAGTTGCCCATGAGAAAACCGAATACGCGCACATCGACACTCTTCATGAGTTTTGCAAACTCCTGAGGGCCGAGAACGCCTGTATTGGTCACGCCATCCGTCACCAGTATGACGCTGCTCACACGATCCGGGTTCAGGTCTTTCATTCCCATGCTCATTGCGTCGTACAGGTTGGTGCTTCCATCAGCCGTAAGGGAGGCGAGCTTCCCGCTCCACTCGCGGACTGATTCAGGTGTTGCGGCAATCCAGCCTGGTGTGAACATGCGCGCCTCGTGGTTGAATTCCACGATCCTGAAACGGTCCTGAGGCCTCAGCTCGCCTATCGCGCGCTCAACTCCGTCAGCAAGCGTTGCTATCTTGTCCATCATGCTGCCCGAGCGATCGAGCACGAATGTGTAATCAGCGCCCTGGGCTACAGGCTTGAGATCGATGCCTGGAGTGAGGACCGCCATGAATGTGCCGGGCTTGTCTTTGTCGGGCCTGCAGGGCAGAAGCTCGAGCCTTCCGGGAAGGTTCTGAGCAAGGCGGTAATAGACGACGAGATCTCTGTTCAGAGATACGCCGGTGGTATCGAGCGTAATGTGATACTCGCCCTCGCCGAGTCTGTCTATCTTTGCGGCCTGCTCGAAGCCGGGAAGTCTGACTTCGTCGACAGGGTATGCGATGCGAAGCCGGACATCTGCGGAGAAGCTGTTCTCCACCCTCGAATTCACCGTCCAGAAAGACTTAGCCACCTCGTCAGTGCCGCCCTCTTCGAGCGGATAGACAAAGCGGCCCACACCAGTGTCGAGCTTCAACGGCTGATAGTAAAGAAAGCGGATTCTCGTCTGCGCGTTTGCAGGGATCTTCGCCACCTTGAACTCGAAGTTCTGATAGTTGTTTTTGTCTGCCACGCCGGCATCGTTACCCTGCTGCCGTTCATTTTCATATACCTCGTTTGCCTTGTTGCGCTCGACAACCTCTCCATTGATCTCTTTTTCACCCGCATAGATTGTGAACTCAGAGAGCGACGCACTCTCAGGAACTGGAAACGAGTACACTGCTTCGAGATCCTGTCCGTTTGGATTGAAGAATGTCTGCACAGCCTCCACCTGCGCAAACCCGTTGTCGATCACAAGATTCAGGTGATGGTCCTTTATCTGGATTGGGGCGCCCGGCGATCCGTTGACTGTCAGAATCCCTGCGGCCTCCGCGTCACAGGGGGCCAGGTAAAGCCCAAGTGTAAAAAACGACGCCACAAGGACTTTTTTGAACCCTTTGAGCGTGAAGTTCCGGTTCATTGAAACGGGCAGGATTTTCATTTCTTCCTCCACTGCTGATTTCTTCGGGCGCTCCCACCCCATGTGAACGAGCTGCCCATGTCTTCTCATTCGCAACTGCCGTGCCGCAACGCGGGCCGCAAAATCCCGTGGAAATACGTGGGATTACATGGTCTCAGACACGATGTGGAAATATATATATATACCAATGCTGTATGCATGCCATACATTAAATGTATGACTATTTTGAGTGATGGAGAGCGGGCCTTTGCGGAGCGTATCGAGGAACTGATAAGGATTAACCCGTTTCTGCCTGAGCGGATAGACCTCGAAAAGAAAGCGCTTGGCAGTGAGTACAGGCCCGAACCAACGGACTGGAATCTTGATCCGCTGGCTGTCGAAGCCCTTCGAAACACCAATCGCATCCTTGATCACATCAAACGGCTGCTCGAGTCCGTCGGGAGACGTCTGCAGACAAACCGCGCCGGACTGGACGATCGCGAAAGCGCACTCTGCCGATCAATGGTATTTTTCTTCGTATATCACCGCTATCTCCCCGCCTGTACAGAGGCAATTCAGGAAAGGATGGACGGCGGGAAGGAACTTTATTCGCTGCCCTTCTTCGAAGGCTTCAGGAAAGATGTCGACGATTACTGTTCGCTCGGGGTGCTCACACTTGTTTCGCCATTCACACACGCGCACCTTTTCTCGCTCGCATTCCAGGTCGCAAGAGCTTTCAGCACCATCTTTTATTTCATAGTTGGACAATCAGCTCCGGCCGCAAAGCTTCGGGCCCGCGTGTGGGAGTCGATATTCACACGCGACATGCTCGAACACAGCTCCCTTCTTTATGACTTTATGGGAGACATCACGACATTGATATCGGGTCCGTCAGGGACAGGCAAAGAGCTCGTCGCCCGGGCAATCAGTTTCTCACGGTATATTCCGTTCGATATTCAGACCCGCCGCTTCAAGGACGACTTCATGAGGTCGTTCTATCCTCTCAATCTTTCGGCATTCTCGCCGTCACTCATCGAGTCCGAACTTTTCGGGCACAGGAAGGGCGCCTTTACGGGAGCACTCAACGACAGGGTTGGATGGCTCGAACAGTGCGGACCGTGGGGCACCGTATTTCTCGACGAGATTGGCGACATAGATCCGTCGATACAGGTGAAGCTTCTGAGAGTTCTCGAATCGAGGAGGTTCGAGCGTCTTGGAGACGGCAAGAGCATCGCTTTTCGCGGAAAAATTATCGCTGCTACGAACCGGAATCTCGACGTCGAAATGGCGAAGGGACGCTTCCGGGAGGATCTGTACTACAGGCTGTGCGCCGATTCTGTTGAAGCACCATCGCTCGAGGAGAGGCTCCGGAACCGGGCCGATGAATTACCCATTCTAGTCACGTACCTTCTCAAAAGATGGCTCCGGGGGCAGGCAGACGACGAGCTGAGGAATCAGTGCGTGACGTGGATTCGAAAAAATCTTCCTGCCTCCTATTCATGGCCGGGAAATGTGCGCGAGCTTGATCGCTGCATACGGAATATCGTCATACATGGTTCATATTCTCCCCAGGGCGAAGGAAGGAGGGCGGCGGATGACGCCGGGGGGATTGCAGCCCTGATGCGGAAAGGCGAACTGACAGCAGAGGAACTGACCGCACGCTACTGCGAGATGGTATACTCCTCGTGCATGAATTACGAAGAAACGGGCCGCAGGCTGGGACTGGATCGAAGGACGGTGAAGAGGTATGTGATGAAGGGGCGGGCGCCCTCTCAATGACGAATTGGCGGAAAAACCGCCAAACCCGTGTCGGATCCTACACATCCACCCTGTCCAGAAGCTGCACTATTACAGCCTTCTGTGCGTCAAGCCTGTTCTCCGCCTGTTCGAAAATAATGGAGCGATCGCTTGTGACCAGATCATACTCGATCTCATATCCCGCATGTATCGGCATATCGTGCATCACTTTCGCTTTTGTATCTTTGAAGATCGCCCTCGTAAGCTGATATGGCATCATCTTCTCGATGCGGGCTTTTTTCCGGGCAGCGTACGCAGGATCGTCAAAGAACTCCATATCCACCCAGGTATCAGTGTAGACGTAGTCGCTGTTGCGGATGGCGGTCGCAAGGTCCGTCTCCCATGAAAGGATTCCCTTCGCGGTCGCACGTTCAACTGCCGCCCTGCTGACAGTCTCTTCATCTGCGATGGGCGTGACGAGGACGAGGTGAACATTGCAGGCGGCGCATATCTCCACCAGAGAGTTCGCGACATTATTGTGAACTCCGACATAACAGAGCACCGCTCCATCGAGACTGCCTCTGTCCATCCTGATAGTGAGAAGATCCGCAAGCGATTGACACGGATGGTACAGGTTGCAGCACCCGTTGACGACAGGAACCGATGCACCGTTCAGGATGCGGAGAAGGTCTTCGTGCTTTTTCAGTCTTGCGACGATCAGCGCCACATTTCTCGAAAGATAACGGCTTTCAAATTCATATTCGGTCAGTTCGAAGTTGGACGACCGCCAGTCTATATAAATGGCGTGCCCGCTCATTTCAGTCATTGCAGCTTCGAAGGACACCCGTGTTCTTGTCGAGGTTTTCTGGAACAGGGTGGCGATGGAGCGCCCCTGCATCGCTCCATTGTAACAGTAACGGTGGGTCTTCATGAAAACTGCGAAATCAAGAAGATCCTGAATCTTATCGTCGCTCCAGTCATTCCAGGAAATAAGGTGCTGCATGCTCTTCCTCCACTTTTTCGCGCTGTGAACTACATCTCAAATCTGTGATCGATCATCACCATCGCCCGTCCGGGCTGCGGCAGGACACCTGCGTGATAGTACTCACCCGGAGTGACGACAAGAGACCCCGCATTTCGAAGCTGATCGGCAAGGATCCCGTTCTGGAACGCCTGAAGATCAATGGTATATGCATCCGGAGCAAGCGGAAACCGCGGCAGAAGGATTCTGAATTCCCCCTCTCCCCCCTCGAAACTTTCGACTCGGTTCCCTGTCAGTTCATTGCTCAGAACGGCGATAGACTGTCCACTTCGGCTCAGAATCTGCACAACAAACTTCAGATTCCTGAGAGGTCCGGAGGTCCTGTTTATGAACCGGAACCTCAAAACACTATCTTCTCCCGTGCGGACACCCCCGACAATCGCGTTTTCCCTTTCCACTGTGAAAGCTGAAAAAATCACAGAACCGTCTCCCTTCCTGTCTGTTCGATCAAGAAGCGGCATACTCATTGACACGTTACGGCTCAAATATTCGCGGACAATCTCTTCAGGAGCGCCGTCAGCGACAATGCTGCCGTTTTCAAGAAGGAGACAACGCCCGCAAACGCTCTGAAGAAGCGGAAGCTGATGGCTGACAACGATAATAGTCTTTCCTTCCTGAGAAGAGATTTCCTGCATCTTCTCGCGGCATTTCTTCTGGAATTCCACGTCTCCGACAGCGAGAGTTTCATCAAGCAGCAGGATCTCGGGCTCGAAGTGGGCAGCAACGGCGAATGCGAGCCTTTGGTGCATGCCTGTCGAATACTTCTTTATCGGCATTTCGAGGAACTGCTCGACACCGGAGAAGTCTATTATCTCATCCAGTTTCGCGCGGACCTCTCTCCTGCGCATTCCAAGTATTGCTCCGTTGAGAAAAATATTTTCCATGCCCGTCAATTCAGGGTGGAAGCCGGTCCCTATTTGAAGAAGGCTTCCGGCCCGGCCTCTCACGACACATGCACCCTGCGTGGGGTATGTGATACGGCTCAATATCTTGAGAAGAGTCGACTTCCCGGCGCCGTTTCTTCCTATAATGCCGACAACCTCCCCCCTTTCTACGGAAAACGTGACGTTTTTCAACGCCCAGAACTCCTGATAAGAAGACTCCTGCTTCCATCCTGCAAAAGGACGAACGATCCATCCGCAGGATCGCCGGATCCACCTCGCAAATTCCTCACGGAACAGAGAATAGGTTCGCCGGCCGGAACGCGGAATGACGTACTTCTTCGAGAGATTTTCAACCTCAATAATCATTCTTCAAAAGTATCCATCAAACAATGTCTGCAAGCTCCCGTTCAAACCTCACAAAATAACGCACACCTGTCGCGAGAATGATGGCAGTACCCAGAATAGAACAGAAATATGACACAGGGTTTCCGGAGACTCCGGGAAAGACCGCCCACCTGAAGGCATCAATGACGCCGACCACGGGGTTCAGCGAAAACAAGAGCCGCCATTTATCGGGAACAATTTCCGTTCCGTACGCAACAGGAGAGATCAGAAGTCCTACCTGCATGAAAAAAGGAACGATAAAGCGAAAATCACGGAACCTGGCTGTCAACGCGCAAAGCCAGAGACCGCATGCGAAAGCCAGCGTGAATGTATGAGCCGCAATCAGGGGCAGAAACAGGATCCGCAGCGACGGCGGCTGCGAATACACCGACATAAGAAGAGCGAGAAGACCGAGAGAAATTACGAAATCCACTACATTAACGGCCGAGGTGTTCAACGGAATCAGTATCCGGGGGAAGTACACATGCAGGACAAGATTTGAATTCGCCACGAGAGCATGGCTGCAGCTGGTAATTATTGAAGCGAAGAGCTGCCATGGCACAATACCGCAAAGCACGAAAAGAGAATACGGAATGCCGTGAGACGAGAGCCCCGCGAGACGGCCGAAAACAGCCGTGAATATCAGCATGGTGAGCGTCGGACGAAGAAGCACCCATCCGATACCGACTACCGTCTGGCGATAACGCACGATCACATCCCGCCGGAAAAAAAAGCCGAAGAGTTCCCTGTATTCCCACAATTCGCGAAGTCTGCCGCTCATCACAAATCATCCTCCCAGCGGATCCGTTCATTCATCGTCCGGGGTCCGAGTCGTTCGCGGGCCTTTTTTCTCACTATGAACTCCGCGGGAATGAGACGCTTTTTAACGAGCCACCTGTAAAGAGACTCGGCAGCGACACGGTGGGCAATCGCATTTGGATGGGGGTCCTTTCCCGGTTCGACCTGGAGGCGTTCAGGATTCATTCCTTCGAACTCGGGCAGAAGATCCAGATACGGTATCCCGTTATCATCGAGGATGAAGGCGATCCTGCCGTGGACTTCGGCAAAGGGATAATCCTCATTGAACGGGAATGAAAAAAGAGGAAAGACGACTGCGGCGACAGGAACCTTCCCGGCGCTGCACTGAGCCGCGATCGACTCAATACCCGCCTGAAATGCGCCAAGTGTATCGGGATTCGTGAACAGCGCGTTGAAATACCGGACATATCCCCGGCGCGATCTCGATTTCTGAACGCGGTTGACGAGGAACTGAAGGCTTTTCCAATAGTCGTAAATACCGCCTCTCGCCGTCCCGGGCAGCACCCGCCTTCTGAACTCCGGTGTGTTGAACTCGAAGGGGATGATTTCGGCGTCGTTCAATGTGATTTCGAGCATGACAAGATCCGCATGATATTCGTCAATCGCTTTCTTAACCACCCTCGTCTCATCGCGTGTCGAATAACTGGGAATACTGAAGTTCAGAACCTCCACGTTGCGAGAGGCGTTGTTGTAACGAAGGATGCGTTCCAGCCGTTTCGGAAAAGCATCGTCGAACCATCCGCCGTATCCGAAACCAAAAGAGTCTCCAACCACGATTATCCTGAACGTACCTTCCAGTTTCTCCTTTTGATAGCGAAAATCCCGGTTGCCGCTGCTGTTTTCAGGATAAAGATGAACTGAAGGAGCATCACTTCTGCATCCAGCCTGATCACCTGTGTAAAACGCGCGAAATGCACCCTCTGCGAGGGCAAGGGAAAGGCATACCGAAAGAGCGGCAACACCCGCTCCTGCCGCCCATTTTCGGCTTCTACTTTTCTCCTGCACGGCACCTCCACACGATATTCTGCAACAGATGGAACGCCCCATAAACACCAAAGAGAAAAAACATGGGGTCAAGAGGAAGGCGGTAACGGTCTTCCGGCATATTGAGCGACGAGACTGCCAGCGCAAAGTAGAGCGCCGTAGAAATCACAGCAGCGGCAAAAAAGCGATGACAAGGCGCCTCGCGCCACAGCGCCCATGCCCCATACACGGAGGCGAGAACTAAGATCGACATCGGAAAGCGAAAACCGCTGAGGAATCGCGCGGCACTCGAGCTGAGAGCCGGATACCCGGCGCCGTCGACGAAAGGAAACGCGCGGGTAGTCAGGCGTCGCGCAGGTACAGCGCACGGAACAGGTCCTTTCTCAAAATTGCAGACATTTACGCTGTTTCTCGCGTCAAAGAAAAAGGCGGAAAAATGGCGCAGCGTCGCCGACAAATACGGCAGTGGGTCCGACATGAGCCCCTCAACGGCAAAGCGAAGCATGAGTGTATCTGTCCGCGCCTCACTGCGCGTTCGTCCATAAAGAATCTTCCGTACGCCCCAGTAAACATGATCGTCCGGTTGTCGACTCCGCAGGTTTTCATAAATTCGCTTCACCTGAAGATAGCTGGAGTTCTCCACGGGCTTAATCCCGGCAACCTCGTAAACCTTGAGGAAAAGATTTACGCCCGCACCCTGGCTTACTCCCCAAAAGCCTCTCTGATGATGGTTGTAGAATACCCAGGGCGCGAGAATCACCGTATATACAAGGAGGAGAATCACGGCATTCCCGGCTCTGCGCTCTTTGAAGATCACGAGAAACGCAAAGACCACCGGGAGGCAAAGCGCCACTGGGCGTGTCAATGTGACAAGAGCTGCGGCCATTCCACAGACAGCCGCCGATCGGACAGAAGGAGCTGAAAAAAGACGCTGGAGCACAGCGAACAGAACCATACAGAGAAAGACGAAGAGTATCTCGGTTTGTATCACTCTTTCGTAATAAAGCAGAAGCGGATGAACACTCAGCAGGAGCGATGCAATGAACGCCGAAGTTCGCCCTGTGATTTTTTTCCCCGCCTGATAGAGCAGAAGGACGGTTCCGATTCCAACAAGATGCTGGACGGCGAGTACGATCGCGCCCGCGGCCGGAGTGCGTCCGGAAAAGAAAAAGAAAGAGAGAAAAAGAGGATACAACGGGGTGTGGTAGATTGAGACCCGGGCAAAAGTGCCCCGCTCAATGAGTGCTGCTGCTGCATTGTAATACTGAATGGAATCCGGCCAGAGGACCGCGCCGGTCGACAGCACGAACGGCAGACGCACGAGCACACCGACCAGGATGAGGAACAGGGGGAAAAACCGCCCGCCTGGCGCGCCCTCAAAAGCGGGTGCGCCCTTAACAGCGGGGGCAACCTGAGTCTGGTTTTGGACTTCTTCTGCTGATGCTTCCATACATATGGATCAAACGAATGCGGATTGAAAACTCTTGCATCTTTAATCAATGCAGTCAAACACATACGCCGCTCCCTCTCTGTCAGGGCGCGTTACTATGCAGCAATCCTTACGAGCTCAATCAGCGCTTTGTAGTTCTCCACATGAACTTTTGCCGGCTCGCCAACGAGCCATACATCATGTTCCTGGCGCGAAAGCACCCTCAAAAGTTCGAACAGCTCATCCCTCGTCGGAAAAACATCTTTCCTCCCGAGGTCCTCAGGGAGAATTCCATAATGCGCATCGGTTCCGTTATATGGAGTCGTAAGAGTACTGATATGCGCAACCCGCGTATGCCCGGCAAACCTTTGCGTGACCTTCCAGAAATCCGCCAGCAGTTCCTCGCGGGGCCTGTCGAACCCCATTGCAAAGACATGGCAGAAATCATTCGTAAACCCCAGTCCCGTCGTTTCCATGATCTCAAAGAGACCGTCAAGCCCGGTTGCATATCCGTTCTGCGCGCGGAGCCGCGAGTCAGGCGCGCCCCAGGGGCCGGTCTGTTCGCGTGCGGGGATAGCTTCCACAAGAAGCAACACACCCAGCGATGACGCCTTCTTCGCAAGCCCCGTCACTGCCTCATTTCTCAGCGCTGCGCTTTCCGCTTCACCGACTGTGCCGGCAGTCTCGTCAACTGCGAGAAGTTTCCGATCGAAATCTATTCTGCACAGGCGCCTGTTTCCCGTGTGGATATTCACATAAAAGGCCCCGGTTTCCGCCGCGACATCGAGAGTGCGCTCTATGAATGCTGTCGATTCTTTCCGCCGTTCACCGGGAAAGGCGAGATTCGCCTCATAAGAACCAGAAGTCGCAGCCCAGAAATGAAGTCCGAAACTGACTCCTCTCTGCCCCAGACCTTTCAGCATTTCCGGATACCATTCCGGTTTGTCGGCCCGGTAGTAAATTTCAGCATATTTTGCACTCGACTCATCCAGCCGCTCGCGCCATTCACGTGGACCCAGTTTTATCGCAGGAAAGAGCATCGCTGAAGTGTACCCATTTATCAGGGAAAGAGGAACTGATACAGGGCGCGGCGAACGCTTCTATTTTTGATTCAGTGGGGTTTTCCGTCCCGCTTCTGGCCACATATTCGTAATTCATGTACACTTTCGGGCCATGAGTTCACCGGAAATTACTGCACGGGACTGGAAGGCAGGCATCCCGGCAATCATGATGGCATCTCTTTTTGTCGTCTACGCCTTTTTCTTTTGGAGAGGCGTATCCGGCCACTGGTTCAACCCCGACTGGGTCACCGACGACTCTTTCCAGCAGATTTATCCCTTTCACAAAGTCCTTCACCCCGGGCTCTTCGCCGGCGACCTTGTCACAAAGATGGTGGAATGCTACTTCACTCCGCTTCATTACTGGATTTCCTACCTCACTACATGGGCCACCGGAGATCCCGTGATGATGGGCCACTGGCTCATGCTCTTCCAGATTGCCGGCGCGCTCATCTTCGGCTTTCTTGCGGTCCGTCACGCGACCGGCGCCCCTGCCGCGTTCTTTGCAGTCACCTGGATGCTGCACACACGTTACATGATACAGCGGATGGCCGGAGGACTTCCACGCGGCTGGTCGGCGACCGTCATGTCGGGATTCCTTTACTTCCTGATATCAGGAAATCACGCCGCGGTTCTTGCGATGCTCTTCGCCGGATGCCTGCTGCATACCCCGTCAACTCTGGTATGCGCGCTCACATACGGCTTTTTTCTTTTGTGGCGATGCCTGCTGCCCTCGACAAGAAAGGAATATCTCCCGCGGCTCGCTCTTTACGCCCTGCTTTCCCCGATTTACCTTGGGGCAGCCTGGTACATCGTCAAAATGCCGCCCGAAATCGGCACAATGGTGACTTTCGAAGAAGCCTCCGGGCTTCCCGAATTTCAGCGATATCGCCCCGATCTGGGGATAATGGAGGCGGGACGTTTTCCTTTCGTTCCTCTTGTGCCCGCGGGGCAGGAGATCCGGACCTTTGCATTTGAAGCCTTCGTCGGCCGCTTTTACAGGCCGGGCCCTCTGCTCCAGAAGGCGATACGTCCGGCAGTTATCGGAATTTTCGTCCTCATTATCGGCACAAGCCTTTTCCGACGCAGAAAAATCCTTCCTTCCGAACTTTATTTCTTCATTATTTCAGCCTGGACTGTGTATTTCGCATCGAGATTTCTTGCGTTCCAGCTCTACGTTCCCGACCGGCATCTTCAGTTCCCAATGACAATCTTCTATACAATCGCGTACTCAATCGCCGCCTGGAGGTTCTTCTATCCGATGAGGAATTTTCTCGCGCTGGGGCATCCGGGAAACCGTTTCGAAGACCGCATTGCGCTCGATTCTGCATGGCGCGGAATGCTGGGGCTTTTTCTGCTCGGCTCGCTTATTCTCGCGAGTTCGGGGCTGCAGCTCACAGGCTCAGCCAACTTCAATGCTTCCCGTGAAAGCAGGGGGAGAGTGTTTCCGTGGATCAGCCGGAACACGCCTGAATCCTCTCTTATTGCCGGCCACCCCACTTCGCTCGATACCATCCAGCTTTTCGGAATGAGAAAGGGATATGTGACAACCGAGACGTCCCATCCGTTCTACAGTAAATACCGGGAAGAGATGAGGCGGCGGCTTGAGATCGCTTTTCGTGCAAATTACGCGAAAGACCTGGAAGAGCTGGTCGCGATTACACAGCCCGAGGGGATCGACTATTTTCTGTTCGATCGCCGGCTCTTTTATGAAAACAGACTCAGGGAAGCGGAGTATTTTCCTCCTCTAAACCCTCTCGTAAAAGAGCTTGCGGGCAGACCCGTTGAAGATTATGCCTATAGAAAGCTTCCCCTCGTCATTCATGAACGGATGACGCCTGAAAATGCTGCGTCATATCCATACATCGTCTACTGGGACAAACGCCATGTGCTGGTCGATCTGAGAAAACTTGAGGAAGCTTTGAAAGGATGAGCATGGCCGAAAACCAGAGGCATAGTTTCACGATCCGCGGGAGCTTTCTATCCGCATCGGGCGCCGCATTCCTCCTTTTACTTTTCTTTGTCTGGGTCGCCCGCAACCGGTTCCTCGCGGGCGATGAAGGGTATTATCTTTATGCCGCCAAAGCTGTTCTCGCGGGCGAGAATATTTACACCGATTTTTTCTATCCTCAAATGCCGCTGCTTCCTTATTTCTACGCGCTCGGCATGAAGCTTCTCGGCGGCGTATCCTGGGAATCCGGCCGCCTCATCGCAGCGCTCGTTTCAGCGGGTTGCGGAGTGTGCATCTACAAGCTCGTTCTCGATCAAACCGGACGGGCGACATCGGCGGCTCTTGGCGCTGCCTTCTTCGCCCTTACTGATTTCACGTTCTTTTATTTTCCCATAGCAAAAGCGTACTCTCTCTCGGCGCTTTTTCTTCTTCTTGCCCTGGTCGCGGTCAGATATATTGACTCCCGGCCCCGTCTCTCCCCCTTCATTGCGGGGCTGTTGATCGCTTTTTCCGTCGAAGTGCGCCTTTATGTCGTCCTTGTGATTCCGCTCTTTATCTGGGAGTTCAGAAGGGCGCCCGGCAATACCGGCGAATTCAAAAAAGCGCTTTTTTATTTCCTTTTGGGCGGCATTCTCGGCTCTCTGCCCTCTATCATATTCATCGCCCTGGATCCCTCGTCATTCTGGTTCAACAATGTAACCTATCACTCGCTCAGAAGCAGAAGGGAATTCTTCCCCGATCTGCCCCGCAAAATTGCCGGCCTCGGGAGGCTCATAGGATCAGGAAACAAAGGAGAAAGCATCCAGTTCGTGATGCTCGTGCTTCTTACGCTGATTTCCGTCGCCGCCGCCTTTTTGAAGAGGAGACGAATTCCGCTCACAACCCTGGTCGGCGCCGCGCTTTTCATAGGCTCAATGCTCCCTACTCCCATGTATCTTCAGTATTACGCAATGGTGGTCCCCTTCTGG
>CAYQVO010000005.1:43843-49314 GCA_964421085.1 uncultured Bdellovibrionales bacterium | reverse complement strand
TCCGCAAACCTACCTGCCCGCGTATGCAGTCATGGTCCCCTTCTGGATGGTGGCAGCGGTAAGCTTTGCCACTGACACCCTTTACAGCGCGAGGAATACAATTGCGGCGGGCGCTGCCGGCATGCTTCTCTGCGCAATCTTCCTTTACTCTTTTCCTGAGAACATAAAGCGGAGCTTTCAGACCGGAAGAGCTGTGGCGGGCTCTCCGTCGAGACGCATCGATATGTCGTGGCGACTCGACGGGGTGCGTCAGACTGCAGCGATCATCAACTCGGAAACAGCTCCGGGCGAGCGGGTGGCGGCCAGCTGGCCCGGATATCTCATCAACAGTCATGCTCTCGCCTGGCCCGGGCTCGAGAATCATTTTGGAATAACGATAGCCGACAATATCAGCAGGGAGGAGAGGCAACATTACAAACTCGAGACCTACGACCGGATGCGGGGAAACATAGAAGGGGCCGATACCCGGCTCGTCATATCCGGCTACCACGATAACCGGGATTACCCGATCAACAAAAAGAAATATTCACTCCGCGAACTCGCCAGGATGAACTCCTATGCGCAGATTGGAAAGATCGGCGGCGCCCGCATATACAGTCGTGGCCCGAAATGATGTCGACTTCTCAACTCGCCGACTGAGCGCGGAAGAACGCGGCGGATGTCGGCGGACGGAGTTTTTTTTCCTTCCTCTGAAGCGGCCCCTTAATATACTTTCTCACCATTTCCATAATTGCCTTGTGTCCGGCAGGCGTTGGATGAACCCCGTCAAATGAGATGTTCCGTATCTGCACCCGATCAAAACGCAGATCCACATGATATGCGGAAGGAAGGGCAAAAAGCTCGTCATTGACCCCTGCGATGAAGGTGCGCTGAAACATCCTTTTGGTAGGAAGGAGAAGCGCTATCGAGACGAAAGGGGATCCCCGCCTCAGGTTGCGCCCCACTCGCGTTTCGAGCAGCTTTGAAAGCCTCATGATATTCCGTGCGGTGAAACTGTACGGATCTTTGTCCCAGTAATCGTTCCGCCCGACGTCTATCAGGATAAAATCCGCATTTCTGAGGCCTCTCTGAATTTTCCTGTCGCCTCTCCCGTTGAGAGCATTCGTGAACTCCTGAAGAAGACGCCCGGAAGAATATCCGGAGTAGCCAAGACCTGTGACCTCCGCCCTGCCGGCGTAATATTTTTTCAAGCGTCCAACATATCCGCCCCGCGATTTATGGTCGCCTTTTCCACTGACGATGCTGTCTCCGACAAAAACGAATTTAAGCTTATGATCGCAGTTATAGTCGATGAGGCCCGATATACGCGGACATGCGGCGGCGGAATTCTGCAGCGCGATAAAAACGGAAATCAGCAGCAAACACCTCGGCATCATCATCCTCTTTTCGATTTCAACTCTCTTACAAACTCCCATGATTCCGGATTTCTCGCATCTCCAGAAATTCTCCACTCTTTCATAGGCGGCATATAATCCTTCGAGCCGTATCTGCGCCGCCAGATGTAGCTGTGATGACGCCGCTCTCTTCGAGAATCCCCTTTCAACTCGAGAAGCGATTCTCCCGCGAAAATTCCCCGCATTCCTGCAGCAGCCAGTATGGTTGCCGGGACATCCATCAGACTTGCCTCGACGCTGGAAACTTCAAGGTTTCTATCGGCAGGTGAATCGAGCGGCTTTATAAGCAGGAGAGGCATTCCATACTCAATATACGGAATCTTCTTACCTTTCAACGGCCTGTACTTGAAGTAACGCACAGGAAACCCGTGATCTCCCGATATTACAATCATCGACCTGTCGAAGACACCCAGCTCCTTCATTTTGCCCACAATGCGCGCGGCGAGACGCAGGGAACACCTGGCCCGGCCTTCGAAAAGCCTTCGTTTCCCGATTCTCTCTGTTTTATCTTCCCGTTCGCTCACAAGGCCGCAGTCTGCATCAAAGATTACTGGTGCGTGCGGGATCATAAGATGAAGCAGTTTAAAAACAGGCCTGCTGAAATCCGTCGACGCGCGCTTTTCAAAGACATCGGGAAAACGTACTGCATTATGGATTGCCCGCGGACTTCCAATGTTGTCGAAGAACCGCTGGAGGAACCACTTCTGGTTGTTGTAGACCTTCCGCTTCAATGGCTGGGGCAGGACCCGGAAAAGTGTCAGATCGACAAGTTCCAGAAGTTCGTTTCTCTCTATTTCCTTCACATCCTCTGAAACCACGGTTCCTGTCGGGCAGCATGGCTGCCTGATGTAGGGGCAGTAGCGCTTCAGGGTCACTATATCTGCTGCATAGCCGCCTGATTCCACAAGTTGAGGGAGTGTATCCCCCGCAAACGCTCTTTTTGTGAACTGCTCGAAGGATTCCGAGTTGTCGTACTCATGGCCTGTAAGGAGCGCGGGCATGGTCGGTATGGTGGTAAGATACGGCGAGATAGTATCGGGAAAAAAAGTAAAACCCCTGAAGTCGTCCGCGATACCCGGGTCCTGCTTCAGAAGAGACTCAAAGCCGGGGCCTGAGAACGAATCAAGTATCAGCCAGACGATGTTTCGATCTTTCGAGAAAGTGTAAAGAGTGTCCGCGCTGCGGGCGATTTTTCCGGTAAAGAGCCGGGACGGGTTCGACACAATATCCGCGGCAAAACTCAGCAGCATCGCAGGGAAAAGAAAAAGTGTGACGTATCCTTTCACCTTTGAAATGCGCCGGTATGTCACGGCGGTACACAGGAGAACGGCTGCCCATATCAGAGTGTCCGCAATTCCCGCCGCCGCATGCCTGCTCCAGTTTACCGGCTGCCCGTCGAAGAAACCGTAATCCCGGACTAAAAAATTTCCCTGGACAAAAAGGAGAAGTATTAAAGCTGTGAGCATTGCCGTGAGAAACTCGAACAGCCCTGCCGGAAGAGCTGCAATAACGGAGGAACACACCAGCAGCAGGAGAAAGGACGGAAGAATCAGCGGTCTGACAATCCCGGCAAAACCCGATGAAAATTCACCCTCATTCGGCCAGAAAAGCGCAGCGGGAAACGCGACCAGCAGTGCAAAGAACAGGCAGCCGAGTATGGTGAAGGCTGTGAGAAAACGGGCCGGGAAGTTCACGAAGAATAATCTGGTTCACGCGGGCGTCGTTGTCAACCATCGTGAAAACTCAATACCGGATATCACTTCAGTTTCTTCCCTGCGAAAAACCGGGAAAGCCGGGTCGGATGCTCTATGAACATCATCACGGCGCAGAGTATATACAGAAGCGAGAAGACCTGATGAGACTGACTACCGTGGATTCCAAGGAAGGCGTCCCCCGGGCCGAACTCGAAAAGGGCGGGCGCAAAGAGCTGACTGATGAAAAGGACGAACAGAAGCCCCGCATGTCTGAGCGTAAGCCTCATGTTTGCAAGAATCATCACGGCAAGCAGCGACTGTGCGGCAGTAAGAAGGATTTCGTGCATCTGAATGTCGTTCATCGGCAGCGGATGATCCAGAGACCCGTGCGAGAGCGCAAATACAAGGGGAATCATGCCGACAAGCAGGGTCCACTGATTGAGCTTTGCGGCAAGCAGGCTGCCCAGTGCCATGCTGGCCTGACGCCTGAGAGTGAATACGATCGCGACAACGAACTCAGGCGTCTCGGATGCAACAGGAGCTGCCCACTGCACCAGAAGAAATTCATCGACACCGAGAATTTTTCCTGAAGCAACGAGACCTTCACAGAAAGGCTCTGAGTTCATGAGAATGATAAGTCCGGCAAAAAGAAAAAGACCGGCAGTCGCGAGCCGCCGCCGGAAAGCCGGAAGCTCTATCAGAAGCCGGGCCGGACCGATGCATTCAGATCCGGAGGAAGGACTCATCGCAGCTATGGAAATATACCGGCTGTATATGGCGATGAGAATAATACCGTCATACCACTCGATAGTCCCTTTGAGCGGAATGATGAATACGTACACAGTTGCAAGAAACAGGAAGTTGAGTTCGAGGCGCCGATCACGCTCCAGTTCGACAGGTTTCCCCGTCGTCCGCCGGCAGATGACGGCGATTATACACCATGCGACTCCTATGATGAGCCTGTTTGCGCCGGTCATATTTGCGACTGCGAACTGGGCGTAATTTGCCGCAGGATGCTGTCCGGCCTGCCACGTAAAATACATGTCGACGGCATATTCCGGGAGAACTGCCATCAGAGCGACAGCAGCAAGGGCAAGCGATTTAGAGATGTCGAACTGTGCCGCGTCACATGCCCATAGAAGAAGGAAGGCAGCTCCCATTATTGCCGCACCTGACAGGATTGAAACGGCTACTGGCGGCCATTGAAGTCCGGCAGTTCGCAGCAGGGTCCCCGGAAGGGTCACAAGGATTGCGGAAATAAGAAGAAGCCTGTTTACTGCTGCTGTCTTGCCCTCCTGCATTCATACACCGGAAAAACTGTAATTACCGGGTAAAGTTATTGCAAAAGGAAGATCGTGGCAAGAAATTCACTGTTACCGGCAGTTTACACGCAATCCCGGCGGATTTCCTGCTTCCCTCCCCATCTGGCTCACAACTTGCTTTCTTCCTTCATAGCTCAGGAAGAGCGGCAATAATTGCCTGTTAAGGAGGATGAAAATGGATCTCTTTGGTAGCGTAGTCGACGGCGTTCTAGGGTCCGCTGCAGGAAAAGCATTCGATGCTGTTTCCAGTCTCGTCACTGGTTCATCCGGTAAATCGACGAGTGCCGCCACCGCAGGAGAAAGTTCCGTCGTCAAAACAGACTCGACAAGTTCTGCCGGAACAACCGAATTAAACACATCGTCGGGCACAGGGTTCGAGTCAATCCTGCAGGGCCTGCTCGCCGGCGATGCAGCCGCACAGGTGAGCGAAGAGCAGCTCTTTGCCGGAGTCGTCGGAGAGCGTGTCAGCACACTGAAGGGTGAGGAACTCGGGGAAAAATACAAAACATGCCTTCAGCAGCAGAAGAGCATCTGCACTTCGGAAGAAGCAGCCGCAAAAGCCGCGCTGCGAGAGATGCGAAACGCGGGAGATCTCACATCCGAAGAAGCCGACAAGATATATTCTGAAGCATTTGCCGCTTCTCAACTCATAGAAAAGCCGGCTGCCGCGCTGTTTGACGGTCGGGGAGGCGCCGGAGATCCGACCGTTGCGGTGGACTCGCAGTCATCTGCAATAGCAAAGGCCGAAGATAAAATAAAGCAGATGGATGACGGAACCCTGGAATTCGAGCTGAGATCTCTCGATGAGGCGGAGGCCACGAAGGATGACATGATCCAGGCCTACAGCTCCAGTCCGGCGTTTTCGAGCCGGCTCAACGGCTCTTCATCTGTGGCCGGCCCTGTTGTTTCCGCCACTGATGCGTCAAGCACCGCCGCCCTTGCCGAACAGTTGAGCGAGCAGGCGGTCGACGGCAAACTGAGTACCGCACAGTTAATAGCTCTGCTTCCTGAGGGAGTTTCAATCTCCGAACTTGAACTGCAGGATGACGGCGGCGGTCCGT
>CAYQVO010000005.1:40464-43833 GCA_964421085.1 uncultured Bdellovibrionales bacterium | reverse complement strand
GCGAAGCATGGGCGGCCGGCACGGTGAATAATATCCCGACAGAGAGGAACAACGGTCATTACGACGGCGGATTCCTCTGGAAGCCTGTAAGCGACACCAGCGGCAGACTCTGCATCCTTGCCCAGGCCGGCCCGGGACGGCAGTATGACGTCACAAGCGTTGTCCTGAAGAGCGCCGACGGCAAGGTCATCGAAGAAGGCACCCATACAGATCCGAAGTGGGGTTTCCACTCAACTGCCGGGCGGAAATACAACTTCACGAAGCAGGGTGACGACTATCCGAAGAACCTTACTCTTCAGGTCACTCTGGCAAACGGAGCAATCCTCAATTACAAAATACCGGATCCTTCACAGCGATGGAGCTGATACGAAAGCAGGCCTGAAGGGAGAAAATGCCGAAAGTTATTCTGACATTTCCTCCCTTCATCGCCGCAACTTCCCCTCCTCCTGGTGTTTGCGCGCTGAAAGGATATCTCGGAAGGACGGTTCCTGAATGGGAGGTCTCTGTCGAAGACCTTAATCTTCGCACACACGCCGCTCTGATAAACGGAATTCGCAATGGAGGACGGCTTAACCCCCGGACTTTTCCGAACGGGGTGTTTGATGAAGTCGCTCTTCTCAGGGCCGACGAAGTTTTTCATGGACTGCATCCCGGGGAATTTTATGACGATCCAGTCCGTTACACACTGTATGGGGATATGATTCTTCGCCTGCTTGAATCAGAGATGCAGGGTTCGCTCCTTCTCGAAGACATTCTGGGGAAAAACGCACCCCTTCCTCCACTGCTCAATAAGTGTGCCGAGTTCCTGCTGAATCGAAAGCCTGACGCCATCGGCATATCAGTCTGCCATGCGCAGCAGGCCTGGTTCTCCATGGCGCCTGGAGAAGCCCTCCGCGAGCGGAGTAGCTGTCCAATTTTTTCGGCGGGACTTTTTTCCTTCATGATATCGAGAGATTTCTCAGAGGAGCCGGCTCTATCGCGACCGCTGTGGTTTCCGGTGAGGGAGAAAAGGCTCTCGAATGCCTGCTTAAGTCCGGATGCAGTCCTGAAGGAGTGCGCGGCGCTCACTATATAAAGGAGGGAGTTTATTACGGCTCCAGGGGCGAGATCCCTTCGGATTTGAATTCTCCCGGTCATCCCGATTTCTCCGGCCTGAACCTGAGATCGTACTTTTCACCCGAGCCGGTCATCCCTGTCCTCACATCCCGCGGGTGCTGCCGGCGGAAGTGCGCTTTCTGCACACACTATAAATCGGCGGGAATGACTTACCGGTGCGGTTCTGTGTCCGATGTCATAGACGAAGTCAAAAATCATGCCGCTGCCGGCTTCTCGAACTTTGCGCTTATTGATGAAATGATACCTCCCGTCCGGCTCCGCCGGATTTCCGAAGAAATTCTGAAGCACCAACTGTCGATCAACTTTTACGCTCTCGCAAAACCCGAAAAGGGATTCACGCGGGACATCCTTGACCTCGCCCGAAAGGCCGGGCTTCGCTACCTGCTCTGGGGAGTCGAGAGCGGTAACCAGAGAGTGCTCGATCTTATGCGGAAAGGAACAAAGGTTGAGGTGATAAGCAGTGTGCTTCGAGACGCCCATGAGGCAGGAATTCGGAACCACTGCTATATTATCGCAGGTTTTCCTGGAGAAACCCGGGCTGAAGCGTTCGATACAATGAAGTTTCTGGATGACCACAGAGGCTGCATATCGCAGACTCACAGAGGCACATTCACACTGGATGAGGAGTCCCCCGTTGCTGCGGATTCTGCCGCGTTCGGAATTACGCGCACATGGAGGCGCACGGAGTCGATCGTCCCGAGGCCTCTCGGGTATGAATGTCCGGAGGGAATGTCGCAGGATGAAGCGAAAGAACTTTTTGCTTCTTTCCTTCCTTTTCTCAGGGCGTTTAATCCTTACTCCCCGATTTTTGGTTCATATCGTGACCACGCCCTGCTTGTTTACGCAAAACGCGGCCACGAGCTTGATATGGAGGCGAGACGTTTTCCCGGGTGGAGGTGAATAGTCACCGGTCACTCTTCTTCGCTTTCTTCCTCTTCTTCGGCAGCCGGGGCTCTGCCTTTGCCGCCTTTTGATGAAACAGCTTTCGTGCCCGTCAGCATATCGGCGAACTGTTCGATGTATTTGTCCTGATTCTTATCATCCACCCCGACCGACATGACAGCGAACGCGGCATAACCAGGAGCAGGAGGATAAATCCAGACCTGAATGGCATCCGTCTCTGATTTATCCGCTTTGAGCACACCCTGCATGACAATCATCCTGTACTTGACGCCGTTTTCAGTAACGGTCTCCTCATCGATCGTTTTAACATTAGTCCATGACTCATCCACATAATCGCCCATGGCATTCGTTGCTTCATCCAGGGCCTCGTCGCCTTCAACGACGAAATAGGCGACTTCAGCGGTGCCGCCGTCCTTCGGGTTTGCGGTAAATCCGCTGTCGTTTTCTTCCGCTTCCCATGAGGAAGGAATGGGCACACTGAAGGCAGGTTTGCTTTCCGGATGAACGTATTCCTCTGCAAAAGCGGCCGGGGCCATCATTGTGAGCCCGGCAAGACACATAACAATCTGCAACGATCTTGTTTTCATATGCTCTCCGCAAAATCTGGGGTTAATCCCTGCCCCTTTCATCAAAGAAAATGACACGCTGTCAAACTACCCCGCTTTCTAAAACCATTTCATATGCTATCAGCATAAAAAATAAATCAAGACCTGACGTCGCCTTCCCGGAGGCTTCATGCATGCGAAGCCCTGCTCAAGCCGCACCAGCGATCTTATGAAATTCAACACAGCCGGCGCCTGAATTTCAGTGTAATAAACCCCGGTGCCGATTGAGCAGTCGGAAGTCGAGCCGACAGAGAGACTATCCCCACGACACCCTGAACGGCGCTTCATGCCGAAGATGTATTTCTGAAAGTTTGAGAAACCTGTCCTTCATGCTACCATCCTGCCGCAATGAGACTTTCAAGCAGCCGCATCGGGGAAATATCGGGCATAACTTCAATGCTTTTGTGGTCGCTTTTCCCGGTGCTGATAAATCAGAATTTGAATCCGCTGTCTCCTGTCTTCAACGCAGCCGCCAGCACCCTCCTTGCCGTGCTGCCTGCGGCTCTCATGCTCTCCGTCCGGGTACGGTGGCGTGAGCTGCTCGAAAGAGAAGCCTGGAAGCCGTTAATCCTGGGTTCTTTAATGATTGGCGTTCTATTTTACGGGCTTCTTTTCGTCGCAGGGCAGCACACCACCCCTGGAAACGTCGCGCTGCTTGGACTTTTCGAAATTGTGACCTCATATTTTCTGCTGCGAAACATCGAGGGCGAACAAAACCCGTTTATTCATCACGCCGGCGCGGCTC
>CAYQVO010000005.1:21337-40454 GCA_964421085.1 uncultured Bdellovibrionales bacterium | reverse complement strand
CCTCAGGGAGAGGATGGGGCCCGCCGAGGCGGCCGGCGCGGCTCTCATGCTGCTGGGTGCGGTTATTCTTCTCATGCCGGGCGAGCTCGAGATGAACCTCGGCGATATGCTTGTTCTGGCGGCGTGCCTTGTTCCTCCATATGGAAATCTCTTCATGAAAAAAGCCCGGGCACTCGTCAGTTCCGAGACGATACTTCTGGTCAGGAGCGCCCTGGGCGGGATTATTCTGCTCGGAATTTCAGCGGCGTTCGAAGGAACTCCGGAGACAGGTGATCTCAGGGAAGGCGGCATTTATGTCGTCCTGAACGGTCTGTTCCTGATGGGATTCTCGAAGATTCTCTGGACCGAATGCATCTATCGCCTGACGATCCCGAAGGCCGTATCCTTCATGGCGCTTATGCCTGCATGCACGCTGGTGCTTGCCTACTTCATTCTTGGGACTCTCCCCACTCCGATGTAGATCGGCGCTCTGCTGCCTGTCACATCAGGTCTGATATTGCTGGTGAAGTAAACCTCCCATTGCAGTAACTCCCTTCCTGCACTATGGTCCTTCTGTCATCGATGGCTGACAATGGAGGGAGATAAATGAAGCTCAAAACCGTCAAATCCGATTCTCCGGCGCCCGGGAGCGGCATCCTCTGGATTCCATTCCTGATCGTCGTTCTGATTCTTGCCTGGTCGTCTGTTTATACCGTACCAGCGGAATCAGAAGGGGTGCTGATGCGCTTCGGAAAATACGTGAACACCACAGGCCCTGGACTGCATTTCAAACTGCCGGCGGGAATTGAACGGGTGTATATCCTTCCTACAAGACGGCAGCTCAAAATGGAATTCGGGTTCAATACCCCGGGGTATACCAATCCTGCTCAGTCATCACGGGAAGCCGATCGCGAGAAGTCGATGGTCACCGGCGACTTGAATGCGGCGCTTGTCGAATGGGTCGTGCAGTACAGGATCCGGGATCCAAAGCAGTATCTGTTCGATGTGAGGAATCCGGACGCACTCTGCGCGATCTTTCGGAAGCCGCGATGCGCGAAGTTATCGGCGATCGCACGGTCGATGAAGTCATCACCGTCGGACGACAGGAAATCGAGACGGCGGCGCTCGCCCGGCTTCAGGATCTGGTCAAGCTTTATCAGCTCGGTATCGGAGTGGACCAGGTGCAGCTTAAAAACGTCAATCCGCCTCAGGCTGTCCAGGCTTCCTTCAATGAAGTGAACAAAGCCCAGCAGGATCGGGAAAACTCCATAAATATCGCGAACGGCGAATATAACAAGGCCGTGCCCAGGGCGAAAGGAGAAGCGGAATCGACGGTACGCGCCGCGGAGGGATACAGCTTCAAGCGGGTCAACGAAGCCCAGGGCGACATCACTGCGTTCAATGCTGTGCTCGAGCAGTACATCAAAGCCCCTGAAATCACGCGGGCGCGGCTTTACCTCGAAACAATGACCGACGTGATACCGGAAGTTCAGCAGAAAGTAATTGTCGACGAGTCGCTCAGCCGGCTTCTCCCGGTGCTCCCATTGTCGAAGATACAGGAGGAAAAACGATGAACAGGAACTTTATTCAGACTGGTTCGGCGGTTTTCGTCCTTGTCATCATTGCCCTCGTTCTCAGCGCGCTCTATGCAGTCGAGCAGACAGAACAGGTTATTGTCACTCAATTCGGAAAACCAGTCGGAAATCCCGTCACCGAACCGGGACTTCATGTGAAAGCGCCCTTCATCCAGGTGGTCAACCGGCTCGACAAGCGTTTCCTCGAGTGGGATGGACACACTGTGGGCATCCCGACCAAGGATAAAACCTATATATATGTGGATGCCTTCGGCCGGTGGAGAATCAGCGATCCGATGCAGTACTTTCTCCGGATCAAAGACGAGCGGAGCGCGCAGTCCCGCCTCGAAGATATTCTCGGGAGCGAAATAAGAAACGCCGTCGCCCGGCATGAACTCATCGAAATCGTCCGAAACGACAAAAACCGGAAACCTATGCGCGACGAGATTCTCGCAGGAGGAGAGCAGACCGCTCTTGGAACAATCGGAACGCTGCCGCCCATATCACTCGGACGCCAGAGGATTGAGATGGAGATAAAGGACAGCGCCGCCGTTAAATTGAAGGAATTCGGAATCGAGCTTCTCGATCTCCGGTTGAAACGGGTAAACTACAATCCTGATGTTCTCGACAGGATTTATCAGAGAATGATCAGCGAACGGTTGCAGATCGCGCAGCGCTTCCGGTCCGAGGGGGAAGGCGAAGCAGCCAAGATCAGCGGACAGAAGGAGCGCGACCTTAACGAGATTCAGTCAGGCGCATACCGCCGGGCCCAGCAGATCCGGGGCGAAGCTGACGCGAAAGCAACCGAGATTTACGCCCGCGCATACGGACAGAACCCCCAGGCAGCGGAGTTCTACCAGTTCGTCAAAACGCTCGAGACATACCGGAGAATCTTCGCAAAGGAGACGACTATGGTTCTCTCTACCGACGGCGAACTCTTCCAGCTTCTTAAAAGAGCGGAGATTTCGCGGTAAGGGCAGTCTCTGAGAAATCGCCTGCTGGTTTTTTCTGCCGGATCCCCGCGAGGCATCGGTTCTCCCCCTCAAAAAAATGAAGGCGCAGGATTCCGGCCACCCAAACCCGTCCTCGCTGACATGGTAAGCACCTCTCCAGCTGCTTCGCGCCGGTGCTCCCGCTCTTGAGTAGCGGAAAAAAACTGGTACGCTCCTGAGTATGTCAGAGCCGTGTTCACAGCCTCTAAATCGGCGAAATCGTGCTGGAATTCAGCGGGCGAATGCGATTGCACGTGACGTGAGTGCCTCGCTGCATGAAAATCTCCCGAGTTTCGAAGCGAGAAAAGGAGAACCAGTCACACCTGGGGAAGCAGATTGTCTGTTCCATATTGCACAAATTGCAGGACTCCAGGCCTCGAATGCGCTCCAGGCGCTTATTGAATTCGGAGAAATCAAAGGAGCCCCGTTAGATGAGAGCGAAATGCGGGCGTTTCTGACGGTTGCCCGCGCAGTACGCGACACGATGGTAACTTCGGCTTTTCGCGCCATTATCAGTGAATCAAGGGAGACTGGCAGTGCTCTTACACCAGCGCAGATTGAAGATCGGAAACGTCTTTTTTCCGGCGTAAGCCGCGCATGCGCCTCACCTGAGACTTTTCATCCTGTTACCTCTTACCTGCGGGAACGTGGGCGGAAGAACTCTGATGACCCGGCGACCGTGGAAGGAATACAGACAGCGGTTATTTGTCTTTCGGCCGGCACAGGTGAAAGTGCATCTGCTGCTCTCCGCTTTGTGTCGGTATCCGAAGAGCAAAAAGGCGCGCCGTTGTCACAGCCCGAACTTGAAAAGTTGTTCCGTCCGCTCAAAATCATCTCAGATAATTCACCAAGCGAGTCGGTCTTCGATGCACTCGGCCTTTACGTGAAGGAGAAAGCCGCTCCTTTGACGGATGACGAACTCGACTGGATGAGCAGGGTTTCCCGAGAAGCAAAGAACGAGGCCGGAGAGGCAGTAACAGCATTCACAGCGCTGAGACACCATAAGCAAATGGATTTTTCAGAATATGAACGCGCTGCGTTTCTGGAAATTGCAGGCACATCCGGCGCAGCAGGTATTTCTGCTCTCGCCGCACTCGGAGAAGTGAAAAATGCAGGCTTTACCAAGGCTGAAACCGTCTTTTTTGTGGACCTCGCAGTTGAACTGGCGAGAACAGCGGCAGAACGTTATGAAGCGCTTGCTGAGTATGTCAAAAAGCGCGGAGCATGGCTTACCGATGATGACCTGTATATTCTGAGAGCGCTGGCACTCAGGAAAATTTCGGACTGATAACTGCCCCGCGAAAAACCGCTTTTTCCGGGGATGAACGGCCTGCCAGTCGCTCGCGATCGCCGGTTCGTAATGGACAACTCTCACGGGATCCCTGCTGCCTGTGCGGTTATTCCCTCCTCTAAGTGCCTGGAAAAGGAAGTGATCTGTTTGTAACTGCCTCTTTCAGTCGGAATCTGATCGATAGATTTTCGATTAGAAAAGATGGTTTCCGCCCCTGCAGGGAAAACGGAGGGCAGCCCTGACGAAAGGGCCGGTCAAAGCCTGAATAATTTCAGCCCACTTATTTATGGACTAAAACGGCGGTGGAGTTACAATTGCGCCTGCTGTTCTTCGTTTATTCTGTCCTGTTGAAATTAGCTTATGTCCGATCAAGCTTTCGTACCCGGGACTGGCCAGACACCCTTGACTTCCCTGTCTGAAGCCGACTCTTCATTGCCAGCATTCTCTATCTCCAGTTCTTCCTGCTGGCAGGCGTGGATGTCACCAACGTCTGAGTCACGTTCTCACCCATCTGCCTCACCGGCTGTAAGGAATCGTACACTCAAAGAGGCGATTGCTCTTCTGTGTAAGCGGGACCAGCTCTTCAGAACTTTCACGGAGAAAAGGGGAAGGAAAGAGGCGAGCGTCCAGGTCCATCTCTGCAAAGGCATCAAGGATGAGTCGGGTAAATACGTGCTTTCATCGTATCATCTGGAAAACGGGGTCCTAAATATTAACCTGGATGAAAGCGTTCTTGCGGCTTCGAAAGGGGAGGACAGTGGTCCGGCAGCTGCCATTGCCGCAAGCGAAATTTACAGTGCGTTTCTGGGCCATCATCTTACCACACTCCCATGTCACGGAATGGATTCTGAGGCCACAAAGTCGTTCGTACTGCTCAAGCAGCTTGAGTTCCTGCGTCTGAGCGGAAACTTTGACGATGTTGTTACTTTCCTTGAAGGCCGCAAGGGGCCTCAGCCCGGAATAATGGCCGAGCCGGTTCTGCATCTTCTGCGTCAGTATCAGAACGATCGCCGGACACACGGGGATAATGAACTGGAACTGGTAAGGACGGAACTCAGTTGTGTGAATGGCTACCTCACTGAATATTATCGTGACAGGAATTTCCGGCCTATTCCGAACAGGCAGGAGCCGGACATGGTCGAATTGCTTCTGCACCTTGGCACTTCGTATCGCGCATGCGGCGACCACAGGAATGCTCTCCGACAATTCTCGCATGCATTGATGTTCCGCCCGCACGACCAGACATTGCGCACACTCGTGGTGGAGACGGTTAATGATCATGTGGAACGTACCCGGGAAAGCACCCCCGACCTTTTCACTGACTTTCAGAGAACCTGGAACAACAGGGATACCACCATTAATCAGATGTGGGAGCACATTAAAGGAATTACGCTTATTGACGAGCTTGCAAATATACCTGAGTCGCGAAGGGCGGATGGAACGATTGCCTCGAGGCTTAACCAGGTTGATGAAGCAGTAAGCTTCCTCGATCACCTCGATTTTATCGAAGCAACCGGCCGCAGAATTGATACAGAAGGTTTCGAAGCTTTTCTCCAGAGGCATTGCCCTGAAGGAGCTGAGCCGCTCGATCCGGCAGCAATAAGAGAATTTGCCTCCACCTATGCTCTCCTTACGTCGTACGACAGGCGCAACGAGTTCGATGAAGGTGATATTACGCGGAAGATACTGTGGCTGTCCGCAATCCTGCTTCCATACGCAAGGGTGCTTCATGGAGATGAGTCTCTTGATGCGTGGCATATCCTCCCCCGGCTTCTGTTCAGGCTTGTACCTGCCGATTACTATTATCCTGTTGTTACGCAGGTCATGGCTCTTACCACCCTCCACAGAAATTTTGGCACAATGATTTTCGGCGAAGGGTCGCCTACCTATACGGAGCTTGCTCTTCCGGAGGTCACGACACGAGTGGAGGAGGAGCGCAGGAAAATCCTGGGAGATGCGAACCGGGAGAAGCAGACAACAGCAGCCTATCCTTCCCGGCTGGTGGTAAACCCGGATCCAAAGCTGGCCAGGAGTTTCATGAAAGCCCTGGATTCTCCGGATGTAGCCGCGGAGCTTGAGAAATGGGTAAATGATGCGCTTAGAAACGGGGAACGATCAGATCTGTGCAGACTCTTTCCCAACATTGCTGAGCTTGTTTCACTGAAGAAGTACGGTGTTACTGTGCTTGCTCATACTATGGGGCTGATCAGGGCGGCATCTTTCTTCGAGCGGGGTGACAAAACTGCCGAAGAGGCATTTTCTGCCCGCAAGAAGGGAGACGACCTTCCATCAGATCATTTCGCGACTTACCATGCAGCCATGCCGGGGCTCGATGCGAAAGCCCGGAGACGTATGTTTTATCTAACCCTCTTCTGCCACGATCTCGGCGAAGCCGTGGCAATTAAATCAGTTGATGGCGAGCAGTACGACCCCCGCGCGCGGCATGAGGAGAGGGGGGCGATAATGTTTCCACGGTTCGTAAGGGCTTTAGAGTCGGCAGCAGGTGTGGAGGAACATCAACGGCTTTCGGACGCAGAGCTCATGCTCGGCACCTGGCTGATAAGAAACCACGTCGAACTCGGCACTATTCATTTTACAGAGAGAACCATCGATCGCATTTTTCCGGTGGGGGAGGAGTCCGATGGTCGAAGAGCTCTGAAGCCCCCCGTTCCAATGGAAGAGGCTGTGCCTCTGCTTGCACTTACAAATGTCTGCGATGTTATGAGCATCAACGATGGCAAACCTCTGTCGAGGGACAAGAGCAATTTCTTTGTCGCCATGGTACGGGACCCTGCAAGTCTCGAATCGCAATACCGGGACGATCTGTTCCGCACACGCTGTGCTCGTTACTCATCGAACAGCCAAGGGGCTCTGAGTCTCGCCTGCCGGAGCGAAATGAATCGCGCACTCGAGGAGATAAGTGACAAATTCCCCGATCAATACAAGGTTCTGGTCGATAATTTCGGAAAACCGGAAGTTCTGCCGATGATGGACTATGCCATCTTCTTCCTTCAGTCCTTGAAGGCAAAGGAGATAGTGAAACTCCTCTTCATAATTTCGCAGGTTCTTGATGCCGACAGGGTATATGCAGAAAAAGAAAAGAGAAATCCTGCTGTTTCCTGGGTGGGCTTTACCGCAAAATCCGCGGAGGCTCCTCATGCGGCAATCCCGATGGGGGAAGTCTTCAGCCAGCTTTCCCTGCGTGAAATCGCCTCCTGGTCGCAGCCGAAGCCGAACAGGAAGCGGTCTACAGCAGATCAGATCTGCGGGGAAATGCGGAAACGGGGCATTACCTTTGAGATCAAGGAGGGAGGAAAGCTCGAGATCGACAACAAGAAGCTGAGCGATTTCAGCAGATACACCCGGCTCGCTTCTATCGGTGCTGCAGGATGGGTAGTAGCCAAGGGGACGCCTGTACTCACGAATGATCACATAAGGAATTACGGCTTTCTGCACGATGTTGCGGAGTTTTCGCGCTATTCGAGACTGAAAGAAGAATGGCCGAAGATCCGCCTCTTTTTGGGGATATTCGGCGAAGGACGCGATCCGATCAGGCTCCGGGATTCGGCGGAACGCTTCAAAGGGAGAACCCTGCTTCAAGCAGCTCAGGATATGAAGCTTACTGATGTCGCTGCGGAGTTCGAGGCTATGGGAGACGATCTCGATGGTTTCGAGGAGTTCATGCGTGAGGTGAACATAAAAGACGGCATCTGGAACCTGAGAAACATTGCGGCGCTCCCTCATGGCAAAGCAGCTGTTATCCGTCTTCTTTACGGACTCTATCTTGCCCAGGAGAGGTACGAGCAGTTCAGCAGTGTTGAGGAGCAGAATATCAGGATTCGTGTTCTGAAGTTCTCGCATGCGCTTACGCGCAGCAACCCAGGTGAGGGAGCTACTCTCAACACACTGGCTGCCAACCTTGGTCAGGTTACCTGTGAACAGATGAGAGCGCATCTCAAGGACGCAGCAAGCCCGGGCCTTGCATTGAAGAGACTCATAGGTCTCGCAGGCCGCGGTATTGAAGTCGAACCGGGAAACCCGCCCGACACTCTGCTTGTAACACTGGACACCTCGAAACGCGTCCGGCGAAGCGGGCAGAGATTTACACTCGATATACACCAGGACTGGGAAAGGGCGAGCGATACATCGCTTACAGGAGGGAAAGGCGCAAGTCTTGCGCGCCTGCAGAGAATTCCAGGAATTGAAGTGCCCGAAGGATTTATCGTGACGACAGAAGCCTACGATGAATTTCTGGAGCAGGGACCCCCTGAGTTAAGGGAGAGTATCGCTGAACTGGACCGTCTTTCTATTGAATGGATTGGAATCAGACTTCAGGCAGGAGCGGGCAAAATCAGCGAAGGACAAGCGGACAGAAAAACCCGGAAGTGCAAAGAACAGATCAAAACTGTAGCAGAACGGGTAAGGACCCTGATAGGGGAAACACCCATCCCCCGTGAAGTTGAGGAAGAGGTCCGGGACAGCTACAACGAACTTGAAGAAATGATGAATCAGCGGGCAATTCCCGTTGCAGTCAGAAGTTCGGGAGTTGCCGAAGACACTGATGAAGCATCCTTCGCCGGGCAGCAGAAAACAAAGTTGAACCAGGCAGGTATCAGGAGTGTTCTTGGTTCCCTGAAAGAATGCTGGATTTCAACATTCGGCGACAACGCGGTCTCTTACAGAAATACTGTGTCATTGAACCTGTGCGACACGTTGAAACCGGTTCTGAGATTTTCCCACACTTCCGCAAAGATGGCAGTTCCAGTGCAGCGAATGATATATGGCCGGGCAGCAGGTGTCGCATTCAGTGTTGATGTCCGGAAGGGGATCCCTGGAGTATCAATCAATGTCAATTTCGGGCTTGGTGAATCAGTAGTCCAGGGATTAGCCACACCCGACAGGTGGATCCTGGCTGAGTTTGCGGATCGGCCCGGGGAGTTCCAGGTGCGGGTAGCGGTACGCGGAAGCAAGCGACTACAGGTTGTTCCTCGGAAAGAAGGAGACGTTGTGACTGTTCCTGTCCCCCCTGCAGATCGCGTTCGTCCCGTGATAAATGCAGAACGGGCAAAAGAGCTGGCTGTCAGTGTGAGGAAGGTCAGAGATGAATATGCGAAAGAAGTTGATATTGAATTCGTCGAAGACCTCAACAGCTCCTACATAGTCCAGGGAAGGCCCGAGACTGCGTACAGCGCCAGGGCAAACAGTCCCGAACAGAATGTGACGTTGGCAGCCGGCGCAGATAAGTACCGTCTCTGGGAAAAGGGTTTCTCCGGGTGGCCGGGTGTGGTGCGTGGAAAGGTCGTTGCCGCGATAGTCAGTGCAAATCCGGCAGCTGAAGAGATTCGAAGACTCGAAGCGTCTGTCGGCCGGGGCGATATACTCGTGGTGAACAAAACCGTTCCCCAGATGCAGGACATTCTCGATAAAGTGGGGGGACTGATCGTCGAAGAAGGCGGAGATGCTTCTCACGCTTCTATCGTAGCGAGGGAAAAGAAAAAGCCCGCAATACTCGGCGCGGAACATGCTGTGCGCGAGCTCTCGGAGAAGCTTGGAATTAAAATAAACTCGCCGGATGGATTTAAAGCTGCAGTTGCCCTGGACGCGACAACATGCACTGTGTATAAAAAGAATCTTCCGGCTGATTCCGTTTGTGCGGCAAGGTACGATGAATATCTTGCCAGGCAGTATTCCGATGAGACGATCGGAGGAAAACTCAAAGCAATACGGCAGGAGATGAAGTCCCCCGATGATGTCACTCCGCTCGGCCGGCCGGAAACAGGCATGACCAGACTGCAGGCCGATCTGTATTTTAAGGCGTTCGAGAAGACTGCCGAACGGCCTCTCAATATCGACCTCGAGCTCCAAAGCGAAACACCGGATGTCTTCCTCACTCCAGTCGAGGATTTCTCAGGAGAAATGGATCCGGAAATGGAGGTCTGCTTCAAAACCACGTGGGGGCGTCTTAACAACAAGCTCTTTAATGCGCTGCATTCCCTGGGTGTCGAAGGAATCAGAACCCACCTTGCAGAGCGGCACGAAGCGAACACAAGGTGGCGCGAAGCTCTCGGAAATTTTTCACCTGCGACAGCGACAGGTGAAGATGTGGCGCGGCTTTTTGACGCGTATACTGACATGATCCGGTTTTTCCACAACCGGTGGGTCCTTGGCCGCGTTATTGATACGCTTGGTCTCGAAGCCATGCTGCAGATGGATCCTGAGAGCCGGGCATATTGCTCTGACTTCCGCCAGCAGCATGCATTCGGACTCCCTCTGCTGAGAGAAGAAAAGACGGCAGCGCAGCAGGAACTGCAGGAAGCTCTCAGAGGTGCAACAAAGGACAATCTGTCCCCTGTTCTGAGAGAAAGGCTAAATGCATACGGCAGGAGATATCCCATTGAGAGCGATGTGAACTTTGCGCTTGCTCCCTCGACCTGGGAAGAGGTATTCGACGACATCACAAGTCAGGGTCCTGTGCAGGACGAGCCGGATCCGGAATTCACTCTGTTGCAGCCCCGGCGGGAGGACAGGGAGATTGAAACTGATCTCGAAAGAGTGGAGACATATATAGGTGTTTCCCATTTGATGCAGATCCACAATGCATTGACCGAAAACGAGCACTTCGATCAGATTGCCTCGCAGTATGAGATGCGCGAGAAGCTGCTTGCACTTGGAGCGCGGCTGAGGAATAACGGATGTGACTGGGCATCAGACGAGGATATTTTCAGGCGCAGCCCGGAGGATCTCGTGCAATTAGCGGGGTAACCAGTTATTTTTCCGCTGCAAATTTTGCGTTTTTGAGGCACTGGAGGAGAGAGATTTTCAGACGCGCTCAGGACAGCGGGGGCAGGCCGGCAACGGGCGGAAGTGGCTGTTTCTCAGTATGCTCCGGAGCCTTTTGCACTGCTGAAAGCAGCATCCGATGCTGCTCAAAGCAAATGAAGTCCGCGCCTGCGCCCCTGTTTCTTGCTTAGCGGCTGTATTCTGCTAGCATTCTTTTCTGCAGGGACGATTGAGAAGGAGCAGATATGACACCGCAATCCAGGAATCCACAGCAGACAAAAGGGCAATTCTCAGCACTTAAAAATCTTCCAATCAGTATCAAACCTGCCGAGCTGGAAATGATCTCCGGACTTCTTGAACAGATCCGGCCTGAAGTGCCGTCACAAGACGGAATTGCTTACTCAGCAGAAGTGGTTGAAAGCAATATCCCGAATTGCGCAGTCGAGGCTCACGTTTATCCAGACTGGGAAATAACCGCGTGCGCCACAACCACAGTTGGGCGATGGGACATCGCTACTACAGAAGTCGATCTCGCCGCCCGGACAGTCACTGTCCGGCTGAATCCTCATCCTGACTGTGGTGAAGAAGACTTCAAAATGCTCGTCATCCACTTTGTTCCGAAATACGCCGAAGGGGCCAAACTACCCGCAAGGCCGCAGTGAAGAAAGGGGACGGTTCCTGTTTCACTCGGGGCGGGGGCGGGAATTACTTCTGTCGGTAGTTCCCTGGCCCGGGATTATCAACTTGCCCCGCCGGCCTCACAGACAGCCTGCTCAATCGCAGTATTTCCGCCGGGCTTGATGTCTACGATCCTCGGAGGCCGGTAATAATCAAGAACTATCTTCGCGCTCCCGGTTGTTCCGCCCGGCCGCACCAGCGATACATTATAATGTCCTGGAACGTAAATTCCGGGAGTAACCCATTCCAGGAACTGCATCCTCGGTCTCACCCTCAGGTCAGGCTCAACCGTCAATGCTTCCACTGAAGTCTGGAATGTTGCTGGCGCGAGGATTTCGGCATTCTCAGGATTTTCAGGATCAAGGTACCAGCGGTGATAGCCGTAACTATCTTAGCGACAGCTCAATGATATAATCCGTTCCGAACTCAAATGGAGGGCCATGCATGCATGGCGAGCAAATATGACACCCGATCTGCAGCCTTCTAATCACACCCCTGCCGCATCGAAACAGAAAACGCGCCGAGGTCCCGATCCTGAAATCCAGCAGCAGCACCTTGTCGATCTTGCAGCTGCCGCAGTTCTCTCGATGCCTTATAGGGCGGGAGAAATCGCGGAAATGTTCAAAGGCTGTGATCTGGTCGATGAGCAGATTCTGAAAGTTCTGAGCCTGATTTCCTGTCCTGCGATAACAGAAACAGGAAAAGATGGTATTCCCCTGCCGCGTCCGGGCATCGAAAAGATGGCGAAGGTTCTGAAAAAAGCAGATGAACGGCAGTTCCCTCTCGCAGCGTCTCTTCGGACAGCAGTGGAAGATGCGGAAGCGGCTCTGATGGCAGGGATAAATCCTTTCCACCGCAAACCCGCCGGAATACTTTACATGCTTTCTGAGATGCGCCGGCAGAAGCAGGAAAGAAATGAGAACTCATCTGCTCCACGCATTGATTACCCGGATGCCGATCCGGCATTCAATGCTCTTGTCACTGAAATCTCGCTTCTTTCATGGCAGGACTCTCTTGGAAAAGGCGATGACACATTCAATCCCGACATGGTAGCCCGCTTTCTCGAATCAAGGGAGATGGATCCGGGGGAAATCAGCAGCAGGATGTATAAAATGGCAGAGACTGCGTTGAAGCACGACAAGGAAGAGGTTTTCAGCTCCCCTGCTCTCTCTCGTTACCTTTCTTCAGAAGATCTGCAGCAGTACAGGTTCCGGTGTGCACTGCACAATCTGGTCATAGGTTCAAAATCACGGGATGAAGCGGCACGCCGGCTGATGAATGAAGGGTATGACCTCAAAGCATGTGACTTCAATAAATGGTACGCAAAAGAAGTGCAGTACAATGTCGATGATGAAGAACGAAGGGCACTTGCTGCTGATGACAATTGGCTGACGGACTTTATTGCCGGCGCAGAAAAATCAGAAGAAGCAGCCGCGGCAGAAGCTTCAAAATCAGAAGAAGAGAAAGGCGAGGTCTCAGAGAAGTTGATCCCGCTCTCCACCATCGATGGCGATCTCGACCTGTTCGCCCCCGAATTCTCGATAGATCGTTCCAATCCTGTTCAGGTCACGATCTGCGAAAGTCTCTACCGGGGAGACTTTCCCGGACTTGCCGGGGACCTTCTTGAATACGCCCCGATGCATGAAAGCTGGGAGGGAGTAATGTATCTTGTGCACGTTCTGAAGGAGAAAGATCAGACGTCAAAAATGAGCCGGGGGCTCAGGGAAATTGCCTTTGCTGGCGCTGTTTTTGGAGCGATCGTCGGCGGTCGTATCAGCCTCGCCTGCACACTCCTGGACGATCCTGAATATGACGATGTCAAGGATCCGGAAAAAGTCGGCGTCCTCGTACGATATGCCTGGGAGGTCTGCAATACACCAGCACCAGGTAATGAAGAACCTGACCGCGCCTTTAATTACTATTTTGTTTACAGGCTGGGAGATTACCTGAAGGAATGCGATGGAACTCAGCCTTATTTCGATCTCCTGGCCCGCCATCCCGGAAATTCAAGCGCCGATCTGAGCCCTGAAGAATCAGCTATACTCGAAGTCACTAATGATCTGGAACTCCTTGCCGGGCTCTACACCTCTCTTGGCAGAAAGTCGATGATTGAAGAACGCTTCCTGAAGATGTTTGATGAAGTTTTCGACCGGGCGACTGAATTCGGGATCTACCCAGATATTTCCCGCATTGTTTCGCTTATAAAAGACAAAACGTTCAGACAGCATACAAGCCCCGAAAAGCGCAAGGAGAGGTTTGGCGCGGCGCTCAAGCGGATGCTCGAAAGGAAAGACCCCTGTAAAAAGGATGAGTTCGACAAAAGGTTGAGAAAAGTGGCTCTGGAGATGGCTCTGTTCCCCGATCTGCGCCCGCTCTTTCCTGATGATGTCGCATGGACAGACCTTGTGGACACCATGATAAGGGATACCTACGATCAAGACTTCGTTACGAAACCGGTTTCGGAGACGAACGAAGGAGAAGTGACGTTCGACAAATCACTTGATTTCCACTCGTATTATATCGCTCATCAGTTCCGGGAGCACGCGACACCGATTGAAATGCAGAAGCTCGTGGCATGGATTGCCGGACTTGGATGCGACCTGCACATTGGAGGAGGCTTTGCCTTCCCGGCACTGTTGCAGGCAGAAGAGGCAAGAGACTACGGAAAACCGATGCCTTATTATTACAGGGAAGGAACCCTCGCGGAGATGAGAGAGCAGTCTATTCCGATTGTGGAAAGAATTCTCGAAGGTGAGGCTGTACTTGGAGGACTTAATCCTCAGCTCGTTATGACATCAATTGGCAATATGCTTTATGTGGCGAGCTACGCGCAGCCTGGAAGGATGTTTCCAACTATTGATGCAATGCTGGCACTGCTTTCATCGAGAATAGGACTTTTGTTCGACGATTCGAGCCCGGTTTCAGAAGCAATGATGGATTACCGGATTCTGCACAGCCACATGAGAGCGATTGGCGCGGCAGATGTGATCGTCCCGTCATCCCTGCAGTGAGCTCATCCTGAGTACGCGCCGTCCAGGACGACTGGCTCTTATTCTCCCCTGCGTATGGAGCACCCCTCACAGGGCAGGAAGTGCACGCCCTGAATGCTTCATCTTTTAAGATTGCAGCTCTGAGATCCATCATCTTCTGCGAGAACCAGATCTCTTCCCAGTCCTGTTCCAGAATATTGCCCACACTGTCTCCAGTGCAGAGGCAGCAGGGCGCGACCGAACCTTAGATCTGACAACTGCATTCAACAGCAGCCTTCTCATTCCCGATCTTCAGCGTTAGATACCGTTGGTCAATCATTGGTCCACGAAAGCATGCTCTCGCAGGAAACCTTCCTTGAGTTTCTTCGATTCAACCGCAAGCTCCTCTCCCACCTCAACTCTGCCGCGTGGGGTGCATGGAATGAATACGTACTGGAAGAAACCGCTGGCGACGCCCGCACGACTCAACCGAGCTCGTCGAAGTCAGGGATGGCTGCAGCACTTCACGCTGCCGGCGACCTTCTCGCCTGGCACCCGCATTCTCATAATATCGCCCTGTTTGGGACAATCGACGAAGCCGGTACTGGCGCTGCCCTGTTTCCTGCGAGCGAATGGTTGTCGATGAGAAAATCACTGATCAACCAAAAGTCCCCTGCTCAAGCTGCAAAAACGGCGCCCTTGTCTTCTCGCCGCTGCAATTCCTCGCTGAGATCTCACAACACATTCCCGATATGTGGGAGCAGACTACCAGATTTTTCAAAATGTACTCCGCCCGCGCAAGAGGTCCGGCCGCCGCCACTTCCAAAAAAGGAAATCCCCGCGCCGCGCCGCCATCCAATAATGAAGACCTCCTCCGTCCATCCTCCTTCTGGGCCCGCTGCATGAAGCGCATCTTCAACATCAACTTCCTGCTTTGCACTCGCTGCGGCGAGACTATGAGAATCAAAGCTTTCATTCGCGACTCGAATGAACTCGAAAGAATCTGCAAAAACCTTGATCTCGTTTCCCGGCGAGCCCCGCTCCTGACATGGCAAAAATCTCTCTTGCTGCTTAAGTCTTGTTAACGCCCGGTGCGAAAAGGATCCCCGTATCGGATAAGCTTATGCTCCGCATTAGAAGTGCCGCCACCTTCACCGGTAATAAGGCGATCGACCGGTTCCCGAGCTCACTATGCCGCAACAGCAGCCGGACAATGCCGCCAACAACCAGCTCCCCCACAAACCTCTGCAATCCACGCCTTCACTTCTTCAACCCATTCAGAACCTCAATACGCCGGATCAAGATTCCCTGTTTTTTAAAATAGTTTCCGAATCTATGCAGATCCCACATCGATACACCCATAACAATTATAGCTGTACTTTTCGACAGGACAGGAGATTACTGCGAAAAAATGGACGACCGCAGCCGGCACATACAGAAAGATGCGGAGCTTTCCTCGGAGGAGCTTTCCGATGTCCTTGCCTCACTTGGACTGCCGCCTGTTCATTCAGTCGATCTGACAGAACACGCATCGAGGGAAGATCTCCGGAATCTAATCGATGCCGCAAACCGGCTTCGGAAAAGTCCCCCGGGCATGAGGCGAAATGACGAAGAGAAGCAGAGAGACTTTAATCGTTCCGAGGCGCTCTGCAATATGGTTATTCTTTCGAATCCGCCGCGGGATCTTCTCGTGGCCGCATCGAACAACCTTGGGTATATCTCCAATGAACGTGCAAGGCATCTGCTGAGGCAGATAGATTCCTGCATCAAATCCCGGCCTGTGATTTCTCCTGAAATGCAGGAACATATAAAGGAACTGCATCAGGAGTGCGTGGCGCATATTCAGTCTGCAAGAAGCCATTTTCGTGTAGTTGAAGAAAACACGGATCCTCTAAATGCAGCCCGGATCAGCGGACTGCGCCGGGGAGAGGCCGGCTTCACTTTCTGCAATGAAATTGCGATAAATCTCGAGCGGCAGCTTCTTAATCTTTCTGACGAACGCAGGCAGTATCAGGTCATCGAAAGGTGCGTTCATATGGCATTGTATTCACTGCGTCATGCAATGAAAGCGCTGAGGGTTGCGCCGAAAAGCGACAAGGCGCAGAAAGCGGGAGCTGTTGCCTGCCGGCTTATGGGAGAAGTTGCCCGGGCGGTTCCGGGTATTCATCAGGAGATTCCGCAGCAAACGGCTGTTAAACTGAGAGAGGTCCTGTGTAAATGCCGCGAGGAAGTGGAATCGTTCGATAGTATCCCCGGCGTAAATGGTGATCTTCGGAACGGAGCGATCCTGGCGCGTGAGTCCATAAACAATGCTCTCAAAAAAACTTTCAGCAGAGAGACCGCTGCGGCGGAGGTGGCTGACCGGATTCCACAGCTGATAGTCAACGCCGCGAAATCATCCCGTGGTTCGAACCTCGACACGTTCCAGGCAAAGATTGCAGCTGCAATTCCCGAGCCTCTGAAAGAGTCTCTTCTTCCCCGGATAGATAAAGTTCTGGAAGCACATGAGTTCGACGGTGAAGACCTTGCAATTGTCTGCGTTCTTGGAGCGCTGACAAGCGAGGGGCAAAACGCCGACTCGCTGATCAGAGATATCCGCAGAATAAACCTTGCGGTAACAAGAGAGACTTTGGAGGCACGAATCCGCGGCGGACGGTATGCATGGCTTGGTCTGGAAGTGGATTTCGAGGGAAGCGATGCTGCAGCCGAGGGAGATCTGAAGCGCGGCGTGCCTTCGCGGCTTGTAAGGGAAAAGATTATTCCGGACGAGAAGCGGAGGCTGGAAAAACTCGGGGCGGAGGCACGAAATTTCGTTATTCCATGGCTCGATCCTGCGGATCAGGCAAGGATCGAAGCGCAGGTGCAGAGCGCAGAAAAGAGTCTGGAAAAGCTTCAAGCAGAGTCCGCAAAGTACTCGAAAAAGAAGGAAGCGGACCGGACAGGACAGACTGCTCTTGCCACGATTCTGCGCGGTTCCGGCGGATATATGGTTCAGATTCGGCGGCTCGAATCTAAAATCGCTCACCGGCTCAATACACTGATTCTTCCGGAAATCAGAAACAGAATCTCCGAAGCTCAACATTTTGCAATGACTGCCGATCGCCTTTCCCGGACTGCCGATATTCCTGAGGCCGAAGCTCTTTCGCATCATGCGGATTCCCTGTCAGAGCAGTGCTCGAAGCTTCTGGATCGGGGGAACGAAGCCTGGCTGTCGAAACATCAAGCTGATCAGCTCGGCAGGGAAATAGAGGAATGCCGCGATAGAGAATACGAGCCCTTGAAGAAAAGGGTCGATTCATGGGAACCTGTCGAGTCCCGCGCCAGGCAAATCGGGCACGAGTGGCCGGAAGCCGTTCGTCACTTTGATGAGGTATCTTCCATCAGGAAAAGTGCTGATGCTCTCCGTATGACAGCCCGGCGCTTTCTTCTCTCAGGGGCAGCTCCGCCTTCCGGGTGGGATCCCCAGGCAATCCTTCACGACCTGCAGCAGAAGCGTGACGAGATTCTTGAAGCAGAGGAGAAAAGACAGCGGCTGGCGCGGGCAGCCGGAGGTTTATCAAGACACTGTGCGAGACTTTCTTCGCATGGTCTGCCATCAGATGATGGTATCGAGATCCTGGCTCTGCTTGAAGTACTTGCACCGGACATTCAATGCACTGGAGATTCCCTTTTCTCAGGGATCTCATCTTTCTCCACTGCACGGCAGGTGCTCGAAGAGCACATTGAACATCTCCGGCATGCGGAAGAAAATCTCTCCACACAGCAGGATCGTACGGCAGCGCTTCGATGGGAGATGCTGAGGCCGATCGTTGCTTTCCTCGGGTACTGTATATATCGCGAAAAAACCGGAGTGTCCGGCATACATATGCTTAATCCCGGCTTTGACCCTGAACCATATCTCACAAAGCTCGACCGGCTCGATGATGAGCTGTTCGAGTTTTTTACCGCTCCTGTTACTCCGCAGTCAGTCCGGGCCTGGCGGGAAAAGCTGCCGGGCCTCATAAGCAGGTATATTGGGTACCCAGATGAGGAAGCGCGCACAGCAGGAGAAGGGATAAAAGATAGCGACGTTGCCGAGGCCAAAGATATCATAAATCAGGCATACAGTGTTGATCATGACAACAACCCGCAGGCTGCAATTCTTGCTGCCGGAGGGCATCAGGGCAACTTCTCAACTTTGCAGATCTGGGTCGATATGCCCCACCTTCTGGAAAGGCCTCTGCCCATGGTTTCCAGCCTGCAGCCTTTCTTTAAAGACGTCTGTCTTGGTGAGAAAATTTATGATGCCTCAGAATTTGTCAGCGCCCTGACTCAGCATCAGGCGCAGCATTTACTGAGATCGGGAAAACCTCTTACGCCTTCGTTCGCCAGCCGCGCCGGCGAAGATTTCGATCATATCTTCTATGATCCGGTCCTGACCAGTTTCGTCGATGATATCATCATTTCCTGTCACTCCGGCGCAAGTGAAGAACTGGAGAAACGCGGTGTTCGGCTGTTGAACGCCCAGGCTGCAGCCCTGATTTCCCCGCTTGATTTCGGCAAGCCTGAAGAAGTGAACGGATGGCTTCGTCTGATGGATGAAGGCCGTGTGACTTTCTGCCGGAGCCGGCTCCCTGACGGCAATCCTTCTGTCTTCCGCTATTCACGGGATGAAAGGGGAGATGTGTGCGACGTTGAACATGCGCTTGTTATTCCAATGCCTGAATGGGAGGAGAGCCGGCTGTTTTACGTTCTCAGCTTCCTGGAACTGGAGGAGATGCTGATCTGATGTCGAACCAGGGGGGCTTCGGCTCCCCTTTTTTGTGAATGCCATGAAAACAAAAACGGACGAGTCAACCCCATTCAACCTGGCTG
>CAYQVO010000005.1:0-21327 GCA_964421085.1 uncultured Bdellovibrionales bacterium | reverse complement strand
GATATGGCCAGGACCGGCAGACTCGCGGAAGCCCCCCCCTTTGCTGCTTTGTACGATCCTTATCTTACGCTGAAAGCTGCAGTGCGGATCTTTTTCGAAATGCCGGATATTGTCCGGAGGGACGCCGCATTCCATGTCCTCGTGGGCAGTGAAATGAAAAAAATTGATGATAAAGATGAGAGCGCCGAGGACTCATATTTCAGCGCGGAGGAAGTTGCAGATACGCGTGGCGCTGTCTCGAGAATCATCAAGGCGTATGGAAGATCGTCATTTCGCGAGGCATGCAGGATCTCAGAAGAACGAGATGAGCCAACAGAGAGCTTGAGAGATATTACAGAAGAGCTGCTTATGGAACTGAAAAAGTTGTGACAGTTAACATCCCGATTTTCTCCTGGAGTATATCCGCAAAAAGCCGGTATTGCTGAAGAGTTTCGTGATTAGGACATGCCTTCGCAGTAATATTCATGCATGCCAGGTCCACAGATGGAAAACAGCCCCTTGCGGCGGCAGATCCTCGCGAGGTTCAGGCTTTTTGAGGAGACCTTGCCCGCCTCTCATTCCGAAAGCCGGCGGAAAATCATCTTCCCATGGGAGTTCAAACCGTTCATTCCAGGGGTACCCATATTCTCTTTTCAGAAAGCGCTCGATCGCTTCTCGGAGATACCTCTTTATCATGGCTCAACTATCCATACGGCAGGGGAAAGCGCCGGCTGTAAACGGCTTCGATTCCGTTACGCTTTCGCATTGTGCGCTTCCCGGCAAGGATGACCGGAAATATCTTCTTGCAACTTCCGGATTTCGATGATAGTCCGGTTTCATGGCGAGAATTTTCAAGTTCCTTGCTCCTGTAATTCTGCTGTTTTCTTCCCCGATTTCCGCCGAATACAGAATCGGCGTTATTCTCCCTCTTACCGGAGACAACGCGAGTATCGGGCATTTCCTGAAAAATGGAATCGATCTCGCCCGCGCGACTCTCCCGAAAGATGAGCGGGAGAAGATAAAGCTTTACTACGAAGACGATCAACTACATGGGAATAAAGCGGTAGCTGCTTATCACAAGCTTGTTTCAAACGAAAATGCGGATGCCTTCATCGTTCTTGGTTCAGGCACCGGGAATGTGATTGCTCCCCTTGCCGAGAGGGATCGCAAAATAATGATTGCGGTTGGAGCTTCCGACGCCACAATTGTAAAAGGCAGAAATTACTCTTTCATCCACTGGGTCGCCCCTGAAGCTGAGATGCGGATTGTGGCGGAGGAAATGCAGAGACGGGGTTACACGCGCATTGCTTTCATTACGACCGAGCAGCAGGGCGCCCTCGCGGCAAAGGAAGCCGCCGAACAGGCGTTTGAGAAGATGGAAATGAAGGATCGTGTTGTGATGAATGAAGTTGTCGGTCCGGGAGTCAGGGATTTCCGGGCGCTGGTTGCCAAAGCCCGGGCAAAGGGCGTCGATGCGTTCCTGGTGATGCTTTTCCCCGGATCCCTGTCTTCATTTGCGAAGGAGACCCGCCGACAGAAACTCGCGGCCGATCTCGCAGGCGCAGAGTTCTTCGAGGACGCTGACGAGGTCAGGGCATCAGAGGGCGCATTGACAGGGCAGTGGTATGTGAACGCGGATGAATCAACCGGAGAGTTCGCTGCACTGTATGCGAAAACTTACAAGTCACATCCCGGATGGGGCGCCGCCAACGCCTACGATGTGATGAAACTTTTCGCTCAGGCTGTGATGCGGAACGGAAATGACAACGGGAAGATTGCCGGGTTTTTGAAGACGATGAAAGATTACTCCGGCGCATCCGGAAAATACTCAGCTACCGGAGATAACCGGTTTGATCTTCCTGTCGCCGTGAAGGTTGTGCGTGAGGGAGGGTTTGAAAAAATCCGCTGATTTGTCGGTTTACTCACTTGGCATCGTAAGACCCGCGGGAAGCAGCGACTGTACAGCTTGCATGCTCCCCTTGCTCCGTGTACGCGTTTCCTCAGGTCTTCAGTAATGAACTGCCTGTGGCACTCACTCTCATTATCTTCCGAACAAGTGATCGCCGCAAGTCCACCGGCGCTTTCAATGATCCCGTGAAGCGCCGCAATTCCCGTTTAATATGCAGGCGTTTCCATATGCCGCTCGAATCCCTCCAGGGCTTGATCCGGGATGCACGGGATCTCCCTTCCTGCCCATGTCAGGAAGCGCACCGAATACTCTTTCGTGAAGACCGGGCCCCTGATCATGGCATAACCCCTGGACACGAAGTGCCATTGGATTTCGTCCTGCGGATTCGCGCCCCATTTGTGAATCTTGCTGTTGTAAGGGAACGGACATCCATTAACTGCCCTCATGCGCTTGTAGAATCGTACGAATCGCGCCAACTTCGGGCCGGGGTCAAGGGACATACGGCCCCCATTCAAGAAGAGTGTCCCCAGGCTGCTTTTTCAGTAGAAACCGGGGCAAATCCTTCAAATAGTTCGAAGCGGATTTAATCAAGATAACAGCAGCTTACCTCTGTTGAAGTGCCTCCACCAGGGGGTTCGTGAAAAGCAGCCCGGGTACAGCGAGCAAAGCAGCCCGGGTACAGCGAGCAATGTAGATCTCCTCTTCTTCATGGTAGAAGAATCGGACCCACTTGCTTAAAGGGAGGAACACATGCTCAAAGGAATTTCACCACTACTGAGTCCGGAACTCATCGCCATCTTATGCAGGATGGGACACGGAGATGAGATTGTGCTGGCGGATGCCCATTTTCCTGGTGAAACGATGGGGAAGCGGGTTTTGAGGGCGGACGGCCTTAAGATTCCGCAGCTTCTCGATGCAATATTGCCGGTTTTCGAACTTGATTCATATGTTGACGCCCCGCTTATCATGATGGATCCAGTGCCGGGAGATCGGCTGGATCCATCGGTTGAAAAATCCTGCTGGGAGGCGGTAAAACGGCATGCTCCCGAGACTCCGGCCATCGCCCGGATTGAGCGCTTTGCTTTTTATGATCGCGCCAGGGAGGCCTTTGCAGTTGTCATGACCGGCGAGACTGCCAAGTACGGGAATATTATTCTCAAGAAAGGTGTAACTCCCGTTTAACCGATCCGTTTATTGCGGCGTTTCGAGCTTCGTGAGTGCATCCGTCATACGGCAGAGTAAATGTCAATAGTGCGTATGCGTGACACACTGCACACTCTTCGGAGGAACGAAGGCGTCAGGCATCGGTGGAGAAAACGGAAGAAGCGGTTTTCACGAGCTCACTCAAATCAAGGTGGTGGCGCTGGAGCACTGAGAAGGAGAGTACAAGCGGCAAGAGAGTCAAGACGCTCGTGAAAAACAGGCGCGCGAGCTTAAAGAAATATGGAAGAACCTGATATGGCTGAGTGATCGCTGCTGATTCCTTCCTGTCTTCGCAGATAACTGCAACCCACTTGAAGCTCCAGACTTGTTCTGCCTGTCCATGCCCCTCGCACAGCGGCAACTCTCGGCGAAGAGAGCGTAATCCTTTCAAAAATATTGAACCAGAATCACGTGTCGTGACGATTATACTGACGTGAACATGCTCACCGGCCGGGGATAGGGTTCCATGAATTCACTTCGTCTTGTATGGTCTCTTATACGAGTTCCAAAGCTCTTTGCATCCCTCCTTCTTTTTCCCCTCCTGGTAAGCGTTCTCATCGTTCTCGTTCAGCTCGTATTTACCGCCGTTTTCATCGAGATTTCGCAACAGGATGCCGAAGGCGCCCGCAAAACGATGATGAAAATCGAGGAAAATAACGTTGTCCGCCGACTTCTTTATGGAAACGGAGCCCGCCTTCCTGAAATCCGCGTTTGCAAGTGGAAGGATGTGGAAACGGCCGGGGGGAGACTGAAAGAAGCGCCTTCGTCGCCTGAGTGCGCCCTGACGTGCTCGATGTCGCAGTTCAGACGGGAGATCCTGCCGGCTTCGATGTTTCTGATTATGCAGAACTCTTCAATGGTAATTTCGAAAGACTCCATGTCTGTAGAAGGTGTCATCCGGATACTGTTGTCGTGGCTCACGAGGAGGAAAGAGGAACCAACTCATACAGCATCTGGAGTATTGCTCTCCTCAGCATCACCGGTGAGACCGTCGGATTCAGGGAACGATACGTAAATTCGCTCGAGAAACGGGAAAGGAGCAATCAGCTCCTTGGATCGCGGCGTTTCCATTCCTCCGGCCTGCGCCACCCGGTCTCTCTCGAGGAAATCCAGGTTGCAGTTGCGGTAGTATTGAATGTCACATCTCTGGTTATCATGGGATTGTGGCTCGCGCTCAAAGCTCACCGGAAGGTCCTCGACTATTTTGCAAAGAATGGCGCGCTGCTTCCTCTGGTCGCGGCATCGGGCAAGGGGACTTTTTATCTGTCGATATGGATTCTTACGCTCTTACGGGTTGGACTTTTTTTCATAGCCTCCATTCCATTGTGCTACTTTCTTTTTACGGAGACCCTGAGAGATGACACGGCGCTCAATCTCTTCAGTGGCGATATTTACCCCGCGTTGTGGTGGCTGCCCGCAATGTTCGCAAGCTTTTCGCTTGCGACAATAGTCGCATCCATTGCCGACCTGAAGGAAAGGCACACTCTTCTCAGTTCTCTATACCGGTATGTTCCGCTCGTTTTCTGCAGCCTCGGCGCCTTGAGTTGGGCGCTTTCCTTTCTGCTGCGGAACGAAAGCGCCGGCCTGTTTCGCGAGATCCTTACCGCGCTGCCGGTTGTCGGCCTCGCTCCTGTTCTGGTCGCCCCTATGATAGTTCCCAGGCTATGGACATTGATCGTGCACACGATACTCAGCACTGCTGTAATTATCATGCTCCTCAAGAGAAATGCCAAGTGGTTTGCGGCTCACCTGGAGGAACTGTGAAAACAAATGTCCATTACCCGAAGTGTTCTATCGAGGCCGAGAACCTCAGAGTTGCGTATGAGGACCTCGTCGCCCTCAATATAGATTGGCTCGATGTCAAAGGATGCGTGACAGGCATCATCGGCCATAATGGCGCCGGAAAATCAACTCTGATAAAGACGGTTCTCGGCCTGCTCGAACCAGCTCAAGGTTCATGCAGCGTGTCGAGAATTCAAGGTCAGGAGAAGACCGTTCTCGAGCCGTCCCGTCAAATGGCTTTCTGTCCGGAAACAGGATCGGTATTTGGAGACATATCAGTGAAGAGTTATGTTGAGCTCTGGTGCCGGATAAAGCACAACGATGCCCGGTACTACAGGAAGGAAGGACGGAAATACATCGATCTTCTGAATCTGGGACCCCTGCTCCCAAAGCTTGGAAGGGAGTTGTCAAAAGGCGAGAGAAGGCGCGTCCAGACTGCCATCGGGTTTCTTTCTCTTCCCGCACTTTTTCTCTTCGACGAGCCTTTTGACGGCCTCGATGTTCAAAGAACAAGCGAGCTTGCCGAGATCTTCGAAGCCGAAGCGGAGACCAGAAGCTTTATAGTCTCGTCTCACAGGATGGATGTTATCGAGCGCCTTGCGGACACCTTGATCGTTTTGAGGAAAGGAGAAGTTGCAAGCGCTGGTCCTGTCGATAAGGTCTGCAGAGAATTGTGCGGGAAGAAGCTTCTGATTCACGAACTCAATGATCCCCACAAGGCCGCAGGCGTTCTGCGCGAAACATTGCCCCTCTGCATAGTCAATCACATCGGCAGCCATGTTTCTGTAACCGGGAGTCTCTGCGAGGAGAGGCTTCGGGACATCCTTCATACTCTACGGGAGCCGGGGCCTGGAATCGAGGAAGTGAGCCCGAATCTCATGGATGCAATGAATTTTCATCTCCGAACCGCTGGGGAATAGGCAATAGAATCAACCACCTACCCGGGCGACAAGTTTTCCTGCATCAGTACCCTCGCACCCGCCAGAACATCCAGTTCCCCGTGCTCCTGCTCTTTTCTTCAGGCTCTAATATCTGAATCAGCCCGGGCATCGTCATTTTCGTGCGGGAGTCGCGCCGCCCGGAACAACAGGAAGGGGATGGTCACCTTTGCATGGAAGGAGTCTCGAACTTCCATGTCCCGAAAGACTATGTCCTCAAACTGTCGCGCGAACACGAAAAAATAGTTCCAGGCGTATAAATACACCCTGCACGCAAAGACGCTTTTGATGAACTGGAAAAATGCATCGAACAAAAAGCCGTCCTTTGCAACTGTTATCTGCTTCTCCAGACACCACCGACGCTGCTGAATTTTCCGTGCATGAAATCCAGGGCCTCGTGAGTCACAAGGGCGATTGCTTCGGAAACCGCATATACCAATGGTGTCTCGACTGATAGAATCAACAACTCCTGCCTTCTCAACTTTCTCCTTCAACAGGTCAAGCGTCCAGCGATCAAACCCTTCAGGCGGATCACTGCACACATTTGCCACAACCTTCGCACGCACCCGATCGTCACATTTCGGCGGTCGCACAGGCCGCGGGTCGTCGTGCAATGTCCGCTCCAGCCCGTGCTCCTCATACGTACTGCAGATATTGATGACTGTCCTCGGCGTCGTATCAATGGCTTCTGCAACTTCCACAACAGACCACCCAGGATGCCGCTGGTGCAAAATGTGAGCGCGATTACTCTCTCTCGGACCATCGCCGCCTTCTTCATCATCCTCCTGGTCGAGGACACATCCTCTTCGCACAAAAGGAAAGATGATTCCACGACCTCCATACTGGAGCGGGTATTGCATGGTTCCGGAGCATATTGAATTCTGACAGCTGCGTCTAAACAGGCTTCATGATCGGTTTCTTTATGTTCGGCGGGAAACTGCTGGATGGGCGATTTGCAGGTTGTATCCTTGAGAATGGCGAGATTGCGTGGAGGCGTAATTATGAGGCGGAAACTCGTTCCAATAGGCGCGCTTTGTGCAGGCCTTCTTGCGCTGTTGTTGATCGAGGTTCCCCATAGGAGCCGGACGAACCTTCAGAATTTCTACTATTACGACCGCAGCCATTATTCGCAGTTTTCTGAGGAATTCGCGATCCGCTGTTTTTTCAAAGACAAAACCAACGGCTTTTTCATTGATGCAGGCGCATCTCACTATTCACGCAACAGCACGACATATTTCCTCGAGAAAGAGTCAGGTTGGCGCGGTAATGCTGTCGATCCAGCAGAACATGGTCATTGAGCGCATTGAGACAGCCACACTTAATGATCTTTTGGCACGAAACGGAGTTGAAAAGATCGACTTTCTCTCAATGGATATCGAAGGATATGAACCGGCAGCTCTTGCCGGATTCGACATTGTGCGTTACTCCCCGGCGCTTGTATGCATAGAGGCATCTCCGGAAAATCATGAGAAACTGTTGTCGTATTTCCAGAAGAACGAGTACGCAATAATTGAAGGCCTGAGCGTCCTGGACGATGGACTCAACTGGTACTTCGCTCCGTCCGGGTTGCTTTGAAAAAGCTTCAATCAGATCCTGTCCCGCCGTTTCCGTGAGTCCTTTCATAAATTCATTGTATTGTGCCGTCCGGATCTGGTCGGAAACGCGGTCAAGGAACCCTTCCGCCCCCTGTTCTCGTGCCCAACATGCCTCCTGGAATCTGTCCATGGCAATCACTTTTTCTGCTCGAGTAAGGCAATACGCCGGCTGATCAGCGCGGATACTTCATCAAACCTGGCTTCCCGGTCTTTTCTCTCACCTGAGTGAAGGGCTACTTTGCCCGCAAAGTGATTGAATGCCAGACGCACCTTTTCCTTTTTCCCGGCACAGAGATTGAACAACTCGACTATCGGAAGCGTCAGCATAATGACTCCTCCGGCCGCGAAGAAAATTGTGGGAAATATTCCCCAATATAAGACGTCTGTTCCGGACTCTTGTATCGTCACTTCCCCCTCTTTATAGATTGGGCGGTCAGTTCTCGAAAAGAGAGAACGGAAAAGTCTCCATGATGCCCTGAAGCATGCAAGAGCACTTTGCCATTGTGTGTGCGGCGGGGATCCAAAGCCCGCAAATCTGTCGAGATAATAATCATCAGAGAGCAGGTAATCCCTGTTATCCTGCAGTAATTTCTCGACGAGACTATATCGCTGGATAAGGGTTTCTTTCCTCGATATTCGAGACGGGAATGAAAAATCGGCGAGCCTTTCGAGCGAGAGCACGGACGGATGTTCACTTCGAAACTCCAAAGAAGCCCTGTGCGACCCATCGATAATGGCACCGAGATTTTCGGTTTTTTCCCAGATTCCCAGTGAGCTTGTATGAATCGGCAGCAGGATTTCATTTGCGCGGTATTCGGCGGAACTTTTAAACAGAGGGCTGAATTTTTTAGCAATCGCATTTTTAAGAGCAGACCCGAGTTCGTACAAGATCTCTGCTGAATACAGCAGGAGATTTGACAGTCCGCCAAGAGCTCCGCCCGCGATGGCTCCGGTCAATGCCCACACCTCCAATGGTATGCCGGTGAGTCCCCGCAGAAATAGTCCAAGACCACCGCCCACGAATCCGCAAACGATGGATCCGGCAAGCCCATAAGTCAAAGCATCTCCGAAGATCGTCTTTTCGAGTCCCCACAGGTCCTCTTTGCGCGGATTCTCACGATCCCAAACCGGCGTAGTAAGTACAGTTGAGCCGAAGTAGTGCACAGCCACCTTTGCCGGTCCCTGGAAGCAGGGATGTGAAAACCGGTAGTAACTGAGGCTCTCTGCCTCGGCGGCGCAATATGGAACTACCTGCTGTGCCGACTGTTTATCAAAGCAGTGATGATAAACAGGATAAGTCTGCACTTGAGTTGGCAGATGGAAGATGTCATGAAGCAAAGATCTTCCTGTGAGACGGAAATTCCTGAGCTCGTAAATAAAATGGCCAAAAAGTGTGTCATCCCTTCGAGCCAGAAAGTGCTGCTCGTTGTACCGGGCTTCAAGGATGTTCAGCACCTCGTCCGCATTTCGCTGCGCGGTGTCATCAACATTTCTCGGAGAAGGAATGTAGACCCCTGCCCGGCGCTCGTGCATTATGCCTGCCCTGAGTGCCGGAGACGCGCACAGCTCTTCAAAAGACGGGAGATTGGGGCTTTCGGAACAGAGTTCTCTCAACGCAGAAGGCAGGCGGTCAGACAAGTCGGCATGGGCGCAATTTTGTTCCACAGACTTGAAGTATATGCCCTAATCGAGCTTAGGCAAGGAAAGAGCAGCCGGCAAATTCAGCGGTATTGTCACCCGCGCCGGCATTACTGTTACCGGGACCTCAGGAAGAGCACCCCAGTAATCAATCCACAAACGACTTTCCGTCCCGTCATCCCCGGAACACCGGCCGAAATTGGACTACGCGGTCCTTCCATCCCGAAAATCCTGTTACATCATCAGGAGGGCTCTCCGAGAGCCTTGAAGCAGCACATGGTGTATCGTTTGCATCGCAATTACCCTGACGATAAGGTGTTAACATTCGAAAACCTGAACCATTCAGAATTCTTTTGCTGATCGGAACTGAGAAGAATGGATAACTTCTCCGTTCCAATTTCATCTCGAGGCACTCGAGAGGATTCTGCCTCGATTCTCCGCAAGGAAAGCCTTCCCCTCCCTGGATCGATGAACTGCAACCCCATCCCGGACCACAAGCAGTTTTCGACACAGGTGCCGCTTGAGATGCTTCAGAAATGTTTTTACGAAAGGTCTACGCACTGCGCCGGAACGCATACGGAAGTAGAAGCTGTTGTGCGTAATCCCGGCAATGATTGACGCGTTCTTCCAGCACCTGAAGTTGTGGGTAATAACGGGAGTTTTCCCGACAGGCGCCCATGTCCGCACGCAGTGCGGCCGTTCACTCAAACCGCTCTCATCAACGAATATTACGATCCTGCCCTCTTTTTGGGCTTTTTTTAATGCGCGGCCAGACCGTCTTCTTCCACTCAAGTATCTGCTTCTCATTTCGCTCCCGTGCCCTCTTTGCAGGTCGCTGATAACTGAACCCGAGCTGCTTCATCAACCGGCTCATGTGATCCGGATGGTACGTCACACCGGTCAGCTTCTCCATGAGTCGAGCCATCCGAGGCAGGGTCCACACATCGGTCTCAAACCCATGTGCCCGTGGTCCCTCAAGCAGCGCCTTTGTCAGCTCCTTCTTCTGCTCAGCAGAGAGCCGCGCCTTTCGACCCGCACGCGCGGCCTTTTTCAACGCTGCACTACCGCCGCTTTCCCATGCCTTGTGCCACCTGTGTGATGTCTGCCGAGGAACCTTATGCCTCCGTGCAACTTCGCTCTGGTTCATTCCTTCCTCGAAAAGCCTCACCGCACGCAGTCGTCGCTTTTCCAGTGCATCAAAATTACGCTTCTGTCCTTTTGGATTTCCCATGCCTCGGAATGCTGTTTGCGATACTCCGATCATCGGTGCACCAGGCCTTTGCAGCCTCCGCCTAACTTATTTCCCGGATACCTCGATCATTTCGCCATCTCCAGTAACATTTATCTTCGAGCCGGGGGAACTCGGTGCGAAAATAGTAATTCAGTATCGATCTCCAGATATTCACAGGCGTCATTCCGGGGTAGACAGCTGCATCACCTCCTTCCGGAAGATGGAATATCTGGATGTTGTTCAACAGATACCAGGAGGTATTTATGTCATCTTCCTTCAGGGGCTCATTCGGAAAAGATGCATATCGTGCGTAGATATTCCTGTTCTCTTCAATTGTTTTTGCCGATGGCCGGTCACCGTGGTCGGACAGAATTACGACTACCGGTTCCGGCTCCGATTCCTCAACGAGGGTTTTTACAAGCGCTTTGACTGATTCATTTACACGAGCCATCGAAAGAGGCACTGTGTCCTCGATATATTCCCAATGATTAATATGCGCGAAGACGATCTTCCTGCCGGATATTCGGGGCACTTTTAAAAGGCTCTCAAAAGTGGCGGGAATGTGGCGCTTTGCAAGGGATTTAAACCGGGACTCTTTGTCGAATTGAGCCTGAAAGCTGCTCTCCTGAGTTTTTTCAAGATTCTGGATCCTCTTCTGCAGTTCATTTGCCGACTGAGAAGGCATTGCCTCGCTGAAGATCACATTCCTTGCGCAATAGTAAACCCATCCGACAAAGCTTCGTTCGAAAAACATGATCTCCTGAAAGATTGAATTTTTCGATACAACGGTCAGATCCAGTGGATATGGATTAAGCACGACATCCGCATTGTTATTTTTCGTAGTTGAAGCCCAGTTGGAAGGAAGAAATACGAACTTGAATCCCTGACTCTTAAAGAATTTCCATAGCCGCGCATTCTCCTCCCTGTATCCATCCTTCTTCGCCATGCTGTAATAGTCCATATTCAACATGCTCAACACAGATCGATCCGTTTTTCCGTAGTTGCTTCTCGACTTCTCCAGCACGACCAATTTCATCGCCCTCAGATCCCGGTAAAAGTCCTGATTATCTCTCCCGGTCTCCGGGAACAAAGTCTCCTCGCCGGGATACCTGTCAAGAATAATAAAATAGAAATCCCGATTATTCAGAGAGGAACGCAGATTTTGAGAGAGATAAGACTGGAATTGACTTTCGAAACTGTCCCCGGCATTGACTTGCTCGTCAGGATCCGACAAAACAGAGAGGCCCAGATTCACCGAAGTAATTGCCGCTATGCTTATAACGAACACACTCATGAAATCACCGGCGACTTTGGCCTGAAAAGCATTCAATTTCGCAACAATAAAGACAAAGGCTGCCGCAAGAGCGCCATATATTATTCCTGAGAGCCGGAAGTTCAGCCATTGCGGGGGCACAAACTCAGTGATCGGATAATACGCATAATTAAGAAGCAGAACGCCGGAGACAATAACGAGCCCTTTATTCCAATCAACTCCGAAAAGTCTGACAAAGAGAAGTGCAAGCGCAATTAAACCCAGAAGGATGGTCATCGGAAACACCATCGCCTCCACGGAGAAATACAGGCGGTTTGGAGCGTAGATCGACACCCCTGCAAAAAACGCCGCCAGAACCGGCTGATAGGGAAAAGAACGAAGGTCGAATTCGACCACCTGAAGCATCAATTTCAAAAGAAAATTCAGACTCGCCAGGCAAATCAGACTGAGCAGACCATAACCGAGATACTTCGGCGCACTTTTCGTGATGAGATCTTTCCAGTCTGATTTTTCAATTGAAGAGTTTTTTATGTGCAGAACTGGATCCTTTGCATCATCCGGCACATTTAAAGTCAATATCCCGTCCTGCTGTTCAATTTTGCTGATGTCGTTTACCGCTTCCAGATCCGATAAATCGAATTCCTTTATTACTTCGCCTCGTCTATTCCCAACCGTGACCGCGTGAATATGCACCGTGCCCGCTCCATCGATTGGATCAAAACGAATTGACCGTATGGCTCTGGGTGATAACCGGAACTCATGCTCCACCAGTTCGTCATCATCAATCATAATTTTCGACGAACACGTTTCCCTAAAGCCGTCCCCGACATTGAAGAATACCTGGGACAAGCGGGGTCCCGGCACCTCAATCCGCATTTTGATAATAAGTCTTCTTTCATTGCTGCCCGGGCAAAAATCCCGATATGCGGCAAGACCCGCTGCTATGAGGAAAACAACAATAAAACATGAAATCTTTGGAATATTTCCCTTCACGAGACTTTTCGCCATCATTCTAAAAAAAAGGGGGCGGTTCACAGGAACCGTCCCCTTTCCTCACTCCTCCCCCCCAACAAGCGCAGTCTGATATGAATTATCGCGGTACATCTCTATTGCAGCCGCAGGATCACCCAGATTTACAAGCTTGCCTCGCGAAAGAAGAGCGACTTTATCCGCGCGTTCTTCAATCAATTTCATACTATGGCTGACTATTACCACCGTTCTGCCTGCTTCCAGGAATTTCGTGAATACTTTCCGGCATTTCTCCTGAAACCGTTCATCACCTACGGCAAGGATTTCATCGACAAGGAGAATATCCGGGTCGATATCAACGGCAACGCTGAATCCAAGCCTCGCATACATCCCGGAGGAGTAATATTTTACCGGAGTAGTCGCAAATTCGGTAAGCTCGGCGAAATCAAGAATGTGATCGACGCGGGAACGGATATAATCACGCGTCTTTTGATGCAGAGAGCCGTTGAGATAAATATTCTCGACGGCATTCATCTCGGGATCGAAACCGGCGCCAAGTTCGATAAGCGATGATACGCTCCCGTTAACAGCAACAGTTCCTCTCGTAGGCACAAGCACGCCTGCAAGCACCTTCAGCAAAGTGCTCTTTCCGCTTCCATTGCTCCCGATCACCCCCAGAACAGTTCCTGGATCAACGGACAAGGAGACTCCGGAAAGCGCATCGAAAGTGGAATAGTGCTTGAGAACGCCGTGCCTTAGAAACTTCAGGAGGGATTCCTTGAGCGAGGTGGGCCTTTCTTTATACGACCTGTAGGCCACTGTTATATCCTTTATGTCAATTGCTTTGGGCGCCACCAGCTCACTCATATAAAATACAAAAATTTCTTTTCCGATCTGTGAAATATCCATAAGCCGCCGGCGAGAACCAGAAGCGCGCCCGCAAAATTCACAAAAAAAGTTGTCGCATCCGGGAGAACGCCGTCATAGAACAGTCCCCTGATGAATTCAATCTCGCAGAAAAGCGGATTGAAGATGACGAGATACTTGACGAGCCATTCCGGAAGCAGTCCCCGGTGATAAAGTACAGGCGACAGAAAATAGAGGGCCTGCATGGCAACTTCGGTAAGATGGAGTGTGTCGTCGAAAAAAACGTTGCTCGTAGCGAGTATCAGCGACACCCCCATCACCACGCAGAGAAACGGAAGCAGCACGACCGGAAATGCCAGCACGGCCGCTGTAATTGGACGGCCGAAAATCACCATCAGAATCAACAGAGGGATCAGAGCCAGAAGAAAGTTCACAAGATTCGAGCAGGCGAGTGATACGATGAAAATATACTTCGGAAGAGGAATCTGACTGAACAGACGCGAGTTCACCCTGACATTATTCAAGGACATCATCACCGTGGAGCTGAAGTAGTTCCAGGCGAGAAGGCCCGCAAAAAGAAAAATTGCATAGTCCTTGATCGGAATTCGCATGATGTTGGAGAATACAATCGCAAGAACAACCATCATGCCGAGAGGATTGAGCATCGTCCATAGGTACCCCAGAGAAGAACGCTTGTACTTCGTCCGTAGATCCCTGAGCACGGACTGCTTGAGAAATTCTCTGTACGCGTAGATCTGATAAAAAAACCCGAGAAAAAATTGACTTTTTTGCTTCATACTCCACCAGCCTGACGGTTATTATTTAATACGACAGATTGCGGTCAGGTTCAAGCCGGCGCGGCGCACGGGCGAATTTATAAAGCTCTTCGATTCAGCTCCTCCAGCATTTTTTTTCGAGCTTCCGCATGACGGCTCAGCGTCCAATCAGCGTGAAAAGACTCGAAGGCCCTTTGTCGTATAACAGCCAGCCTCAGCGGCTCATCAATTAACGAACAAAGCCCTTCAAACCAGGCATCGGCATTATTCGGCAGCAGGAACCCGGTCCTGTCGTTCTGGATTACATCACGGTATGCCTGCACATCCGACGCGACAGTAGCCAGTCCCAACGCTGAATAGTCGAGGAATTTGATTCCGCTTTTCGATAAATTAAAAGTATTGTCGACGAGAGGGGCCAGGCCGATCTGATATGTGTTATTTGCCCGAAGCCACGACACGAATCCAGGGTACGATGAGGCTGCAGGAGTATCAGGCAGTACATGACGGAACCAGGCCTCCTCTCTTCGATCCGAAGTAACGCCAAGAATTTCAACCTTGACCTGTTTATTATACTTGCCGACAATCTTCCGAAGCGCAGGTTTTATGATTTCAAAATCCGCATTGTGCGACCATGTGCCCATATAAAGGATATTTATCTCACCGGTATACTCTCCCGGACACGTCGCCTGGCGGGCGCCCCATATGTTCTCGTCCAGAGTATTAGGAATCACCTTAATATCGTCTGCATTTTCAGAAATAGCTCTCCTCAGATTTTCGGTTGATACCCACACCTGGGCGGATGCCTTCATGAGCATCTTCATAATCGGATGCAGTTTCCGGAAACGATCCGCTTCAGGATGATCCGCCGGAAGGCGGAAGAGATTATCGTCGAGATCATACACCAGAGGCATTTTCCGTTCAGCGCACAGTGTGAGGAATTGACGAGCCTCTTCGGGCCTTATTGCAGTGCGATGGGTAACAACGACATCGCCCGAAACATGCGGGAGATCCTGAGTTGTGATCATTCTCAGGTCAATCGAAGATCGAAGAGACGGATAGCTCAACGGCTGCAGCAGGCGAATATACGCACACGGACTGGGGATTTTATCCCCGCCCTCCGGGATTACGAGGACCCGAAGAGGCGGATCAAAAACCTCTGCGCGCGCATTTTCAGCGGTTTCCTTCCCGGGCGCCAGGCATGATTCTTCATAGAACCGTTTTTCTATCCTCATGCTCCGCGGCCTGGTCGAGCAAGGAACCGGCGGAGGCTGCCCGTTCCTCAAAGCACTTGCGGCTTCGGAGAAAAGTTCGATAAATCTCTCCGGAGACGCCGAACCCTCTTCAATCCAGGTCCAGGAGCGGTTTTGCAGCCTCTCTTCAAACGCGCCTCTCGCCGGCGCGACTATCGGAAGCCCCGCCGAAAACGCCGCGCTGAGGGTATAGCTCCAGGTTTCAGGACAAATCGACGGAAACCATACAAGATGAAGATTGCTCTCCTCGATCAGGTTCGGAAGATCACCCTCCTTATATCGACCGGTTTCCGAGACAGGCAGTCCATTGTCGGGTTCGAAAGGCGGATCGGAATATCCTATGATGATAAACTCCATCGACAAGGCCCTCTCCGCGGCGATGTGCGCGACTTTTTCGACGAGCAGCCGACCTTTGTGATTGGCCAGAACTCCCAGAATTCCTATACGAAGCTCCGCCCCCACCTCAAGAGAAGGAGGCTGGACATCTTTGGAGGAGAGATAACGGGACTCTTCGTGAGGCGCCGCCAGGACCCTCGCCAACGGGAAAAACCTGCGGATGCGTTCAGCAGTGTCGAGACTCGGACATATTACTCGATCCGCCTCGGAATATATCCATGCGTTTTTCAGCCTCCATCCCAGTATATCCGCAGCTTCCGCGGTTCTCCCGCCCGCAATACAGATGTTGCATTCCTCCGGTCCGGGCTCGCCGCAGTATTGACCTTCACAATTAAAAAGATTGACCGCCGGACAGATTCCATAATAATCATGCACCGTGAAATCAAACGGCAGGGAAAGGCTATGTACCAGGCGTCTCAGAGCCGGTGTAAATCCGATGGTATGATGAATGTGAATACGTTCCACCCCAAGAGATCTGATAAATGCATTAAGAAATTCGAGATCTTTACCCGAGTCCAGCTCAAGAGAAAATCCGCTGTCGTCCCGACCCCATGAAAGTTCCAGATCCACACCCGCCCTTCTCGAGGGCAAGGAACGAAGAAACAGAACATGAGCTCTTCCCATCCAGGACTTAACCAGATCGGAAGTGTGTCGAGACACGCCTCCCCCAAGGTAATGCTCAACGAAGAGGATTTTCGGTTCAGCAGCGTTTTTCAGCATCCTGCCTGAAGCCGCGATGCGGAACTCCTTTGCCGGATCCTTCAGAAAGTGAAGCGAATTCCGACTCGAAAACTCGGGATATTTCTCCTGGATCAATGCTTCCACATTCTTCTTTCGACGATCGCTTTCATTTTCAAAGCTGACTTCCCCCGCATGGCAGACAAAAAGATCCAGTGCCTGAAGATGTTTCCATCCGCGAACTGAAGCTCTTATGCAGAAATCGACCTCTTCCCCGTATCCTTTGCCGAATGTCTTGTGGTCGAATAGTCCGAGCTCTTTAAGACAATCTCTTCTGATGAACATACAAAACCCCACGCCCGTCGGAAGCTCGCATGAGAGACCGGCATTCGCCTCAAAGCAGGCTCTATCGATGGTTTGAAGGGTCTGACCCGGCAGGAACTTTGAAAACCCTTTAAGAGAGGGGAAATTGCACAGAGTGGCGTTATTCGAAAACGGAGTAACTGTCCCCACACGTTCCGCCTGATAAGCGTGATAGACAAGACGATCCAGCCAACCCTCCGGGACTTCGGTATCGCTGTTCAAAAGGACGACGTCGTTGGTTGTCGACAGAGACATTCCAATGTTGACGCTTTGAACGAACCCGAGATTCCTGGAATTATTCACGACGACGAGATTGTCCGATTCCTGAAGCGAAGAGAGGTACTTCCTGACCTGCGGGTCCGGAGAGCAGTCATTAACAATGATGACTCTCGCTTGATTCTTATTTCGACTTCCGAGAACCGTCTCGAGGCAGTTTCGTGTTTCCTTTTCCCCTTTGTAAACAGGGATAATTACATCCACTGGGTGGTTCGCGATCCATTCTCGCCCCGGATTTCCGCTTCCCAGATAGTCTTCGTACCTGATTTCACGAGCGCGGGTAATGCGGCCCTCCGCTTCACCGTAAAGGACATAGTGAATAAGGGGGTTCACACCGCTCTCCCGGACGTCCTCATACATTCGAAGATAAGCATCAGTATCGAAATGCTCGGAGGGATTACGACCTTCGTTCCAGCCCTTCAGGATGAAGTGGAGCAGCGGATTTCCCCCGGATTTCTTCACATCGGGGTTGGATTTCAGATAGAACTCCACGTCGAAAAGCGGATGGGGACTTGTCACTCCGTCGGGTTGTGATGCCAAAAAATGCAGGAGCGGGTTGGCTCCATCGGAAATGAGACGCTTATGGGTCCGGAGATAATACTCAGTGCTGAACAACGGATGAGGATCTCTTGCTTCTCTAAAACCGACTTCCAGGTAATGAATGAGTGGATTTGCTTTCGAGGCATCAAGTGGAGGAATCCGGGAGAGATAATAATTCGTGTTGAAGAGAGGGTGCGGGTCTCTGCCTTCCGCGGCCCCAAAAGCAAGATAATGAAATGCCGGGAAGATCCCATGGGTCGCCACATCGGGCCAGCACCGCGTATAGTAATCCTCATCAAAAAGCCCGCTTGTCGTGAGGCGTTTTGCCTCCTCCATATGCCGTAAAAACAACCGCTTTTTTTGAAATTGAAAAGTCAGCAGCCACCATGCGTATTTCAAAGGCTTGCTGAGGGGAGACTCTTTGAATGTTCGTATTTTGCCTTTAAGACTTCTTAAAGGAGCTGTGATCTTCCAGGAGCGGGAATTCAGCATTGAGGAGACAGTCGCCTTTTCCCGAACGAGAACTGCATTTGCACTCCGAAGCTCGTCACTCAGATCGCTGAGTTGTTCTTCATGCGATGAACGGAGACTTTCATTGACCGATATGAGTTCGTCGATATTCCGCTGCTGTTTTGCCGCTTTATGCCTGAGAGCTTCCGCAACGGCGCCGAGTGTTACGGTTTTCTCGCTCAACGCATCGACTTCCCGGCCTTTTTCGGCCAGGACTTCATCCAATCGTTCAATTTCCCGGCCTTTTTCGGCCAGGGCTTCATGCAATCGTTCAATCTCTGCGACATCCCTGCGGAGAAGATCCGGATTGCGGTCGTGGTCGGTCTTGTCGCCATACCTGGGCGCCGACAGAAAGTGCGCCGCAAACTCGTCCTCATCTTTGACCTCGACAAGTCCATCAACAGGACATGCATCAGCCGTAACTTGATGCCCCGGCGGGATAAAAAAAAGACTGGTTTCAGTGGCAAAGCCGAAGCGATTCCCCTCGCATTTCTTGAAGTTTCCAGGGTTGAATGCAGCGCTCGTGTGAAGCCTGCAGGAATAGCCCAGCTCAAGCATCAACTGAAAAAGGCGCATGCTTTTTTTCAGGGAGATGCATTCGGCGTAAATGAAAGGCTGACAACGTTCGATTGTCTTTCTCCCGCCCATGATCACTTCGAGCTCCATTCCTTCGACATCCGCCTTGATGAGAGCACAGCTCTTCAGCTTGAGCGCATCAAGAGTCGTTACGGCCACCGGATACATTTCGCCCGAATCCGCCTCGCGTTCGGCAATAAGGCTCACATTTCCAGTGTTATATTTCTCTTCGTTGAAACGGGCGCGCGGTATGTACATTGTGCCGGGCTCTTTTCCGACACCTGCATTTATGCACTTCACATTTCCACAGTTATTGAGAGCGGCATTTGCGGCTAGAAGAGTGAAACAGAGACCCTGCGGTTCAAAGGCCAGGACGCTCCCTGTTTCCCCTGCGAAACCCGACAGGGCAAGAGTGTGAGTGCCTATGTTGGCGCCGACATCCAGAACGACGTCGCCCGGTTTCACAAACCGGCGAAGAAGGTCTAATTCATGTTCGGCCCATTCACCGTAATCCTCGAGAGCGCCTCCGATCGGTTGATCGCGATTAAGATAAAGCATCGTGCCGTAGCGACAAGGTGTTTCGCGCAATGTTCTTTCCGCCCTCGTACATTCGGCTTCGACAATCTCTCTCACCGAGTCGGGCGATAAATTCCTGAATTTTTCATCATTCCGAATCGGATCATTCTGCTCGTTTCTCGATTGTTTTCTCTGCATAACCGGTTCGATGAAGGTCCATGAAAATGGGCTGATTTAGAAGCATATATAATCGATTTGACTAGATCAAACGGAGCGAAGCGCCCATGGAAAAGCGCCCCTGAGCAGGTACCCTGCACTACAGCGACCGGCAAAGTTTACGCCGACTGCGGCCAACCCTTTTTTGATATTCGAGATATCCGGCCAGATTGGAATATCTGTAACGATAGCATCCCTCAGGCACAATGAACTTCCGCGAACCTTTTTCCATAACCAGGCACTTATTTCCGCATACCCAGCCTACGCGTTCCTCTTTGAAAATCTTCACAAGGTAGTTTTCCGTGAGAACTTTTTTCGGGTGGAACAAGATACTCAGTGAGGCGCGTGCACCCGGGCGCATCAGATGGTTTGCGGGAGAAAGACTGATGTAGAGAGAGAGCGCATAAATTATTGCCGCCTTCCACAGGGGGATTTTCTCCTCCGAGATCGCGGAAATAATCGACATAATAAAAAGACCGATTATCGGCTCAAAAAAACACGCGAACCGTGATTCCTTCCACTGGTAATTAGAAACCAGAAGAAAAGAAACAAAAACCAGCAATCCCAGGTATTGAAAAACGAATCTGTTGAATGTCGGTTTCGAAGTTCTGCCGAGAGCATATGCCGCAACAAGAGCGGCAACCCACGGAAGAATAATTACAGGCCACAAATTCAAGTAAAAAACAGCCATATCCCAGCTTGGACCAAGCAACTCGAAGTGCTGTACTTTTGTCTTACCTGCTGATCCGAACTGAAGGACCTTAAAGCCATTCCACATCAATTGAGGAAGGTACGCCACTGAAGCGCACATCACGCCTGCAAGTATCAGATGAATTGATCTTCGCCGAAGTCCATACCAGCCGAGAAGAGCCGCAAAAATCAGGGCGGGAAGAAATCCGAAGAACTGCGTCGCTCCCGATAAACCGGATGATATGGAGGCATAAATGCAGAACTTTGAAATGACACCCTTTCCGTCCCAGGCCTTCAGGTAGTAATAAACCGCGAGCAGAAACAGAAAAACACAGAGCTGGTCGGCCATAATATGAAGCCGAAACATGTTGAAACTGTAGTGAGTGGCAAGAATGAGCCCGAGCAACGCTTCCCATACTCGCGAAATTCCCGTTAATCGGGCAATCGACATGCTCATTAAAACTGTCAGGCATGCCATAACCTGGCAGAAGACCAGGATGAGCCATGGCTGATCGAGCAGATACATTAAAGCAACCACCAGTACAAATAGAGGCTGACGCAGTGATGGCAGTTTCGGGTCGGCGGCGTGAACATAGACTTCGAGGTAGTATAAAGCGTTAGCAATCCAGTCGAAGCTGTCAGGCCAGAGATACGGATAGTGCAGAACGGGATCGCCGCCGGACAGCATGAGAAGCCGAAAGCCCGGAATGATGAAAATGAATATGATTATTAAGAATTTTAGAAATCGCATTATTTCAAGCCGGCGCCGCCTCCTGGCCGGGTTATATGAAAAGGTCGGGTGGGATTATAGTTGCGCGGCGCTTTCAAGTGCAAGTGTGCGATTCCCCACGCACAGCGTGTAGAAATCTGGACTTCGCCCGACAGTGTTGGTATTGGCAGGGAGCCGCCCCTTCCAGCACGGCCTGATGCTTCTAAAAATGACGTTTATCGGGTTTTGCCGTGTTACAGCCGGTTCAACGATTGAATGATCCCGCTTGCGCCCCGACTCCCGGCGAAACCCGGTCTCTTGCCACGTTGGAAGAGAAATATTAGCTTAGCCCGCATGTCAAGACTATCGGCAAGATTGGCGATTGGATGCTATGGGATCATAAAGAGAACCGGGCTGTTGAACCACGCCATTATGCAGCGCCTGTTC
>CAYQVO010000004.1:105391-125950 GCA_964421085.1 uncultured Bdellovibrionales bacterium | reverse complement strand
CAGGACATCCTCTCGCACGGGTACGGCTGGGACTGCGCAGGTCTGCGCGAAAATAAACGCACAAGAAAAGTCGAATTCGCTCTGGCTGCGGCAGAAACGATAACAGGTCTGATTTATGCTTACGGCCTGATGCGGAAGAGTCTTGATGGGATGGAAGTATCGGGCCTGAAAAAAAGGATGAAAGAGAAGAAATTCGCCGCCGCCGTCAACCGGGAAATAATAATGGAGAGCGAGCGGCTCGGAATAACGCTCGACGAGTTCCTGGAAATCTCAATAAAAGCGATGCAGTCAATCGCAGGGGAGATTGGGTTTTAACTGAAATCTCACTTTCTAACGATCCTCCCGCAGCGGTATGTCAAGCGCCTGAAGGAGCGTTTCTGTGACTTTCCTGCGGTCATCCAGATCCATCAAATCAAGGTGGAGGCATCCACAGCTTTCTCCGCCGACGGAAAGGATGGTCTGGCCGCCGTGTCCACCATCTTGAAGCATTGTCTTCAAAGCATCCATGCTTCGCGCCTTCCATGCGATGAGAGTGGGAGGCTCGTTATTACGGATCGCCTCCATCACCATGCGTTTTGCGACCGGCAAAGAGTCCGTTTTCCGGCAGTCCGCGCCGAGGTGCTCAAGCTGGTTTTCAAGCTGAAGCATTACCGGTCGTTCACAGAAGATAATCGCTCTGCTGCCCGCAGCGATGCCGGTAAGTATCCGTTCTTCATCCAGTAACTTCTGAAGCGGGTCTCTGTTGTCAATGACATGTATCGGCATAATCACTCCGCTGTATGGCGTCCAGTTTATTATAACGGCTTCGGCCCGCTAGTCCAGGCCCGGTGGTTTGCGGAATCAGGCTTTTCTCACGAGCCGGTGAATCTGATCCATGGATCTGAGAATGTCGGAAGTCATGGAAACATATCGTGCCCTGCTTTCCCAGGGGAGTGCCGTGAGGTAACCGGAATAATTCACGAGGCTCTGCACGTCCTGACCGGCTAAAGACTGCCCCGACCTGGTAAACTTTTCTCTTAATCCCGAAGTGACTTCTGAATAGGGCCTGAGAATATCACGCTGCTTTTCGTGAATTCGCTGTTCCAGCTTGCGCATGAAAGTAAGACCGCTCCTTGATCCCGTGCCGTAGAGGGGGCTGTTGAACATCTGATGCTGCACTCCTGTCGCATAAAAAGTCGGCGCCGGGCGGGGAGACTTGAAAAAAAACCGGCAAGTAGCTGGAAATAGGGCAGGAAAGCTGCAGGGGTTTCCCCAACCAGACGAAAAAGACACGTCAATGGGCAGCAGGCGTTTACGTTGTGAAACCAAGTCTGGTAAGCTTTCGGCAAATTGAGCAAAAATACCGCGAGTTTCCGTTCAAAACTGAGAAAAGCGAAATGAAACTCTCAACCCGCGACAGAGAAGTGATCCTCAAAGCCCAGCTCCGGGCAAGCGAGCCGCTGAGCAGACTCAGGAAAGGTCTTAACTATAAAGAGCACACAGTTCGCTATTCCATCCAGCGATGCCTTGAAACAAATATCATCAAACCGCGCGTCTTCGTAAATCTCAATCGCCTTGGCTTCAATCAGTATGAGGTTTTTTTCACGCTCTCTTCCGACACCAGGCAGTCACGCAACGGTCTCATAAAGTCGCTCATCGCATCGAATCAGATCTCATGGTTCGGGCAGCTCGGAGGCGATTTCCAGTACGGGTTCAACATGGCAGCAGAAAACATAGGCGAGGTCGTTTCGTTCTTTGCCGATCTCTCCGAGAAATTCGGCACAGTTTTCATGGAAAAGGCGTTTGCAGAGCGGGTTTCTCTTCAGTATTTCGGCAGCAAATACCTCTCCCCAAAAACGCGTCCGGCAGGGGCGCTGAGTTATGCTTCCACAACCGAAAAGGTCGAGATTGACGATGTCGACCATCGCATCCTTTCTGCGTTGTCGCGGACAGGTGAAAGATCCTCCCGCCGGATCGCCCGGGAACTTTCGGTTCCTCAGACGACAGTGGACTACCGCCTCCGCAAGCTGGAGGAGAAAGGAGTTATAGTAGGTTACTACTACAACCTTCAGGCGCAGGAACTCGGGTACCAGTCATTTCTCCTTCTTGCCGGAATGAAAAGCGTCTCCATCAGGGCGATTAACGACTTCAAAGCGTTCTGTGCGAAACATCCCAACGTGCTTCTTCTGATCCATTCGCTCGGAAGCTGGGATTTCGAAGTATGGATTGATACCGAAACCGCCGTGCAGGCAACCGCCATTGTGGAAGAGATCTATGACGCCTTCGGGCACGAACTGAGCTGGATAAAGATTCTCCCCGCCTTTCAGGCTCTAAAAGTGGCGGAGTATCCATTTCAGGTTTGATAGTTGACGGCAATCCCGCTATTTAATCATCGTCAAAAGCATCTTGAACTGCATGACGGCATCGACGGCATGGGGAATATTTGCCGGCATCAGCACAACATCGCCCTTTCCCGCGTCCACAGGATTTCCGCCTATTGTGAGCCGCACTTTTCCGTCGAGCACCTGCACAAGCGCGTCAAAAGGCGCGGTATGTTCGCTTAAGCTCTGCCCTTCATCGAAAGCGAACAAGGTGACTGTGCCTGTGGGCTTGTTGATGAGAGTTCTGCTGACAATCGAACCCTGCTGATATTGGACTTCGTTTTCAAGTTGTGCGGTTTTTGCCGGCTCCAGACCTTTTTTCTCCATTCCCAGTTCCACGATTAAGAGGTTTAAGAGTCACCTTAATGCATCAGGCAGCGGGCCACAAGCGCAGGCCGGCCCCCGTGTTGCCTGTCCTGCCGAGCTTCATGAAATAGCGACTCACGTCAGCCTTCTTCGGAACAACCATGCCGACAAAGAAAGCATTATAACGCCGATAATTATCAGCGGCAGAAGGTCTCCCATAAGCAGAGTCAGGTCCGCGCCTTCCAGATAGATGCGCCGCGCGATATTTATACCGTAGCGCAGCGGGTTTATCAGGGTAGCTGTCTGCATGACTTCGGGCATGTTGCTGACCGGTGTCGTCAAACCCGACAACAAAATACTCGGCATCAGGACCATAAAAGAATAGAGCATTGCCTGCTGCATGGTTGCGGAAAACGCGGAAATAAAAAGCCCGATACCCGTGGCCGCCATCAGGAAGCACGCCAGACCGGTATAGAGCACGGGAAAAGAGCCTCGAAATGGAATCTGAAACCAGAGCTGAGCAACCAGGAGAATGGTGGTCGCCTGGAAGAGTCCTACAAGCATGGAGGGCACCGACTTGCCGATCATTATTTCCGCCGGCCGAAGCGGCGTGACCAGGAGCTGCTCGAACGTCCCCTGTTCCCGCTCGCGCGCAACTGAGAGTGCAGTCAGGAGCAGGGTTCCAAGGAGAGTCAGCGTGCCAATTAACGAAGGGATCATCATCCAGCGCGTCTCGAAGGCAGGATTGTACCAGGCTCGGGTTACAATCCGCACGGGCTGCGCGCTCGAGCCGTGCGATTTGCGCCACTCAGAATTGAAGTCTTCGACGATCCCGCTTATGTATCCGGCGGCTGTTCCTGCAGTGTTCGAATTACGTCCGTCAGCGACGACCTGGAGCGGGGACGGCCCTCCCGCCATTATGTTCCGCTCAAACTTCGGCTCTATCTGCACGACCAGAAGCGCGTTTTTGTTGTCGATGACCTCCCGAATTTCGCTTTCGCGCCGCAGTGTGGCGACCCTCCGGAATACTCCCGAGCCATCGAGCCTCGCAACCAGAGTGCGTGCAGCTTCGCCGCGATCCTGGTCGAGCAGAGCGTAAGGAACGACATTCAGATCATAGCTCGCTCCGTAGCCAAAAAGCAGGCACTGGAATATTGGAGGGCCGATAACGACGGCGCGGCTCCGCGGCTCCTTGAGGATTGCGAGGAGTTCCTTGCAGACAAGAGCCAGTATGCGAAAAATAGATTCCAGCATCTTCAGCTAAAGCTCCTTCCGAAGCGAACGCCGCGCCATGTTGAGCAGTATTGCGGCCATCAGCGCGAGAATTAGTGAATTCGGCAGAATAACCGTCCAGACATCTCCCGCGAGAAAAATTGTCTGCACAATACTCACATAGTAGCGGGCAGGCAGAATATAGGTGAACGCGCGGACAAATGCCGGCATGCTCCGGATGTCGAAGATAAATCCCGAAAGAAGCGCCGCGGGCAGAAAAGTAATCAAAAGCACGATCTGGCTTGCCACGAACTGATTTTTCACAATTGCGGATACAAAAAGCCCGATGCCGAGCGACACAAGAAGATAAAGCATCGAGGTGACGAAAAGCGGAAAGTAAGATCCCCGGAGCGGAACATGAAACATGAATCCCGCGGCGAGAAGACAAAGCAGAAATCCCCCGATGCCCAGGAGAAAATACGGGATGATTTTACTGAGCAGTATCTCCGAGGACTGAACGGGGGTCACAAAAAGGGACTCGAATGTTCCGCGCTCCCATTCGCGCGCAACAACAAGCGCAGTCAGAACTGCTCCAATCAGGGTCATTACGACGACGATCAGACCAGGCACGAGAAAATACCGGCTGTCGTCAGCTTCGTTGAACCATTGCCGAACCTGCAGCGTTACAGGGCCGATGCCGCCGGCAGGAGCATATCCTTCAGCGGCCCGCCTGGCGCCCCACTGCGAGATCGCCCCTTGAGCGTATGCCTGTATAATCCTTGCCCGGTTCGCGTCCGTGCCATGAATCAGAAGTTGAATCTCCGCATCACCCGCCTGAAGGCGCCGTGAGAAATCATGCTGCACCCTCGCAATTGCATACACGTCTTCCTTGACCATGAGATTAATGGCAGATGACATGTCAAACAGGATGCGGGGGCTGAAGTACGGGGACAGCTCAAACCCTGACATTACATCTCGTGCCGTTGGCGAATTATCTTCGAGCACGACTGCCATCGGCACATTTTTTACGTCCAGCGACAGGCCATAGCCGAAAATCACAATCAGGAGCACAGGCAGAACCACGCCGATGGCGATGCTGCTCGGGTCGCGAAGAATCTGCCATGATTCCTTGATTACAAGAGCGCCGATGCGTTCGGAAGAGATCATCGATCCGCCTCCCGTCGATGCGCGGCAGCCCTCGCCTTTTCGACAATCGCAAGGAAGGCATCTTCCATATCGGGTTCATGCCCCGGGCGGCCCGGGGCATGCGCCCGGATTTCAGCAGGTGTGCCCTGGGCAAGGACCCGGCCGGCGTCCATTATCACGGCATGGTCGCAGTACTCGGCTTCCTCCATGAAGTGGGTTGTGACAACGACGGTAATGCCGCGCTTCGCAAGCAAAGTGATTCGCTTCCAGAATTCCCTCCTTGCGAGAGGATCCACGCCGCTGGTAGGTTCATCCAGGAACAGAAGATCCGGCCGATGAAGAAGCGCCGCGGCCATTGCAAGTCTCCGCTTGAATCCTCCCGGGAGCTGACCACTCGGCAGAGCCGCGAAGTGTTCAAGATCAAACTCCTTCAAAGCTTCGGAAACCACCCTTTTTTTCTCACCGCCCCGCACACCATATGCGCTTGCGAAAAAATCGAGATTCTCGGCGACACTGAGTTGACTGTACAGCGAATACTTCTGCGCCACATATCCGAGACGGGCCCGCGCCGAAGCGGGAGCATCCCGCACATCGATTCCGGCCACTTTCAATGTGCCTCCCCCTGCCGGCAGCAGTCCGCAAAGCATGCGGAAAGTCGTCGTTTTACCGGCGCCGTTCGGACCGAGCAGACCGAAAATCTCGCCCTGCTTCACATCGAAATTCACATGATCCACGGCAGTGAAAGCGCCGAACTTCCGCACTAAATCCCGAACTTCCACTTTGGGCGCTGAACTGACGGGTATCTCAGCTTCTCTCTGCACGGCGATGCCGCCGGATGCTTCAGCGGTTCCTCTTTCAATCCGCGTTCGGCTGAGAAGAATCATGAATCCGTCTTCGAAGCGCGGAGAGGTTTCAATTAAAGCGGCGAACGGATCAATTTCCCGGGCAAGAGATTCGAAACTCTCCGGTTCCGTAACGAGACGAACCTGTCCGCCCTGAGGAACGGCGTCAATCAGACCCGGGTGTCCGAGCAGTTCCGCCTGTAAATCTCTGGCCTTCACTCCGCCTTTCGGCGAAGCGAGAAAAACGCGGCCGCCGGCAAGTGTGGTTATTTCGCGTGGATCGCCTTCTGCGAGAAGTCCGCCTTCATGAAGCACGATGACTCCGCTGCAGTTTTCGGCCTCTTCGAGATAAGAGGTGCTGATCAGGACACTCAGGCCGTCTTCGACGAGGTGAAAAACAATCTCCCACAGTTCTTTTCTCGAAAGGGGGTCGACACCCACCGTTGGCTCATCAAGCAGGAGCAGCTCAGGCGTCCTGATTAACGTGCAGGCGAGCCCGAGTTTCTGCTTCATTCCGCCCGAGAGCCTGCCCGCAAGTCTTCCTGTAAAATCGCCGAGTCCTGTCATTGCCATCAAGCGGGGGTATCGCGCCTCCCGGTCGGCGACGCTCACACCGTGGAGCCGCGCATAAAGATCCAGGTTCTGCTGAACTGTAAGTTCTTCATAAAGGCCGAATCGCTGAGGCATGTAACCGAGGCGGGCCTGAAGCGCGGATTGCCCGGACTGCGTGTCCAGGCCCAGAACTTCCAGCCGGCCCTGATCCGGCTGGATTAACCCTGCCGCAAGCCGGATCAAGGTAGTCTTTCCGGCGCCGTCCGGACCGACAAGTCCTGTAAGCCTGCCTGCGGGCACACTTATTGAAATCCCGTCGAGCGCTTTTACCGATTCACCAGTCTCCCTTTTGAAGGTTTTGGTCAGATTCCCGGCAGTCAGAATCATTATTCCCTCTGTTCAGTTCTTTTCCGGATCATCGCCGGAAGAGCGGGTTTGAGGAAACGCATCCCAGCCGCCGCCGAGAGCCTTGTAGAGCGCGATAAGACTCCGGCAGAGCGCGGACTCGCTTTGTGCCACATCATTTTCCGCCTGCAGCACCGAGCGCCGTGCATCAAGCACATTCAGGAAATTAATTTGACCATCGGCGTACAGCGCGTCTGCAAGCTCTACAGAACGACGGTACTGCGCCGATTCAGCTTGTAAAGACTGGAGGCGTTTCTGTTCTTTGCCATAGGCAGTGAGCGCATCTTCCACATCCCGCAGGGATATCAGTAAACTCTTCTCATAAGCTGCAAGCGCTTCCGCCTGCCTTGCATTCGATGCATCAAGACCCGCATCAAGCCGTCCCGCATCGAAAATACGCCAGCGAATTCCCGGCCCCGCGCTGTAAAACCTGCTGTCGACGTTCAAAAAATCGTCCGCACTTATGCTCAAAAGGCCCGCCTGTCCCGTAAGAGAGAAGCTCGGGAAAAACTCCGCGGTTGCGACGCCGATACGCGCTGTTGAAGCTGCGAGCTGCCGCTCGGCCTTTCTGATATCGGGCCTCCGTCTCAGAAGCCCGGACGGCAGACCGACTGGTATTTCAGGCGGGACTAACGGTATAGCGGATTCGTTTGAAAGTTCATCGAACAGCGCTGCAGGCTCACGGCCAAGAAGAAGAGCAAGCTGATGCATTTTCCCTGCAATCGAAGCTTCGAGCACTGGAAGCGTCGCTTCAGTGCCCGCGAGCAGGGCAGTCGCCTGTGTGACGTCAAGCTCCGTCGTCAATCCGCCTTCGAACCTGGCCCGGGTTAAAGCGACTGCCTCCTGCTGCACTTTTATATTCTCTCCGGCAATCGCTGTTCTTCGCTGCAGAGTACGCAGCTCGATATAATTCTGCGCGACCTCGGCAAGCAGGGTTACAAGGGCGTCATCCCGCCCGGCTTCGACAGCGGCAAGGTCCGCGTCAGCAGCTTCGAGCGCGCGGCGTTTTCCGCCGAAGAAATCAAGTTCCCACGCGGCATCAAACCCCGCCTGGTACACGTTGGCTTCGAGAGGAACTCCGCCCGGAAATTCAACCTGGCCAAAGATGGGCTGATTTTTACTCAGCCGCTGATGCGCGTAGGAAATGGATGTATCGGCGGCCGGCCACACATCCGCTGATGCGTATGCCCGCGCGGCCCGGGCCTGAAGAAGTCGCGCCTCGGCCAGGCGAAGATCGAGATTTGCCGCCGCCGCACGTTCTATCAGACTGTCCAGCACCGGATCTTTGAACAGCGTCCACCATCTCTGTGCCGGTGGAGCTTGAGTGTCGATTCCCGTCCGCGGACCGGCGCTCCAGTTTTCGGGAAATTCCCTGGAAGGCGGCCGATAGTCGGGCCCGACCGCGCAGCTTTGAAGGGCGCTTACGATGAGGAGCAGGCAGTATGCAGCGCGGTGGTTCATGGCTGCGCCTCTTATTTTTTCAAGTCGGACAGGTACACCGTCGCGGGCATGCCGAGACGAAGCTCGTCGGCCGGGTCTTTCACGAAGACGCGCACTTCATAAACGAGACTGGTGCGGAGTTTTTCAGTCTGCACCGATTTGGGCGTGAATTCAGCCACCGGAGAAACAAACCCGACCCACCCTTCGAAACGCCTGTCAGGGAAAGAGTCCACCATGACCGAAGCGTGCAGGCCCGGCTTAATTCGCCCGAGATCCGTTTCTTCGACATATGCACGGACCCACTTGGGATCAAGGAGCGCCAGCGAATAAACAGCTTTCTGCGGCGTCACTATTTCGCCAGGTTCCAGCAAACGTGACCGGACCACTCCGTCCGACGGCGCGTGCAGTTCGGCATCGGCGAGCCGGCGGCGCGCAAACTGAGCGTGCGCCTCCGCAGCTCGAAGCTGCGCTTCGCCCTGTGCGATGTCTTCTTTGCGGGGTCCGGCAAGGTGAAGATCGAGAGCTTTCCGATTTGCCGACAGTCCTGCTTCCGCGACTTTTAGAGCGGCTTCTGCCGCATTGAGGTCCTGTAAACTTACGGCCTGCTCCATTTTTGCCGCGATAGTTTTCAGGCGGTCAAGCTGCTGCTTCGCATAAACAGCATCGGCCTCCGCTGATTCAACGCTCGCGCGGGCCTGTGCAATCTCTTCAGGCCGGCTTCCGTTATGAAGCCGCTCTACAACATCACGCTGAGCCGCCGCCTGGTTCTCAGCCTGAGCAGCTTCGGCGGAAAGCCGGCTTGTGTCCAGCTTTGCCAGTATCTGACCCCGCGAGACGCGGTCGCCCTCCTCGACGAAAACTTCCGAAATGCGTTCGCTGTTATTGAAAGCAAGTTCAACCTGTCTTAGATCCAGGTTCCCGTATAGAACCAACGGCCCCGCTGAAGCGCCTGTGAAGAACCGCCAGAGCAGGAACGCGGCCACCGCCCCGACTGTCATAGCCAGGATTGCTTTTTGTTTTCTCATTCGCCTGCTCCGACGACCTGTCGAAGTCCCTGGCCGGCCGCGGCGATTACGCGCGTTTTTGCTTCGTAATCATGAGGACTCTCGTCTCTTATGGTCACTTGACGATCGGCAGTTCTATGAGAGGGCATGCGGGGAGTCTATTTGAAGCGGACGGAGAAATCCAGTTGATTTGCCGGATCATCGGAGTGTAAAGTCCGCCTGTATCGACGAATCCGTTTAACGGCGGGCAAAATGCGGAATCACGCCTCCGACCACGTCTTCTTAAGACGGGCAATAGAATTATCGAAACTGTCTCTGCATGCGGGCGGCTTTCCGGACGCTGCAGTACTTGTGCGGAATAATGAAGTAATCGCGCATGGAGTGAGCTGCACGGAAACTGAGCACGATGTCACCGCTCACGGAGCAATTCAGGCCATCCGCGCGGCAGGCGTGGAGGCCGTCGGCCCGTTGACAATGTACACACCCCTTGAACCTTGTCTTATGTGCCTTGCCGCGGGTGTGTGTGCAGGAGTTGAGAGGATCGTTTTCGCCTGCCGGCGGACAGAGGTGGATAAAGCGTATTATGTGAATTCAGTGGACGCGGCAGATGCTTCGAAACTCCTCGCTGCTCCCCCTCAGTCTGCATTTGTCGACGTTTTTGAGGAAGAAGTGCTTGCACTTATCAAGGAATACGAAAACCGGATGAAGATTCAACCGGAGAAATAGCATAAAGCTTTCCGGATGCGGCACAAGAGCAGAGAGAGCCGCCGCATAATCCACCGCCCCTTATTAACCGCGCAAAATTCAAAAGTTTTCGGCGGGTTTGGTTACCTCCGTGAGTCGTGTATACTCTTTCAGTGCAGCAAGGCGAACGGTTAAAGGCGGCAGGCAATGACACTTCGTTTATCGGAGGAGAGGGAACATCCAGTATCGTGGCAGCAGGCGGAGATCCCGCGGTCGCCGGATCGCCTGGTCGATTTCCTGTGTCACATCTACTCCCGTCTCACCACTGAAGAGCAGAGCCGTGTCTTGAGTGCGGTCGGCCGGCAATGCGACTGCCTGGACGGGCCGGAGAATACTGAAAGTATCAGCCTGCTCCTTTCCTGTGACAGCGCCAGTGCGCATGCCGTTTCCGATGCAATATTCGCTGAAGTGCGGTCTTACGCCCCTGCGCTTGTTTTCGCGATGAATGTTCTTGCGGACGGCGGGACAGTGGGCCTGCTTACTGCCCGGGAAAATCGCGAGGGGAACGCCGAGATCATACGGTTGGTGGGTGATTTTCTCAGCTGCGACATTCCGGAGGCGAAGGCTTATTTCATCAACGATTCCGCCTTGAACAGACGCCTCGAGTATCACGATGGAGATCCTTCGAGGAAACTGCAGATACTTCTCGACAATCTGAACGGGGTCAAGTTTAACGCCGTCGGCTGCTGGACACCGACCAGCGCCGGATTTGATCGAATTTATCTGATAGATGATGAGCGCGCTGTTCTGAAAAAGGTTAACGAATTTTTTCTTGAACTATGGGTAAGGCGCCGTCTTGACGCAAAAGACAGGTTGTACACCTCGGACACGATTTCCGGTGTCGTTGGACGAATGCTCCAGCGCGCGAACGATAAGGGCGTCGGCGAAGTGAGCCTCTGGCGGATTATAAGGAAGAAGCTTCATCGGGATACAGGTCTCGATATCGGAAAAAAGCTCAGAGTTTTCGATGCAGCAAAACTCAACATGGAAATGGAATGGCAATGCCTTATCAGAAAGCTCTCAGGCGCCCAACGGCCGTCCCGGAGGTCGAGCCTTCTTCTGCTCGACCTTGATGGAACAGTTTTACACCTTCCGCGCAGAATTTATGTTCGAAGTTCAAGAAACCCGGACAGAAGACCTTTTCTTATCCTCTCCGACGAAGAGTTCAAAGAGCATCCAGATAATGAGTACTGGATTCTCAGAGCCTCCAGCCGGTGCTATATGAATCCTGAAGATCTCTTTGTCGACCATTCGGAGGCCAACGATCCTGAGCATCTTCAAGGGGTGATTGCAAAGGCGCGCAGAGACAACTCGATTTTAAAACCCGGTAACGGCCGGCAGCAACAGGGGGAATGACGGCGCAGGGATCAAAAGAAAGGGAAAGCGGAAACTGCCGGCCATTTGTCGTGGGTATCGGCGGGGGTACGGCAAGCGGAAAGAGTTATTTGTGTCGAACCGTACAGTCGTTTCTCCCCCATGACGACGTTTCGGTGTTTCCTGTCGACTACTACTATTTCGACCGTTCGAATCTGCCCATTAACGAGCGTGCAGCGACTAATTTCGATCATCCGGACGCCCTTGAGATAGATCTCTGCACAAAGCATCTCCGGAAGCTCAAACACGGAACCACGACGGAGATTCCTGTTTACGATTTCACCACTCACAGCCGCAGAAATGAGACGCTTCGCGTCGTTCCAAAACGCTTCATTCTGGTGGAAGGCATTCTCGTTCTTCACTTTGAGGAGCTTCGCCGATTATTCGATTTGAGCGTTTTCGTCGAAGCGCCCCCGGATCTTCGATTCGAACGGAGACTGAGAAGGGACATGGCCGAGCGCGATCGCACTGCCGAGTCGGTGAAAAAGCAGTGGGAGACCACAGTCGAGCCGATGTACGGGCAGTTCTGTGAACCTTCAAAGCAGTACGCCGACACTATCATCCAGGGCGTCGGCAGGGACTCATCCGCCGCTTTTGTCCGTGACCTGCTCAAGGCCGAGAGCGCGAAGCGGGCGATTGCCTGAAGGTTCTTTGCTCCCCCATCCTTCCAATCATTAATCATGCGTGGATAATACCGGACATTATTATTTCTGAGCGGTATAATGTGAGCGTATTTTCGACAGAGGGGGCCCTTTCATGGCGGAGCACCAATCGTCTTCTTCCAGTCTTTACTCGATGATGACACCGGCTAATTCAAGGCTGATCGTAATTGATGTCATCAATTCCTGCGCCCATCAGCGGTGCGAAATTCCTGAATGGAACATCACCTTTCGGAAGATACGGGAGATGGCGGCTCGCCTTCTGGATTTCATTGATAAGTTTCGAAACAGAGGCGGTCAACTCGTCTTTGTCAGAACAACTCCATGGAGACGGGAGTTCCTTCCTGATAATTTGAATGAACTCTACACCGACCCGGCTGCGGTCTATTACTCCACCGATACGAGCGGCTTTCCTGAGGAGTTTTACCTTGTTTCGCCGGAACCCGAAGATCTGATAATAACGAAAAACCAGTACGATGCATTCGGGGACATCAAGTTCGCCAGACTCCTCAGGCAAAAGGGCGTCCGTTACCTCATAATTGCGGGAATATTCGCCGATGGCTGCGTTCATGCAACCATCAACGGCGCTTTCACAAACGGCTTCAACTTGATCATCTTGAAGGACCTCATCGAGACCACGGATGTGCCTGTCAGGCAGGAAATCAGGAGACTGATGATCGATTATACATGGCCTGTGATGTACGGGAAGACGATTGACAGTTCTGATTTCCTCAGACAGATGAAATGAGGCAGCGTGTGGTGCGGATGTGGATCGCGGAGAAGTTTCATCGAAACAACCGGGGGAACGAATAGACTGCAGTTTAGTTTTCATGCTTTCATCAGAACCGAAGAACGATAAACAAGAGACATGCCGCCGCGTTCGAAGATCGATTTAGCTCGAATTATCGCCGAAGAATTTCTCGGTTCGTCGGAGCTTGTGATCGAGCGGTTTCCGACTGGTCTCTGTCATCATGTGTTTTCCGCTGAAAGTGCCGGAGCTGATGAAATAGTGATCCGGATTTCCGCGCCTGAGATTCGCGAGTATTTCGAAGGAAGTGTCTTCTGGCATGACCGCCTCAAGGCGGCAGGCGTTCCCCTGCCTCGTCTGCTTAAAGTTGGTTCAGTCGAGGATGTTTCTTTTGTCATTCTTGAACGCTTAAGGGGAGAGGATCTCGGCACAGCATACGAAAAGCTCAAACCTGGCGAGCGAAGAGCAATTGCGTTCAGTGTTGCTTCAATTGAGGACTGTGCAGCGGCGCTCCCAATGGCTGCCGGTTTCGGGCACGCTTTTTCTTATGAGGATCGGGAGCTCAAGAGGTCCTGGGAGGATGTGCTTCAAGGCGCACTGCAAAGGGCTCGATCATGGATAGAGTCGGTCGGTCGTGCATCGCCCGCGCACGTTGATTCTGTAGAGAGAAAACTCTCCGGGTGGCGTTCGTACTTTTCCGAGGTGAAACCACGGGCTTTCCTCGATGATCTGACGACAAAGAATGTTCTTGTTAATGGCGGTGAGGTCACCGGAGTGGTGGACTGCGATCAAGTCTGCTTCGGCGATCGGCTCTATGTACTCGGATTGACCCGGATGTCCCTGCTCGACATGGGCGCAGAGACAGATTATATCGAAGCATGGTGCGATGCCTGGCAGTTGTCCGATGTCGAGAAGAAGATCACTTCAGTTTACAGCGCAGTCTTTTGCGTTACCTTCATCGGTGAGCTGGGACAACCCTTCAATGGTCAGGGAAGACCCTTTGACGAGAGGAAGTATCGGCAATATGAAGACCTTCTCGATACCCTCCTGGAACAGGCATAGGAATAGATGGTGACCGTTGCCGGAAGATCGCGCAAGCGGGAGAAGTCGTCCACAATTAATTCTCTCCGCTCTTTTCTGCGGATTGTGAGATCATTCACGTTAATGTTGAACTGGACGATGTGCGATTAATCCGGGGCAATATTTCCGTAAGCTGAAACCGCCGAACTGCGTGGAGGCGTTCACCGCATGAAAAAGAAAACTGAAGCGAACGATCGGAAAAAGGTTCTCTTCCACCAATTATCGGTGGGGAAAATCCATCGCGGTGACTGCCGAGGTAGTTCCCCGATACGTTCATAAAGAGCGGCGCTGATGATGGCGATCATGGAAAAAGCGGAGCCTCCATCAAATAAAGGGCGCACAGAGGTTCAGATCTCCAGGGGGTGGAAGGCAAGGGGCTTGAAATCAGCTTCCAAAAAGGCTTCGTGTTGCTGATTCTCCGAGATATAGTTGGATTCACAAGAAACCGTTCCAGCGAGAGAGGGTGAGCGATGAAGATAAAAATGCCCAAATTTGATGATCTGATGAATCCAGCGCTTTCGGCGATTCAGTTGCTGGGCGGATCGGCAGCTATCGATGAGCTTTACGAGAAAGTTGCAGAAGTAATGAATTTGTCCGAGGAAATCCTCCAGATTCCTCACGAAAAGAGTAATTCATCAGAGGTGCGATATCGCCTCGCCTGGGCCTTGACCTATTTAAAGAAATACGGAGCGGTTCAAAACTCTGCTCGTGGGGTTTGGTCCTTTTCCCCAGATAAAGAGCCGACACTTAAGGTTGATCAAAAAGAAGTTGTTCGGGTTGTTCGTGATGCCGATCGGAGAATCAGTGCCCAGAAGAAGTCAGTCAAGGCATTAACTCAAGAGGAAGTTCCAGGTGATGAAGAGACCATTACTGAGGAAGAGGAATGGCGAGCGCAAGTTTTCGAGATTCTAACCAAAAGTCTCTCTCCTGCGGCCTTTGAGCGCCTTGTTCAGCGGCTTTTACGGGAATCAGGCTTCATTAAAGTCGAGGTCACTGGACGGTCTGGTGACGGCGGAATTGATGGTAAGGGGATAGCAAAAATACATGGTCTGATGAGCTTTCATGTCGTCTTCCAATGCAAACGTTACACTGGTCAGGTGAGCCCGTCTCAAATAAGAGACTTTCGAGGTGCAATGGTTGGCCGGGCCGATAAAGGACTTTTCATTACCACAGGATCGTTCTCTCGTGAGGCCATGAAAGAAGCAACCCGTGACGGAGCAACACCAGTCGATCTTCTTGACGGAGACGAACTGATGAATAAGCTTAAAGAACTCCACTTGGGGATAAGGACCGAACTCAGAGAGGAGGTTTTCGTGGAGCAGCAATGGTTCGAAAAGGTTTAGACGCGATAAAGCCTGCAATTCCAGGGGCGGAGATTCAATAAAGGTGACGGTATCCTTCGGAGACTCCCGCGCGTTCTACGGCATGGGAATTCTATGCATGGGCGGTGGAACTCTCCAGGGGACAAGACCCAGATTGCCGCATATTCGCTCAATCTCTTTCGGGTCATGGATGAAGGCCTTTTTCTTAATTATCTCCCCGCATTTCGGGCACTGAAGCGGATCTACTTCGAAGATCTTTTTTGTCCACGCGCCCCAGGTTCTCGATGCCTTTTCTTTCGGTTCAATCTCTATTGTGGCCGCCGAGTCATCTCGGGCTGCCGCTTCTGCTCCCCTTGTCCTTGCCGAGTATAGACCGAAGAATCTGGTTGTCTGTTCCCATTGATCAATGGATGTGCCGGGAAGCTTCAGCGGGGAATTCCAATGTTGTATACAAGCCGATAAAGCGGCGTGCCCGTGGGCCTCCGCGCTGCATACTCAAGGTTTCCCTTTCTTGAAAGCTTCCATCTGCTCACTCTTACGAATTCAAGAAGCCTTCCTGCAGAGTTGCTTCGAGGATTACGGAGATGAATTCAGAAATGACGGAAGAGCATTCTTTTTGCAGTACTGCGGGCCGGGAAGCCGGCTCTGCTGAGCGGAAAGAGGCTGAAGAATCAGCTTATCAAGCCGGGCGAGTTGGTACCCTCGTTCGCGGACAAGTGCGAGTAAGTGCAGGCAGCTTCTAATCCCTGACTGCGCGGATATGTCCGCAGGTATCCGACACGCTGGAGACCGACCCGTTCTTCATCAGGAGGAAGTGGTAGAATTGATCCGGGCACTTTTTTTGAGTCTTCTCCGCCGCATCGTACCACTCTCCGAGGGTCTCAATCATAAGGGTCCGATTTGTTCATCATCCATCCGACTATTGTCAGGGCAAGTGCAGCTGTCCAAAATGTATCGGCAAGGTTCGAAGAATATAATCCCGTCCTGCAATGCAGCGCCGGGCTGCAGCTTCCGCTCACCACTTCGCCGCCGCACAGGCCCAGAGCCAATTCAGCTCGAAACGGTAACTGGCCGCATCAGGATGGAAGCGCCCTCCATCATCTCTCCAATGAATAGCCCGTTCGATCAGGTGGTGGTAGCAGGGAATCGCCGGGAACAGGTCTGCCTGGGAAAAGAGCACCGGCACCTTGGGGTATTGTCCTTGATCGCACAAGCCTCTCCAGGCCGCAGTCAACGTCTCATCAAAGCTTCGGCGGCCGCCGTTGTTATCGTTGGAGACAAACAAGCCTGTTTTGTAGCCGGGCGACCCCGCCTGGCATGCAGCGATATTCGTCACATCACTCGTCAACGCGTCAAACTCGATCCCCGCACTCAATCCCATCAGCCTGTATCGTGGATCCGTCCCCGCGTATTCGCCGACGAAGCTAAGATCCATTCGTCCCGTCCTTGCCCTGATTTCATTGGTTATCCATTGGGCAGTTGCGTATGGAACAGGATCTCCGGCGCCGTGGTAATTCTCGTGGTCGTACACTTGGTAGAGCCCGTTTTCGTCGTATCCGCCCGCGTGCTTGATTGAGTCGAAATGAATTGCGTCAAACCCGAGTGCAATGCCGTTCACGCACGCGTTCACGAAGGCTTCCAAGTGCGGACCGTGGCGCCAGCTAAAGTTTTCCTCGTTGACGAAGAGTTGCCCACTATTGATTACCATGCAAAAACCGGTTTTCAGTCCCCGTGCGTGGGCAAAAGCGTTGAACGCCCTGGCCAGATCATCTCCCTTCTCGAAGTACTTCCCGGTTTCTCCATCTCTCACGAAAAGCCCTTCATCGAAACCCCTGCCGAAATCAATCGCATAACAGCTCTCGCATCCCAACGGCGGCGCGAAAAGGCCCCGCAATAAGAGGCACGTGGGCACGCCGTTTTGCGAGGGTGGAATCGCAGGAAGGATGCGAATCATGCCGTGGAGTCCCCCGAAGAAACGGGGCACAAATTCAATGTAGTTGGCATTGCATCCCCAGGTATGGGGGTAGCTCCGGTTGATTTCGTTGTAATCAATGTCGTTGCCCACTATTGCCTTCTCCAGAAGGCAGATGGTGTCGGCGAGAGAGCACGTAAGGTAGGCAGTCGGGTCCGGAAAGAAGACCCAACGTCGTCTTCCGCCGTCACAATCATGGAAAACACAGCCCGCGCGCCATTCAGGCCTGAAGTCATGATCTTCCTTGTACTCGGCAAGGGTCTTGTAGTGGCCAATAGGAGTGCAGGAACCTGCCGGCTCAAAGGCATGAACCGTGGAAGGGAGAAGTGCCTGTGAAAGAACAGAGCTGATATCAAGGAAACCGGCGAGACTCATTAGCCCAGGATCTCCAGTTCTGGCAGTGTTGATTACTGCTGAAGTTTAAGAAAGATTGGCAGGCTACTCAAGAGGCGGCCCCAGGAATGACAACTTCCCCTTGCACTCTGCTGAAGAGATTTGGAAGTCTCCATCTGACAAACGGGGAGGAGATGCAATGGCAGGCCGAAATGAAGAACGTGGATGATGAACGATGAATCACTTGTCGCACTCTCTGAGAGTGCCGTTAATCCGGTGCTTTCGAATTCATGAGCATTGGCACTGTGACCTGCTTACCGGCATGACGAGCCGCTCCGTGCAGGATTTCGTGCAACGGGTCCGCGAGAAGTATCCGGACCTCTCCCCAACGCTCATTCACGATAACGCCAGCGCATTCATATCAAGGGACTTTAAATTTCCCGTTTCACAGCTTCAGATTCAGCAGGTATTCACGAGAAGAAACCATCCACAGACTAATGGCATGTCACAGGTGAGTTCGTGAATCTTTACAACAATCGAAGACTTCACGCGGGAATCAGGTTTCTTCGTCCTGCGGGTCTATTCGAGTCCGCTCGGGCGTTTCGAATCGCTCAAAAAAAACAACAACGGAGGGTGAAACTGCAAAAACTCCTTCACTGACAATTGTCCGGATTTAGAAAAGCTTGACTTTCCTGGCCCGCGGTATTGGGAGATTCTGGAGGAAGTGGGAAAGGATGCAGCGAGATTGAGTGATGCAGATGTTGCCGGAGACCTCCAGAAACTGACAGCTTCTTTTCCGACCGCACAGGAATTTGCCGAATTGCAGTGTGGACGGTTAACTGATCTTTACCCGTTTTTGTTGAGTCGTCAGGCAGCGGCCTTTTCTGAATTCAATTGTTCATGCTGCCTCACTCTCCGGATTTCCCATGATTAAACCGGAAGGCCCGCAAACATCTTCAGCGGCAGACTCCGCCTGCACCCCATGTTGCGGACGTCATACGGTTTGACGCTGCGGTTCCTTTAATGGTGCAGCAGTACTCTGCAGGAATTCCATGCGTCGCGCACAGATCTTTGAAGACCTTATTCCCCACGTTCACCTGACCGTAGACGTCCGGATTAATTCCCCCATCGCTGTCAGTGCATTTTTTTGCAGCCGTCGGCGCAGCAGTAGCCGTCCTGGTCCGTGTGGGAGTAACAGTCGGTGTCCTGGTCGCTGTCGCTGTCGCACTTAATCGCCAAGGTTGGGACCAGTGGACGCTTCGCAGCCTCCTGCCGCATTCCTGGTTGCGCCCAGCACTGAACAAACCGGCTGGAAGGAGTCACTTGCCGCGTTTCCCATACTTCGTACAGATCCAATGCAGATAACTGCAAGAAGTGAGACCAGTAAAGCGTATTCAACAAGCGCTGCACCCCGTTCTTTCGTTCTCATGCAGGCTCCTTAAACAGGAAAAAACAGTAAGGTGAGAGACAATGAACTCTCCCCACTTTTGAAAGAATTAAGGTCGGCTGCAAAAACAGCTCTCTTAACGAATCATGGCCAGAAAAAAAGCTGGATTTCCGGCTACTTGGGGAATTCAAGACTCTCTGTAAAGAAATGAGGCCTGCTCTCATCCTACCTAGGGCGGTCTGACCGCTCCAGGTCGGAGATCTTTGTTTCGTAAGGTTTGGGTGAAATCGTTTGACTTAAGGAGGAAGCTCTTCGCGTATGCGCTCGCCGCCGCAATGGCTTTCCTGCATATGGTGCTGCTTTCCCATTTCGGGACATCCACACTTGAACCCTTTGCGCTCGAAGCATTTTTCGCGGCAAGAGGAGCTGTAGAACCTCCGGCTGATGTTGCAATGGTGGCGATCGACGAAGCAACTTATCGCGAACTCGGACTCTCTCCCATAGTTCCTGTCCCGCGCAGAGTTCTTGCCGATATGCTCGTGCGTCTGAAACAGACTGGAGTGAAACGCGTGGCGCTCGACCTGCTCTTTTCCGGTCCATCTTCCGACGCGGCCGGTGACCAGGCGTTTGCGGATGCCCTTCTTCTGAATGAAACAGTTCTTTTCTCCGGATCGAAGCACGACAACGGCGACATATTCCCTCTTTTTGCATCACGCGCGAAACCTGCGTCAGGTCATTTGATTCTCGATGGAGGTGTGGTGCGCCGCTTTCATGACAGCGGCAATGAAGAGATGAGCACTTTCCTGACTCTGTCTGAAGCGGCGGCCGGGATTAAAGAGCGGAACTCAGACCGGCCTTCGGCCCGCGACTTCATAAATTTCTACGGTCCTGGAGGGACTATTCCCACGGTATCCCTTTACCGCGTTCTTTCCGAAAGCCGGGAAATCGAAGAACGGCTCAGGAATAAGACAGTTTTCGTCGGGCTTGCAATGCCGATCGGATCGGCCGCCGCCCCTGTCGACAAATTCATCACTTCTTTCAAGCGAAACTCGGTGTACGGCGCAGAAGTGCATGCAACCATTGCCGCGAATCTGACCGGCAAAAAATGGATCGAAAGGCTCAGCCCGCGGCTTGAAAGCGCTCTTTTCAATTCCCTGATATTCATCCTTGTGCTTCTCATCGCGCTGGTTAAGCCTCCCGCCGGGTTTGCGATATGGGCGGGAAGCTCGACATTGTGGGTGTCCTTTTCTTATACCGCCTTTCTTGGCGGACTGTTCATCCCGTGCGTTATCGGAGTCGGAATTGTGCTTCCACTCGCCTTCCTGCTGACGGCGCTTTTCTACTATATCGTTGTCGCAAGAGACGAAAGGCGCCTCCGTTCAGCGCTTTCCCTCTACCTTGCGCCTCAGATGGTTTCGGAAGTGCTGCGGAAAAAAGATACTCTTGAACTCGGCGGTGAAGAGCGGCGGATCGCTATTCTTTTCACTGATATAGAGGGATACACATCCTGGTCCGAATCTCTTCCGCCGCTTGATGTTACCAGGCACCTTAAGACCTACTTCACAGCTTCCGCGGACGCAGTAATGGAAACAGGCGGCACGCTTATAAAATTCATGGGAGACAGCGTATTTGCAATATGGGGCGCGCCGCTTGCGATGGAAGACTGCGTCGAG
>CAYQVO010000004.1:76795-105381 GCA_964421085.1 uncultured Bdellovibrionales bacterium | reverse complement strand
GAGCGGGCGATGCTTGGCGCCCTCAAGATGCAGAGGCGCCTGAATGAGCTCATAAGTGAAGGAAAGATGCCTCCACTGAGAACGAGGTACGGCCTCAATTATGGAACAGCGATAGTCGGCAATACGGGATCGGCATCCCGGTTCGATTACACTGCGTCGGGCGATGCGATCAATCTGGCCTCCCGTCTGGAGGGTTTGAACAAGCATTTCGGGACGTCTATCCTTTTAAGTGATGACGCTTCGAGAGAGCTTAACGGAAAGTTCCCCCTTCTCGAGCTGGGGCGAGTCAAGGTATATGGAAAGTCCCGCAACACCACTATTTATACCGTCATCGAGAATTCTCCCGAGCCTTCGGACCTTCAGGTCTGGAAAGAAGGGGTAAGGCATTTTCAGAAGCGGGAATGGGATCCGGCGGAAGAGAAATTTTCGAAGGTACAAAGTGTACCGGTTCTTTCAGGGATCGCCAGATGGTATCTCACCGTCCTGAGAAAGTACCGGCAGAACCCTCCTGAGGATTCATGGGACGGCGAAATAGCCCTGATGGAAAAGTGAGGGATGTACTTATGTCGAAAAAACGCTCCTGATAATTCCCGCTTCGGCCGGGCGAGTGCGTGCAGTTCACAACCGCCTCCGAAGCCCGAACCCGGTGGGCGGCAAAGATCCGGCGCTGCTTTCCGATATATATTCAATGCCCGGCTTCTCTTCATTTGTCAGAAAAGAATTTACAGCCAATCGACTGAGCAGGCACTGGCTTAAATAGAAAGCGAAGCCTGGGCCTGGTGATAATATTCTCGAAATCGGAGCGGGCGACGGCCGCGTAACAAAGAAACTTCTCAAAACAGGCGCAAAAATAACGGCCGTCGGACCGATTCCGGAGTTCTGTCCGTGGCTCGAGCGGATTGCTCTGGCGGAGGGAGTTGAAGGCGCGACAGTGATCGACGGGTTCTTCCCGAACACTCCGCACCCGGGAATCGGAAACGTTCATTCCGAACGGGGATACATGGGTTTTCACTCTGGAATGCGATACGAGGTGCAGCTTCGCTTCAACGTGCAGCGGGGAGAGCGGAGAGAAACCCATCATAAACGCATAGAAGTGCGCCTGCTTCCTCTCAGCCGCATTGAAGCTCATATCGGCGCGCCTGGGGGAGTCTGCGTCGCGAAACCTATGGATGCATCCACCTTCTTTCCGGCGAAATCAAGGATGGTCGAAGCGACATTCATGCATTGAGTCGCCTGATATCGGAAAGAGAGGGTGTGAAATTCATAGCGAAAAGGAGGCATTCTCCTGAATGCTTTCAGGCGTGGCTCCAGCTCGCTTTATGGCGGCTGTTTCAATTGACGGTGAGCACAAGTGCGCGTATGCTCGCGGGATCCGGAATACTCACTCTATAATGAAGGTAAGTAATGCGGACTGACGAAGCCGTGCAATGAACAGGATGCTCGATAGAATAATCATAACCGATCTGAATGCCCGTTGTATTGTCGGAGTCGACGATGATGAGCGGCGCGAAAAACAGGACATCATAATCAATCTTTCTGTTTATGGAGATTTCACAACTGCGGCAAAGACGGACGATTTCAGGCATGCAGTGGATTATCGCGCGATTAAGAAGGGAATTCTTGCGCTCGTTGAAGACTCGAAGTACTTCCTCCTCGAAGCTCTGACTGAGGCAGTGGCGCAGAAATGCCTGGAGACTCCTGGTGTGCAGAATGTCCTGGTTCGAGTCGACAAGCCTTCAGCCCTTCGTTCTGCGCGAAGCGCGGCGGTCGAGATCGAGCGCCAGAAGGGCCGTTAAATCTTCGCTTCTTTTCCCGGTTCTCCCGGCTGATGAAGGAGAGAGGCAGCGGATGCAACTCCCGCAGTGAACTGTTCAGGAGACAGATCGTCCGCCTTTGAAAGTTCATCCAGGATCGCGCTGAATATCAGCGCTGCGCGGTAACCATCGTGCGCAGCCGCACTTTCCTCCTTTATCCTGTCATACGCCTCCAGGATGTCTTTTTCTTCCATGAAGTTCCGTCCTGGCCTGACCCTGTTCAGCCTCTGCTTCATGTCCATGACAGGCAGTGCTCTGGTAGAAGGAAGCAAGCTTTTCTCTATCTCTGCTTCAAACTCAGTTTTCATCAATGCGAAATCACACCCTGCAATCCCTTCAAGAAAAGGCCGGAAGCGCTGTCACAATCCCCGCATGCGACGCCCGTATACCTTTTCATTCAGAAGCCTTGCTTGCTTAAGCCCTGGATTGAACTAGAATTATCGGGTGCTCCGCGACGACAGATCTCTTTCTTCTCAGACGCCTTCCCCTGCGGGCGGCTCGATTTTCAGCAGGATAGTCGATAGTCACCGACAGGCAATGTTGCGCTCTGCCGCGTTCTCCTGCATCAATGAGATCGCTTCCTGTTCCCGATCATCCGGCTACACGGATGCAAAGAGGGCAATCGAAAAGACTGATGCATTTTTCAGGGCCTTTGAATCCCCCACGCCTGTTTTTGGGTCGGGTTTTCCATCTTTTTCTTTCGGTTCTCTCCATGCGCGCCTGACACCGTCTGAAAGCGATCTTTTGAAAGGCATACTTTCGGGAAGGTCAGCAGGTGCTGTGGTCCCTGTAAAACGGGAATCGCCCGATATGGCTGCTGCAATTGAAAAAAGCGGCAGCAGAAACGAAGCCCTTGTTGAATTTATTTTGAGAGGAAAACAGATCGATCCCGGCATGCGGGCTCTGGCAAAAGAAGCCGCCCTGAGGCTTCCTGAGCATATTCTTATCGGCTATGGGAACCGCCTGCTCGAGGAAAGCGGATACATTCTCGACTCGAGAAACTGGAGATGCCTTTCGCTTCATGGAAAAGTCGAGAGTGGATCGCCTGAAGGCATGCGCGCATACCTTGTCTCGGGTCTCGTTGGATGCGGCGGTTACTACGATCAGTCAGGTCTCCTATGTTTCAGTGTCGGTCGCTGGACTTCTGAAGTGTTTCCGCGGCTTGCTCTTCATGCAACGGTCAATCCTGTGATGATCCACGAAACGGCTCACTGGATCGACGATCACCTCGGCATTACCTTTGCGTGGCAGAGACAGGATGTGGAATACAACGCAATGCTTCTTGCTCTGCTGTACTCAGGCCGGTTTTTTACCGCGTCTGATCTCGAACATTTGAAAGAACCTTACGCTTCAGCGGGAAAACAGATTGTAGCGGGACTTTCAGCAGCAGTGAACCTTGAATCAGAGCGGATATTCAAGCTTGGCGAAACGCATCTTTCCTGGATTCATGATCGTGTCGAAGATCTCCTGCACAGGAGATATTCCTCGATATTACCGCTTTCTTCAGAAGCCTTTAACGAAATTCTCAAGACCCGCTGCGGGATTAACGACTCAATCGGGACATGCCGCAGAATCTTCCATTCAGTCGCAGCCACTGCAGGAATTTTTCCGGATCTCCCCTCCGACTGGTTCCGTCCTGACTACAAGCCGCCTCCGGGAGCTGGAGGCGTCGCGGTCAGAAATAACAATTCTCAGCAGATTCAGGCGGCAGTTGCAGCCAGGCTGCGAAACAGGCTGCGATAAAAGAAAAAGGACACCCACTTTTTCGGCGCTTGCTCTAAAACAAAGTTGTGTATCAGTACTGATTGCGACTGCTGCGATCTGAAACAACAAAAAACGACCTTTCGCGGCGAGTCTCCAGTTTTTGGGTGTCCTTTTTTCCTTAGTACTTCCGCGCTGCCGCACCCCACCCTCGTACTTCCCTCACGTCCCCGCCGCGGACTTCCTTTATTACGAGCGGGAAATCGAAGAAAAGTGATTCGTCCAGATCGAGGACCTTATAAGGGCCAGTGACAGGACTTTCACGTGTATTTCGAGTATCGAATGACCGGAGAAGCGCTTCCCCCCTCAGGGATGAGTTGGATGAGACCGCCTCGCCGAGCCGCGCCATAACTTCATAGGCAACTGCAGCGAATCCAAGCTGCGATCCTCCGCCATAGAGCGATATATAACGGCTGATAAACGCGGAACCTACGCTGTTAAATGCGTAAATGGCGCCATCCATTGCGGAACCGGCGCCCCTGATCTCTGAGAAGCTCTCAAAGACGTTCGTTCCAAAAGCCGGGATCTCCAGGCGCTGCTGTTTTGCCTGCCGGAAGAACTGACCTACCTGGCCGACTGAAAGAAAAACTCCCACAGCGTCGAAATCCCCTGTCCGAAGCTTTGCAATAGATGAACGAAAATCCATATCGGATGCAGACAGGGAGTCAACAAGCGTCACAGACTGTCCGGGCTGCAGCATTCGCCGAAGGGAATCGGACATCATTTCAGTATAATTGGTGTCGGATAAAATCAGGCCCAGCTTCCTCAGGCCTTTGGCAGCCAGGTATTCCGCCGTGAGTTTTGTATACTGATCCGAATCATTCATGGGTCTCAGCACGAACCTGCGGTTACGCGATAGTCCGGGATCGGGGCATTCAGCAATGAGCGGGATTTTCCGTTCCTCCGCGAGCGGTGCGAGAGCCTGACAGAATGAAATCCCCCAGGTGAAAACAAGGTCGACCCTGTCTATCCGAGTCAGTTTATGAAATGCGGTAACAGCAGCAGAAGCATCATACCGCCCATCCTCGAACTTGAAGACAACATTTTCGAAAAGGGCAGGATGATCCCGGCGCGCCATCTCAATCGCGTTGACAATCGAGGCGCCGTATTCCGCCGCCGGTCCACTGAGGGGAAGCACAGCGCCAATTGAAAATGGTTCTGCGGGCACCCGGGATGGCAGGAATGCGGACAGCATAAGAAGGATTAAAAAGCATTTCTTCATTCTGATATCTCCAGACAGAAGAAGATTAGCAGTCTTGAAAAAATATGCCGAAAATGTCGACATCCACATTGCTATAGGGTCTAACTTGCTGTATTCTCAGATAGAATAATTTGTCGAAAAATACGACAGATCTGATGAAAGACCACCGGATAATACAGACCCTGCAGGAGATAGGACTGAACGAGAAAGAAGCTCTTGTGTACTCATCTTCTCTTTCCCTTGGTCCATCAAGTGTCCTTGCTATCGCAAAAGAAGCCGGAGTCAAACGATCGACCGCCTACTCGATTATCGAATCTCTCCGGCAGAAGCAGCTCATGCGGAAAGAGGTCCGCGGGATAAAGGAGTATTACAGTGCCGAAGATCCTGAGCGGCTCAAAATAGTTCTCGAAAACCGCCAGGAGAGACTTCTGAAGATTCTTCCGGAACTTGGAGCTCTCTACAGACTCGAGGGAGCAGAGAGCATTATCAAGTATTACGAAGGCGTCGAAAGCCTGAAGAATGTCTACCTCAACATGATCTCAACAGTAAAACCGGGACAGGATTATCTCGTGCTTTCAAGCATTGACATCGCATATAAGTTTGCGCCCGGTTTTTTTCCTGATTTCTCGGCCCGCAGGGGGAAGCTCGACATAAAAGTCCGGATGATCCTCGAAGACTCCGCCATTGCAAGGCACCGGGCAGGTAAAGGGCGACTTGCCAATGAACGCAACAGGATTCTTCCGAAAGGCACAAAGCTGACCACGAACCTGGTGATCATTCCGCAGCGGGTTTTTATTCACCAGTTCGAAGCGCCGACCATGGGGATGGTGATAGAGAATTCCCATATCATTAGAATGCACAGGGAAATGTTCGAGTTGATATGGGCTTCGCTCGCGGAGTAACCGCGGCTCAGGGTCACGCGACAGGCGCGCCGTACCGGAGATCTTCGAGACCGGCCACCGGCAGCGAGACGACAATGATGCCGCCCGCGAGAGGCTCCCCTCTTCGCATGGCATCCGTAAAGTTTTCCTGCGCCGTTGCAGTTCGTGCAAACCGGGTCCCCCTTCCCGCATCCAGAGTGCAGCGGCTGTGGTTATCAGTTCCCCTCGCCCCCTTCCTTCAGCAATTCAGCCTGGAAATGCGCTGTGAGAGGATCCACAAACTGATCCAGTTCCCCGTTCAGGACCGAATCAATAGAATAAATGGAGAGATTGATCCTGTGATCCGTGACGCGCGACTGCGGGAAATTATACGTCCTTATCTTCTCGGATCGCTCCCCTGTTCCCACCTGACTCCGCCGCATGTCGCGCCGCTCGGCGTCGGCTTCTTCAATCTGTTTTTCGAGAATGCGGGAGCGGAGTATCTTCATCGCTTTATCTTTGTTCTTGAACTGGCTCTTTTCGTCCTGCATCGAGACGACGATACCGGTCGGCAGGTGCGTTATCCGGACAGCCGAGTCGGTTGTGTTTACACTCTGACCTCCGTGTCCACCCGCGCGAAAAACGTCGATTCTAAGATCCTTGTCCTGAATATTCACTTCGATGTCTTCAGCTTCCGGCATGACTGCAACTGTTACTGTTGAAGTGTGAATTCTCCCTGATGCTTCAGTAGAAGGAACGCGCTGCACCCTGTGAACGCCCCGCTCGAACTTGAGCCGGCTGAAGGCGCCCTGCCCTGTTATTGCGGCGATTATTTCCTTGTAGCCCCCTGACGGCGCTTCGCTTGCGCTCATTACATCGACGCGCCACCCCCTCTCTTCAGAGTAACGGGTGTACATCCTGAAAAGATCACCGGCAAAAAGCCCAGCTTCATCGCCTCCGGTGCCGGCCCTGATTTCAAGAAGAATATTCCTGTCGTCGTTCGGGTCCTTCGGAAGAAGAAGCTTATGCAGCCTCTCCGCGAGTCCCGTCATTTCGCGCTCGAGAAGACGTACTTCTTCTTTCGCCATATCGGCAAGTTCCGCCTCACCACTTTCAAGAAGCGCCCTGCTGCCGGCAAGCTCGTCTTTCGCTTTTTTATACGCGCGGTAAGTCGCGACTATTTCCTGGAGCTCTTTGTGCTCCTTTGTGTACTTCTGAAGGAGTTCCCGGTTTGTAATCACATCGGGCTGGGTAAGCTTGAAGCTTACTTCCTCGAAGCGCTTTTCAACTTCCTCAAGCTTCTGCCACATCTCTTAATCCGGCCGCGACAGGCGCAGCCCTCCAGTTGGTGTCTCTTATCGACCACGAAGGCGCCGACCTCTGTCAAAGCGCCTGCAGAACCGCCTGATGCAGTTCCGCTCGATATGAGAATATTTTCCGGTTTGCCCGGCTTGGATGAATCCTGTTCGTCATAAGCACTATATCAATGCCGTTTTCAGGCTCGATCCACAACGAGCACCCGGTAAGGCCGCATCCCCCGACGGCTCTTTCGCTGAGACCCGAATGTTCGAGCCCGTTTTCCGCAGAAGGCGAATCCCAGCCGAACTTCCAGCTTCCTTCAAGATCTTCTACTCCTCCCCAGAAGCGTGCAACAGTCTTCCGTGTAAGAAAAGTAGAGCTGCTCCTCCACGCAGCGATAAGCTCGGCCGCAAACCTGTGAAGGTCTCCGGCGGACGCAAAAAGACCCGCGTGCCCTGCCACACCTCCCATCGCCCACGCGTTCTCATCATGCACTTCACCGCACATGACACGCTTTCGAAGCGGACACTCTTCAGTCGACGCGATAAGATCCGTCACAGGATGAATCCCGCGTCTCTTGATCATCGAGAGATCGACGAAACTTGTACTCTTGAGCCCAAGAGGCTGGGCGATATATTTCATGAGAGCTTTATCGAGACACATGCCGGTGAGAAGTTCGACTATCTGGCCCAGAAGAATCAGTCCTATATCGCTGTAAAGCTGCCGCGTTCCGGGATCGTACTTGAGCTGAAGTCTCTGAATTGCGCCGTATACATGGTCTCTTGCTCCACGGCTTGTCACGATTCCCAGCCTTGGTCCCGCGTTCTCGCGTATGAGTTCTTCATAATAAGCGATTGTCGCCGGAAGACCCGAACTGTGCGAGAGCAGCTGCCCGATGGTTATTGTCGCCTTGTTGTGCACGCCGAATGTCTGAAGAAAACGGATTACCTTGTCGTCAAGGCTCAGCTTCCCCGCCTCTATCAGTTTCATCGCAAGTGTCGCGGTCACAACCGTCCCTGTGAGCTGCGCGACATCAAAGACCGTGTCGCCTTCCATCGGCTGGGCCTCAGTCCCGCGGCCCGTTTTCAGCGTCTTGGTTCCGACTGCCTCATGGAAGAGCACGTTACCGTCCTTGCCGACTACAAGCACCGCACCGGGAAAGACACCGTCTTCCACTCCCTTTTCGAGAAGCGCCCTTACCCCTTCAAATGGCCGCGATGAATGTTTCTGCACTGGTTTTCTCTGAGGAGTATCTATCACTTCCGCACTTCCTCCGGATCGAAAAATTGTGTATTCGAGAAGCCTTACTGTAGAACGAGATTTCCCCTTAATTCAAGGGAAGAGGAGAGAAGGGCGCGGGGGCGGGAACAGTTGCAGGCGATGTTTCAATGATCATTGCTTTTCCCCTCTTAAAAAACTATTTTCTCTCATCGCTGCCCTTGAAATGCCGTTAAGGGATGCGCATATAGGAAACCGCGCCGGGTCTGCCCAGATGCAGCTCTGGGCTGGGAATATCGGCTGGAAAAGCTCTTTTCCACTTGATGAAGGCCGCGCTTGTTTACCCTTCTGCAGGGTGAATGAATCGTGGCGAGGCAGGCGCAAATAATTTCAGCTACTTAGGGCAGCTATTTAGTGCAACGGAGTCTCTCGTAAGGACTCGCGGCCTCATGACAATGAGGAATAGTGAAGTCCTGTGGGGAGCTATTTTGATAGGAGAGTGTTTGTATGACATCGATTCTATCAAAAATTCGACCGCTTCAGGATCGACTGATTGTTGAGAGAATCGATGTCCAGGAAAAGACCAGCGCCGGCATATACATCCCGGATACGGCAAAAGAAAAGCCGCAGCAGGGGAAAGTGATTGCTGTCGGCAAAGGAAAGGTCCGCGAAGACGGGACGGTTCAGCCGCTTGATCTCAAGGCCGGCGACACTATCCTGTTCGGAAAGTATTCGGGAACAGAGATAAAAATCGACGGCGAAGAGTATCTCATCATGCGTGAGGACGATGTGCTCGGTGTGCTTGAATAAGTCGCCCGGCGAATGTGAATTTTTAATTTGAGAGGATGAGTATATGGCTAAGAATCTGAGATTTGGCCTTGATGCAAACAAAGGCATTTTGAAAGGCGTTGAGACACTCGCAAATGCAGTGCGTGTCACCATGGGGCCGAAGGGCCGCAATGTCGTCATAGAGAAGAGCTTCGGCGCTCCGACAATAACCAAGGACGGCGTAACAGTCGCGAAGGAAATCGAACTCAAGGACAAGTTCGAAAACATGGGCGCCCAGATGGTCAAGGAAGTTGCTTCCAAGACTTCTGACGTGGCCGGCGATGGAACAACTACAGCGACTGTTCTTGCTGACGCAATCTACAGGCAGGGCCTCAAGCTCGTTGCCGCCGGGCATGATCCCATGTCCCTCAAACGCGGTATCGATGCTGCAGTCGCTCTCGCAGTGAAAGAGCTGAAGAATCAGAGCACCCCGACCAAAGGCAAGCAGGAAATCGCCCAGGTCGGAACAATAAGCGCAAATGGCGACACCGAGATCGGAAGCATCATTGCCGAGGCGATGGAGAAGGTCGGCAAGGAAGGTGTCATCACTGTTGAAGAAGCCAAGGGTCTCGAGACCACGCTTGAAGTGGTTGAAGGGATGCAGTTTGACCGCGGGTATATTTCTCCGTATTTCGTGACCAATCCCGACAGAATGGAAGCGGAGCTGGAGAATCCGGCGATTCTCATCCATGAAAAAAAGATTTCGAACATGAAGGACCTCCTTCCTGTTCTCGAGCAGGTTGCGAAAGCCGGCAAGCCTCTCCTCATAATCGCTGAGGACATTGAAGGCGAAGCTCTTGCGACACTTGTTGTGAACAAACTCCGCGGCACGCTGAATGTCTGCGCTGTCAAGGCCCCCGGCTTTGGCGACAGAAGAAAAGCCATGCTCGAGGATATCGCTATTCTGACGAATGGTCAGTGCATAACCGAGGACATTGGAATCAAGCTCGAAAGCATAGGGCTCAAGGATCTTGGTTCCTGCGAGAAGGTCGTGATTGGCAAGGATGATACGACAATCATCGGCGGCAAGGGCGACAGCAGCAAGATCAAGGGCCGTGTGGAGCAGATCAAGAATCAGATCCAGGAAACCACCTCGGATTATGACAGAGAGAAACTCCAGGAGCGTCTTGCCAAACTGGTCGGCGGTGTTGCAGTGATTCATGTCGGCGCAGCGACTGAAGTCGAGATGAAGGAGAAGAAAGCCCGCGTGGAAGATGCTCTGCATGCGACAAAAGCGGCAGTTGAAGAAGGTGTTGTCCCCGGCGGCGGCGTCGCATTTATCCGCATCATCGAGAAGCTTCAGGGAATGAAGCTTGCCAACGAAGCTGAGATGTTCGGCGTGAAGATCGTGACCAACGCTCTTGAGTCACCAACACGCACAATTGCCGAAAACGCCGGCGCGAAGGGCGATGTCGTAGTCGACGCAGTCCGCAAGGGCACTGGTTCCTTCGGATACAACGCGGCGTCTGAGACGTTTGGCGACATGGTCAAGGATGGAATTATCGATCCCACCAAAGTCTGCCGCACTGCTCTTCAGAACGCATCATCTGTTGCCGGACTTCTCCTCACGACCGAGGCAGTTATTGCCGAAGAGCCGAAGGAAGAGAAGGAAGGCGGCATGCACCCGGGAATGGGCGGCGGAATGGGCGGAATGGGCGGTATGATGTAAGACGCCTCATTTCATAATGTTCGCGAAAGGCCCCGGCAAACGGGGCCTTTTTTTGCTTTGAAGGTCCCGTCATTCCTCCCGCTCGGGTTCTTTTCGGCGGGCCTCGCACATGTTTTGCAGATGGATCCAGAAGCCGGGAGTATTTCCAAGTATGTGAGAGAGGTTTTTTGCGAGTTCTTCGTCAACCCGCTTTTCGCCTTTGAGCAGTTGTTCAAATTCAACATCCGTCAGGCCAAGACGCGCGGCTACGATTTCCTCTTTCAAGCCTCGGTCCACCAGCATCTTCCCGATAGCTTCACCGGGATGCTGCATTTTATTCTGTCTCTTTTTCCTCTTTTTGCGCAGTACGCTCACCCTGGGAGGCGGAACGGCTTCGAACTTTTCAATCAGCACCTCTTCGTAGAGTTCCGGCACGTCTTTTGACAGCACTTGAATCTGCGCGCAGGCGGATCGCAGTTCTTTCATCGTGTAACCGCCGGCTGCATTCTCCGGATTCCGCAGCAGTTCCTTTACACGCTGATCTATCCCGCTGATTGCATCCAGCACCAGAATATTGAGAGCGATCCTCTTCCTCTCTTCGTTCTCGATCTTTTTTGCCTTCTCCTCCAAGAAGGTTCCGAGCGCCGCCTCAAGTTCGCTCGCGACGAAAGGCTCCTGAATGAACCCATCGATACCGGAAAGGTAAAGCCCTGCCATATACGTGCTTTTCTGCTGCGCAACTTTGAGCACTATGACGTAAAAAGCTCTCCGCCCCGGCTGAGTCTGCCGGGCTCGTCGCACCAGATCTATCACGGCGCTGAACTGGTTTTGAGACGATATGAAGACTCCGTCGAACCCCTCGCCGAAATTGAGAGCCGTCTCCGCGTCACGGAGGCTCCGGACCATTCTTATATCGTTCCTGTACGTGAAGCTGCGAAGAGTCTCCTTCAGTCGCACTCTTGCCTGCACATCGCCGTCAATAATCAAAGCACGAAAGGATTCAATCATTCATTTCAATATACCTTGACTTGGTTGAACCGTCGACCAACAAAGAGTCCTTGAAATTCCCCCGAATTTCGGGAGAAAATGCCCCGATGCGAAATCGGAAGATCGTAACTGATTTTACGGCTCTATGTGGTCGTATCGGCATTTTTGGCGGGACATTCGACCCTGTCCACAAAGCTCATGTGAAAATCGCGGGAATCGCGCGCGAAGTGAAAAATCTTGACGCCGTCGTTTTCATGCCTGACAGAAAAAACCCTCTGAAAGATGCCGCTCCGGTGGCAGGACATGAAGAAAGACTCGAGATGCTTCTCCTTGCAGTTGACAATGAGTCTTCGTTCTTTGTGTCTGATTTCGAGCTGCGAAATGAGCAATGCTCTTTCACCGCTGAAACCCTGGCTGCAGTGAGAAATCAGATTCCCTCCGGCTCCTCTTTGTATTTCATCCTTGGCTCCGACTCGCTCGCGACCTTGCCGCTGTGGCGAAACGTGAAAGAGATTTTCAGGCTGGCGACCATCGTTCCGGTGGCACGAAGGAGCTTTGGACTCGAGAGGCTGGAAGACATCGCTCCCGCCCTGCCTGCGGGGTATGTGGAGAAACTGCGCAGAGAGTTTATCGAAACTCCTTTCCTTGATGTCTCTTCATTCGATATCCGGGCGAAAATAAAGAATGCGCCTCCCTGGCCGCTTGAACTTCCGGAGCCGGTGAGGAATTATATCGAAGAGAAGAATCTGTACCGACAGTGAATCATGGTAGTTGAGCCGACTCCGGAAAACATAACTGAAGCCGCAAGGATAATACGCCAGGGAGGTCTCGTAGTCTTCCCCACTGAAACCGTGTACGGACTTGGCGCAAACGCGCTGGATGATGCCGCCTGCCGCAGAATATTCGAGGTGAAACAGAGGCCTTCGAACAATCCGCTGATTGTTCATGTGCCATCATCAGAAAGTGTCCAGGGTGTTTCAGTCCTGGACGACAGGCTGAGGGGACCTCTGGAAAATCTTTCCCGGTTCTGGCCGGGCCCGCTTACTCTGGTCCTGCCTGCAGGCGGAAAAGTCGCGCCTGCGGTAACCGGGGGAAAGCAGTCTGTCGCTTTGAGAGTTCCGAGTCACCCCGTTGCGCTGGAACTGCTCAAGAAGACAGGCGTACCAGTCGCCGCCCCGAGCGCCAATATATCGAGCCGCATCAGCGCAACGACTGCAGATCATGTCGAAGCCACGCTGGGTCTGAAAGTAGATATGATCCTGGATGGAGGGCCTTGCAGGATAGGAGTCGAATCCACTATTCTCTCTCTTCTTGAATGGCCGCCCCGCATTCTGAGGCCGGGAGGAATCACGGCGGAGATGCTCTCGGATGAATTGAAAGTGCCGGTCGCAACATTGACAAGATCAGGCGCATCGGAAGAGGAAAAGGAACCTCTCGCCCCCGGAATGCTGCGCGGACATTACGCTCCACATACAAGACTCGTGTTCCGTGGCAGTGCCGGCAATCTTCATCCATCCTTGAGAGTCGGTCTTCTGAGTTTTGGTCCGAGATACGGGCCGACTGATGATCGAGATTATGCCTGCACAACAGTGCTCAGCGCCGAAAGCAGCCTCCATGAAGTCGCAGCGCGGCTTTTCTCGGCGCTGTATGAAATGGACAAGCTGGGTCTCGATGTAATTCTCGTCGACTCGTGCGAAGAGGAAGGCATCGGCCGTGCTGTTATGGACAGACTGAGAAGAGCGGCTTATTCGTCGTCATCGTCGACGTAGACATTACCATCGCTGTCAACAACGGCTGTGTTCCCATCTTCGTCTTCGACATAAGTGTTGCCATGCCTGTCAACCACCGCGATATTTCCGTCTTCATCGGCGATTGCGACATTACCGTCGCTGTCGGCGACCAGCGTGTTGCCATCGTCATCCTGCATGACCTGATTGCCTTCATCGTCTTCGACGTAGACTGTCGCGGCAAAAGCCGTTGAGCTCAAGGCTGCGCACGAAAAAAAGGTAACGCCCAGTATAAGTAGCCTTTCGAACATAGGTTTTTCCTGATATTAGCTTCCCATCCGCGAGCAGCGCTTCGCTCTGCTCACCAACTTTTGATCGGCAGATCCGGGAAGAAGCTGAAGGAATGATTTCTTTCTCGTGATGGGCTATTCAATTGAAATCCTTTATGATAGTTCTCAATCATGTCAGTGCAGAACAAAGACCTTCTTCACCGTTCCGATATTGAGCAGCTTATTAGCGCCCCTGATCGCGGGATTGCAGGCGTTCAATTCAAGCTGCTGAAGACATTCGGAGACAGCCGGGGCTTTTTCAGAGAAATCTTCCGGGAAACGGAGAGCATTTTCACCGACGGGCATTTCGCCCAGTGGAGTCACAGCAAAATGCAGAAGGATGTGGTGAAAGCATGGCACTATCATCATGTTCAGTATGACTGGTGGTATCTCCCGCTGGGACAGGTAGTCACTGCGCTGGTGGACTTCCGGGAGGAGAGCCCGACCTGCGGGAAGAAACTGATTTTTCAGATGGGTCAGACAGATGTGTATGGGCCGGATACCCATGAACTGTGCGTTTCTATCCCGCCCGGTGTTCTTCACGGCTGCAGGGCACTAAGTGATTCAGCACACCTTTTGTACATAACAAGCAGGGCGTATGACCCGAGTGAGGAGGGGCGATATCCCTTCAACTGCCCGGAAGTCGATCATGACTGGGGTGAAGGAGCAATTGTCGTGGAGAACGACACAAAGTATCTGGTGCCTGCTTCGCCGAGAGTGCCGTTAAGGTGAAAAAACTCAGGCGCGCCTTCTCCCCGCACAGGATGCGGATTAAAGCAGCTCAACATTTGATCTCGGCACGACGACCTCGCTCCCCGACGCAAGTTTTACAATCGCAACTCTCGCCATAGTGCCGCTGTCGAGCCGCCTCAGGTCGGAAGGCAGCTCCTGAACAACGCCGGTTTCGCCGAAATACGGTACTCGTATGATACGCACTGTAACGCCCGCTTCAAGGCGTCCTGCTTCCTGATAAGTTGCTCCTCCTGACGGCGCTTCAGTGCCCGATACTATTATCTCCGGCCGTTGTGCTCCCGCCCGGACCTGAGTGGTCCCATTGATAGAAGCTGTTTTTCCGTTTAATTTCCGGAGCAGAGAAAAAGCATTCTCGGAGAAAGGAAGCCCGCCAAATCCTTCGGTGACTATCACGCTCATTGTGATGTCTTCATTGCCGGTTACCGCAATCCCGATGTCGTATCCGAGATATTCTTTCAGGACTTCGCCTGATATCGATCCCGTCACAAGACCGACAGCCCCCCTCTCCTGCGCGCATCGCAGAGCTTCAATGGTCGGCTGCATGCCCCCGGCCACCACACTTCCCCGGCAGTCGGCGGGAATATGCCGTTCCTCGAGCCTTGCATCAGGAGCAATGTCCAGAACATGAAGAGTGCCGATGTTTTCCCCACCCACTCCGAAGATTCCCTGCACAACAGCGGCCGTGCTTTCCACTGTGACGGATTTCTTCCTTTCAACTTCGACGACTTTTCCTGTAATGAAGGCATTCAGCTCCAGTCTTCGCGATGGAAGGCGCAGGCCCACATGCCCTGTCTCATGACTTACGAGTTCGACAGCTCCGTCAAATGGCGCTGCAAAAGAGCTTTTAAAAAGTCCGAAAAGACCCGCATGTTCGCAGAGAATATCGCCCGTGCCGACGTTGCTCCCTTCCTTGACGCGAAGACCTTTGACAACTTCACTTGAATCAATTCCCATCTGCTCGGAAATCTTGAGAATGATGAGATCGCCCGGAAGTTCCGCAAAAGCGACAATGTCGTCTCCGGAGACTTTCTCGCCCTTCTTTACCTTGATAGTCCCCGGCACAGGGAGTTCCCGCACGCGTCTTATGAGCGCTGCTTCCTGCCGTATAAGTCCTGGTGTAAGCACCAACTATTGCTCCAGTCCAAGGTTCTTTAAAATTCTTCTCTGCGCTTCCATGCGGACATGGTCGTCATCGGGCATGATTACAGGGCGGTTTCTTCCATCAAGAAGAATTCCGCAGACTCCGGCCTCGATTTCCTTTGCTATCTCCTCACCCGGGCCCGCGCCAGCGTCGATTTGCCGGGAAAGAGGCTTCACCCTCAGCTCGAGCTTTTTCCCGGCTTCTATCGGCAGCGCCCCGACTTCTCCCCGCCACACTTCGCCTGCCTCCCTTCCATCAAGCCAGACCCGCGCAAGCACGTCTTCCTTCTGTTTCTTCGGAAACACAGGAGCGATCGCATGACCGAGATTGATAAGACAGTCTCTGCGAAAAATCTCCTGGCTCGCCTCCGGGTCGACCGAAGCAAGAACGCCGAGATGCGGCATCATGAATATCGAATCGACAGTAAGCTGTGTTACGCCTTCGAGTCCGAATCCATCGAGCATCATGAGAGCGGCACTCATGCGATCAGGAGCATGGCTGAGCACTCCCCCTGATCCTATGACAACATCGAGCGATTTCATGTTCACAAGCTCATAACGGCTCGCCGACTGCGAGAAGAGATCCGCGATGCCCCGTTTCTGCCGGATTCCTCCAAGTCCAATGGCAAGAAACCTGTGATGCTGAAGCGAGAGTCTCAATGCTTCCCTGCATACAGCCTGCTCGAGCCACAAGTCTTCGAGCGTCTGGGGAATGCTTGTGGGCCTGATCATTTTATTCCGAAGCCTGTCTTTGAGTTCTGCTTCACTCAAGTCATAAGGAAGCCACCTACGGATCCCCTGCACGCCCGCTTCAACAAGCACATTTGCAATCGAATAGCTCATTCCGAGATTTGCGCTGACTGTCCTGTTGAAGACATTCTTTCCTTCGTGATCCCTGAACACGCTGAAGACGTCAGTCGTGGCGCCGCCGATGTCGGCGCACAGCACCTGAAGCCCCGAAGTTTCCGCAAACTGCCGCACGACATTTCCAACTGCGGCAGGGGTCGGCATGATCGGCACATCGGTCCAGCTCATCAGTCTTCCATAACCCGGCGAGTGGCTCATGACATGCGACAGGAAAAATTCATGTATCGCCTCCCGGGCAGGCCCGAGGTTTTCCTCTTCGAGAGTCGGACGGACATTGGGGACCGTGTTCATGTCCGCAAAGCCCGCAAGTATTGCTTCCACTTCCTGTGCCGCATCTTCGTTTCCTGCATAAATAACGGGAAGTCTCAGGGTAGTGCCGAAGCGGGGCCTTGGAGCGGCAGCGCGAAGGAGTTCGGCTATTTCCACCACATGCGTGCGCGACCCTCCGTCGACACCTCCTGCAAGAAGCACGATGTCGGGCCTCAAGTGCCGCATCCGTTTTATCCTCTCATAATCTTCGCGCCCGTCGTCCGCGGATATACAGTCTAAAACTATAGCGCCGGCCCCAAGCGCTGCACGCTGCGCTGATTCAGCCGTCATTTCACGGACAATTCCCGCCACCATCATCTGAAGGCCTCCGCCTGCCGAACTGGTCGAGAGGTAAAGGTCGATTCCACCCGCAGGATCTCCATTGCTCATAAGGAAGGGCGTTTTTTCGCCGGAGGCGCCTCGCAGGATTCTCCTTCCGCTCAACTCCTCGAGCTCCTGGAACGAATTCTTCGCTCCAATAGTAACATCCGCGACAGGCTCTTCAACTGTCGTCGGAGCTTCGCCCCGGAATGTCTGACGCCACCCATCGTCTTTCTTCTCGAAAAGAAGAGCCTTTGTCGTCGTTGAACCGCAGTCGGTGACAAGCACAGTGCGAAGGGATTCTTTCGTCATAATCCGATCAGCCCCTTCAAAACGCCCGCCCAGTCGACAAGCAGGAACTGCACACGTTCAACAAGAAGCGCCATACGCGCCATGACTGTAGAGCCGAAAAAGGCCCCAAAACACACCATCATAAGCCAGCGGCCGGAATGCGAGACAATGTGAGAGCCCCTGGACTCGCGCCGTATGGAGAAAAAGAAGTAGTACATTACCGAGAGAAGGGTGAACACAAAGAGCGTATTATTGACGCTCGACGCCCAGTCGACCGCTCCTTCCTGCATCACCACGAGCGGCTTGAAACTGCTTGTAAGCTGCGGCACCATCTCGGCAAAGAAACCCTTGAACGTGAGACCTGCGCTTGCTCCGAGTGAAAATCCAATAACAAGCTTTGCGAGCCACGAACGCCTACGCGAATAAATGAAGTAATAAAGAAGCCCGAAGAGCATCGGCGGAACATAGAGGAGATAAAGAGGGTTGTATGGCTGGGCATATGTGCCGTCAGGGAACTGCTGGACTGTGTATCCGAAGAGCGGCGCGAGCACTTGCGGCCACAGGAAGTCCTTTATCGTGAAAATGGGAAGAAACCCCGCCGCGATACCGATAAAAAGATGCTCGAAGAATCTGTAAAAGGGATTTTCCCTGATGAGGAAGCTGAAAATTGCAAGAGGGCATACCCCGCCGAGAAGCACGGACCAGAGCTCCCATGGGTCGGTTGGGATTATGGAAACTGCTTCTGCCGCCATTTCAAAACCAGAGGAATAATATTTCCAAACGCCACGAGAACAATTATCGCAAGCTGCGCAACTCCAAGAGCTGTGTTCATTATCAGAGCATTGTCAGGGGCCCTCTCCTGGTCCCGCTCCTTTAGAAGCTCTGAATACCACGCGGCACCCGATAATCCTTCGAGAAGGCCGCTGAGCTGTCCTGAATCGAGATATATATACGCTTCGGGAATGGTGATTGACGTGCATCCGTGCCCGAATCTCGGTACATAATCCTTCCGTTGGAAAAACTGCACATATGCGCCGAACGTTCCCACAAGCCCGGTGACCTGCCCGAGGAAAGGAATGTCCCTGAATCCCTTAATGCCGTGAAAGACCGACAGCCTCTGCAAGTCGTTTCCGTACACATCTCTTCCAAGAAAAGCACCGAGATCTTCCGAACGTGCGAACGCCTGCACGAAAAGATCGCCGCCCGGCCGGTATCCCAGATTCACCCAGTCAACGCCGTATTCCCATTTTTCCCCGGGCTTTTCCTTCATCAGCCGCTGAGCGACGCGCTCCGGAATGGATGTGAGAAAAGGGTCGGCTACAGGAACGAGCGCGAACACCGCGAACCTCACCCTGCGGCGCATCAGATGTTCGATCATCACTTCAGTCTGAGGCTGGTTTTCCGCATGAGTGCCCGGACCGAAATCCATCGCAATCATCGCGATGGCAGGGCGGGATGTATCTATTGCCTCAATGACATCAAAAAGCCTGTTTGCAGCAGGAAGCCTGGCGGGCTTCACAGCCCAGCCGGTTATGATGGGAAACGACACGGCGACAAGCACTGTGAAATATATGAAACGGCGATCGAGATTCAGGAGCGAAGATGCGTTCATTTCTTCTGCTCCGAAAAAGACTCTGACTCGATTGAAAACCACATGCGGAAGGCGAGAATGAGTCCCGCCACTGCCGCACCAATCCGGATTGCCCGGAAGGCGGCGGAATTCGGCACATCCATGAGCCAGCCTCTCCACTCCGAGAATCCTTCATAGAACCTCAGAGCAAACGACATCTGCCCGCACATGACAATGAGAGCAGCTGTCATCATCAGCGCAGATTCAAAGGAACGCACGCGGAAAGCCCTGTAGGCAGCGGCCGCTATGTAAAACGCAAGGAGCGAAAACATCGCGGAACCAAGCGATACGAAAAGCCCCTTGCGAAGAAGATCGAAAAGACTGGCCGGCACTGTCGCATCCACCCTCGCTTTCTCGAATTTACCGAGGGCTACACTGAACGCCGCAAGAGAAGCTGATGCAGCCTCGAGTGTGTCGAAGGAAACGGCGACGTTTACTCTGTCAACCAGAGCGGCCGCCTCATTACGCGCGTTTTTCACTTTCTCCGGGGCATCAATGCTTATCGCCGCGAGCTTTTCCCGATCCTTTGCCAGCGCCGCTTCCATCGACTCCCGGAGTTTGCCGATACGGAAATCCAGAGGCGGAACATCCTGCCGGTTTGCTTCGCTGTCCTGCCTGATCTGTTCGGCGAACCGCGACAGTAGTTTTACCTCCTCCGCGGCTGCGCTTCCCCGCAAGGCCGCGATCCAGTTGAATGCGGAGAGAAACATCATCAAAAGAAGGCCCGCAAGCAGAGCTGCGCTGTTTATCCATCCTTTCTTCTGAAAAACAACCTTCGAGCCGTGAATCAGAAAAAGATTTATCAAGCCGAGACCGAAAGCCATCGCGCCGACCGTAATGAAGCCGTACGATATCTGCTGATGATAGGGGCCTACGCCTATACCATCGAGAACGCGTGAGGGAAGAATAAACTCGAGAAAGAAATAAAGGCCGCCGATGAAAGTGACTGCAACCTTGAGCATCTGCCGGTAGTTCACTGGTCCCGTCATTTACAGCTTCGCTCCGGAAACACCGAGCCAGTCAAGGATCCCATCATAGATCCAGGTACCGCCCGTAAGCAGGGTCCCCACGTCCGGGACTCCGGGAGCGGGACAGAGCGCCTTCAGTGTCGCAAAACCGACTCCGGCCAGAATCAGAAAAAAGAAGAGAAACTTCCCCATGTCCTGCCCCACCAGACTCCCGAGCTGCACCGGTTCGCGACTCAGATACGCTGATGATGCGAAAAGCTCCTCCCCTATAAGAGTGTAATCGCATGAAGCTATGAAGAATGCGACCTGCTCAGGATTGACCACAGCTGCCACCTGCATCGCGCCAATCTGCTGTCCTGCTTCGGCAAGAATCAGCGCTTCGCCCGCGAAACTTCCAAATAGAAACGCCGAGGCGACTTTTTCCCGGTGAAGGACGCCCATGTAGCCCGAAGCAAACGCAAGCTGGTCTTCGGAAAGAAACATGATCTGCTGAGGATCAAAAGAAGATAATTTTCCGGCGCTCCGGTATGCGTCTCTCAGCACGTCCTCCGCAATAGCCATCGCATCCGGGGCGGTCTGAAGGACGATCAGTCTGGACGCAAAGAGCGCCGCCTTTCTCCCCGCATAATAAAGAACGCCGAGCGCGGCATAAAGCGTCGGACTGACGCCTGTAAGCCCCGTTGTGAATGAAATGGGCCTGCCCAGCTCGGCAGAGCGTCCGACAGCCTCGTCGACTGCATCTACTCCGGGAAGCCGGCGCACGAATATTTCATCTCCACGCCTGGCCCTTTTAATAAAGAACAGCACCGTTCCGCAAATCAGGACAAGCAGCAGCAGCATTCCGGGAGTTGCGTGTTCTACACCGCTCATTGCAGGCGATTCTCCCGTTCTTCAATCATCTTTATAAGCTGTTCGACGTTTTCGGAAGACTCGAAGACGCCCTCGAGGCTTCGTTGAAAACTTACGCCGAAGAGCGCCTGCATAACCGGCGCAGAAAGCAGCGACATGTTGTAGAGAACCCCGGTCAACGGTTTGTTCATCTCGAGAAAGAGTTTTGCAGGCGTCCCCAGACGGCGCGACACGACAGCGTCGGCGATAGCAGCAAGAATGTCCATATCACCTCTCCAGATAAACATTCTGCTGCGCTTCGAGCTCCATCCTGTAGCGTCTCAGCGTGCCGAACTTCTGCACAAGCGCCTGCTCGTTTTCGTCCTTCACGGACTCGATAAGCTCTCTCTTCTGTGCGGGAGTCTCTGTCTGCCCGGCTTCCGCTTTCCTTGCTCTATCCTCCGCCTGCTTTGCCGCCGCTCCAAGTTCAATCACCTGCCTGGAAAGCTCGGACTCCCTGCGCAGAAAATTTCTCGGCGGAGGATATGAACTGACCTGCTGCAGTGAGCGTTCGAGGTCAGTTGTGTCCTTGTCGAGCCGGCTGAGATTCTGTTCTGTTGTCAGTGACTCCTCCCGCACCTCGACTATCCGTCCGATATCGGCTATCAAATCGACGTCCGAACGCAGACTTCTAAGTTTGCTTTCCTGTTCCGCCTCGAGGCTCATTGCGGCGTTGAGGCGATTTTTTCGTTGTTCAATGTAAGAACGCATCGCTTCAGCATCCTGAAACGAATCCACTGGGTCGCGGGCTTCGCGGCCTTGAAGCGGCGCATAAGCCACCTCTCCCCCTCTCCCAAAGACGATAAGCCCGTACCGCAGATTCCCTTTCTCCGGCTGTGAAATCCGCGTCCCGAAAATCCACTTGCCGGCTCCTGCAGGCGGCTCTTCTTCCGACATCACAGGGGGAACAATGAACGCCGGCTTCAGCGCGAATGAATCCCCGCTCAGAACAATAACCGATGCGCTCTGAGGAACAAATGAAAGCGCAAGTTCAAAGTCGACAAGGAGACGATGCTCCTGCGCAGCGACGAACTGCGGCAGGAGTACCGCGCAAAGAAGCAGGGTATTTCTCTTCCAGCTCATTCCGGTTCTCCTCCAGTGGCGGATTCGTACGGATGAAGCAGAGAGTAAATTCTATCGTTCTCTTCGGCGATCTGCCTTCTGATCGTCACGATTCTTTTCGCCTTTTCGTACGCCTCATTCAGCTCGGGCGTCTCGGCTTCTCCGCTGCCCTTCAGCTGGGACTGCACCCAGCTTCTGTCTTTTTCCGTGCTCTCTCTTGCAAGGGACACAAGCTTTCCCATATCGGTGACGCGATATGCGAGATCGACTTTTTTCTGCAGCGCCTCTACAAAGCTCTCTTTCTGCGCGAGTTCCTGGCGGAGCTTGTCAGCCTTGCCCCTCTCCTCCTCGAACTTTTTGTCGGCGTTTGCTTTCAGTCCGTCTCTTGCTTCGATGAAACTTGACAGTTTCTCTATTTCTTTCTTCTGTTCCGGAATCCGGCTCTCGAGCTCGGCAAGCAGTTTTTCGACGTCACGAAGGCCGGCATTAAAGAGAATCCAGAGCCTCAGTGAAGGATCAGGCGGCGGGGAATCATCCGGCATTCGAGTGAATCTCCAGGAACCGCTCTTATTTCCATCGACAGCTTTCATTGCACCTTCGAATCTGCCCGGCCCGTTTTCAACTCCGAAAAGCATGAAATCACCCTCAGGCCCGGGCATTTTAAGAGCATCTTTTCCTTCAGCCGGTTTGCTGAACGCGGACATTACTACCGGTTCCCAGCCTTCCCGAAGCACCCACGCAACGAACGAATCAGGAGACGATCGTTTTTCCACGTAAAGAACTGCCGGCTCGGAATAAATGCCTTCTATGAGTCCTCTATAGACGCCTTCTTCGACCCGCGGAAATGCACGCTCCGCCTTGTTGTAAAGAAGCCAGGCGGCAACAAGCCCCCCGAGCAGCGCGAGACTGAGAATAAGCTTTGTCGCCCCCCAGATGCTCATACCTTTCGGAGAATCTTCCGCAAATGCATCGACACTCAGCGGTTTCGAATCTGCGAGCCAGTCGTCTTTCGTAACATCGTCTTTGTCGAGAAGATCCTTTTCAGAACCCACTTGCGGATCCTTATGCGTTTAATTTTCTAACCACTCTTGCCGGGACGCCTGCTGCGACAACACCCGGCGGGATGCTTCGGGCCACGAGGGAATGCGCGCCAATTATGCTCTTTTCTCCGATTGTAACTCCATCGAGAATCGTGGTGTGCGCTCCTATCCAGCAGTGCTCGCCTATCGAAACTCCACCCTTTATCTCCATCTCGCGGGCTATGAGAGGAGTCTCATCATCTCCCTGCTGATGATTGCCGGGACCTATGTAGCAGTATGCGGCAACAAGAGTGCTTCTCCCTATTTCGACCTTCGACTGTGTGGCTATCCGGCAATAAGAGCCGATATTCACCGCATCCCCGAGCGAAATCACTCCATCTTTTGCTGATATCGTCGTATAGCGGCCGATGCTGACGTAATTTCCGGCGATAATCTCTCCCTTTGATCCCCTGACATCAAGCACAGAGTAATCATCAGCAAGCACTTTTGACCCGAGAGATATCGACTTTGGTCTTCGGATGACCACACCTCGCCCGATCGCCGGACGACGGCCGCACGTTTTGAAAAGACCTGGATAGCAGAGCGACCTCAGACCAAGTCCGGCGATTCCCGCAGCGCCCGAAAGAAAAAACTGACACAGCTCATACCACGCGAAATGAAGAGGTGAGACATCGCCGACTGCAATTTCTCTGTAAAGAGCGAAAGGCGATTGTGTGCCTGCTGTGAGCCGTTCCTGTTGCGGTGTCATTGCAGGTTTCATAATTTCAGTATGTTTTTCGCTCTGTACAATCCAATAATCGTGACAGCGTCGACAATCTCGCCTTCATCCGCCATGCTGACTGCTTCCGCAAACGGCACTTTTTTCAAGGTGAGGATTTCTGTCTCTTCCGGTGAATTTTCGCCTTCTATGAGGCCGCGCGCAAGGAATACATGAGCGCGTTCCGAAGTAATACAATTGCTCAGATGGAACTGAGAGCCAAGTTCCTCCCATTTTGAAGCTGTCAGGCCTGCTTCTTCTTTAAGCTCCCGTTTTGCAGCCTCAAGCGCGCTCTCACCTCCGTCAGTCCCGCCTTCGATTATCTCCCAGGAATAACTGTCTGTCGTATAGCGGTACTGGCCGACAAGATAGACCTCGTTTTGAGCTGTAAGGGCGACTACTCCTGTTGCGATTCTGGTGTCGAGTACGCCGTAGATGCCCGGTTTGCCGTCAGGCCGGATTACCTGGTCCTCACGGACCCGCATCCAGGGGTTCTCGTATACTATCCGCGAAGAAACGGTTTTCCAGGGATTTTCTGCAGCCATCCTCACATATTTGGAAGGGCCGGGGGGAATGTCAAGAGAATAGCGCGCGCAAACCCGTTGTTGCATGGAAACGCGGCCATAGACATGGAACTCCTGCTTTCTCAGCATCCCGAAAGCCGTTACGATTTCTGACCCCGTTCTACCCTTCGTCTCTCAAGGTCAGACTATCTTCATCCTTCCCGTCGGCGATCTTCTGACGACCGAGCTTCTTTTCTTCAAAGAGCCCCTCTTCCGTAAGCTTCACCTGCAGGCGGAGGTTGTTCTGGCTGTCCGCGTTCTTGAGCGCTTCATCAAGAGAAATCTTACCCGTCTTGTACATCTCGTAAAGGTGCTGGTCGAATGTCTGCATGCCCAGATTTGTGCTCTTCTCCATTGCTTCTCTTATCTCGGCAATCTGTCCCTTGTGAATCAGGTCTTTGATTCTCGGACTGTCGAGCAGGACTTCAACAGCCGCGATTCTTCCTCCATCGAGGGTCTGGACGAGTCTCTGGCTGATTATGCTTCGAAGATTGAGACTGAGCTGCATGTAGATCTGATTGTGACGCTCAGGCGGGAAGAAATTCATTATACGTTCCATCGCCTGGTTCGCGTTATTACTGTGAAGGGTCGACAGACACAGATGCCCTGTTTCCGCAAAGGCGATCGCTGCTTCCATCGTTTCCGTGTCGCGTATCTCGCCGATAAGAATCACATCGGGCGCCTGCCGCAGGGCATTCTTCAGAGCTATCTTGTAGTCGTCGGTATCCATTCCTATTTCGCGCTGCGAAACGATGGATTTCTTGTGCTCATGAACGAATTCAATCGGATCTTCGACGCTCACAATGTGTCCGGCCGCGTTAGCACTCCGGTAGTCGATCATTGCCGCAAGACTCGTTGATTTTCCGCATCCAGTAGCCCCGACGACGAGCACAAGTCCTCGCTTGGTCATGGAGATATCTTTCAGGATTGGCGGAAGACCAAGCTCATCTACGGTTGGTATGACTGACTTGATGCGGCGGGCGACGATTCCGACACATGCGCGCTGCCGGAAAATGTTCACTCGAAAACGTCCCAGCGCCTTGTAATAAAGAGCCAGGTTCATCTCGTTTGTCTCCTGAAAATCACGCTGCTGCCGGTCGCTCATGATGCTGTTGGCAAGAAGTTCCGTGTCGGCCTGTGCCAGCATCCGGTTTCCAGCCGCGCGGACAATGCCGTTGATGCGGTACATCGGCGGGCTGTCGACTGTCAGATACAGATCCGATGCGTCGTGTTCGGCCATAACGGCCAATAGTTTTGCGATATCCAGCATTTAGTGCTCCTTAAAAAATCTTCCCTTATCTTTTCTTTGCTGATTCATCCAGCTCTTTGAACATATCCGGGTTCCCTGTCTTCTCGATTGCGACTTCTCTCGAGATAAGCCCTCTGTCCACCAGTTCAATAAGATGCATTTCCAGGGTCTGCATTCCCTTCTGCTGAGAGGTCTGCATTGTGCTCGGAAGCTGATGAATCTTCCCCTCGCGGATAAGGTTTCTCACCGCGGTCGTCCCGAGAAGAATTTCAAGAGCGGCTACACGCCCGCCGCCAGTCTTTCTGCAGAGAGTCTGGGTGATGATCGCCTGAATTGACTCGGAGAACATGGCCCGGACCTGCGCCTGCTGATTCGGCGGGAAAACGTCGATAACACGATCCACTGTTTTTGGAGCGCTCGATGTGTGCAGTGTTCCAAAGACAAGGTGACCCGTCTCAGCCGCTGTAAGAGCGAGCTGAATAGTCTCCAGATCCCTCATCTCACCCACAAGTATGTAATCAGGATCTTCGCGGAGTGCCGCGCGGAGGGCGTTTGAAAACGCGTGTGTATGCGGCCCCACTTCGCGCTGATTTACCAGGCACTTTTTTGACTTATGAATGAACTCGATGGGATCTTCTATCGTCAGGATGTGCCCTTCTTTCGTGTTGTTTATTACGTCGATCATTGCGGCCAGCGTGGTGGATTTGCCCGAACCAGTGGGACCTGTGACGAGAACCAGCCCTTTTTCGCGGTTCGTCAGATCGCCGAGAATGGGCGGCATCCCGAGCTGTTCAAGAGAGAGAATTTCAAAAGGGATCTTGCGAAAGACCGCGCCGAGACCCCGGTTCTGACGGAATACATTTACGCGGAAACGGGCAATCTCGCCGAGCTGCATGGAGAAGTCGAGTTCGCTGTGTTCTTCGAAATGTTTTCGCTGCGAGTCGCCCATGATGTCATAGATCATCGCGTGGGTCTGCTCTGAGGTAAGGGGCGGCATCTTCACCTTTTTCATGCTGCCGTGTATGCGCATCATCGGCGGCTCACCGGCACTGATGTGAAGGTCGGATGCCTCCTGCTGGTGCGTAAATTCCAGTAGTTTGGTTATATCCATATGCGTTCCTGTGTCGACGGATCTGTCGTTCCGTACACTTTATTTATCGTCCAACCGGCGCCGTCATCTGAATACAAAATCCTCGAATTCGGGCCCGCTTCCGCTTTTTTTGAAATGCTGAGACAATGTGTCATCGTTGCTCCTCGGACATCCTCCTTATGAACACCACGAGAAAACGGTATTTGGGATTGAACGGCTCGTCGCGCGGATGGCTTGTTGCTGATCTCGCCGGCGAAAAGAAGCGTGTTCTTGTTCTGTGCAGGGACAAGAAGCGTGCCGAAAGTCTCGAATCCGACCTGCGATTTTTCCTCGGGAACGAGGGAGTCTTCACCTTCCCGGACTGGGACCTTCTCCCGTTTGAACCCCTCTCACCGCAAAACTTCATTTCAGGAGAACGAATCGAGGTTCTCAACAGTCTGCTGACCGTCGAAAATTTCGTCTGCATCGCATCTATTGACACACTATCCCAGCGGCTTCTCGATCCTTCATATATAACGCGATCACGGTGTCTGATCCGGCGCGATGACGGATTTGGCCGCGATGATATCCATGCGCGGCTTGTCGCGCTCGGATACATCGACGTGTCACTTGTCGAGGAAACAGGTGAATGCGCCCTGCGCGGAACAGTGATTGATGTTTTTCCGCCGGGAGCCGCAAATCCAGTCCGTATTCATTTCGCGGGTGAAACAATAGAGGCGCTTAAGGAATTCGACTGTGATACGCAGCGTACTGTAAAAGATCTCGACGAGATCCTGATCCTTCCTGCGCGGGAATATTTCTTCGACCAGGCGCCTTTTCACGAAATGGTCAGCCGCATCAAAGCCCGCGGACGGGCGCTCGAGCTGCCGCCGCGAGAGGTAGCGCGTGTCATACGACTTCTGAGGACGGGCGCGTCATTTCCCGGGATTGAGCTGATGCAGCCCTTCTCGGGGGGCCTTAATGCGAGCCTGTTTACCTACCTGCCGGAAGGATGCGTGATTGTAATTGACGATGAACTCGGCATGAAAAATTCTCTCGACGCGTTTCTTGGCCTTGTCGCAGAGCACGAAGAACGTTTCTCGACCGAGCACTACCTCATCCCTGAAAAAGAGGAGCTGTATTTTTCCGCCGATGAGCTTTTTCAGCAGATAGAGAACCACGAGCTTTATTTCATCGACGATGTGCATGTCATCGAAGGCAAAGAGGAGGAGAACTCCGATATCCGGACTTTTACAACCCTTTCCAACACCGAGCTTGCCGCAGCGCTCAAAACGAAAGTGGGCACAGGTTCGGCTCTCCAGCCGCTTCTCGAACACGTAACAAAGTGGCGGAAGCAGAAGTTCGACATCGCATTTACAGTGGGATCGACTGTCCGCGCAGAGAGGCTCAGGCGATATCTTCTCGATCTTGATCTTGACGCCCATCTCGGCGATCAGACCGGTCTTGGGTGGATGCAGAGCGGCCGGCGCTGGCCGCTTGTCATTCTTTCCGGGTATCTGACCGACGGCTTCAGGCTTCCCGCACAGAAAGTCTGCTTCATATCGGAAAACGAAATCTTTGCGGAGAGATCATACCGATCGAAGCGTCACGCGAAGACAAGTCTCAAGAAGCTCCTGAATTCAATCTCAAACCTTCAGGAAGACGATTATGTGGTCCATGTAGACTACGGAATCGGAATATACAAAGGTCTGAAACAGCTGAGCATCGACGACACAATCGGCGATTTTTTCCAGATCGATTATGCAGACAGCCGCCTCTATCTCCCCGTGCAGAACATCGCGAGGATACAGAAATTCGTGGCGCAGGAGGGCCAGGTACCGGCGCTGGACAAGCTTGGCTCACCGCAGAGGTGGGTAAAGACAAAACAGAAAGTGCGGGCATCCGTTGCCTCGCTTGCCGGAGATCTTGTCAGACTTTACGCGGCCCGGAGTGTCGCAAAGGGGTGGCATTTCGACGTTCCGGGTGCCGAAGACGAACGTTTCGCCG
>CAYQVO010000004.1:34816-76785 GCA_964421085.1 uncultured Bdellovibrionales bacterium | reverse complement strand
ATTATTTCGCGTATGATGAAACGCCCGATCAGCTCAAAGCCATCGATGAAACACTGATGGATATGGCCTCTCACAAGATCATGGACCGTCTTGTCTGCGGAGATGTCGGGTTTGGAAAAACAGAAGTTGCGATCCGCGCCGCCTATAAATCCATTCAGCATGCCCGTCAGGTCGCGGTTCTGGTGCCAACCACCATCCTTGCAGAGCAGCACTACCGGACTTTTCTGGACCGGTTCCGGGATTACCCGGTGAAAATAGGAGCTCTGAGCCGTTTTTACGACAGCAAGGCAAACAAGTCGACGCTGGAAAAGGTCGAGTCGGGCGATATAGACATAGTCATAGGCACTCACCGCCTCCTCAGCCGCGATGTGCAGTTCAAGGATCTGGGGCTTCTCATAATAGACGAAGAGCACCGGTTCGGTGTCGCTCAGAAGGAGCGTCTGAAGCAGTTCAAGAAAAATGTCGACGTCCTCACGATGACGGCCACGCCGATACCAAGGACCCTGCACATGTCGCTTCTCGGGATCCGCGACATCAGCATAATAAGCACTCCGCCGGTGGATCGCCGGGCCATCCGCACATATATCTCCACTTATGATGAAAACTTGATTCGGGACGCAATCATGCGCGAAGTGCACAGAGGGGGACAGTGCTTCTTTGTGCACAACAGGATCGACTCTATTGATGTGATCACTGCGGAACTCTCCAGACTTGTGCCCGAAGCAAGATTCCGTTATGCGCACGGCCAGATGGGAGAGAGCCGGCTCGAGCCTGTTATACTCAGTTTCCTTGCGGGTGATTTCGATGTCCTGGTGTGCACCACAATTATCGAATCGGGTATCGATATGCCTCACACCAACACGATAATTGTCGACCGTGCCGACAGATACGGACTCGCACAGCTCTATCAGCTGAGGGGGAGGGTCGGGCGAAGCGACAGGCAGGCGTACGCGTATTTCCTGATACCTGAATCCCGCAAACTCGGGCTGGAGGCGCAAAAGCGTCTGAAAGCGCTTCAGTCGCTCGATGATCTGGGGCTCGGTTTCAATCTCGCAATTCGGGATCTGGAGATCAGGGGAGCGGGAAATCTGCTCGGACGCGAACAGTCGGGCAGTGTTGTCGCTGTCGGCTACGAGCTTTACTCGAAGATACTCAAAGAAGCTATTCTCAATCTCAAGGGTGAAGAACTGAGCCTCGAAGAATCGATAGATCCCGAAGTAAAGATTTCTTCGAGCGCATATATTCCCGATGCGTACATTCCTGATATATCTGAGAGGCTTGTTCTATACCAGCGCTTCGCTTCCCTCAGTGAAACGGATGAGGCCTCCGAACTTTCTCATGAAATCGAAGACAGGTTCGGACCTCTGCCGGAGGAAGTCGAAAACCTTACCGAGCTGATGCGGTATCGCGCTCTTCTGAAACGGTACGGTGTATTGCGGGCAGAGCAGTCGGCGCATGGGTTCACTTTGTATTTCAGTCCGCGCGCAACGGTCGATGCGGCGAGAATCATGAATCTGGTCAAAGAGCGTTCCGATGAGTTCAAGTTCAGCAAAAATCTCGCACTCTCAATGAAGTTCGACTGCGAAAGTGAAAATCTTCTCCGGAGGCTTTTTACCGCTACTGAGGAGCTGCTTCATGGACTGGAGCAGTGACTGGACGGAGATCCTTCGGAGATACGGAACCCCGCCCGTTGCGTTTACCCAACCGAACCATTATTATTTTCACCATGCGAAACTACGTCAGGCTGTCTATTCTCTCCGCCTTTCTCTTCTTCATGTTTCATTCTGCGGCGCAGGCCGAAGATCCTCCGCAGATTATAATCGACGCGGTCGTCGCCAGTGTCGATGGACACCCCATAACGCTTCAGGAGCTTTCAAAGCGCCTGCAGCCGCCGCGCCGGATCACGCTTGCGGAGGCCGGGTCCGATATTGAAGCAAAGCGTACCCTTGAACAGATCATTTTCGAACGTCTCATCATTGCCGAAGCGGATTCAAGGAAGATGCAGGTCAACGATGGTGATGTGGACAACTACATAATCGAGGTTGCGGGACGGAACAAGATGAGCCGCGGCGAATTCGAAGCCGCGCTGAAAAAGGAAGGGATCGATCTCGGAAGATACCGGCAGGAAATCAAGGTTGAGATTCTGAAATCCCGCCTTGCTTCCGCCTTTGTGCGCGGAAATGTGAGTGTGTCCGATGAAGAGGTCGAAAAATTTCTTGAAGAGAGAGTGGGGAAAAGCGGTGCGTCGAGTCAGATGCAGATCCGTCAGATACTGATTTCAACGAAAGGACGGAGTCAGACCGATGCGGCAGCAATGATGAAAGAGGCCACCGATGCTCTCGAAAGCGGCGAATCGTTTGAGGATGTTGCGAAAAAATACTCTGAAGGGCCTGAAAAAACAGAGGGAGGAAGTCTTGGTATTGTCGAGGAAAAAGACCTGAATCCGCAGATTTTCGAAGCTGTTTTTCCACTGAAGGAAGGCGAAGTGAGCGGGGTGATAGATACAGGCGACAGCCTGCGTGTCATCAGGGTGGACAAGCGGTTCAGCGGCGGGGAAGAAAGAGATGAACGTCTCATGGCGGAAGCGCGCGCCGAGCTGTCGAAGTCGAAGATGGAAGACAAGTTCAATTCATTCTTCATGACTGATCTTCAGAAACATCACACCATCGATAAAAAAATCTGAGTACAGGAATGCGAGTAAGCCCCGTTATTTTCCGTGAATACGACATTAGAGGGGTGGTCGGCCGGGAGTTGAACGAAGAGTTCGCTTACGCTCTGGGCAGGGTGTTCGCGATCAAGCTGAGGGAAGATGGAAAGAAGAAAATGGTGGTCGGCTACGACTGCAGGCATTCATCAAGGCCCTTTGCTTCGTCTCTTTCCAGAGGGGCCGTTGATGAAGGCATCGATGTGACAATCACTGGAATGGTCCCTTCACCCGTTCTCTATTACTCGATAATGAAGCGCGGATTCGATGCGGGAATTCAGGTGACAGGAAGCCACAATCCTCCCGACATGAACGGATTCAAGCTCTGCTACGGCACTCAAACACTTTCCGGTGCGCAAATCCAGGATCTCCGCATAAGAATGGAAGGGCTGGATTGCGACTCCCCGGGTGCGGAAAAGAAAGGCAGGATTTCGGAAGAAAATATCATCCCGGAATATGTCGAGGACATTGTCGCGAACTGCCGGCCTCACATGGGCCTTCGGAAGCTGAAGGTGGTCGTTGATGCAGGGAACGGAGTCGGCGGAATGACGGGTGTGGCCGTACTGAAAAGCCTTGGTGTCGAACTTGTGGAACTCTTCTGCGACCCCGACGGTAATTTTCCAAATCACCATCCGGATCCAACTGTGCCGAAATACACCGTTAAACTCAGCGCCGCAGTACGGGAATATGGCGCCGATTTCGGGATCGGCTGGGATGGTGACGCGGACCGAATCGGCGTCGTCGATGAACAGGGACAGAATATTTTTGCCGACATACTTCTGCTTATTTATGCGAGAGAGATACTTAAAGAAAAACCGGGCGCCACGATTATTGGAGATGTTAAGTGCAGTAACAGGCTTTTTGAGGACCTCGAGAAACGAGGCGCAACGGCTGTGATGTGGAAAACCGGCCATTCCCTTTTGAAGAAAAAACTTCAGGAAACGGACGCGGAACTGGCTGGGGAGCTCGCAGGACACATTTTCTTCAGGCACCGGTTCTATGGTTTTGACGATGCTGTTTATGCCTCCGCCCGCTTCGCAGAGATTGTCAGCAAATGGGACGGTCCTGTTTCCCAGTTGGCCGCGGATCTCCCTCCTGTATGTTCCACGCCGGAAATCCAAGTGGATTGTTCGGAAACCACCAAGTTTCTTGTCCCTGTTCAGCTCGCGGAGCATTTCTCAGCCGATTACCCGGTGGTAACGCTCGATGGCGCCAGGATTACATTCCCAAAAGGGTGGGCTCTTGTGCGGGCATCAAATACAGTCTCCTGCATGATTATGCGGTTTGAGGCCGAAGATGAGCAGTCATTGAAGGAATATCAAAACATTGTAACAGCCAAAGTTGAAGCGCTGCGGTACGAAGTCGAAAATTCCTGATACAATTGCTCCCGGTACGCAATCTAAATATAAACGCCTGGATGACTCGTATGACGAATTCTCCTCTCTTCCGAATCAATCAAACCCGCGAAGCCGGCGCATCGGACAGCAATATGATCTTCGTCCTTATTGGCCTTGGAATCGGAATCAGTGTTCTTCTTGGAATCATGGGATGGATCCAGGAAATGAAAGATGCCCGCATGACCCCGTCTCAAAGCCAGGAGAATAAGTCAATCACAGACCCCTACCATGAGCCCGGGGCGTTCACGGTGACGTTCTAATCGCAAAAAAGGACACCCACTTTTTAACACCCCCACAGGGTTCACGATAATAAAACAAGGTTATCTGCGGGTCAAAGCCGCTGGAATGCGGAGGTTGGATTTTTTGGGTGTCCTTTTTCTGCTTTTTCCAGCGGTTCAGGCCTTCTGCCGTTCCTTGTGAGTTTCAGTGGGCGATTCTTCTACGGCAGGAAACTGGTCTTTCTCGAATTCATGCTGGACTTCTTTCTCCAGTTCTGGAGCGAAATTGATGAGGATAACCGGCAGGCAGGAGGATTCAATGGCGAAGTATTCAGGATTGTTCTCCCGGAATGTATTCAGCAACCAGGAAAAGTCCGGGTCGCACAGTTCGTGTGCATAGATCGGCCTGACCATAAGTGCTCCTCCGTGAGTTACAACTCTCTTTCGTGCTCTCAGTAATTCCGCGTAAAGTGGGGCCAACCTTCCTGAATCATCTGCAGCTACCCCGCCCTGACACAAAACAACCTGTGGGCGATGGGACGCAATCTGTTGACGAATTACTTAACTCCTGTCCACGTCCTCTCAATTGAGACCTCGACAGAATCAGATTTCAACTTAAGTACGAGTTTCCTGGAATTTGAAAGCCTGCAAGATCAACAGCTTGAGTCCTGTTTGTTGTGTCAGGCGGATTTTATCAAGGCATGAACAACCATTGAATCCGGTGACGAACCAGAGAACCTCTGAAATCTTCAAGCCGATTTAAGCAATCGAAATTATTCACTCTTCACTTGTGAACAGCATGGACATTGTCTCTCCGGGGACCGCGCCGGCATTTCTTCTTTCTCTGAAAGGTGCTCCAGACCGCCTGGAATTGCTTCCAGGCGCCGCTGTCATTATTCTATATCGGTCAAAAGCCGGTCCGAAGAAGACAGAGGTTAGATAGTTATTTTAAATGAACGAAGTAAACAACGATGAAACGGGGAAAGGGACCCCCGGACAGCTCAGAGCGGCAGTTTATGACCGGCAGAGCCACCAGATTTCTACGCGCCTGATTGATCCGGACGCCCTGAAGATCCTGTACCGTCTTCAGAGATTCGGTTTCAGGGCCTTTCTTGTGGGGGGCGGAGTCCGGGACCTCCTTCTTGGCAAGATTCCAAAAGACTTCGACATTGCAACTGACGCAACTCCCCGCGAAGTCAAAGAACTTTTCAGAAACAGCAGGATAATCGGGCGGCGATTCAAGCTTGTCCACGTGATTTTCCGCGGGCAGAAAACCGTGGAAGTTTCGACATTTCGTGATTCATCGGAAGTCTCAGAGTCGGATGACAATCTTCTTATCGTCACTGACAATACATACGGAGACGAGCAGACGGACGCGGTCCGCCGCGACATAACAATCAACGCCCTTTTCCTGGACCCATCGAACATGTCGATTATAGATTATACAGGCGGCATGGAAGATGTCCGGAACCGTGTTGTCCGGGTGATAGGAAACCCGGATGTCCGTTTTGCTGAAGATCCTGTAAGGCTGATACGAGTCGTGCGGCACGCCGTCCGCAGCGGATTCTCAATCGAACCCGAATCCTGGGAATCTCTCCTCCGCAACGTCAACCTCATCCGAAACAGCTCAACAGTCCGCATTTACGAAGAGTTCAAAAAGGATCTTCTCAGCGGATACCTCCTCGGGATTTTGCGGCTCCTCCACAGATCCACGCTTCTGAAGCTGCTCTTTCCGGTACTCGGAAAATACGGCGACAGCCTTCTCGCTGAAAGCTCTCCCTTCAGCCGCGCAATCAGCGCCATAGATGAGCCGGTGCGGGACGGTGTTGAGTTCAGCACCTCGATGATCTGGTCCTGCTTCGCGTTCTTTCTTGCCTGCCCTGAATCGGCGTCTCTGAACATCCTCGAGCGGTTTCAGGATGAGGACGAGATTCACGAACACGTGCTTAAATGCTTCCATGGCCTTGCGGTGCCGCGCCGGGAACGGGAGCGTATTGACGGCGTTCTTACCCTGTGGTTCCTTCTTGCTGCAGGGAGCAAGCGGTTCCACATGCGGAAAAACAAAGAGGAGCGGGACTCACTTTATGATCTGCTCTCGCTGCTGAACTCCATCGACCTGAAGCTTTTCGAAGACAGAGTGAGAGAAGAGTCTATCGCAAGAAACAGATCGAGGAATGAACGCCGGAGAAAGAGACTGATTCGAAATGGATAGCAGAAAGATTATTCAGGCCACAGGAAGAATATACCTGGAATGCGCGCGGGATGCCGCGATCATGCTCGTCAAGAACTGGTTCATTCTGATAGCGTCGATTGCCGCGTGGATTATCTTCCAGATTTCCATCTCCCTCTTCGCCCGGCTTGGGTATGCGGGCGGTTTCATCGTCGGCATCGTCAACGTTCTTCTGCTTACCTTTTATTACAGATGGATAAGCGAGTGCGTGCGAAAGAACCCTCTGAAGCTCGCGGACTATCTCGAGTTTGACAAGAATCTTTTCTCCTCCGTCATCAATGCCGCTTTTTTTCTGTACATCTTCATGCTTCTTACCTCAGGCATCACTTCACCCTGGCCGATTGCCTGCATTAATCTCGCGCTTTTCATTCTTTTAAATGCGCTGCCTGAAGTTATCTACATGCGGGGAGCACAGGGCCTTAACGTTTTTTCGGACTCATATTCTTTCATAAGAGACAACTGGATAGAGTGGTTTCTTCCATTCCTGATTTTTTTCAGCCCTGTGGTGATAGCCGCGCCGGTTGCTTTCCTTTTCGCCCTCACCTCCGCTGACCCGCTCCTTCCGGTCAACAAGTTCATCATGCTTGCCATGCACGCGATGAGTCTGCTGCTTGTGAAAAATTTCATCCTGGCCATAAGCCTGATACTTGCAACCTGGTTCATGATCTTCAGGGGCTTTCTTTTCCGGGAACTCGAATTTGGATCGAGAAGGCATAGAGCTTTCAAAATGGCGGCCGAACGATAGGGCAGAAAAATGGAGACACGATGCCTCGGCATAATCCCCGCACGGTACGCGAGCCAGAGAGCTCCGGGGAAACCTCTTATGGATCTCGCCGGCAAGCCTATGATCCAGAGAGTGTGGGAGCAGTCAAAAAAAGCCCGGCGTCTCACAAAGGTCGTGATCGCGACGGACGACGAAAGAATCTTTGACTGCGCGAAAAGCTTCGGCGCGGAAGTGATGATGACAAGTCCATCCCACCCCACAGGCTCTGACCGCGCGGCGGAAGTTGTGCAGCGCCTCCGGGATAACGGCGAAGAATTCAAGCTTGTCATCAACATTCAGGGTGATATGCCTTTCATAAATCCTGATATTATCGATGGCACAATTGCTGTTCTCGACGGGAGTTCCGAATACTTCGGGATTTCCACAGTTGCAGTCCCCTTTCAGAGCGAGGAGGAGTTTTTGAGGCCCTCCGCGGTAAAAGCTGTTATTGGAACCGGCAACGAAGCTCTTTATTTTTCCCGCGCGCCTGTTCCATATATCCGCGATCCGCAGGCTTCTCCCGTTTCTGAAAAAGAGCCGTATGGATACAAACATATGGGACTCTATGTTTACAGGCCGGACATTCTGATGAAGTATTCGTCTCTTCCGCAGACTCTTCCGGAAAAACGCGAGCAGCTCGAACAGCTCCGCGCTCTGTGCAACGGGATTGGCATCAAAGTGTTCATCGCCGGCCCCGAAATGGTAAAGCCCGGAATTGAGGTCGATACGCCTGAGGATGTGCAGAGGGCGGTGGAGTATATACGGGCGCAGAAAGGCTGAAATAAGCTCCTTCCGAGCCCGTTCTGGTCCTTCAATCTTTGCAGGACTAACTGCCCGGCCCACTTGCTTTTTTGATAACGCCGCTCACTCTCGCACCCTCCATCAATCATTGCCATTTGCCCCTTCCGCAGGATTCCGTGTATATTTCGAAAAGGCACCTCTGAGCAGTTCCCCTGCTCTAATCAGCGTTTACATCATTATCCCGCGGTACTTATATGACACCTCGTCATACGAAATTCATATTTGTCACAGGTGGTGTTGTTTCTTCCATCGGCAAGGGACTTTCAAGCGCCTGCATAGGAGCTCTTCTCGAATCGCGGGGACTTAAGGTGACCGCGATGAAACTCGACCCATATATAAACGTCGACCCCGGCACGATGAGCCCGCTTCAACACGGCGAAGTGTTCGTGACAGACGACGGCGCAGAGACTGATCTCGATCTCGGACACTACGAAAGATTTATCGAAACAAAAACATCGCGCCTGAATAATTTCACGACGGGTCAGGTCTACGAAACTGTGGTCGCAAACGAGAGGCGCGGCGATTATCTTGGCGGGACAGTGCAGGTAATCCCGCACATTACGGACGAAATCAAGCGCCGGATTTATCTTGCGGCTGAAGGCTTCGACATATGCCTTGTGGAAGTCGGCGGCACGGTGGGAGACATCGAAAGCCTTCCGTTTCTCGAGGCAGTCAGACAGATGAAGTGGGATTTGGGCCCTCAGAACGCGCTTTACGTGCATGTCACTCTGGTTCCTCTTGTCGAAGCCGCAAATGAGTACAAGACAAAGCCCACGCAGCACTCCGTCAAGGAGCTTCTTGGGTTCGGGATCAGTCCGAGTATCATTATCTGCAGATCGGACGTGAAACTCGATCAGAAGGTCAAGTCGAAGATAAGCCTCTTCTGCAACGTCGAGGAAAACTGTGTAATCAACTCATACGATGTGAAGACCATTTACCAGCTTCCTCTTGTGTTCCATGAGCAGGGACTTGACGAGCGTATCTGCTCCATGCTCGGAATCTGGACTGCGAGCCCCAACCTCAAAGCATGGCGGAAAATCGTCGAAGCCGCCAAAAATCCAGAACGCGGGACGGTGGTAATCGCGATGGTCGGCAAGTACGTGGAACTCACGGAGAGCTATAAGAGCCTCACGGAGGCGCTCATACACTGCGGGCTCGCGAACCGGTGCAAAGTGAAGATTGCATACGTCGACAGCGAAGAGATTGAAAAGCGCGGAGTATATGCAGCGATTGTCGACGCGACAGCCGGAGGAAATGCCGACGCGATTCTTATTCCCGGCGGGTTCGGCGTGAGGGGAAGCGAAGGGAAAATCGCGGCAGCCCGTTACGCGCGGGAGAACAAGATTCCGTATTTCGGGATATGTCTCGGCCTTCAGATCGCCGCCATCGAATTCGCGCGCCATGCCGCGAGCATTCCCCAGGCAACAAGCGCTGAATTCGACCCTGAATCAAAGTCCGCGGTCATCCATATCATGGAGAGCCAGAAGCAGGTTTCGAAGAAAGGAGCTTCGATGCGGCTTGGAGCATATCCGTGCAGGCTTGCCGCGGGGACACTCGCGCAAAGCATCTACGGGCAGGATGAAATCAGCGAGCGCCACCGTCACCGTTACGAAGTGAACAATTCGTACCGCCGGCAGCTTCAGGATAACGGTATGGTCCTTTCGGGCCTCTCGCCGGATGATCATCTTGTCGAGATTATCGAACTCAAAGATCATCCGTGGTTCATAGGCGTTCAGTTCCACCCGGAGTTCAAGTCGACTCCGAGGACTCCTCATCCTCTGTTCAGGAGTTTCCTGCAGGCTGCGATGAAATACAGAGATCGTCAGGGCAAGGGGCTCTAATGGCATTTCGCGCCAGGGTCTGATATATTCCGGCTCATGATAGTCGAATTAACGAAACAAATCCGGGCCGGCGCAGGATGTCCTCTTCTTGTCATTGCAGGCCCCTGCCAGATTGAAAGCTACGACCACTGCATGCTGATCGGTTCCGAACTGAGAAGGATATGCGGTGATTTCTCCGTTCCTTTCATCTTCAAGTCCTCCTACGACAAGGCTAACAGGACAAGCATGGAAGGACAGCGGGGAGTCGGTCTCGACGAGGGTCTCAAGATTCTCGAGAAGGTCCGCACCAGTCTCGAGGTTCCCGTCCTGACCGATGTTCATTCCGCTGATGAAGCGGAGGCAGCGGGACAGGTTGTCGATATGCTTCAGACACCTGCGTTTCTATGCCGCCAGACAGACCTTCTTATCGCCGCAGGTGAGACGGGCCTGCCTGTGCATATCAAGAAAGGACAGTTCCTCGCTCCTGAGGACATGAAATTTGTCGCTGAAAAAGTGGCCTCAACGGGAAACGACAGGATCCTTCTGTGCGAAAGAGGGACCTGTTTCGGCTACCGCGACCTTGTCGTCGATATGAGAAGCCTGATCCGGATGAAAAGTCTGGGCTATCCTGTGGTCTTCGACGCTACACACAGTGTACAATCCATTGGCGGCGCAGGGGGAAGTTCGGGCGGAGATCGCGCTTTTATTGAACCTCTCGCGCTTGCCGCGGCAGCAGCCGGTATCGACGGAATCTTTCTCGAGACGCACGAAAATCCGGCAAAGGCCCCGTCGGACGGAGCTTCGATGATCCCGCTCAAAGAGGTGGAACATCTTCTTCGACGGGTTCTTGCTGTTCGCGCTGCTGCATCCATGGAAGAAGAGAGCGGAAAGTAGATCGTGAACATAACAAGGTCGCAGAGCATCCTTCTGGCTGTCGCGGGCCTCGTCGTGTTTTTTGCAGTCGGAGTACTTTTTTCCCTGAGTAATCCGAAAGGGGTGGTTCAGAGCGCGAGAGAGGTGAAGCTCGCAATGGACCCGGAGGACGGCGCAAATATTCGTCTGAACGACTTTCAGCGAAGCGAAACGAAAGACGGTAAAAAAGTCTGGGAAGTCAAAGGAAAAGTCGGGGAGTATTTCCCTGAACGCAATCTCGTGAAAGTGAAGGGAGCAGACCTGTGGCTTTACAGGAAAGACGGCGAAGTAATCCACCTTGTGGCGGAAGACGCAATCGTCGAACTCGAGGGAAATTCGCTCCGCAGCGCCGATCTTCGAAAGAACGTCGTCGTGGATATCCAGAGCCGCGGCGCGATTATCGAGACCGAACATGCGGTTTACAGCAAAGCAGACGATATCGTGCGCGCTCCGGGCCGCGTGAAGTTTCGCAGCAAGATGATGGACCTGGTGGGAACTTCACTCATCGCGCATGTGGGAGCCCGTGAACTTACTCTGGAGCAGCAGGTTGAAAGCGTTGTAAGAAGGGAGAAAAAAGAAAGAAGATGAAAAAAGCTGTCAAGAGAGCGCTTTTCACGTCCGCGATTGCAGCAGTTTTGACTGCGGCATCTTCGGGCATTGCTCAGCAGTCCCAAACGGCTGCTCCCGCCGGCCCGGACAAGGGGAATACGGCCCAGAAGGGAGCGACCGACATACAGAACCTGTTCGACGCCAAAGGGGACAGGAACGAGCCCACGTATATCAATTCCAATTCTCTCACCCTGAAGTCGGATCAGCGCCTTTTCCAGTACACAGGCAAAGTTCAGGTGAAGCATGGAGAGATGACCCTCAATGCGGATTTCCTGGATGGAAAATACAACGACAAGAATCAGATTCAGGAGCTGGTCGCGAGAAAGAATGTCGTAATCACGAAAGGCGACGCGATGAAGGCCAGGTGCGAGCGGGCTGTTTACAATGCCCAGACAAATGTCATCACACTGATGGAGAATCCTGAGCTCGAACAGAATGGAAGTGTGCTCGCCGCCGATGCGATCAAGGTTTTTCTCGACGAAAACAGGAGCGTTGCTGAAGGACAGGTGCGGGTCAAAGTTGTCAACGTAAAGAGCCCGGCGCCGTCTGATCAGAAGGACGAGCCGCGGAAAGCGGGACATAAAGAGCCGAAAAAGACCGGAGAAAAGCAGGATGAAAAGAAGCGTGAGTGATTTCAAGATAGCCTTCTTCGATCTTGACGGCACCCTTCTCAACTCCGACGGAGAAGTCACGCCCGGCTCAGTCGAAGCTGTGAAGTTTCTCAGAGATAATGGAGTGAAGATCTCTCTTGCAACCGGCCGCGCATCATTCGGCGCGGACTCGACAGTTGAACGCCTGAAGATAAATGATTTCTGCGTATTCTTTTCCGGAAGTCTGATTTTCAATCCCGCGAGCCGGGAAGTTCTTTTCACAGCATACCTTTCCCCTGATGATGTGCGCACGATAACAAGGGTGTGCAGGGAAACCGGAATCTACGAGGAGTTGTACACTATCGATGATTATTTTATCGAAACTCCCGGTCCACTCACCGACCTTCACGCGCCTTTTTTCGGCAGGTATCCTCAGGTCTGCGATCTCGATGAACTCGCCGGAAAAGCAAAGCTTTTGAAGGCTACCCTTGTGGCCGAGGGCCCTGAACAGCAGGCCGGCCTCGACAGGATGAGAAGGGAACTCAAGTCGGCGAACTTTCACGTTGCCCGGGGGGCTACGGCTCCTGTGTATTTTGCCAACATCACCCCGCCGGCTGCCTCGAGAGAAAACGCCTTTGATATCGTGCTTTCGCACCTGGGCATCAGGCCCGAACAGACAATGGCATTCGGCGACGGCCACTCCGACATCCCCTTCCTGAAGATGTCCGGTCTTGGCATCGCGCTGGGAAATGCGGAAGATTCAGTGAAAGAAGCTGCGGACCATGTGACTTCAGACGTCAACGACGAAGGAGTTCTCGCCGCAGTCGACCATCTTTTTAGAGAGTAGGAGTCGAGGAACCACGCATGCATACACTCGCCACATCCGGTATCACCAAGATCTACGGAGGACGAAAAGTCGTTAATGAAGTATCGATCTCTCTCCGCTCCGGCGAGATCGTAGGACTTCTCGGACCTAACGGCGCCGGCAAAACCACCACGTTTTACATGTGCGTAGGACTCGTCGCTCCTGATGGCGGAAAGATCGTACTTGACGATCAGGATATGACCCGGGAGCCTGTGTATGTCCGCGCAAGAAAAGGCATTGGATATCTTCCGCAGGAACCGTCCGTGTTTCGAAAGCTGACCGTGAGAGAAAATATACTGGCGATTCTCGAAACGATGCCCTTCCCTTCGGCAAAAGCGAGAGAGGACAGGGCTTCCCAGCTCCTGGAAGAGCTCGGCCTTTCGCATCTGAGCGAGAATATCGCGAGCTCGCTTTCCGGAGGAGAAAGAAGGCGATGTGAAATTACGCGCGCACTGGCGCGTGAACCGTACTTCATACTGCTTGACGAACCATTTGCAGGCATCGATCCCATGGCGATTCGCGATATTCAGGAACTCGTCGCCGGATTGAGCCGGCGGGGTATCGGCGTGCTCATCACTGATCACAACGTAAGAGAAACGCTCGGCATCTGCGGCCGGGCTTATATTCTTGTCGACGGGAAGGTCCTCGAGGAGGGAGACCCCGAAGCAATTGCAGCAAGCAGGAAGGCCCAACGGTATTATCTCGGGGACGGTTTCGCGCTGTAAAAACGGACTGGACGCGGCACTAACATACTGTATGTTCGGCAGATTGTTTTTTTTGTGCAAACTTTATGCCGACTCTGCATCCTAATAAAGTCTGTTGTTTTAATATGAGCGCTTGCAGAAATGGCACTTGAAACAAAGCTCGTTCAAAAACTGAGTCAAAGCCTCATGATGACGCCGCAGCTTCAGCAGGCTATAAAACTGCTGCAGCTTGGAAGGCTGGAATACATCGAGGCGATAGAACGAGAGCTTCTCGAAAACCCCGTTCTCGAGGAGACTCCGGATGCTGAGAACAGGACGGTCGCCCCCGGAGAAGGAGAGGCAGCGCAGACATACGCTCAGTTTGAAGGCGGATCGGACGACCAGAACTGGAACGGCGAAGATGAGAGCCGGGAGGCGCAGGCCCCTGATCCCGCGAAAGACGGAAGCCCTTTCCCGGTTGAAGAGTACCTCGAATATTTCTCCGATTCACGGGGTGCTGCGACAGCGAAGGGTTCGATTAACCATGAAGACCGGCCGTCGGTGGAAGCCACTTTGAGCCGGGCAGAGACGCTTCAGGAACACCTTGCCGAGCAGCTCCGAATGCTGGATGCCACACGCGAAGAGAAAATGATCCTTGCAGCTGTCATTGGAAACCTGGACAAAGACGGATATTTGTGCGCGTCGACGGAAGAAATCGCCGAAGAGTCTGAACGCACTCCTGAGGAAGTTGAAGAGGCCCTGAGACTGCTGCGTGAATTCGAGCCAGTTGGAGTCGGCGCACGCGACTTGAGCGAGTGCCTTCTTATCCAGCTTGAATACCTGGGTCTTGGAGACTCGGTCCCGGCGAAAATAGTGCGGAATTGCCTGGGTAAGCTGGAAAAAAGGCGCTACGACCTGATTGTAAAGGAGATCGGCGTTTGCGCGGAAGAGGTTTACAAAGCGGTGACGCTCATTCGCAACCTGGAGCCGCGTCCCGGGCGTCCCTTTGCCGATGAGTCGGTTCGTTACATAATCCCCGATATCTATGTGCACAAAGACGGCGACACTTATGTAATCGTGCTCAATGAAGACGGTCTTCCAAGGCTTCGTCTAAGCCCGTACTACATGGATCTTCTTAAATCGGGCGATTCACCAGTCAGCACCCAGAAGTCATATCTCAATGAAAGGCTCAAGGCCGCTACGTGGCTCATAAGAAGCATGCATCAGCGGCAGCAGACGATTTACAAGGTTGCCGAGAGTATCGTCAAGTTCCAGAAGAATTTTCTCGATCACGGCATTGAAAGGCTCAGGCCGCTTGTTCTCAAAGACGTCGCGGAAGATATCGGGATGCACGAATCGACAGTGAGCCGTGTTACCACGAATAAATATATCCATACACCACAGGGGGTTTTCGAGCTTAAATTCTTCTTCTCTAACGGCATCCGGACGGCGGAAGGGGATATGTCTTCCTCCTCGGTGAAGGAAAAGATCAGGAACCTGATTCAGGCGGAGTCAGCCGATAATCCGATAAGCGATCAAAAAATAGTGGAAATTCTCAAAGCCGAGCATATCGATATCGCGCGCAGAACGGTTGCAAAATACCGGGAAAGCATGCAGATACCATCGTCTTCACAGAGGAGACGCCCTTTTTAGAAAGTTATCTCAAAATGGAGCCTGGGTTTTCATGTGGAAAGTTTGGCGGCATTCTCTTAAAATTGTGACCATTCAGGTCGGCGCAATTCCCGCCCGAGGACAGCGCGATTTCGCCGGCCAATGCAGTATCGAGGGCTGAACGGTTACCGAAATTTAAAACTGGTCTGATTGTTTTATTACCGAAGCATTTTATGAGGGAATATGACAGGAAATAAGAAGATTGTTCACGTACGAATCACCTTCAAGAACACCGAAGCAACCCAGGCGCTGACCTCATACGCTACCGAAAAAATAAGGAACTGCATCCAGAAATTTGCTCATCACGACACCGTTGTTGAAGTCGTTCTGAAGGTGGAAAAGAACCGGCACATCGCCGAGGCGATTTTCCGCACCGACAATGCCGACTTTGCCTGCAGTGAGCACAGCGACGATCTCTACAAGTCAATAGACGCTCTTGTCGACACAATTGGCGAGAAGATGCGGCGGCACAAAGAGAAAGTGAAAGTACGGCATTAGAGCCTTCTGAAATTGAACGATCAGGCACACGGCATACAGTTACTGCTGCTGATTGCCGGGCTTTCGGGCGCCGGCAAGTCGACGGCCCTGCATGTTTTTTCAGATCTCGGGTTTTTCACGATTGATCACCTCCCGGTACCGCTGCTGGAAGGGTTCCTGCAGTATGCAGATTCCTCGGGCAGCCGTTTTTCAAAAACAGCCCTCATTCTGGACATTGACTCCCGGGAGAAGCTGTCCCAGTTCTTTCCGGAGGTGGAAAAGATGCGGGCATCGGGAACAAACCCTCTCCTTGTTTTCCTCGACTGCGCGACGGAGGAAATAATTCTCCGTTACAGTGAAACCCGCAGACCCCACCCGGGCTTTGATGCTCTCGTCGACAAGAGTCTCGAAGATGCTGTTAGCAGGGAAAAAGAGATGCTTCTTCCCTTCAGGGAGAAGGCGAGTCTCGTGGTCGACACTACGGACTTCAACGTCCACGAACTCCGCAGGATCCTGGAAAGTTTCGCGGAAAGTATCTCCGCTGAGAACCTCACAAAAGTCCGCGTTAATTTCGTCTCGTTCGGATTCAAGTACGGCATCCCGCGTGACTGCGACCTGGTAATTGACGTCCGTTTTCTTCCCAATCCTTACTTCGTCGAAAACCTGCGGAGAAAGACGGGCATTGATCCTGATGTTTCACATTATGTGCTGAGCTTCGAGGAGGCGTGGGAATTCCTGAGAAGATACTGCGACCTTTTGAATTACCTCATTCCAAAGTACATCTATGAGGGCAAGTCCTATCTCAATATCGGCATCGGCTGCACCGGTGGACAGCACCGTTCCGTCGCGATTGCCCAGCGACTGTCGGAACTGATCAGGGGCGAAGATCTGATTGTCAGTGTGAAGCACCGGGACGCGGCGATATAGCCGCGCGGCAGACGGGCCCGGGATTCCTACCTGTAATAATTTCCGAGAACAGGGCCGTCGTAAAGTCTTCTGCGATTATGAGAAGGAGGATTTTCCTCAGGGATTTCCTGGTTTGCATCACGGCGCAGTTCCTGAATTCTCTTATTGTTCTCGAAAATCTCCTCCTGATTCTCGGCGATTTCGTCAACGAACGCGTCCTGCTTCGACGACGATCCGCTGCCCGGCGTCATCAGAGCATCGGCAGCGAGGCAGAGAACTATCCCGGCAGGAAAACCAATCGCAGCTCCAAGCCCCGCACTTGCCGCAATATCACCGTTGCTGAGTGAACTGGCAATCAGCGCTCCAGTACCTGCACCAACCGCTGCTCCTCCAAAGCCGCTCTCCACCGGAGAGAGCCCGCATCCTGAGAACAGAAGTGATGAAGAAAAAATCAATGCAAGAAGAGCGCGCATATCTGCCTCGAACAAAAATAAATCCTCTGACAGAATGATCCCGCTCAACAATCGTATTGGTTCACTAAAAATGCCGTTCTGATCATAAGATCGCGATGACGCATGTTTTTTCGCCGGACTCCTGTTCGAATTAGTACGCCTTAAGCTATTGAGACTAAACATATTTTTTTTGTAAGCTTTCATTTTCACTTTACTTATTTAAGGGAAACAAAGATGACTCTTTATCCGGAATGGCTTGAAACAGACGGGCTCGGCGGTTTCGCAATGGGCAGCGCCGATGGAATCCCCCGCAGAAGATATCACTCTCTCCTTATTGCAAGCTTGAGACCTCCAGTCGAGAGGGTGAACATCGTCAACGCAGTCGAGGTTTTTGTCGATGTCGACAGGGAAAGCTACCCTCTGTCCTCATTCAACTACACGCCGGGCGTGATTCATCCCCCTGTCGGGCACCGGGTGACGACCTTCGATACCGAAGCTCTCTTTCCCGCATGGAGGCATGAACTCCCGGAAGGCCTTGAAATCAGGTTCTCCCTTTTCATGTCACGGCTGTATGCAGGAACTTTCCTCTCCTGGACGCTTTCTTCAAAAAAGCAGGGCGTAAGGCTCAGAGTGCGTCCCCTTCTTTCCTGCCGGAACTATCACTGGCTCAACAAGGCGAATGAATTCTTCCGGTTCGATTCTCAGGTTGACGGCGAAAGGGTGACTTGGAGACCCTACGAAACGGTTCCATCCATAGTTGCCAGAAGCAACGGCGCTTTCACCTTCAATCCGGCCTGGTACTACAATTTCTTTTATGAAGAAGAGCGGGCCCGCGGTTTTGATCCGTCCGAAGACCTCGGCTCGCCTGGAGAATTCTCATGGAATCTGGAGCGGGGCAGAGAGGCGGTGCTTTTCTTCGGTATGGAAAATTCCGCAGGTGAGGAATTCTGCCGAAAGACCGGCGATATTGCGAAGGCCGTTTCGACTGCGCGCCGTGATGAGGAAAAAGTCCGAAGTTCGAAGAAGTCTCACCCTCTTGAAAAGGCTGTCGACGCCTATATGGTCAGACGTGGAGACTCAAAGACTATTATAGCCGGATATCCCTGGTTCACCGACTGGGGCCGCGATACCTTCATCGCAATACGCGGTCTCTGCATCGAGACCGGACGGCTGCAGGAAGCGGAAAGCATTCTGCTCGCGTGGACCGGCGCAATGCAGGACGGAATGATCCCGAACTGCTTTCCCGATCTCGGTGAAGAACCGAGTTTCAACTCAGTGGACGCGTCACTTTGGTTTGTCGTGGCGGCCTTTGAGTTTCTCGAAAAAGCCGCGGAACTGGAATATGCATTGAAGAAAGCGACAAAGGCGTCGCTGGAAGAGGCCATCATCTCGGTGGTGGAGAACTATTACAACGGGACCCGCTTTTACATCAAAGCAGACGAAGAAGACGGCCTTCTTGTCGCGGGTTCGTATGGAACTCAGCTGACATGGATGGACGCGAAATATGACGGATATGCTTTCACACCCAGGGCAGGAAAACCGGTCGAAGTAGAGGCTCTCTGGATAAATGCCCTGCAGATCGCATCGACACTCGACCGAAGATGGGCAAAGCCTGCGAAGCAGGCGGCAGCAAGCTTCGAGGAGCGGTTCTGGGACGAAGCGCAGGGGTGCCTGTTCGATGTAGTGGATGTTAACGGGGCAAAGCAGGTTGCCGACCCACGCGTACGGCCCAACCAGATCTTTGCCGTCGGGGGCCTTCCATTCCCTGTTCTGAAAGGAGAAAAAGCAGCCTCTGTTGTAGCCAAAGTTCAGGAACAGCTCGTCACCCCTGTCGGGCTCCGGTCTCTCGCTCCCGGAGAAAGTGAATACAGGGGCCGTTATGAAGGGGGTGATTACGAGCGGTGTACTCAGTATCATCAGGGGACTGTCTGGACGTGGCTTGCGGGGGCTTTCATCGAAGCATGGGTGCGTGTCAGGCGTTCAACAGCAAAGGCAAAGAAGGAGGCTCGCGAGCTGTTTTTCGAGCCTTTGTTGCGGCATGTTGGTGAAGCCGGGATTGGCCATCTCCCCGAAATCGCGGACGGCGATGAACCTCATTATCCGCGCGGCTGCCCGTTCCAGGCATGGTCAGTTGGTGAGACTCTTCGTGTCGAGCTGAAAGTCCTCAAGACGCCTTCAAGAAGCAAATCAACGAATGGAAAGAAAAAGAGCCGGTGAGGAAAGCGTTCTTGAGGAGCGTATATAGAGACTCGAACATCCTGCGTTTCAGATCCACTGTATTCACGAGGAAGACAGGTGGGCTGTATCGTCCGCACTCCACGATAATGTCCTCCAGCTGTTGAATCAGGAACTCATGCATGAGCTGAGCTCGCCTGTGCTGAGATACCTGGGCCTTGCAGCGGCTCTCAAATGGCTGGCGGAAAGACACGCCATATCCGGACGTATGGCAATAAAAGTTCAGGAAGAGGCCGATAAGACTCGAGAACTCCCCGATGACATAAAAATCTTGCGTTTCCTGCCGCAAGAGAACTGCTGCGGAGTCTCGAAAGAACCGAAGGGATTTCCGCTTTGGACATTATCGTATCTGCATCTGATTCTAATTCTGATTCCGAGGTGGTAGTAACCTTCAAAGGGTTTGATACTTCAGTTATTCAAAATGCATGGGAAACGCCTCTTCCTGGCCGCCTTACATGCATTAAGGAACGGTGCCGCGCACTGGGCGGGGAAATCTGCGTAACCGTCGATACGGGTCCGGGCAATGGGAATTCCATAAAAATGAGAATTCCCGTTCGCCGGACTTCGACCGTGGCAGAATGAATGAAACTGGATGGTTGAAATGATCAGTGGCGATTTATTCCACTAAACACCGAAAAAGTCTTGAAAAGCTCATCTGCATCAAAGAAAGTCATAATTGCAGAGGTTCATCAAATCACTTAGGCAAGATATGACTATCACAATTGTTCTGATTGAAGACCATAAACTTATGCTCCAGGGGCTCAAAAGCCTCCTTAACGAGCAGCCTGACTTCAAAATCATCGGCGAAGCTGAAGACGGCCCTGAAGGCCTGAGACTTGTCAAGGAGTTGAAGCCGGAGGTCGTTATTCTGGACGTGATGCTTCCGTCAATGAGCGGTATTGATGTCGCGCGGGAAATCTCGAGTCTGGATTATGGAACGAAAATAGTCTCGATCTCTGCGTATTCAAATCGGCATTTTGTCCTCGAACTTCTCAAAGCCGGCGCGGCCGCATATCTTTTAAAACAGGATGCGCTTGAAAGTCTGGTGCAGGCGATACATGCCGCCATTCAGGGCGAGTCGATTTATCTCAGCGCGAAAATCAAGCAGCTTGTTGTCGACAACTTCGCGAACAAGTATTCGAACGGCGGTATAGAACCGCCAAGCCAGCTTTCTGAGAGGGAATTTCAGATTCTGCAGTACATGCTTCAGGGAAAGTCCTCAAAGGAGATCGCTGCAGAAGCGGACTTGAGCCTCCAGACGATTTCAGGCTATCGCACTCAGATCATGAAGAAGCTCGGCGTGCATAATGTCGTCGAGCTTGTGAAGTACGCTTTGAAGGAAGGTCTGATTCCGTTTGATTGACAGTGTAACGCGGCTGACGCTTTTTCTTATCACACTTTTCCTGCCCGTTTCGGTTCTGTCCGAGAGTATTAAAATCGGCCTTGTAACTCCTCTGACGGGACCCATGTCGTTTCTCGGCAAAGGGAACAGAACAGGCGCCCTTCTGGCTGCCGAGGCGGCAAACGCGAAGGGAGGAATCGCAGGCAGACGGATTGAGATAATAGTCGAAGACAGTCAGGCCGAACCGCGAACCGGTCTTGCAGCGTTCAAAAAACTCGTTGATGTCGACCACGTTATTGCTTCGCTTGTGACGCTTACCAGCGTAAGCATGGCGATTCGTCCCGTTGCCGAAGAAAAGAAAGTTCTGATAATCGCCAACTCGAATCAATCGGAGCTTGTCAAAGGATATCGCCTTACCATCAGAAACCTCTACTCCATGTCGAGTCTCACCGATGAGGTCGTTTCATTCGCCCGCCGCCATGAATTCCAGCGCATCGGCATGCTGCACGCGGATGAAGAGTGGGGAGAAAACGGTCTCCGTGAACTTTTGAAGAAAACAGCCGGCGATTCCCCCGCCGTAGTTGCTCATGAATCTTTTCTCAAATCCGCAACTGACGTGATGTCGCAGGTTGTGCGGCTCAAAGCTGCATCCCCGGATATGATATATGTACTCGGAATAGGCGCAGCAGCGGCGATGGCATATAAACAGATCCGACAGGGAGGATTGAAAGCTCCAATAGTCGGGTATGAGATGTGCGGTCAGCCTGGTGTTCTCGATTCAGTGAAAGACAGCGCCGGCCCCGTTTTCTCCATTGATGCGGATCACGATACTCAGAGCCCCGAATACCGGAATCTCCTCGCCCTCTTCCGGAATAAGTTTCCCGGAGAGCGGCTGGAGCTTGAAGTGATACAGGCTTTTGATTCTGTATCGTTGCTTCTTGACGCGATGAAGCGAGGCGCTTCCACGGGTTCGGAGATTCGCGACGTGATAATCGGGAAAGGGAAATTCCGGGGCGCCATCGGCCTGATTGAATTCACACCCGGCGGGGATTCAATATGGAAGATGAGGATTGCTCCTGTTGAGGAGGGAAAGTGCGGAGAGAGGTAAAATTCGGAAGTTCCCTTTAAGTTCCTGTCTTTCTCAACTCATCAAACGACTTGAACCCGAAATACGACAGATATCCAAGGCCTATTGCTGTGACAGGGACATACTGACAAAGATGAAGCACGACAGAATATGCCGTCGCCTGAGAAGCTGCGACTGCAAAGACGCCGAGCGCAAGAATGGTGAAGGTCTGAAACACTCCGATATTACCGGGGGCATTGGGAATCAAGATAGCAAGGTTCAGTACGCCAAGAACGAAGAGCGCCTGCAGGTAATCCGCCTGAATCCCGAACGCGTAAAAGCCGTAATAGAACATGCCCGCTTCGATTGACCAGACGACAAACGAGAGCCCCACTATCACAACGAGAATCGGGATGCTTCTGCAGCCGATTGCGGCCCCGTCGATCGCGCCTTCGATAAACTGGCCCGGCCCTCCCTTGGGAACGAAGCGCATGAAGAACGACTTGAAAAATCCCGAGATCAAAAATGCGAGGAGCAGTCCCGAAAAGAGAGCAAGTCCGGCCCATCTCGCTTTATTGGCCCAGTCCGGAAGCATCAGTCCCGCAGAGCCGATGAAAAGGAGGATCACTATGACAAAACCGTCAAGCACGCGCTCGAAAACTATGCTGGAGAGCGTGGTTGTGCGGCGTATGCCTTCCACCGTGCCCACAAGCTGCGCCCGCACGAGCTCTCCAAGCCTCGCGGGAAGAAGATTGTTGGCGGCGTATCCAATCATTACACCTCCCATTGCTCCGTGCCATGAGAGCGCGGGGAGCATGAGTCTGGATCGCAGCGCCCGGGGCAGAAAGCCGATAAGATAAATTACTGTAAGGAGCGCCACATCAAGAATCGATATCGACTTGATGCTGATAAGGAATTCATCGAGGTTGAGTCGCGATATGACGTAGGCAACAGCCGCAGCGCTGACAAGCCAGATGCCGTATCGTTTCAGGAAGGTCTTCACGTTCGGTTACCTCTCGGATTGCCACGGGCTTTCATGCGTGGCGGTCTCCTGTTCATGGCGAAAACGACGCCAGAATTTCCCGCGCAACTCTTCTCCCGTCACGGATTGCATAGTTTGTTCCTCTGTCCTCGGGATAGACCTGCGCCATTGTCGCAAGCCAGAGCCCGTCCAGAGGCGTCTTGTGCGGCGGAACATACTTCGAGTACTGCTTCGTAACCACAGGCTGGCTGTAATGGGCCCGCCAGGTGAACGCCCCTTCAATCCATTCCTCGGTAAAGTCCGGGAACATCTGTTTAAGATACGGCAGACAGTAGCTCAAATATTCAGCATGGCTCAGCGAGAAAAGCGGATCGGAGTCTGGAAGATACTTCGAAAGGTACGCGATATGCTCGCCTCCATACTTCGATCTGTCGTCGAGATTAGTGTGTTCAATAACTCCGACGAAAGGAAAGGTCGGATCCGCAACATTGAGCCAGTATGTGCCGGACAGGCTTCTCTTCAAGCGCAGCACGACACAGATATTCCCGAGAAAACGGATCTGCGAGTGAAGTTCCCGGTAGTCTTCGGGAAGAGACGGTGTCATTTTCAGAAATACGGGAAGAGGAACGGTGGACAAAATAGCGTCCGCTCCGCGCTCCACTCCCTGTGCTCTGACTGCATACGCGCGGCCATTGTGAGTAAGAATCTCCTCGACGGGCGCTGAAGTCTCAATCCGGACTCCGTATTTCTCCAGGGCCCCGCGTATCGCATCGGCGACAGCCCCGAACCCCTGGTCGAAATACACCAGGCTTTCTCCTCCGGATTTTCCGCGACTGCTCCCCCTGAGCTTCAGCTTGTTCCAGAACCACACCGCGGATACAGATTCGGCTTCGCTTCCAAACTTGCCTTTCAGCAGCGGCTTCCAGATCACTTCGAAACTTTTCTCTCCACCATGCTCCTTGATCCAGTCTATGGCGGAAATATCTTCAAGTGGCTTCCAGTCCTTTACTCTTCTCGCTTTAAGCGCCATTACGCCTGTCCTGATCCTGTCAATCAGCGGCAGTCCCTTGAATCTGAGAAGGTCGAGAGGACTGGCAAGACGATGAACTGCGTTGGCGTAGTAAAGTCCCGTGTTTGAAGCTATATATCTGAGCCCGTTGCCCAGACCAAGTGCGCGGATGAAATCCAGGATGTCGTGATCCGAAGTGAACCAGTGATGGTAGAATTTCTCGAGACGCACTCCGGGCTGAACTTCAAAGGTGCCTGCAAGCCCTCCAAGTTCAGGCTCGGCCTCGAAAAGCTCGACCTCCATCCCGCCCCGCGCGAGTTCATAAGCCGCTGCAAGACCTGTATAACCTCCGCCTGCTACGATGACTCTTTTTTTCTTTTCCATCGGCGCCTCTTACTTGTGCCGTCCGTCGAGGGGCTCGCCTGAAATCTTTTCGACTATATAAAGAGGCCGCCCCTGCCCCTGTTCGAATATTCTACCAATGTATTCTCCCATTATGCCGAGCACAAGGAGCTGCATGCCGCCCAGAAGAAGAATGGAGGCCATCATTGAAGTGTAACCGGGAAGGTTGATCCCCTCCAGCTTGAGAAAAATAACGACCAATATGTAGATAAAAGCAAAAATGGACACTCCGGCCCCTATATATGAAGCGAGCCTCAACGGCGCATAAGAAAATGATGTGATTGCATCGAACGCAAGAACGAGTGATTTGCGGACAGGATATTTCGTCTCTCCCGCAAAGCGTTCCGGCCGCTCGTACTGGATGGGAATCTGATGGAAACCTATCCAGGAGACCATGCCTCTCACGAACCGGTGCCGTTCTCTCAGCGATTTCAGAGCTTCCAGCGCCCGGCGGTCAAGAAGGCGGAAATCGCCCGTGTCTCTCGGGATCTGCGTTTTTGTGATACGCGAGATCAGCCGGTAAAAGCCGTAGGCGAGGAAACGCTTCATCAGGCCTTCACCTTCCCGCCTGGTCCGCTGCCCGTACACGACATCATAACCTTCCTTCCACCGCTCGATCATTTCGGGAAGGAGTTCGGGTGGATCCTGGAGGTCCGCATCAATAATCAGGACGACCTCGCCTCTCGCCTGATCGAGCCCGCAGGAGAGGGCAAGCTGGTGTCCGTGGTTGCGTGAGAGTCTTATGATCTTGAGGCGGCTGCCCTCCTGTTTCTGAAATTCCCGCATCATCTCCCAGGTCCGGTCTTTGCTGCCGTCGTCGACAAGGATTATTTCAAAAGGGACAGCAAGGGTCGAAAGAACGGAATTAAGCCTTTTCAGCAGCTCAGTGAGAACCTCTTCTTCATTAAAGCATGGAGCAACGACTGAAATACTTTCGGGAGAGCGCGGGCGAGGTTCAAGACCAGGAGAGCTTTCAACAGTCATAATTTGAGCTTCTTAAATATAGCCTCCGGGATATGCCGGATTATGAACATAATGTATTTCCAAAACCACGGAGTATAAAGCACGTTTTTTTTACTCTCCACACCGTTGTAGATATCCGCCGCGACCCGCTCCGGCTGGACAAACAGCGGCCCCTGCTTGAGGTGCGCCGTCATAGGCGTTGATACAAAGCCGGGCTTGACAGTGAGAACATGGACTCCCTTTTTCGCCAGTCTGTTGCGAAGCCCGCCCAGAAAAACGGTTAAACCGCCCTTTGCAGCTCCGTACACATAGTTGCTCTGCCGGCCGCGATCCCCTGAAGGGGAAGAGATCACTGCAATGGTCCCCTTCCCCGCTTCTTCCATCAGGTTTGCCAGCGGCGTAAGAAGGGAAACAACGCTGACGAAGTTTACCTGGATCTCACGCTCAGCCGCTTCGAAGGACACCTGGCATGCCTCCTGGTTCGGAAGCGTACCGTAGGCGATAAACGCCACATCGATTCCCTGGAGAAACGAGCAAGCCTTCTTCAACAGTTCTGCATGCGAAGCAGCATCAAGCGCATCAAACGAAGAGGTCTCGACAGACTCCGCGCCTCTCGCTTTCAGGTCGCCCGCGATAAGGGCGAGCTTTTCTTTGTCATACGCCGCGAGAAAAAAACGCGGACCATCTTTTGCGAACTCTTTTGCCGAAGCCTGAGCGATTGCCGAATCCGCGCCTATTATAAGAATCTTTTTCATTCCGTTACCCGCCTCCAGAAGCTGGATGAAAATTTTGGATCTATGAATTTTGAAAACTCATGCGCACGGGGATAAGAAATGTTGAAAGTTTCTTTTGACATGCGCGCGTCTTTTGCCGCATAAATCGCGCCTTTGACCGAGCGGACGATCCCGTCAAGGCTGTCGAGCAGGGTATGCAATTTATCTCCCTCATTCGCGAAATCAAGGGCAAGGGTTACTCCATTCCGGGGGAACGAAAGCATCCCTGGCGAAGGGATGTCCCCGAAAGTTTTCAGGACTGCGAGGAACGAGCCTTTGCCGGAGTCCGCAATTAGTCTGAAAATCTCTTTTATTGCCGCACCGCCATCCCCATAAGGGACAGCGCACTGCCACTGTAGAAACCCTCTCTTTCCGTACATCCGCTTCCACTCGAGAACGGCGTCGAGAGGATAGAAAAAAGGCTCGTAATGCACGGTTTTTTTCACCTCTTTTGCTCTCTGCTTTCCGTAATACGCGATGTTGAAAGCTTTGATAGTGAGAGGATTGAGCAGGAATGAAGGCGCTTCGAAAGGAAAGGTCAATGTCAGGGATTTGCGAGGCTTCAGATCTTTTCGATCCACAGTGGTGTTGCTGCTGCCGCGCATGAAAAGACCTCTGCCGAGCGCATCACCTTTCGACACACAGTCCACCCAGGAGACGCTGTACTCATACTTTTCGGATTCTTCGGATATGGCGAAAAACTCGTCGAGATTTCCGAACTTCACTGTCTCGGAATCAATCATCGGATTCCGGATCTTTTTGAGCTGAATCTCCGCCCAGGTAATGAGACCCGTAAGGCCCAGTCCTCCGATTGTTGCATTGAAAAGATCCGCGTTGGACGAAGGAGAGCATTCCACAGAGCTTCCATCAGATCGAAGAAGCCCGAACCGTCGCACATGTTTTCCAAAAGCGCCTGCACAGTGATGGTTTTTACCGTGCACGTCATTTGCAATTGCCCCCCCCATCGTTACAAAACGCGTGCCCGGGGTCACCGGCAGAAACCATCCTCGGGGGACAAAGACTGTGAGAATCTCATCGAGGCTGACACCCGCTTCGCACCTGAGCACGCCTGTTTCGTTATCGAATTCCTGCACGTATGCAAGGGAAGCTGTATCGAGAAGCGCGTTTTCATTGTTAAGGCAGCTGTCGCCGTAGCTTCGCCCGAGGCCAAAAGGCAGGACGCTCATTCCTGGGGGAAGACGGCTTAGTCCGTCGGATCTGCGAAATTGAACAACCTCCTTGTGAGCCGCTTCTGGAAACCGGCCCCACGATTCAAAGACCTTTTTCATGGGTCAGAATTGTAGCGTAAAAGGAAGAGGGGGTACACCAGGGCGATTTTATCGCTCACTCCCAGGTTCTCCCTGGACAACTTTTCACCGCATTCGTCTCATACTCTGTTATGCGAAAGAAGCGCTTTACACTCTAGTTTAGCTTAGCTAAACTAGAAGATATATGGTTAACAGAAAATTAATCCTTGTGAACACGCACGAAGCAAAGACAAAGCTCTCCGCCCTGATCAAGTCTGTGGAGGAAGAAGGCGCGCTCGTTCAGATCTGCCGTCAGGGAAAGCCCGTCGTAGAACTTCGGCCGGTTGAAACGGTTCCTGATCCCCTTAAACGTCACCCGAAAATTTCAGGAATTAAATTCTTTGAAGATCCTTCAGCCCCCATTGACCCCCGCGACTGGCCGGAGGAGTACCGCTGAAGCAACATGATACTTCTGGACACATGTACCCTTCTCTGGATGGTCTCCGACAGTTCCCTTCTCTCCGACAGGGCCTTAAAAACAATCAGGTCGAATGCAGGACGGATTTTTGTTTCGTCTATATCAGCCCTGGAGATCGGGATTAAGAGCTTCAGGAAAAAGCTCTCCCTTCCTCTTCCATTGAAGGAGTGGTACGAACTCGCTCTTTCGCTGCACGGAGTAAAGGATCTGCCCCTGATCTGGGAGATGACAGCCCTTGCGGGCACCCTTCCGCGCCATCATGACGATCCATTTGATCGCCTCATCATCGCAAGCGCTCTCCTGCATGAAATTCCCGTAATAACGCCTGATGCTTCATTCCGGCGCTACAGGAATGTCGAGAGTATCTGGTGACGGCCGGCGCTAAAACTCGAACGTCAACTTCCCGTCCTCTGCGCCGATACGCACAGTTCCGCCGCCTTGAAGCGAACCGAAAAGAATCTCATCTGCAAGCCGGTCCTTTATCTCTCTCTGGATCAATCTCGCCATGGGACGGGCGCCGAACTGGGGATCGAAACCCTTTTTGCCGAGATATTCAACCGCTTCATCAGAGAGAGTGAACTTTACCTTCCTCTCTTTAAGCTGCGATTCAAGTTCGCGGACAAACTTCAGAACGATCTGCTTGATTATATCGATGGATAGCGGCTTGAAATGAATGGTTTCGTCGAGTCTGTTCCGGAATTCCGGCTTGAAAAGTCTCTTGATCGCCTCATCCTGGCCCGAACTCACCTGCCCTTTCACAAAGCCGATGGATGATGCCCGGTCCGAGCCTGCGTTGGTGGTAAGAATAATCACGGTGTTCCTGAAGTCGGCCTTCTTGCCGTGTGAATCCGTAAGGACAGCGTCGTCCATCACCTGAAGCAGAATGCCGAAAAGATCTTCGTGAGCTTTTTCAATCTCGTCGAAAAGCACGACAGAATAAGGATGGGTCCGCACAAGATCAGTAAGCTGACCTCCCTCTTCGTACCCGACGTATCCTGGAGGCGCGCCGATAAGCCTTGCCACCGCATGCTTCTCCATATACTCACTCATGTCGAAGCGATGAAAGTGGACGCCAAGTTCGTCGGCAAGGGCTTTTGCCAGTTCTGTCTTCCCTACTCCCGTCGGCCCTGCGAAGAGGAAGGATCCTGTCGGCCTTCCTTCCTGGCTGAGGTTCGCGCGGCCGCGTTTTACTGCAAGTACAACGGAATCAACCGCAGCGTCCTGCCCGAATACGCGCTTTTTCAGGTTATCGCCGAGGTTCCGCAGCAAATCCTGATCATCGCGGCTGATATTCCTCACAGGCACACGCGCGATCGCGGACACTACAGCTTCGATCTCGCGTTCTGTGAGGATCTTTTTCCGCTTGTGAAGCGCAAGAATATTGTTCGCAGCTCCTGCTTCATCAATTACGTCGATTGCCTTATCAGGGAGAAAACGGCCGTTAATGTACTTCGCCGACAGTTCCGCAGCGGCTTTGAGCGCCGGCGCCGCATACCTGACATTATGGTGCTTCTCGAAATGCTCCTTCAGGCCTTTCAGTATCTGCGTGGTCTCTTCTATTGTCGGCTCACGGAGATCGATTATCGAGAAGCGCCTGCTGAGTGCTCTGTCGCGCTCGATATTCTTTTTGTAATCCTCGTGAGTGCTGCTTCCTATGCAGCGCATCTTTCCGGATGCAAGCGCGGGTTTCAGAAGATTTGCGGCATCAAGCGAACCTGTTCCAGTCGCGCCCGCCCCCACTATCGTATGTATTTCATCTATGAAAAGGATGGGCGAGCCGCGCGACGAGAGTTCCTGGATAATTGCCTTGAGACGTTCCTCGAATTCGCCCCGGAACTTCGTTCCGGCAATGAGTGTTCCCATATTGAGCGAGTAAACTTCGGACTCCTTGAGAGTGGGGGGCACGTCACCTGACGCAATTTTTATCGCGACTGCGTTTGCCATCGCGGTCTTTCCAACACCGGGGTCCCCGAGGAAAAGCGGGTTGTTCTTCTGCCTTCGCGCGAGAATCTTCAGACATCGCTCCATCTCGGCTTCACGGCCGATAATCGGATCAAGCTCTCCGTTCCGGGCCATTTCAGTGAGGTTTTCAGTAAAACGCCGGAGCGCGCGGCCTTTTTTCACCGGCCGCGGAGCAGCCTCTTCATCTTCCTCCTCTATCTGAGGCTCTTCCTCAACATTTTCCTCATCTTCCTCTTCTTCGTCCCGATCGCTGAAACTGGTCGAGGACATTCCATGAGATATATACTGAAGGACATGGAGTCTCGTTATTCCCTGTTTCCTCAGGAAATAAGCGGCATGTGAATCTTCCTCGAGAAAGATTGAAACCAGAACTTCCCGGGCTGTAATTATGTCCCTCCCGGAAGAATGAACCTGTATTATCGTCCTCTGCAGAACCCGGTCCACGCCCGGAGTCTGCAGAGGATTGGAACCAGCGCCGCCCGAAGAGACTGTCGGCAGAGTCTTCTCGATACGTTTGTCGAAATATTCATCGAGATCTTTTCTCAACGCTTCGAGGTTTCCATCACATGCTTCGAGAATTCCTTTGACATCATCGTCGAAACTAAGGGCGTAAAGAATGTGCTCGACACAAAAATACGCGTGATGCCTCTGGGCCGCTTCCCGGTATGCTGCTTCAAGCGTGTATGTCAGCTCGGTACTGAACATTCTCTGCCCTGTTTTCCTACTCCGGTTCCATCGTAGCACGAAGTGGATATCCCGCCTGCTGAGCCATCTTGTGCACTGCTTCGATTTTAGCTTCCGCAATTTCCTTAGGGTAGGCTCCGCAGGCTCCCTGTCCCTGATTATGCACCTTCAGCATGATCTGCACCGCCTGGGCGGGAACTTTGTTGAAGACTCTTTCGAGTATTGAGACTACGAAATCCATTGGCGTATAGTCGTCATTGAGCAGGATCACGTTGTAGAGCTTCGGCTTTTTGAGCTTGAGCTTCTGCTTCTCAATAGTCTTAATTCCTGTTCCTTGCTCCGGGTTCGCCATTGGTACTGTTCGTGTCAAAAGCCGCGAGGTGCGGTTTTTTCGCTTTGCGGACTTCTATTATGGTTATGATGAAAATAGTGTAAGAGCCGATTGAAATAATGGCAATTTCCCGCTTCCCTCCCGTCGAAACCGCTGATGAGACTGGCCTTCTTGCCCTGGGAGGGGATCTGGACGTCGATTCCCTTCTCCTGGCTTACCGAAACGGCATTTTCCCGTGGCCCCTTTACGAGGACCTTATTACATGGTTTTCGCCTCCGGAGCGCGCGGTTCTTTTTTTTGACGAATTTCATGTGCCTCACAGCCTCCAGAAGAAACTCCGGAAGGTGAACAGAACGCTCTGCATCGATCGCAACACTCCGGGTGTAATCAGGGCTTGCGCCGGCGTAAGAAACCGGAAACATCAGCGTGGCACCTGGATTACACAGGCAATGATTGAGGGATACACGAATCTCCATTATGCCGGGTACTGTCACAGCGTTGAGTGCTACCTTGACTCTCTTATGACCGGAGGCCTTTACGGAGTATGCGTGAACGGCTTTTTTGCGGGCGAGTCGATGTTTCATAACGAGTCCGACGCTTCAAAGATATGCCTCTGCCACCTTGTCGATGTTCTGAGGGAGAAGGGCCTGAAATGGATTGACTGCCAGGTGATGACCCCTCTTCTGGAGTCATTTGGAGCCCGTGAGGTTTCGAGAGCAAAATTCATGGATATGCTCGAGGAAGCACTGGTGGTCGAGGCGGTGGAATTTCCATAGGTTTCTCTGAAAACACCCTATTTTTCCTCATTTACCGCTTTCTAATCGCTCCTGAATTTGAGACTTTAATTTCGGGCTGTTATTCTCCTCTCCTCTATGGATCGTTCTACACTTAAGTCGTTCAAGGCACTTGTCAAGGCATCATGGGCAGCAACAGTTCATGAGCGCCCCCGCTTTTATACGTTCCTTACTTTCTTTGTAATCGCCTACACTTTTGAACTCCTTGTGCCTGTCGCCATGGGTTATGTGTTCGGGGTCTTTGTAAAGAAAGGCTTTACGCCCGAAGCACAGAGGGAGGCGCTGTTTGGAATCGCGCTCTATGTCGGGTGCCGCCTCATTCAGACGATGTTCCATCACGTGGCACGGTACATACAAAACACTGTCACCTACAACGCCAAGATGTTCACTGTCTCGAGGATTTTCGAGGCCCTGCTGACCTTTCCTCTCAACTGGCATGTACGGCATCACTCCGGCGAAAGTCTGAGCAAACTGCACAGGTCCTCCGGCGCAATCGATCAGACAATCGGGACCTATATCTGGCAGATTGTGGAAGGAACCGTGAAAATCGTAGCCGCCAGTGTCGCGATATGCGCACTCGATATCTGGGTCGCGCTGAATGTTCTGGCAATGTGCCTTCTGACCATCGGCCTCATGATCTTCTTTAATTCCCGGCTGCTTCTCCGTATACGCCATAACAACCGATTCTACGACCGCATAAACCGGATCTTTGTCGACTATCTCTTCAACATTGTGACGGTTAAAACCCTGTCGTTGGAAAAGTCGGCGCAGGATTATCTTGCGAACCAGCAGCCGGACGGACTCAAGATCAGCAAGAGCATTTCAAAGTTCGGCGAACTCAAGTGGGGAAGCGTAAGCTTCGGATACAGCCTGGTCATCGGCACTTCTCTTGTCATTTATTTCAATGGCCATATAAGTATGGCTGAGCCCTTCGATGTCGCGAAGGTGTACGTACTCATCAACTATCTCGACAAGATATTCCAGGCGATAGGTTCGTTCACCGCTTATTACGGCGGATTGATTGAAGCGTCAACGGCCTATGAAGATGCGGATGCGATTCTGGAGGAATCAAGCGCGTTCACAAAGAGCCGCATAACATCGGCCGTCAGAGAATGGGATGTAATGCAGATCCGGAACCTGGAGTTCTATTACGACAACGAAGCCCGGACCGGTCTGAGAAATATAAGCGCAGATATAAAAATGGGGGAAAAGATCGCCCTTGTCGGCCCCAGCGGGGGCGGCAAATCGACTCTTTTGAAGATCGTCGGCGGGCTTCTCGAACCGTCGAGCTACGCCGTGTTTTCAGACTCGCGCCACGAGATGACGCTCGCGCAGTTCAACAAAGCCGCGCTTCTTCTTCCGCAGGAACCTGAGATTTTCTCAGAGACGCTCCTTTATAACCTCTGTCTCGATCAGACGTTCGATCCGGAACGGATTCACATGATGGCGTCCATCTGCAGGCTCGAACGAATTCTCGAGAAACTGCCCCGGGGTTGGGACAACAGCCTCGCCGAAAAGGGCCTGAATCTTTCGGTGGGTGAAAAACAGCGTGTCGCACTTGCCCGCTGCCTGCTGCGCGCAGACACAAAAGACATACTTCTGCTTGACGAGCCGACATCGAGTCTCGATCCGAAAACCGAGAAAGAAATTTTCATCGGAATTCTGGAGTACTTTTCAAGGCTCACTGTGCTTTCAGCCTGCCACCGTCTGAACCTTGTCCCGCTTTTCGACCGTGTCATTTACATCCGTGACGGCATCATCGAAGAACAGGGGACCTTTGAGCAGCTGATGATGAAGAAAGGAGGTTTTTATGTGGCGTGGGAGGACTTCCAGAAAAAGCACATACCTGGCGGCGAAGAGACCGTGGCTGCGTGAAAAAAGGGGACGGTTCCTATTTCCGCAGCGGAAATAGGAACCGTCCCCTTTTTTTCCTTTTTTTACCGGTTGAGCAGCTGCAGCGCGAGCTGAGGCTGCTGGTTGGCCTGAGCAAGAATCGCTGTGCCGGCCTGCTGCAGAATGCTGACTCTTGTCAGCTCTGCGGCTTCTGCCGCGACATCTGCGTCTCTGATTGCGCTTTCTGCCGCGGCGAAGTTTTCTCTTGCAGCCTGCAGATTGCGAATCGATGTATCAAGACGGCTTTCAGCAGCTCCAGAGTACCTCTGTTCCTCGTTATTGAAAGTATTGCCGAATTGATTGCATCGAGAGCAAGTCTGGATGCCGATTGAGATTCGATGTCGGTATTGCCGATGATGGAATACATATGAGCAGACGAATCCGCCGGGGCCAGTCCCATTGAAGCCAGGGTTGCAACCACGCCGGTGTATGTGACCTGCGAGAGAGAAGACCCGTCGAAGCCGACCTGGAATGTCACCTGGCCGCCGCCGCTGAGGAGTTTCATCCCGTTGAACTCGGTGGTATAGGCAATTCGTTCAACTTCACTCATCAGAGCTGTGAACTCCAGAGCAAGGGCCGACCGCTGCGCGTTTGAATACACACCATTCGCCGACTGGGATGCAAGTTCCGCGAGACGGCTCAGAACATTGGTCATCTGCGCAATGGCGCCGTCAGTAATGGCAATGATTGAAATTCCGTCATTTGCATTACGTATGGCAACCTGTGCGACGCGCTGATCGGCTTTCAATGCTTCTGCAATCGCCAGACCTGCGGCGTCGTCCTTCGCCCTGTTGATTCTCATCCCCGAAGACAATCGTTCAAAGCTCGTCTTCAACCGGTCAGTGGCATCATAAAGATTTCTCTGAGCTGTCAGTGACGGGACATTTGTTCGAATATTAAGAGCCATGTCTCACCATCCTTTGTTGCTTTCTCACCTCACACCGCTATTGAATCCCTTCACTCCAAATGTCCTACCGTCCGAGCAGCTGCAGTGCCAGCTGCGGCTGCGCATTTGCCTGAGCCAGTATTGCGGAACCCGCCTGCTGCAGAATGCCAAGTCTCGTGAGCTCCGCAGCTTCAGCCGCGACATCGACGTCTCTGATGCGGCTTTCCGCAGCCATGAAGTTCTCACGCGCAACCTGGAGATTTCGTATCGTCACATCGAGCCGGCTTTCGGCAGCTCCCAACGTACCTCTGTTTCTGTTGCAGGATGAGATCGCCTGGTTGATCGCATCGAGTGCCATTCTCGCTGCTGACTGCGACTCGACATCAGTTGCAGCAATAATCGAGTACAACGGCGCCGAGCTGCTTGATCCCGCAAGACCAAGAGCCGAAAGAGTTGCAGCCACACCATTGTAAGAAACCTGCGAGAGTGAATCTCCCTTGAAGCCTACCTGAAACACCACCTGGCCGCCGCCGCTGAGAAGCTTGAGGCCGTTGAATTCAGTGGTGTATGCAATACGCTCGATTTCGCTCATCAGCGCCTGAAATTCATTGTTGAGTGCGGAGCGTTGCACGTTGGCATACACACCGTTGGCCGACTGCTGCGCGAGTTCAGCGAGACGGCTCAGTGTGTTGCCGATCTGGCCAATGGCCTGGTCCGCGATGTTGATGATGGAAATACCATCGTTCGCGTTCCTTATACCGACGCTCGCCACGCGTGCATCAGCTTTCAAGGCCTCTGCGATAGACAGACCTGCTGCGTCGTCCTTGGCCTTGTTGATACGAAGACCGGATGACAAACGTTCATATGACGCCGTAAGTCCAGAGGTGCTCTGATCGAGATTTCGCTGCGCAGCAAGCGATGGGATATTAGTCCGAATATTTATAGCCATTGCCCAATCTCCTTGGCTGAGTGATTTCCTAAACTCGTCACTTCATCCTTCGAGACTCCCCCTGAGCCTCGAACTCATGCCGGCTTGCCAAAACTTGCCTGCCGGACACGCTTACCCGCTGATAAAGCAAGCTCCCTGCCAGGTGAGAAAAAGGGCTTAAGCCCGGTGGATTTTCAGTCGATAAAGTGACCTTCAAAACCTGTTCTTGAAGCCATCACTTTTTCGACGTATTTCTGCGTTATGTCAGGAAGATAGGGCCGCACATCATCATACTCTCCGGGGTTCTTTCCGGCCCTCGACGCCCGGGCCTGCGCACTGGCCACCCTGCCCTCTCCCGCATTGAACGCAGCTACGGCAAGTTTTTCCAGAGAGGAGGAATTTGCCGCCGGGGCAGTCTTCATTCTGTTAGGCAGCTCAGTTTCATTGCTGAAGATGTCATGAAGATATCGAAGATAGCCGACGCCCAGGTCGACATTCATATCGGGGTTGAAAGGATTGTACCGCTGTTTCACATCAAGCCTCGCTCTCATGTCCCTGCCCGTCGAGTCGAGGAGCTGAAAGAGACCCTTGCTGTAATAACCATCGTTGCTGACGGCGTTCGGATTAAATGACGACTCGTTTGCCGCCACCGCCATCCCGAGGGCAGGATCGATTGCATGCTTTTTTCCCGCATCCCGCACAATTTCCTTTATCTCTTCAATGCGCCGGCTGAGAGATGTGGTCCCGAGCCGATCCGCCTCGGCAGACGATATTCTCCGCGCCTTCAGGATCTTCGGCTTCCCGCCCAGGCTCCCCTTGGCGGCATCCGACAATTCGTTGACATCTACTGAAAAGCTCCCCTCGCCTCCGGGGACTGTTAATTCAGGCAGCTTCAGGTTCGGCTCAGGCATTTTGTAATGCGCCATCCGGTCGACAGGAAGCTTCATGGGCGGCGGCTTTTCCTCCGCTTTTTCAGCTGCTTGTCTGTCCCCAGGGGCGATACTCCCGAGGAGTTTTGAGAAGTCCTCCTCCCCTCTTCGGGCTGGCTGCGCAGGCGAGTTGATAACACGCTTTATGTGCTCGTAGGTTCCATGAAAGTCAATTTTCATGTCTTTTGCCTGCTCCTCTAAGGGGGAGGTTGCATGGTGTGTGCCAGGAATGCGTATGCGACCGCCGGGAGGGATTGTTCCAACCACTTGTTTTTGTGCTTTTTCTTCTGATTATCTCACGACTGATGCCGCGCTTGTTTGAAGACGGTGCGTCAGATATCCTGCAGAAAAGGACGGTTCCTATTTTCCAATTTTTCTGAATACGTAGATCGCCCAGCCCAGGGTTTCTCTACCCCACTTCAAGTAGATCGATTTCTCCTTCGCCACGCGATCAAGCAGTTCTGGAAGATCACCGTCATTTGGGTTTGTGCGAGCGTAGTCGGCCACCGCATACCACTGCAGACCTTGGTATCGATCCCAGTCGTCCTTGCTGCTCACCAGGGTGTGCACGAGGTCGAGCCCTCTCCGTTCTCCTGCTTCAACGTTTTCTGCGTGGCTTCCGAAGACATCTCTCGTCAGCCCGCACGCCTGCAGGTGCTCATCCAACGGCTCCCGCAGCCAGTACGGCTCCCCCACTATCACCCAGCCGCCGGGCTCGGCCATGCCGACGAGCGCATCCAGAGTCTGCGCGTGCCCGCCGAAAATCCAGCTCGCCCCAACGCATGAAGCGAGAGCGAAGCTTTTTGGCCTGCGGGGTTTGAATTCGGCTCCATCCATTTGTGTGAAGGTGATTCCTGCCTCGGAAACACGCGCTCTGAGCCTTCGTTCTGCATCGGCGATGAAGAAGGGCGAGATGTCCACGCCAACGCCGCGCACCCCGTATGCTTCCACCAGACGTATAAGGAATTCACCCTTCCCGCAGGCGATGTCAACGACTGGTGCAGATTTCGGAAGCTGCACCAGCTTCACCAGGCGCGCGAGTTTCTCTTCGCTCGTAGGATTGCACACCACGTGCATGCGATGAGTAATGTCAAAGAATTTCCACCTGTCCATGAACGTCCTTCTCTGCCAGGCGTTTGATTTCCCGGCTCGCAACTGCTTCACACTCACTACTGTCCAGTGTGAAGGTTCGGCTCAGCTCTTCCTGCTCCTCTTCCACTCCTCGAAATCAGGCAACGCAAAGAGAGTTGCAAGCTTTTCCCCCACCCCATGATTGAGCACTTCTCTGTATCTGTCGGAAGAAATCAGATTTTTCACATTCGAAAGCGCGTCGTCCACTTCCTTCTCGATACGGGCAAGCAGTGCTGGATCCACCTCTCTTCGGAGCGCGTCGATCTTATGCTTCCGAGCCACAAGAAAGGCCGATTGATCGCTTTTTTCCTGCAGGTCAGCTGATGCGTTCGGCTTTTCTGCCCGTTCTTTCCTGAAGCCGAACGACCCCTGCACTCTTTTCTCCATCGAATCGCCGGGGAGTCTGAATGATGCCGGGTTTTCAATTGCGCGGTAAAGAAAACCAACAGGGCTCTTTATAACCTGCTGACTTCCTGACGAGCAGAGAGTGTCGAAGTAGTCCACTATTTTTATCATGCGCTGCAGTACTTCCGGAGTGCCCGAAGCAGTAAGACGATCCGCCTGCTTTGCTCCGATGCCGCGATCTTCGAGCATCCGGATAACTCTCTCGCGCATGCCGTCCGGAGGCTGTTCCGAATTTCCTTTGCTCACGATACGCACGCCGGCTTTTCCGTCTCGATCTCCCGCTATTCGCGCTTTTCCACCGGGTGCGTAAAAGACGACATCAGCCCCCTTCCCTTTCTGAATGTACTCGCAGCCCGAAAGAAATCCCCGCCCGATAAGTTCCTCGATTGCCGGGTCGATCTGCTGTCGTACGGAACTTACAAAGCGGTAGTTCCTTGATACACCGAGTTTTTCATGCGCAAGCACGAAAACATCTATCTGCACCCGCGATTTGTACCAAAAATGCTTGTCCAGATATCGGTAGAGGCGTTTGGATACGGCACTTCTCAGGTCGAGATAAAAATCGAGATCGAGTTTTTTGATGAACCCGGCCTGGAAAGACTTGAAGAGGACTTCTCCCCATGTGAAGAAACTCATTTTGCCGGGGCCGTCGCGTCCATCGTTCAGTTCATATCCGTCAAGAATGCCGAAATTCCGGGTGCTGTGGGTCTTTGCTTCATTGTCATAAAAAGCATTGGTCGCTTTGATTCTCACACCGCTGAGACGATCAAGAGCCTTTTGAAGGCGTGAGTAGTTGCGTCCCTCGGTAGGCCAGCGGAGAATTTTCATCAGTTCATAGCGTGTGAAAAAAACCTTCCGGCTTCTCAGCTCATCATCAACAGTAAGTTTCATCAGACCGAGCAGAACCTCTTCGTCACTTGCCGTGGGAAGACCGAACTTATCGGCCCCGGTGATAATCCACCGTCTGTCGATGAGCTCCCCGTTTTTCCCCCGGACATTGTCCTGAAACTCGAGAGTTTTAACGTTCGGATCTGTGCGGGTTGAGAGGACAGCAAGGGGAAATTCCGCCAGATTCATCTCGTCCCTGGAGATGAGACGCGGCATACTTGTGAGAATGGGTTTGTCCTTCACTCGAGATGCTTTAAGTGAGAAAAAAATTGTAAAAGAAGCGTACTTACTTTTAGTAAGTTAAACAATCGTATTTTAAGTTCCTTGTACTAAAGTGAGCGGGAAATTTCCAGTATTATTTCAACGGTTTAACAAAGAAAAATTATATCATTTCACGAGCGGATTGCTGTCAATACACGATACTTAATGCGTCGATACACGAGGAAGTTACTCCCGAATCACGCGCCGTTGTTTCCCCGTTGCACGCGATATTTACGCCGTTTCCCGTTACCCGCTTTTCTCATTACACGGGCGCTTTTCTCAATTCACGATATCCCGGCCTTTTTTGGTCCTGAATTTTAGCGAATTGGTTTGATCTTTCCCCCCACATGCGACAAATTAGGGCCGTCCAATCTCTTTTCTCAAACGGTGCCAAAGTGAGCTTACTTATTGGAGTAGTGAATCAAAAAGGCGGCGTTGGCAAGACCACAACGTCAGTTAATCTCGGGGCCGCTTTTGCGAACGAAGGAAGAAACGTACTCCTCGTGGATATGGATGCGCAGAGCAACCTGAGTACACATCTCGGACTGTGCAGAAAAGAAGACGGCGAGGAGGGCGATACGTTACCTCAGTTCACGATGTACGATGTCCTTAAGGGGACAAAGGCGCTCAAGGAGATAATCATTAATAGATCCAATGGGTTATCTATTGCTCCTTCGAGTCTGTTCCTTAGCGCAGCCGATCTTGAACTTGGCGGAGTTGTAGGGCGGGAACTCATTCTTCGCCGGGCACTCAAGGATGTGGTTGATGATTTCGATGTGATCCTGATTGACTGCACTCATGCGCTTGGGCTCCTTTCGCTCAATGTTCTCGCGGCAATTGACAAGGTTATCATCCCGGTTCAGAGCGAATATCTTGCCCTGCATGGTGTGCGACAGCTTCTCGATACCATCGATCAGGTTCGTAGTATTTATAATCCATCTCTCCTTGTCGGAGGGGTCCTTATCTGCCTTCACGATAACCGGAAGAGGCTTGCGCGGGCAGTTTCCGACACTGTTAGAAGTTATTTCGGAGAGTTAGTGTTCAAGACGGTTATCCGTACAAATGTTGCTCTTGCGGAGGCGCCGGCAAATGGCCAGACGATTTATGAATATTCGCCCAAGTCAACAGGCGCTGAAGATTATTCGGAACTGGCGCGGGAGATACTAAATGGTTAAGAAGAAGCTGGTTTTAGCGAACAATCCCCTCCTCTCAGGGCCTGCGTTTGGTGACCGGGAAAAGGCAGGCATCCCCTATCGAGAGATTGAAATCGGGCTTATTGATCCCGACCCCCAACAGCCAAGAACACATTTCAATGAAGAGAAGCTCAGTGAGCTCGCTGCGTCAATCAGGGCGTACGGCGTATTGAGTCCTATTATTGTGAGGCCATCTGACCGGCAGGGGCGGTATTCTCTCGTCTCCGGCGAGCGTAGACTTCGTGCCGCACAAATGGCAAATCTCCTTAAAATTCCGGCAATTGTGGACCAGCGAAAGGAAGTAACAGGCGAGACTACCCTGGCAATTCAGCTGGTTGAGAATCTCCAGCGAACAGACTTGTCTCCTCTTGAAAGAGCGCATGCGATCGGGGTCTTGAGCGAGACTTACGATCTGAGCGTAAGAGAGATCGCGGCAAAACTTGGCCTTTCAAAGAGCATGGTGCAGAGAAGTCTCGAGATCCTTACCCTGCCTGATGACCTTATGAATGCTCTGAAGGAAGGGGCGGCAGAGTCAAAAGTGCTGGTTCTTGCAAAAATAGAAGATCCGGACGTTCGCGCGGCCTACCTTAAGGACCTCGATGTGTTGACAAGAACACAGATTCAGGAGGACGTGGACAAGAAGAAAAAGACCGTGTCCGGGGATAAGAAAGGGGGTCTAAGTGCTGAAGACCAGCGGATAGCGGATGAAATACAGCGGGCTCTCGGATTAAAGGTGAGACTCACTCGTAATTCCCCTGGCTCTGAAGCAGGAAAACTGACCGTGGATTTCTATTCTTCGTCGGACCTTCAGGAGATATTCCGAAAGCTGGTTGCGGAAGAATAATGTTGTCTCGTCCCACTGTGGGACAGCTCCCAAGCTTGCTAATATCTTATATATTGTCGCAATATAGCGAAGCGTGTCCCCCAGTGGGACGCCTTTCCAAGGATGTAAAATGAGAGGACTTAACTTTCTCGAATCCCTTCAACAATGGAACGGACAGGGCGGTTTTACGCCGGACGCCCTTGGTCGTGTAATGAGATATCTCGGCGATCCGCAGGATAAGATTCCAGCTGTTCACGTTGCAGGTACAAATGGGAAAGGGTCGGTCTGCGCGGCTGTGGCTTCAATGCTTGGTGCTGCTGGATATAAAGTGGCATTGAACATCTCGCCGCATCTTGTGAGGATTAACGAAAGAATCGTTGTCGATGGAGCTTCAATAACAGATGGTGGTCTTGATGAAGTCGCGCTCGAGCTCAAAGGCATCATGGCGAAGCTTGGAACGACTCTGACTTATCACGAAGCCCTGACAGCTCTTGCGTTCCTTGTATCCACAAATTCACGAGTTGACTGGATGGTAATTGAAGTCGGACTGGGCGGCCGACTCGATGCCTCCAATGTCCTTCGAAGGCCTGAAGCGTGCGTCATTACTTCGATAGGCCTCGATCACCAGCATATTCTTGGCACCACCAGAGCAAGAATTGCCCTGGAGAAAGCAGGGATAATTAAAGAGGGCTCGAAACTGCTTACCGGCAAGATTGAGAGCGAAGCGCTGAATGTAATTGCTGCCGAAGCAAAGGCAAGGGGAGTACATCATACGAGGTGGGGAGAGCATTATTCCGCAAAAATCCTCGGCCCTTCGACTTCGCTCAGGGCAAGCGCCTTGAAAGGGAACGGCTACACAGTAGAATTCCAGGACTTGGTTAATGATGAACAATGCCTGTTCTCCCCGGCACTTAAGGGATCCTTCCAAGTTTCGAACATGGCGCTTGCGATGGCAGTGGGCAGGTCGCTTGGCCTTTCTCTGGCAGCGTGCAAAGAAGGTGTGGAAAAGGTCTTCTGGCCCGCCCGTTTTGAGAAAATCCGGGAAAAAAGAAGGGACACCCACCGATTATTAATACTGGACTGTGCTCACAACATTGATGGTATCGAAGCTTTGGTTGAGAGTCTCCGATTTGAAGGCATTTCAAAAATTCCGGTTGCGTTTGGATGCCTCGATACAAAGAACTGGAATGAAATGATTGATATTTTAAAGCCTTATGCAAAGAGCTGGCGGCTTCTCTTACCCCATTCCACGAGAGCCGTACCCAC
>CAYQVO010000004.1:18425-34806 GCA_964421085.1 uncultured Bdellovibrionales bacterium | reverse complement strand
GCCGAGTATTTATCGTGTTCCGGGATAACCTCTGCCGATTTCAACAATGACTATGAAGCGTTCGTGACCGATATCGAAAATGAAGAACAAGTCGTCATTGCAGGTTCTATTTACATGGTCGGACAGGTGAGAGCAGTTCTTGGAAGTGAAGAGAAGCTTCTCTGGCGGCGGTCGATATGAAAAAGATCGAGCAAATTCAAGCAGTTATAGAGGCCAGGCTCCATTTCAACCTTGAACAACTCGATATCGCCCCACTGCTTGCAGAAGCAGTCAATTACTCACTCTTCCCCGGGGGAAAACGTGTCCGGCCGGTTCTTTCAATGCTTTTTCTTTCCGAATGCAGCAGCCTGACAAACGAAGCGTTTGCAGACGCAGCAGCCTCGATTGAACTTATACACTGCGGATCTCTTGTTCATGACGATCTGCCGGCGCTTGATGATGACGACATGAGAAGGGGAAAGCCATCGTGCCATAAAGCATTCGGTGAAAGCACAGCAGTGCTGACAGGAGATGCACTCATTCCACTTGCAGCCCTCTTTGTCCTGCAGAGTAATATGCAGATAGATACAAAATGTAGAATCGCAGAGCTTGTGATGGCGGCATGCCTTGAGATCTGCAGCGGACAGCAGCTTGATATACTTCCTTGCGACCAGCAGCCGCCGCTAAAAACGATAGCTACACACAAGACTGCGGCTCTTTTTGACGTTACCTTGAGGATTGCTTCCATTGCTGCAGGCTTGGGCGCTGAACATGAAGCAGCATCCGCACACGCCGGGCGCCAGCTCGGCCTTTGTTTTCAGATGCTCGACGACTACATCGATGTATATGGCACCGATGCAGACCGCGGAAGGGAGGGAAGCAGTGATCAGAGGAAGTCAAAGCGGACTTTCTTTGCCGGAATGCCGGAAGAGGAAGGCAAGGCCGAATGGTTGAGGGCAGTAAAGCGGCTGCAGGCGCTTCTTGACCAGGTTGAGATTCATGGCCCTGAAATTCCGCTCACGCGGGCGTTCATATCGCAGATGCTATCGCGGGTGGAGTTGGCTTGATCGGAAGCGAAAGCATTGCTTTTCAAAATCAACGACACGCCCATTCCGGATTTCCACCCCTTCACCCTTAAGCAGACGCGCCTTTGCGGCAGCGCCGTGAGCAAAACCACCCAGACACCCATTACTTTTCACAACCCGATGACACGGCACCGCGGGGGCATAAGGGTTTCTGTTCATGGCGTTTCCTACGGCACGGTACCCGCGCGAACCGAGAGCATGAGCAAGCTCTGAATAAGTCGTCACTTTTCCACGCGGAACTCTCCTCAGGAGAGCATAACACCGCTCATCAAATGTTTCAGGTTTCATGTTGTGTCAATGCGGCTCAGTTGCAAGACTTTCTCTCATGAGTTTAGTTGACAACGCAAAAGAAGCAAAGCTTGAAGAGCTGATAAGAGGGGCTGGCCGGGTACTGATGGACATGTGGCCCGGTGGAAATGAGGGCAGCGGAAGCGGGAGCAGGAGAGGGGAACTCGAACGCTCCACAAAAGAAGACGGCACGATTGTTACAACTGCCGATCTTGAGGTCAACAATCTTCTGGTAAGCGCCCTTGCAGAACTCTTCCCGGGAATTCCGGTAATGTCAGAGGAGCTTCCAGAGACTCACAGTGGATCAAATAGTATCAACTTGTGGATAATAGATCCACTTGACGGAACCAAACACTACGCAGCAGGCAGGTCGAATTTCTCGATCCTCCTTGCCCTCACCGAAAAAGGCCGGGTTGCTTATGGCGCCATGTACCTTCCTGCACTCGAGCAGTTCATTTCTGCAAGAGCAGGGCAGGGGACTCTCTTGAATGGAAGATTCCCTAGGGTCTCTGAGACAATGAGTAGAACCCAGTCCATATTTGTTGAACACTTTGTTCCTCCACCATCGAACCTTTGGGTGTCCCAAAAGATGGACAGCTCGGAAGCTTTTCTGGGCCTGTGTACAGGGCAACTCGATGGGGTTGTGATAAAGCTCACAACTCATAAAAGCTGGGACCTTGCTCCTTTTGTAGTGCTTGTCGAGGAGTCAGGAGGCAGGGTTACCGATGAGACAGGGGCGGTGCCCTGCTTTGAAGCAAAGCTGCCGGGCATTTCCTATTTTGTTGCTTCCAATGGGCTTGTTCATGAGGAGCTGCTAAGGCGAATAAATCCGAAGGCTTAATTGCCGCGAAAATTTCCTTCAGCCCGCAGACTTTTTTGCGCCGGATATGATACCGGCCGGTATGGAACCTTCATAACTTTTGGTGACAGGAAAGCAAACATCACCAAGTGGTGGTGGGACTGGTCTAAAAAAAGGAAAGGAGTTATGGCAGAAGGTTCAGTTGATACGGCAACAAGTGAAGGTGTTGGTACTGGTGTTGCGACTGCACAAGCGTCGGAAACGCTTCCGGGAACAGACCATGAATCTGTGCAGCATATGAGCGCGGAGATCAAGCGTCTCTTTGCGCGTGGAGGAGCACTTTTTGGAAAACTCTACAGCCTTGGACTTCGTGATATCCGCCTTATAGAGGGGCTTGCTGGTAGGCTCCAGGCAGCGGGAAAAGCACCTGATGCACAATCAGTGAGAGATATGCTGGCTGATCCAAGCCTTCAGCTTGGAACAACAGCCGTAAACGATCTGATTGAAAAAGCGGTCCGGATGGCGAATGGATCTAAGCTTCACGAGTTTTCGCCAGCGGACATGAAAGTTTTCAAGGCCCTTGAAAAGCTCACTGAAATTGCGAAGGGCTTCTATGGACAACAATTCCCAGGACTTGATCTCACTTCACAATCCGGGCATCTAACGGGTTATAAAGCAAAATCGGATGCCCAACATATCATTGACCAATGGCTTGCAGCTGCTGTTGCGCAGCAGCCGCAACAGCAGCCCCAGTCGCAGCCAGGTGCAGCGGCGGAAACCCCGCCTGTACCAGACAACGGCTCACAAGTTCAGCAGCCGCCTGCAGATTCCGGCACAGTTCTCGACAGTGCAGAGGCATCCCTTCCTGTTATAGCAGCGCAGCTTGCAGAACTCAGAAAACGCAATGTCGACCCAAGTAAAGACCAGGAGCTTGCAGCGGAGCAGGACAAAACATTGCAGGCACTCGATGCATGCCTCGGTCGTCTGTATGCAGATCCCGCCATTGCACAGGACAAAAGAAAACTGGCTGCACTGCAGAGCTACATCAAGACGATAATGGCCAACTACAACAGCCTCGAAAAAATGCGGGATACCGATGTGCAGCAGGCTTACGCGAATATGCGGAAAGAGTTCGGCATTACAAGAGAGGCGCTGAAACTTCAGCGTGAGATTGAAACAACACCCGCAAGGACAGAGGCTGAGATAGCACAGTACGAACGCAGAGACGCACAGGCCGATTTGCGGACCGCAGAGGCGCGGGCAAGGGAAGAGAATGCTCCCGAAGTGATAGCTGCGCAGTCGGAGCAAAAAATCGCCGCTGCCGAGGCATCCACTGCTCAGAGCAACCTCAGGGCAGCCCGCGCCGAGGAAGAGGCCAAGTATGTGCCCGAGAGAGTGGAAATGGAGCAGAATCTGGAATACGCAGCCGACTGGCGCAAGCTTGTCAGTCTCGGGATAAAAAACTTTGCTGACGTCGAAAAATGCATCAACACTCTTGTTAACGACAGAAATCTGCCGAACATCGGAAGAGTTACCCAGCAGTTGCTGAGGGACGACATGAGGGATGCTAATAACTGGACAAAAAACATGCAGCGCATTGTCAATGACTGGGGCAGGGCGCAGGGGTATCCTAAAAATGGAGGGCTCCTTGGACTGGCAATCGGATATTTTGGCAATGCAACCGCCGCCGATAGAAGGAAGAGAGTCATAACTGAGGACCTCCAATTTGCGGAAGAAACTCTTGCACAGCGAAGAGCTGCGGCAGAGGCGAGATTTCAGGAAATGACGGGCGTGTCCCCTCAGTTCATGGCGCACTTTAGAACTTTATCAGAGCTTCATGGCGGGAATATCCCTGGCGGCACGGGAGGTTCAGGCGATATGCGTGAGGAAGCAGAATAGGTTAAGTCAACAACGGGCCTGGCTCGTACTGGGATAAGACACCGTCTGCCACAGATCAGACGACTCAGTAATGGGAACTGTGTAAACGGCTGGAGCGTTCACTAGTCATTGCCGGGCATCCCTGCGCCGAGTCGGTCTTCGGGCGCCGCTTCGCGCAGCCGGGCTCCCTGCCTGCTCGCCATTTACACAGTTGAAGTGATCCGGATTACAGAGCCGCCTGAACTTACCGTCCCGTCTTCTCAAAGAGCTTTTCCACTCTCGCAAGAAGTATGCGTGAATCTGCTGTCTTTGCGACAAAATCATCGGCGCCGAACTGAAGAGCGCTTACCTGATTATCGTCGGTATTTGCGGCTGTAAGGATAAGCACAGGAATAGATTTGATTCGCGCATCGTTCCTGAGTCGTCGCACGAAATCCATTCCATTCATCGCAGGCATCATCAGATCGCACACTATGACTTCGGGCTTTGATTCGTATACTTTTTCGAGGCCCTCGAGACCGTTCGCCGCTTCGCTTACATCGTAAAGGTTCGCCTTGAGAAGCATGACAAGAACCGCCCGGACATCCTCGTCGTCTTCGATAAGGAGTACCTTCCTTCTTGCAAGGGGCTGCACATTATCGTGAGCAGAGCGAACGGCCTCCATCTGAGGAATCCCGCCGGTTTCAGGCGGCCCTACGACACGAAGCACCTCTTCATAAGACGTAAGTCCGGCCGATATAAGCCCTGCCCCTGCCTCCCAGAGACTCAAAAAACCGGCAGGCCGGGCTGCGTTTTCAAGCTCATGTTCGCCGCCTTCCCGCTTGATCACTTCGCCAACGTCTCTTGTGACAGGAAGAATGCTGTATATTCCGATCCTCCCTCTGTATCCTGTCATACCGCAATCATCGCATCCCTGCGGTTTTTTGAGATTCGCAAGATCGATCCCCCGGGGGAGGGAATCTCTGTCTGAAGGGGAATCTGCGCTTGCTGCGCATGAACAGAGACGCCTTACAAGCCTCTGCGCAAGCACGCATCCGAGCGACGAAGAAACAAGATACGGCGGCACATTCAGATCCCGTAATCTTGTGACAGCGGCTGCTGCCGTGTTCGTGTGGATTGTCGAGAGCACAAGATGTCCTGTCTGCGCAGCCTGGGCTGCGATGCCTGCCGTTTCATTGTCCCTGATCTCGCCGACCATGATAATGTCCGGGTCCTGGCGGAGGATTGATCTCAAGCCTTCCGCAAAGCCAAGCCCTATCTTCGGGTTGACCTGAATCTGGCTTAAGCCCGCGATGCGGTATTCAATGGGGTCTTCGACAGTGATTATGTTCCGGGTCCCGTCATTAAGATAACTGAGTGACGCATAGAGCGTCGATGTTTTTCCGGAACCCGTAGGCCCTGATACAAGAACAACTTTCGACGAACCTCGGAGCGCAGCCTGAAGGTGTCGCTGCACTTCCGGGTCCATACCGAGCGCATCAAAGGAGACAAGTGGAGACTCTGCAGCCAGGATACGGACGACAATATTTTCGCCGTGAGGTGTGGGGACCGACGAAATGCGGAGGTCGATATTTCCAAACGTGCTCTGAACCCGCAGACGCCCATCCTGAGGACGGCGCCGCTCGGAAATGTCCATTCCCCCTATGAGCTTCAGGCGGGAAATAACGGCCACCTTGATTCCTTTTGGCACTTTGAGAAGCGGCCGCATTATGCCGTCGACTCGAATCCGCACATTCAGGACATCTGCTTCGGGGTTGATGTGTATATCGCTTGCATGAGCCTCGAGCGCGTCAGAAATGATCTTGTTCACAATGCGGACGATCGGGGCCGCGTTGTGGTCACTTTCCCCGAGATTGGTGTCGGGCGTCGTCTGTTTGTCATCGACCGAGGTCTGGTGCTCAAAGAGAGCTTCAATCTCCTCATGCCGCTCTGCATTCTGCTTTGCCCCGAGAATCTTCAGGATTTCATCCTCTCTCGCAATCCGGGTTTCAATCCTGCGTCCCAGATCGAACGAAAGCGCTGAGATGTTTTCATGGTCGAGGGGGTTTGCCATCGCAACCACGAGGGAAACGGGAGTCAGATGCACCGGCAGCGCGCGCATCCGTGTCCATCTCGTCAAGGGGGTCTTTTCGAAAACAGGCTGATTAAGAAGAGGAAGAATTTCTTTCTGAGAAGCTTTGCCGAGATCCTGGACTTCAATGCCCAGAACTTCCGCAACTCTCCTCATTGCTTCCTTCTCTTCGATAAAGCCTTTCTTTGCGAAATAAGCGATTGGGAAATGCTCGGTGTCGGACTCCGCAGAGGGTATCGACCGCGCTTCAATAAGCCCGAGCTTATGAAGGAGCTTAAGTAACGCGAGTTTGCTGGCGTCCTGGCCCGTCATGGGTACATCTCGGCCACGACCCATTCGACCTTGTTCAGGGCGGACAAGCGTGGCCCTTTTTCTGGTAATAAAATGCTTCCCGCAAAAGCGGCTGATCCTGAATATCGGCGGCAATAATCACGGGCTTTAGGGAAGAGGGATTAATTAATGGAAAATGAACGTTGATAAATTCCGCGGCATTATGGCTGTCACTCCATGATAATGGTATTGTCGGGGGATGCTCCCACCGACTCTTCGCAGCCTTGCCGCAATAATTGATGGCGGCCTCTGCCACAGGTGCGGCACATGTGTCGGGGTGTGTCCCAGGGATGCTCTTGGATTTGACGAAGAGAGTTATCCCCGCTTCAAATCAGTTCCCGCGTGCACTGACTGCGGGCTGTGTGTGCGGGTATGCCCCGGCAACGAGTACGATTTTTACGGCCGGCATCTTAAGAAATTCGGCGGCCCCGGAGAAATAAAGGACACCCACGGAACTTTCATCGACGCGTTCATCGGGTACGCAAACGATCCGTGGTTGAGAGAAAACGGCACAAGCGGGGGTGTGATCACAGGTCTCCTGCTTCATCTGCTCGAGGCGGGGCAGATTGACGGGGCCCTTGTGGTCGTATCAGACGAGAAGGTTCTGTGGCGGGGAAAGGCGGTCATCGCGAGGACAAGGGAAGAGATCCTTTCTTCGGTGAAATCAAAGTATGCCGTTGTTCCGGTTAATGAACTGCTCGACGAGGTTCGAAGGGTTAAAGGCCGATACGCTCTTGTCGGCCTTCCATGTCAGATTCATGGATTCCTGAAAGCAGCTTCATTTGGCTCGAGACTTGAAGATCGCATAGTCCTTACGATAGGCCTTTACTGTCACTCCGCAGTGGAGCATGAAGCGTGCAGGATTATCTTTGATTCTCTGGGCGAAAAGGGCAGGGAGGCAAAGCGGTTTGTTTCACGGGTGGGGAAACATCCGGGGACACCGCACATCGAGCTTTCTGACGGGAGCATGTATCCGGTTTATTTCGGGCGCAGAAAGGAAGGATACAAGCCTTCTTCAACCGAAGTCTTGAACGCCCAATATGCGCTTTATACTCCTTCGCGTTGCTTCATGTGCTTCGACGCAAGTTCCGAGTTTGCCGATATCTCAGTGGGTGATCCGTGGATGGCGTCCCCTGAAAAAAACATCAGCTTTTATGATGGCTGGAGTTTTGCGCTTGTCCGGACAGAGATGGGGAAGGAGGTGTGCGATGCTGCAGTCCACGCGGGAGCCCTTACCCGCCGGAAGTTGACGCGGGAGGAGGCGCTTGCGTGCAATCTGAGAATGTCCAGAGAAAAACGGCTCCGCGCCTTCCATGTAATTGAAACAAGAAAGCGGCGCGGGAAGCCGGTCCCTGTTTACGGGCCGCCGGATATGAAGATGCCTCGGCCTGGCGCGGGAGAACGCTTGAAGGCCGGGCTTAATATGATTCTCTATCTGCCATGCTTTCTCCCGCGTCTTCGCGCCCCGCTGCTGAAGCTTTTTCTTACGGACTTCGGGTATTGGATTTTCTGGTTGAATCATAAAAGGCGGCAGTGGCTGGGCAGGGTTTGAGCCTGTTAATCAACCGACTCGAGAATCGGCTTTAGAAAATCATGCTTCTTCTGCCATTCGCGGTCGGTTTCATACAGGAAGGCAATCAACTCCGCTGCAAGACGATAGGTTTCCGGCGGAATCAGATCTCCAGGCTTCAACTGTGATACCACGACAGCCAGAGCCGCATCCTGCTGAACAGGAATACCGTGCTTCGAAGCTGTGTCGATAATCTCTTTCGCAATTTCCCCCACACCGCCTGCAAGAACGCGGGGAATTCTCTCTTTGTCATTGTACTGGAGTGCGGCTGCGTGCTGCTTTTTATGTTTCTTTGACCTGTCGTTCTGCATGGGGCACTGCAGTAAAAAATTTCAGCCTTGTTTTTTTGAGTGTTCCTTCAGAAGCTCTCTTGGAAGTCTCCAGCCTCCGGGTTTCGGCTGCTCGTCGGCGCCGAAAAGCAGCGTGTTGGAGCGTTCATAATCGAAAAGCGCGTCAATGAAATTAGTCGTTGCGCGTGTCGCGTATTCCTCGATGAAGAAATTCAGCGAACGGTTTGCGTGCGCAAGCGCCCGCCGCAGATCGCGATCGACCGGCATCATATTGTCGCCGTTTTCTATGAAGATCTGACGAAACCTTCCCGCAAGTTCTTCGGCTGAGGTTTCACCCCTCCAGGCCAACGTCTCGATTTTCCTGTGTGCGCGCGTGCGTTTCGATTCCCGGAGCACTATGAATCTTGCCACAAACGCTGTCCGCCTTGCCCGGATGATAGAGACGTCTTCAATGACTTTTTCCGGGGGCGGTGATATAGCTAAACTACTTGAATGTTCCATAACTGCACTCCGTTCATCTTGTCTCTAAATGTCGGCAGAAAGGGAGGTTCCCTACAGGAGAAAATTCAGGGGTAATAACGAGCAAAAACAAGGGGATGGCGCTAACACAATGTCTTTGATCACGTTTGCAGACCTGGTCCATCAATCCATCTCCTTTGATGAGAGCAGCCCGGCGGGCAAACTCGTCCTTGAACTCATCGATACCCGCTGGGTCCAGCGCCTGAGAGACATAAGCCAGACCGCCAACACCCGGCTCGTATTCATGTTCTCGGAGCACTCCCGTTTCGGGCATTCGCTCGGGGTTGCCTATATGGCGCAGGACCTGATGGAGAAACTGAGCCGGAGCCACAACAGGGAGATCAAGCCCTGGAAGCCTGCCGTAAGCGCTGCAGCGATACTTCACGACATCGGCCATATTGCGCCCGGGTCTCATACTGCGTACAAGACATGGTTTCCTGAAAAGCGCGATGGTCACGAGTCTCTCGTGAAAAAAATTATCGACGAAGACGAGTCTCTCCGCTCAATTCTCATGAAGTTCGACCCTGAACTTCCGGGCCGGGTCGTGTCGATTATCGAGGAAGACAAAAACATTCCTGCATGGACATGGGAACTCATTTCAGGCGGCGGCTGGAACGTGGACCGGGGAAACTGGTGCGTTGTGGACAGCATTCTTGCCGGCGTGAGTTATGGAAAGTACAACATTCCCGCGCTCACGGAATCCGTAGTGCTGACGGATGACGGCCATATTGCGCTGCGTGAAAACAGGCTTGATGCTATGATGCATTTTGCCGTGTCGCGGCACGCGATGTACAGGCAGCTCTATCAGCACAGAGTCCTGCTCGCCGCAGACACCTTGAACTCGGCGCTTGTCATGCGTGCGCGAGATGTCGGGGGCGGCATTGATTTTTGCGACAGATACATGAGCGAAGTCCTGCGCGCTGACTCAGTCGAAGAGCTTTCACTCGAGACTCTCTACAACATGCGAGAGTCGTGGTGGCGGTATCACGTGTACAGATGGTGCGAGGACAAAGATCCTGTTCTGTCTGACTTGTCCCGCAGAATAACAGACAGGAGGCTCTTTAAGACCGTAAGAGTTCAGGAAACAGACGATGAGAAGCAGTTTCGCGAGGAGGCGTCCCGCGCTGTTTCACAAGCCGGATTCGATCCCAGGTACTATCTCCACGAAGTGCGTACTTTCGACATGCACGGCGGCGACTCGCGGCAGTCCATGAAAGTGCTGATGGACACCGGCACTGTCCGCGAACTTTTCGACGCAGAACCGCTCTTTGAATCTCTCGTGAAAGAATCACGCAGCTATCAGAAGCTGTGGCTGGTCATGCCCGAAGAGGCAAAGGAGATTTTGGGCCGTACTCGATAATTACCTGAGCAGCGTAAGTCTATCCTGGATCTCTGCCGGATTACCTTCATAGCTTCTCAAGCTGTCCTGAAGCGCAACTGGATCAAGGTCCAGATGCAGCGCTACCCACGCAAAACTGAACGGCCTCTTTGGCGTCATTTTTCCGAACAGCCACTGTCTTGCGCTTCGAACGATATGGCGTTCGCAGTGCGCAGTACCGAACGCATCGCAAATTGCGCGCGCGAGAACTGCTGCGAGAAGATTACGCTCAGGTTTGACAGGAGATGTAACTTCGACATCTTCTTCCCTTTCGGGTGCAAATTTATTAAGGGCTGATGAATTGCTCATACCCGAGTTTTCCCCCTTTCAACGTATTTTTTCTGATTGCTGCAAAATGATTTTACTTATTCAGGACAAAGGGCTGCATGGAATAGAAAGCCCCGCCTAAGTTTAACCCACCTAAACCATCCTTCTATAGGAGATAACGGGAGTTCGTCAAGAATAAAAGATTGAAATCTTTCACGTTTGAGTGGGCGAGATGGGGTTTGCCACACGCCCCTCTCGGTGACGATCTTCAATGCCGCCGAGTATGATAATTTGACAAACACCCGGAACTCCTTATAATTCACGGTTCGACGTTGTTTTTGGAGTATTTAATGGGAAAAAAGCTTTTCATCAGCAATCTTGATTTTGACGTAACAACGGATGAGCTCCGGAACATGTTCTCTGAGGTCGGGAGCTGCATCAGCGTGGTCATAGCGACAGACAAGGAAACCAGAAAGTCAAAGGGCTTCGCTTTTATCGAAATGGAGAGCGAGGACGATGCCGGCAAGGCGATTGAGTCTCTCAACAACAAGGTCATCAACGGAAGACCTATGAAGGTCTGTGAGGATCGCGGCAAGAATGCCGGGCCCGCACCTGCCGACGGCCGCGGCGGCGGGGAAGTCCGACGGTACGAGCCTCTGCCTCCGATCCAGCGCATGCAGCTCTTCCGCAGAAAGAGAAAAGTCGATCCGTTCCTCGAAGATCCCACAAGAACAGTCGATTACAAGGATGTGAATCTTCTCTCCAAGTTCGTGAGTGAGCGCGGAAAAATTCTTTCGCGCAGACTTACGGGTCTGAGCGCATATAATCAGCGGAAAGTCGCAAAGGCGATAAAAAGGGCGCAGAATCTGGGGTTGATGCCGTTTTCGAACGTGTGAGATCCTTCGTGGGCAAGCTCGCTCAGGATGACATTGACGTCAGAGATGTCAATGTCATTTCTCCCAGGGCTTGTCGCCGGGAATATGGAAAACCTGCTGTTCGCCTTTGGTAGTCGGTTCGAGTGAAACTGCCTTGCACAGCTGATCGAGCACGTATTTTATGCGTTTCCCGCTCATTTCGACCAGATCTGCGGCCTCTTTCTGATCGCCTGCCGTGCTGCTCTTGAGAAGAAATGCGGCTCCCAGCACCGCCCCGAGCGGATTGTTGATTTCATGCCGCAGCGTCGAAACAAGAGTCCGCACAGTGTCAATCCGCGTCGCATTTACCCGCGCTCTGTTCAGTTCCTGCTGAATGTGGTTGCGTTCCAGAATTCCCCGCACAAGCGGCTTGAAAAGAGGCTCCGTAAGGTTGATTTTATTGAGGAAGAACATGGCTCCCGCCCGGACGTTTTCTCCTGCCATATCCGGAGCATCGTCTGAACTTACTGAGATTACAGCCAGGTCTTCAAACCAGCCCTCTTTCAGAAGGTCAAGGCCCGAGCCATCCGGCAGATGCTGATCAAGAAAGACCAGCTGGAACTGATCCCTCGCCTGTCCCGACAGGAAATCACGCACCTCGTTCAGAGTGGCGAAGCTCGTCACGGAAAGATCATCGATGAAGGACTTCAGGCGCTTTTCGAGGAGTCGAACGAAACTGTCGTCATCATCAATAACCAGGACTCGGAGTGCCATATATGGAAGAATAGACCAGGAAATTAATCCTCACAATAAAGTTCGAGCTTGTCCTGGAAGAGAAAAGCTGTCAGGATTTTTCTCAAAGACTAAAGGTTTGACACGTGACTCCCCAGCTGAAATCTCTTTCTAACAGGGCCAAATCGACGACGATTTCACCAATGAGAATTCTCGCGCCTGCGGCAAGACGGGCCGTGGAGCGGGGTGTCAAGGTCCATCACCTCAATATAGGACAGCCGGATCTCGCTTCGCCCCCCTCTTTTTTCGAAGGGATGCGTGTCCTGGACCTGCCAAATGTCGGCTATGAAGAAACGCAGGGGTACAGACTGCTCAGGGAAGCGTGGAGTTCTTTCCTGAAAAGGTACACGGGCATAGAAATGCCTGCTGAGAACATTCTAATCACCAGCGGCGCCAGCGAGGCTGTTCTGTTCGCAATATCCGCGTGCTGCGATCCAGGCGATGAGATCATTGTTTTTGATCCGTCATACGCGAATTATCTCGGCATGGCCACAATGGCTGGTGTGAAACTTGTCACTTTGAGCCGCCGGATAGATGAGGGATTCAAGATGCCGGGGATAGCTGAGATCACGTCGGCCATATCGTCGAGGACAAAGGCTGTTCTTGTGTGCAACCCTGACAACCCGACAGGATGGGTCTATAAACGCAGTGAACTGGATAATCTGCTGGATGTATGTCACGACAGGAATATCTTTCTTATCGTGGACGAGGTTTACCGTGAGTTCGTGTATGACGGTCTCCGCCCCTGTTCAATCTTCAACATCTCTCCGAGGAACAAGCGCGTTATCCTGATAGACAGCTTTTCGAAACGATTCAGCTTGTGCGGCACCCGGCTCGGCTGCATTGCGACATACAATGAGGAGATGCTTCTCGCCGCGCTTGTTTATGCGTCTCTCCGGCTCAGCGCACCGGTAATGGAGCAGTATGCGGCGACATATATGCTCGAGCATCTCGATTCTTCATACATCGATCGGGCTGTGGACTGCTTTGCCCGGCAGAGAGACGCTCTTTGTGACAGTCTGATCAAAGAGCCCGATATTCTCTGTCCGAAGCCGCAGGGCGCGTTTTACGCGACCGTCCGGATTCCCGTTGAGGATTCGCTGGAGTTTGCCTCTTTCCTCCTCAACGAATTCTCTGTCCGGGGACAGACTGTCTTTGTAGCTCCGGCAGGGGGCTTCTATTTTCAAGGGGATGGTGGATTCGATGAATTAAGGCTAGCTTTTGTATTAGCCGAAGAGGAGCTCCAGAACGCATCGGCAGTTCTGGTGGAAGGGCTTGCTGCTTTCCGTTCCCGTTGAGGAGCGCTCCCGGGAAAAAGAGGGAGGAATCATGTCGAAAGGGATGGGAAGGGTTTTTTTCAGGATAATTATATCCTGTGCATTTTTATTGTGCACTGTACTGAATGCGCCGCCGGCCGATGCTCAGGAAAAGGCCAGACAGGACGCGGATATGTACACCAGTTCTACCGGTGAATCGCTCGATGTCTACGATCCTATCGAGCCGGTTAACAGAGGGATTTTCTGGTTCAACGACAAGGCCGATATTTATGTTCTTGGACCGGTGGCGAGGGGGTATGACTATGTCATGCCCGAGTTCGCCCAGACGGGGATCGGTAATTTCTTCACTAACCTGACCTGGCCCATCAAACTTGTCGCCGATGTCATTGAGCTTGATTTTTCCCAGGCGGGAAAGGATACGAGCCGGTTCGTGATAAATTCTACAATTGGAATTGTCGGGCTGATTGATGTGGCCAAAGAGATCGGCATTGAACACAACAGGAGTGATATTGGAATTGCACTTGGCCGTGACGGTGTCGCGGCCGGTCCCTATCTTGTGATTCCATTTCTTGGACCGTCGAATCTGCGCGATGCAGCGGGACTTGGCGCGGCTGTGTTTGTTACGCCGACTGCCATAATGGCTTATGCAGGGGTCGATGATGACGTAACACTCTGGGTGACAGTTGGAACCCGTGCGCTCGAGTTCATCGATACAAGGGCGAAACTGGAAGATGTGATAAAAACCGCCCGGGAAAGTTCGATTGATTATTATCTCTTCATGCAGGGAGCGTATACGCAGTACAGAAACGGCCTGATTCGGCAGAAAACAGGGAAAGAGATGCTGAAGGATGAGACAGCCGGAAAATCACCGCGGCATCTCCTGGATGATGAGGACGAAAAGCTCTGATGATTGTTCCGGCAGCGAGACGGGTTATTTGGAAAGTTGCCGCAGGCATTCCTTTATGCGATACTCATGAAACTCTGAAACAGACATCATGTCGGGTGAAATCAAAAAGGAAAATCTGAGAATTCTTGTCGTCGATGACCATCCCATGACGAGAAATATGGTCAGAGCGATCCTGCGCGGTGTTGGGTATTCCTCTGTTGACCTTGCCGAAAGCGCCATCCAGGCGCAGGGGCTGGTCAAGGAAAGACAGTACGATCTCATAATCTGCGACTGGAACATGCCTCTGATGAGCGGTCTTGAGTTCCTCAATGTTGTTCGAGAACTCTTTAGAAATTTGCCTTTTATCATGCTTACCGCGGAGGTGTACAAGGAGAACGTGGAAGCAGCAATCGAAGCCGGAGTATCTGATTATGTGATCAAGCCCTTTACCGCGGAGGTTCTGTGCACGAAGGTGGAAAGGGTTCTGAAGAAAAACATGAGGATCGGATCCGATTAGTGCACAATATCCGCCTGTCTGGAATGATATACTCCGAGAATCCGAAGAGTCTTCGCAACCCGCTGTATATCGTCGAATGTCCGCCCGATTTCCCGGAAATGACTCTCCGGGAACTTGAAATCGACAAAAACGACGACCTCCAGATCTGATACGCATCGCTGCTCGATCCATGTAAGATTGCACTGATCCCGGGCAAGCACTTCGAGTACTCTGTAAAGCTGCCCCGGCGTATGAGCGAGAGTTACAATTATCGAGCTCTTGTTGGGAGGGTAATCCTGACAGGTTTCTGCGCAGAGATAAGCGAAGCGCGTGATGTTGCTCGATGATGCCTGTACGCCGGCGGAGAGTATGTCAAGATTGTAGATTTTAGCAGCTTCGATGCCTGCTATAGCTGCGACTTTCGGATCGCCAAGGTCGGCGACGTATTGTGCCGCCCTGCCGGTATCTGAAAACACTGTCGGCTCCATGTACGGATGCAGGTCGAGGAAAGGCCTGCACTGCTCGAGGGACTTCGGATGCGAAAGAACTTTCCGCACCTGCTTTATCCGCTCCTCCGAAGTTTTGCTTTTTACCCGGATGCCGACAAGATTGTGGACGACGGTAAGATATTCGTCGCCCACAATCTGAACATTATTCTTCAGGAGAAGGTCAAAAATTTCCCGGATCGGTCCCATCCAGTTATTTTCGAGCGCCACGACTCCGAACTGGGCCTCGCGCTGTTCCATCAATGTAAAGATATCTTCAGGACGTAAAGTGCCGACGAAGATGTTGTCTTTGCCGAAATGACGGACAGCCATTACATGGCTGAAAGAACCAGGGACACCGCAGTACGCGATAGAACGATCTCTCATGCTCTCAAAATCCTCGAATGGATGCGCTTTTCAAGCCGATGTAACCGGAGGTATGATAACTGCATCAACTAAAAGGGGAGAACAGTGCAAATACCTTCTCCCGCGTATGATTTCACGACGAAAGCCGCTGATCAATGAAATTCTTCCGGGATTACTTTCCCTTTGATGTCATCGTTGCTCTGATTGTGCTGCTGGCGGCAGGAACTGCAAGCGCGTTCATCTTCGAGCAGATTTCGCTGCAGCAGAAGGACAAGACAGCAGTGATCAGGGGTCTTGAGCCCGGTGAAAAAAAATATCAGCTCCTCTCGCAGGGCGCCTGCATGGGATCCTTTAAAGTGAACCTGAAGGTTTCGCGCGAAGAATCCTCGCTTAAGATTGATGGACTCGTCAGACTGGCAGCAGGTCAGAATGTATTTGCTCCGTCCGTGTCCGGAGAGATTTCATTCAACAACCTTGGTCAGCTCGGCGGGTCCGTGTTCAGGATTACGACAGAAGGCATGGAGGTCGTGCTCGGTACCACTGGGCTGCGGAAAATGCGCCTTGTGTTCAAGAGCACCATAGGAACATCGACGAAAAGATTCGATCTACCGGTTCTGGCGGGCCCGTTCAATCTTGAACGTGAAGCTGAAGGGAAATACAGGATTTCTGGACCAATGCCCGAGACGATGAACACTTTTCAGGCCGGGCCGGCTCTGGATTCTCTTTTTAAGTCGTACTCTCTCCGGATTGAAGAAGGACAGGAAGCCTGTT